>NZ_JBICZJ010000003.1:0-711245 GCF_043201895.1 Streptomyces sp. NPDC048254
CGCCCTTCAGGACCTGCTCAGGTGCTGGGCCGGCACCTGCACCACCTGCGGCCGACCCCTACCGACCAGCAGAACCAGAACCTAACGAAGCACTACTAGTGCTCCGACCGGCAACGTTCACCGGTTCGGTGCCCGCGCGGGCCGGGTGGGCAGGGCCGACCCGCGCAAGCGCGTCAGGCCATCGCGCCGGCGACTCCTGAGCGGCCGCCGGGGACGCCGACGATCGTCACGACGATCTGCTCGCGGACGTCCTCGCCGAGCACGTCGACCAGTGCGTCGGTGGTGGCGGCGACCAGTCGGGCGGGAGCGTCCGGGACTTGCGGAAGGTGAAGGGCGCTCTCGCGCATGCCGAGGGTGACGAGTGGGACGTCATCCTCTGTCGGGACGCCGCCGATGCCTCGCCGGTGCTGGGGAATGCCGACCAACTCGACCCCGACCAGGCGGCGGAACTCCGTGCCGTAGACGGCACCGACCGCGTCGGTCAGAGCGCTGATCAGCTTCGCTTCGACCGTCCCGTCGAGGGTTTCCTCGCGGATATGCAGGCTGAAGTGCGGCATGGTGAATCTCCGTTGGGGTCGGTGCTTACCATGGGCCAAGTTCACTTTGCAGAGAAAACATCTTTGGTTCCAAAGTTAAATGGTGAGAGGTGCGCGATGTCAACACCCAAGGCGCGTGATGCCGGAGAGGACGGGGCGGGCGGAGTCGATGACGCGGTCAGGGCCCTGCTGCTGCTCATGCCTCGGATGGTGGGCAGGGCGAAGAAGATCCCCGTGCCCGAGGCGCTGCAGTCCCTTTCGCTGGCTCCCCGTCATCTCTCGCTCCTTTCCTACCTGCTCTTCGACGGGCCGATGACCGTGAACGAGCTGGCCGCCCGGTTGCAGGTCGCACCGACGACGGTGAGCCTGCTGGTCGGTGACCTGAGCCGGAAGGGGATTCTCGAGCGGCGTGAGGACGAGGCGGACCGGCGTCGTCGGATCATCGGTATCGCGGCCCACCAGCAACGAGCGATCACTGCCTGGCTCGCCCCGGGCGCATCTGCGTGGCGCAAGGCACTGGCTCCCCTGACGCCGGATCAGCGGCAGATGTTCATCGACACCCTGCTCGCGTACGAAGCCGCGGTCAGCGGCGAGGAGCAAACCTGAACCGAGCCCCCCAGCGGAGGCGTGGCCCCCACGCCCAGCCGGTGTCAGGCGGTCTGCGCGGTGTGGTTCGGGTGGTTCGAGCCGGGGCCGGCCGGCGGTTCTTCCGTACAGGAGGACGTGGGGGGATACGAAAGTCGGGGGTCGGGTTCCTCGTCCAGGGCGACGATCAGCGCGGAGCGCCGCAACAGACTGCTTGGGCGACGTCAATCGACGTCAGCACCCCCCATGGCCAAGGAGTTCTGGCATGAGCGTTGTCGGAAAGGTCCTGCTCGGAATCCTGGGAGTCGCCGTACTCGCCGGAGTCGGTATCTGGTCCGGGATCAGGCATGTCGCGAGCGACATCAGCTCGCACATGATCACCACGGCCCAGTTCAAGGGCGTTCACGAAGGCGAGAACCGGGACGCCGTGCGCGACCGGCTCGGCGAGCCCGGCGGTCTCCAGCCGCAGGACAAGCCCAAGCCGCCGGCCGGCACCACCTCCCGCTCGGGACACGCCTGGCAGAGGTTCACCCTTGCCTGGACGCCCTCTTCGGTCGGCGAACACATCCTCGCCTGCCGCGCCACGACACGCTCGGGCGCGACACAGCCCTCGACCCCACGCCGCAACCGCATCCACCAGCGGGTCGTCTTCGTGACCCAGGAGTAGCCATGGGCAGTACCGTCACCGTCGCCGCGGCACACCGCGAACCCGTCCTCCACAACAAGCGGGACACCGTCCGCAAGACGATCGACGCGATCGGCGAAGCCGCCGGCAACGGCGTCCAGCTCCTCGCCTTCCCTGAAGGCGCATGCGGTGATGTCCTGGCCCTGGACATGTCCTGCAGCGACGGCCTCATCGCCGCCCGTCGAAGGAACTGGCCGTCCAGCCCACCCTGGTGAGGACCTAGGCGGCACCTTCCACCAGGTGGTCGGCGACGACATCCCTGGGGCCCTGCTGGACTTCGCGCGCCGAGTCAACGCCATCCAGATCGTGCTGGGTGTGTCGCGGCGCCGCAGTTGGCAGTACGCCTTCGGGCCCGGCGCGGCGCCGCAGTTGCCGGGGACTTCGGCCCACCATGCTTCCTTGGCTGAGTTCGGTCAATCGACGCAGGGCTGCCGGTGAAGCGGGCCACGAGGCTGGCACGCTGTTCCACGCAGTGATGATGGCGGCCATGGCGTGGATGGTCGCCGTCATGGACTCCGGCGGCATGACCTCGGGTCATGGCGGCGGCGGAGCTGGGCACTCCATGGCAGGAATGGACATGTCGGGAGGCTCGGGCATGACCGCCATGAGGCTCGTCGGTACCGGACGGAGGCTGGCGACGGGCCTGCTGGCCTTGGTCTTGCCGGCCTTCGCGCTGTGCTGGCTGGCCCGCGCCTTCGACGCGGCCCGTGCCATGCCCGCGGGCAGGCCCGGAACCAGTGGCGGGCATCCGAGCCGATGCTTTGTCTCCAGCCTGCCATGCGGCGATGGCTCTCGGCATGGCGGTGATGTTCGTCCTGCTCCTCTGAACCGCAGCCGGGTTGGACAAGGGCGGAGCCCGACGGCTCCGTCCTAATCCAGCGAAGCGTCAGCGCACGGTCACACCGGGCAGTACGGCTGAGCCCCTGCCTTCTTGGGATTTCGCGGCGGAAGCCTTTTTGGCCTGCGGAAACTTCTCTCCTTGGTCCTTGCGGGACAACGGGGGTTCCCGGCTGATGCGCACGGGATGTGCCCCCCCGTCGGCCAGGTGCCGAGAGTGCCCAAGGGGTCGGTTCGGCCGGGCCTGGCGATTCCCTCAGCCCACTGATGTAATAGATCTATGGTTGGTTCATCGCTTACATGTGCGTCTGTTGTGGAGGACTGGGTCTCCGGCTGGGTGGTCTCGCGGGGTGCGTCAGATCCCGTGGCGCGGCCGTGGGGCTGGACCATTGACGTCGGACAGCCGGCCCAGGTGGCGCGGCACGTAGTTGTCGACGCGGACGAGGCGCGCGTGTGCGAGGCCGCCGCGCAGGCGCGGGGGGAGGGGGGTGGCTCAAGGTTTCGTTGACGGTGCGGCCAAGACCGCCGGAAAGGTTCGCGACACCGCGCACGTCGCTCTCGGCGGCAAGAACGGATCCGGCCTGGAATACAGGATCGTCGAAGTCGAAGGCACGCAGAGGGTCGAGGTGAAGGCCCCGGAGGGTTTCATCGTCACCGGCGGGGGCTGGAACGCCCCTTCGATGAACGAAACGGACAGCGTCAAGAGGAACTGTCCTCATCCGGACGGTGCAGGCTGGACGGTGCACATCGACACGCACTACCCGTTCACGGCCTACGCGGTGTGCGTCCGCGACGACGGCTGAGAACAGACCCACCGCGACCCGCGGCAGCCGTGAACGCCCACGGCTGCCGCAGGTCCACGGGCCGCCGGGCAATGCCCCTTACGCGGCCGGTCTGCCGGGGGCGGGATACGGCTGGTGCGCTTCACCGCACCGGTCGGCTCACCCGGGTCCCGGGCATTCCCGCGATCACGCGCGGGGAGATCTCGCCGGCGGCGACCTCGGTTGCGAGGTGGGCCACGGCTGCTGGAGCGGCCGGCTGTCCTCGTAACCGGGGAAGGCGTTCACGTCCACGATCAGCGGAGCGCCCCCGACATCCAGGATGTCCACCCCGTACACGTCCAGGTCGAACACTTCGACCACTCTCAGGGCGAGCTCGGACCAGCCGCACGGCAGCTCACCGACGACCTGGGAGGGGAACTGTTCCCCCACGGCCAGTTCGGAGTGGCGCAGTCCTGCGAAGATCCGGCCGGCGACCACCCAGACCTTGTGGTCCCAGCCGGTGCTTGGTGCCAGATCCTGGACGACCACAGGCTCACCGGGCCACTGGCCGACGAGTTCACGCAGCCGCTCGTCGTCGGCGACGAGAGCGACCAGGTTGCCTCGGCGGCTGCGACGGCTCGTCACCACGAGCGGTCGCCGCACCGGCCCGTGCGCCAGCAGGGCGTTCGAGCCCGGGCAGCTCGGTGGTGGCGGGGAAGGGAAGCCCGGCGCGCCGTGCGAGGCGGGCCACGCGCGCCCGGTCCCGGCAGAACCCTGTCGAGGCAGCCGAGTTGACCACCCGCGCGCCGAGCCCCTCCAGTCTGCGGGCGACCGCGAGCGCGGCCGGGGTATCGGCTTTGAGGAGGTAGACATCGGCGAGCGGAGCCGGACCCGGAGTCCGGCCCGGCAGAAGATACTCGACGACGTGGCCCTCGGCCGCGAGCAGGGCCTCGGCGCAACCGGGGTGAACTCAGCTGAGGTTGTCCTTCAACGCCGCGATGTATTTGAGGATCGAGTGGTCGCGGACGCCGTCGCTGGCTGGGGCGAACGGGTCGGCCGTCAGCCCCTTGGCCCGGTCCGTCAGTCCCGTCAGGAGCGTCATCGGCTCCCGTACCTTCCCGGAGGCGTCGATGTAGCGCAACGTGTCGACGTGGGTGTAGGCGGACTCGGGTGGGAGCTGGGGGACGATGTCGTTGTTGTTGACGAAGCGGTGGATGCGTTTGGTCAGGCCCTTGTTGCAGGCCGCGGCGAGAAGACGGTCGCAGGTGCGGGGCTGGCCGTACGTGTAGATGCCGTCGGCGGTCAGCTTCGGCTCTTCGAGGTGGAGGCGGGCTCCGGCGAGCATGGCCAGGGCGCCGCCGAGGCTGTGGCCGGTCAGCCACACACTCTGCCCGTTGGTACGGAACTCGGCGAGAGTGTCCTGCACGGCTGGGTAGACGGATTGAAGCGCCTCGCCGAAGCCGTAGTGGACATAGCCGGTCTTCGCCGGCCCCGGCCACGGCGGGGTCGTGGCATCGGAGAGCCAGTCGCGGATCTGAGCCGGTTCGGTCCCCCGGAACGCGATGACGATCATGCGGTCGCTGGCCATGGTGAACGCCTGCGTGTCCTGCAACGGGAACGGCGGCGTGAACCGGGTGCGGTGATGACGCAACCGGTCGAAACCCCACTGCTGAGCCATCTCCTCGATGACGGGCTCGGTCTTGTAGGCCAGATCCGCCAGCCTGGCCAGGCAGTAGGCGTGCGCGAGGCTGTAGCCGGTGGCGTGGTGGTCGATCGTGGAAGGTACGGGCACTTCGGGTTCCTTTCACAACTGCTCGGTTCCGGCCCGGGGATGGCAGGAGCAAGGCGCGGGTCGATGGGCGGCGCTCGGAGGGCCCGCGCCTGGACCGTGCCGTTGCGAGGGCGACGAGACTGCCCGGAAGCCGCCGCTCTTCGGCCCGCCGGCATCCGTCGGTTGGGGGGGCAGTCGTAGATGTACCGCCGCTGGAGCCCGCTCTGTGGGATGGTCACCCGGACGGTGGCGTTTCCGGGCCGTAGCGGTGCGTGAAAGGGCGTCCGGGGCAAGTGAGGCACTCGAAGAGGTACACGTCACCGAGGCCACCGAATACCAGGCAGGGGCCCTCGTGATGTAGGTCGTCGTCGTGCGGTCGTCGCGCCGCTGCCAGCCGTTCGGGCCAAAGCGAAACGATCACTCAGGTGATTCCTCCGACGCTTTAGGTTGTCACTCTCCGTATAGCGATCATCTTCTTTTAGTGATGACGCGGGGTGGTCGAGGCTGCCCCGGCGATAGGAGGGCCTTGCATCCATGCCCGGTGATTCCCCATGGCTCAGGCGGACACTTCCGCTGTGGTGCGGCATCGGCGCCGTGCTCGGCGGTTCTCTCGGCCCAGCCGCTCAAAGTGCACATGCGCTCACTCCGGCTCTCCTGGAACCCGCCGCGGTGTGCGCGGCTCCGGGGCCGATCGCGCATGCGTCCGCCGGTCTCGACTTCGGTGGCAGGGAGCTCGGTACAGCCGGCGTCGGCCGTACGGCCGACGCCATCAAGGCCGCGCTGACCGACGGACCTCTCCCGGCCGGGGCCCGGGTCGTGGGTGGCCAGGTGCTCCTCCCCGACGGCCAGGGCTCCTTCACGGTCAGCGTGGAGCCGAGACGGATGCCGAGCACGCTTCCCTACGCGCCGGTGGCGACCGCGCACTTCCTCGGGCCGGACGCGGCTGTGGTGCGGGTCTCCGACCGGGCGACGGCCGACCTGATCCGGCAGGCGGTCGCGGCCCGGCTCACCGAGGTGGCGGTGATCGTCGCCGACCGGTCGGACAAGCAGCGACCCGATGTCACCAGCGGACTGAACGAGGGCGTACTCACCACAGCCGACACCGCCGGACGCATCCCGCTCAGCCCCAGGGACATCGGCCGGGTCACAGCCCTGAAGATCCTCGGCGACCAACTGCCCACCACTTCGGCGCGGGTGAAGAACGCCGCGCTGGGTTCCGCGATCGCGATGGGCCTGCTCGACGAGGAGCCCGCCCGCCCTGTGCACCGGATGGAAGGCAACGCGCCCCTGGTCGGCCCGGCAGCCGCGGCGGCCCGAGCCGCGTCCGTACGCGCAACTCTGCCCGACTCCGCCATCGGCCTCGACAAGGTACTCGACCTGGCCCGCAAGGCCGGCTCACAGGCGACCCTGAAGAACATCCGTGCTGAACGGGACTGCGAGCGCCGCGTGCTGCGGGAGCAGGCCGACGGCCTGATCACCGGGCGGACGACCGCGGACGCGGAACTGACGAAATCCCTGAACGCCCGCTATCCGCAGCAGCTGCCGGTCATCCCGCACGTGATCGTCGGCAGCGGATGGGCAGCCACGGTCGACTACCTCACCCTGCCTCCAGTCGCAGGCGCCGGCGCCGATGTGCCGCCCGTCCTGACCGTGGCCGCGGGCTACGGGGTGGTCAACGATCTCGGGGACTTCCGCCTGACCCAGCCCGCGATGGACAACGAGCTGCCGGGCGCACCGTTCCAGCCCGTCGACTTTGCCGAGGACCGCAACGACTTCGTGATGTCCACCGCCTTCGGACGGGCCGTCGGTGTCGCCCGGGCTTTCGCCGGCATGCCCACATACCAGGCGAACGTCTCCGGGATTGAGGCCAGAGCGGACACGAAGGCCGCAGCGGAGTGGCCCGCCGATGCCCGGTACCGCCTGACGACCAGTGACAAGCGGACGCTGTACGCGCGCTCGCTGGACCTGGCCACCGGCCTCGGCCCGCCCAGGATCCAGCAGGCAGCGGGCGACCAGCTGGCCGGCCGGACCTTCGTCGATCCCGATACCGGCTACCAGGTGACCTTCGGTCCGGCCGGTGACGTACGGATCCTCGACCCGCAGGGCGAGCCCTACACCGGCCAGCTGCCCGCGAGCGCAAGCTGGCTCCTCGGTGCCCAGAACGTCGACGGCGAGCCCAGGAAGTTGTCCGAGCCCTTCCTGCTCGACCCCCAAGGCCGCCCCACCGAACGCCGCGTGATCGATCCCGAATCCCGTTACTCGGTGGATCCGGACACCCGTGTGACGTACGCCCCGGACGGCACCCCCATCGACCCCGTGGGCCTGGATCCGGCCCTGCGAGCCCGGCTCGGCTTCCGGGCCGAGGGCTACCGCGACCCCAGGTTCGTCGCGGACCCCGACTCCCCCTACTCGGTCCACCCGATGACCGGGGCCGTCGCTTTGACCGAGAGCGGCGAGCCCGTGGACCGCACCACCGTCCCGCCTCAGACACTGGTCCGCCTCGACGGCCTCGTGCGGGCGCACCGGGTCCAGTACGGCGGTCAGAACACCAGCGCCAGCTACCGTCCGGACGACGACCTGCTGGTGGTCGGCGGCGGTGCGGGCGGCGCCTCCGAGGTCGAACAGGCCCACCCCGTCACCCGTCAGGTCACCTGGGGCGCACGTCCGGGGAGACTCGCGGCCGACTACCCCAGAGGGCCGGAAGGCGCGCTGGACCCGAAGGGGCTGCGCGCCGAATGGGACTCGGCCGCACCGGCCCGGAAGGCGGAGATCCAGCGGGACCTCAGCTTCGTCAGCGGCGGCTTCAACCGCCGCAATACCCTGCCATCGATCGGGGCCTTCTCACTGCCCATCTGGAAGCCGACCCTCCGCACGACCGACCTGCCCGTCACCGTCCGGTACACCACCACCGGCCGGTTCGGCACGACCGATCTCCAGGGCCGCCTCTCCACCTTCAGCCGCATCGTTTACACCATCGGACAGGAGACCGACTATCCCGGCGGCGCAGCCGCGCTCCTGGGCCCCGGCACCCGGCTGATCGCGATGCTCGGACCGGACGGTGTGGAGGTCAACGGCCTCGGGGACGCCCAGCGCACGCTGCGGGTCCTGGGCGCGGCCGGCGTCACCCCCGGCGTTCTGCGCTTGACCGGAGCGGACCAGGCCGTACTGACCGACAAGATCAAGCAGCAAGCGGACGTCCTGCCACCGGACGCCCGCTCCATCCACCCCAGCATCCGCTACCACGCCGGGCGGATCGCAGAGATGAACCGCACCTTCCAGCGGTGAGCGACACGGCGATCCGAACGGTGACCTGACGGAGCGAGGCTGCTCCGTCACCGCTCCGGTCTGACCTCCCACTTGACGGCCCGTCGGTTTCTCCGACGGGCCGTCACTGTAATCCGGGGACTGCCGGCCTCAGACTCCGGGACGGCCGACGGCTTGCTGGTAGCGGAACAGGCCGGCGGGGTCGTAGCGTCGCTTGACGGCGACCAGGCCGTCGTAGTTGGAGCCGTAGTAGGCATGCTGCCAGTCGTACAGGCCCGGGTCGGGGAAGTTGACGTAGGCCGCGCGGGTGGACAGGCGGCGGCGGAGCATGTGGTGGGCGGTGCGGGTCTGTTCCAGGAGGGCGCGTACCTGGGTGGGCGGGGTACCGGGCTTCCAGCGGGTGCCGATGTCGATCACGAAGGTCGCGCCGCGGTGCGGGTAGGCCGTCTCGTCCGGACGGGGCGCGGCGCTGTCGCCGCCCATGGCGAACAGGGTCACGTAGCCGGTGGCCCGGGCGGGTCCCGGCTGCCAGCCGCGTGTCCAGTCGGCGACGGCGGCCACCGTGTCGGGAGTGGGCCACTGGTCGGGGACGAGGGACTTGGAGGCGTAGGCTTCCTTCGCTCCGAGGGGTTCCATCAGGTAGTCCTGCGCCGACCAGAACCCGCGTTCCTCGACGAAGGTCCGCGTCGGTCGCAGCCGCAGAAGGGGCATGAACAGGCGTCGCAGGGCGTCCTCGTCGCCGAGCCGCTGCCCGAGGAGCCAGAGCGTGGTGGTGCCGTCGCCGGCGTGCTTGAAGCCGACCCGGACGTCGAAGTCGTTGTCGCGGTCCGCTTCGAGGATGTGCCGCAGTTCTTCCATCACCTGAACTCCCGCGTCCAGTCTGAACGTCAGGTCGAAGACGGTCGCGCGCAGCCGGACGACGGACACGGCGTCGAAGACGAAGCCGGTGTTGATGCCGAAGTTGCCGCCGGCCCCGCCCCGGCAGGCCCAGAACAGGTCGGCGTTCTCGTCGTCGGCCGCGCGTACCAGCGTCCCGTCGGCAAGTACGACCCGGGTCTCGGTGAGCCGGTCGCAGGTCAGACCCCACTTGCGGTCGTTGAACCCGAGCCCGCCGCCGAGGGTCAGGCCGGCGACGCCCACTTCCGGGCAGCGCCCGCCGGGGAAGTACAGGTTGGCCGCACGGGCCGCGTACACGTCCGAGTTCGTGGCGCCCCCACCCAGACGCAGCCGCTGCCCCTGGGGGACCACCTCCTTCAGCGCGCGCAGACTGATCACCAGACCGGGAGTGGTGGAGTAGCCCGCGTAGTTGTGCCCTCCGGAGCGAGGCGCGAAGGGCATGCCGTGCTTGGCGCACCACCGGATCGCGGCTGCCACGTCGCCCTCGGTCGCGCAGGCGAGGACACCGGCCGGGCGGATGGATGCGTAACGCTGGTTGTCGGGCGTCGCCCGTGCCGCGTACTCCGCGCCCCCCGGGCGGTAGAGACGGGCGGCCGGACTGAGGCTCCGCCTCAGTTCACGCCACGCGGCCGGCTCGACACCCTCGCCCGCGAAGAGGGAACGGGCGGCGGCCGCATCGGCGGGGGCGGCGGCGCCCGCACTCCGGGCGCCCAGCCCGGTCAGGCTCCCGGCGGCCACGACGGCCGCTCCGGTTCGCAGTACGTCTCGTCGGCCGGTCTCCACGGGCGAACCCCTTCGTGGTGAGCTCGGGCACCGGGCAGCAGACCCGGGCACGAGCAACAGAGGCCCTGGTTGGCGGGCCGGACCCAAGATGAGGGCACACCGGGCCAGTCACCCACTGTGACACCGAAGAATGACGGCAATTCACGCGAACGGGGCGAGAAACCGTATGCGCGAGAGCTCTTCCGTGCCTGCGTGCGGTTCACCCACGTCAGCGGCACCGCTTTCGGTCTCTCCGACCAGATCTGACCACCGCTGGCAAGCAGTACGACGAACTGCTCGCCTCCTTCGCCGCCTGACCGCACTCTCACGGCAACGGCCGCTCTCGCCGATCTCGACGCAGGGGTGACGGGCCCTACCAGTCTCTGGTCGCTCTTCGCCGGATCGGCGCCAAGCGACTGGAGACTTGTACTCGGCGACCGTGTCGTGGAACCGACCGATCGCTCGTCGCCGAGCGCCGCTGACTCGGCGGATCTGGGGTGCAGCCTTCTCAGCGGTACTCCTCCGCGCGGGGCAGGGCTGGCACGGGTGGTGAGGGCGCTCCAGCTGGCGAGGAGGGCGAGGGCCTTGACGTCCCGGGTGCCGGTCCACGGCGGGCGCGACCGACCTCGTCGACGACCAGATGCGCCTGCCGTAGACGGGCGCGCGGGTTCGAAGGCGCGTCAGTGTGGACATGAGGGCCTGCTGGAGGTCGGTCGGAGGCCGTCAGGCGGCTCCACACTCACTCCCGGAGGGTCCTCACTCGTCACGATTGTGTCGTCCACGACTCCGAGCTCGACCGCCGCTCCTACCCCCGCCCGGCACACCGGGGCGGGGTCGGCGTCGGTCAGCGGAAGAAGTCGAGTAGCGCCTGGGTGAGGGCGTCGGGTGCTTCTTCGGTCACGAAGTGGCCGGTGCCGGGGGCGACCAGTCCGGTCGCCTCGGTGGCGACTTCCCGAGTACAAGCGGCTGACGGGGCCGGGGGCGGTTCACACGGCCGCTGCTAGTACCGGAGCTGGTCCGCTCGGCCAGGGGTTGCACCGGACAGGCCCTGGCGGATTGAGATCGCGCGCGATGGCGGCACGCGGGCCTGTCTCGGATTACCGGCAGGGAAGAGGTCACCGCACGCGCCGCCTGGGGGTTTCGGGACATACGGAGCCCAGCGAGCCGGGAGCGTAACCCCGATGGCGTAGCCCGAACGTTCTGCGTTCGTCTGGCATACGGCGCGGCATCCGCCGACGGCGATCGCCACCGCATCAGCATGGTCCGGCAGCCCCCTGCCGTGTGGATGGAGGTCTTTCTTGTCGCGCTGGAGGAGTACGGGCCTGCTGGCGGCCATCTGTGCTGTCTGCCTGACCGGCTGCAGCACGCTCGGCGAACGGGAAGCGGCCGCGTCCCGTACAGCCCTGCGCTTCGAGGAGAGCGTCCAGCAGAAGGACGGGGCACGCGCCTGCGCGGCGCTGGCACCCGAGACCAGGCAGGAAGTCGAACAGTCCGCGAAGAAGCCCTGCGCCCAAGCCCTGTTCGAAGAACAACTGCCACAGGCGGTGTCAGTGCACGGGGCGGACGTCTACGGGCAGCAGGCACGAGTGGTCCTCAACGGCGACACCCTGTTCTTGTCAGCCTTCCCGGTCGGCTGGAAGATCACCGCGGCAGGCTGCGTGCCGCGCCCCCGCCGGCCCTACCAGTGCCAGATCAAAGGGGGATGACCGGAGGATGCGCACCCTTTTCACCCTGCTGCTGCTCACCGTCGGCGCCGGTCTCAGCTACTTCACCGCCATCGGGCTGATGCAGCGATGAGCCGCCTGACACGGTTCCTGAAGGACAACAGCCTGACCCTGGCCTTCGGTACCGGCTTCCTGCTCACCCTCGTCGGCCAGGCCGTGTCAGGCCACGCCGATGTCAACAACCAGCTGATCACCGACGGGCTCCATCCCATCGGCTTCCTTTACTACCTCACGACCTCGGACTTCGCTGTGGACGTCACCGAGAACTGGCAGTCGGAATACCTGCAGTTCTCCCTCTACATCTTCGGCACCGTCTGGCTGCTCCAACGCGGCTCGCCCGAGTCGAAGGAATTGCACAAGGCCGGTGTGGAAAGCGACCGTGAGCAGAAGGTCGGCGACCACGCCGACCCCTCCTCACCCCGCTGGGCTGCCGACACGGGATGGCGGCAGACGGTGTACTCACGCTCCCTGGGCATCGTCATGGGCGCCATTTTCCTGTGGTCGTGGCTGGCCCAGTCCATCACCGGTACGGCCGCCTACAACGAGGAACACCTGCGCCAGCTCCAGGCGCCCGTCTCCTGGCCGCAGTATCTCGGCTCCGCCGACTTCTGGAACCGCACCCTGCAGAACTGGCAGTCCGAACTCCTTGCCGTCGCCTCGATGGCCATCCTCTCGGTCTACCTGCGCCAGCGCGGATCTCCCGAGTCCAAGCCTGTGGGCGCCGCACACACCTCGACCGGAGTCGAGGGCTGAAGTGCACCAGCACCCCACAGACATCGCGGCCATCTGAGCCGCCGACGTCCCCGGGATGCGGCAGTGGCGGGTCCTTGCGACTGTATGAGTGGCGGGGGTGGTACGAGTGAACGGGACGGTGGAGGCCACCACCATGCTGGGGGCGCATCCTTCACTCTTGCGGGAGCTGGTCGAACGGTGTGAGAGGAGAGGCTCCGGCGGCGCTCGGCGCGCGAGGGGCTGCGTGGAAACGGCGCGGCTGTTTGAGGACGCGACCTACTCAATGTGTGTGCTCACGGGCATCCGCCAGCTGGACCAGGCACTCTCCGTGGCCCATTCCATGAGCTGGGGCCGGTGCAGGGCGGTGATGGTCTCGAGCAGGTCGGGATGGCGGAGCAGAGCGGCGGCTTCGGTGTCCCACCGGCCGGGTCGGTCAGCCGCCGCAGGCCGCCGACGGGGTGGTGCTCGCCTCCGCGGCCTGGAGACCGGGGCTGGCGGCCCGACATGGAACGGCACGACGACACAACAGCGGGCGCGAACGGAACGACGGTTGACTGCCGGCCACTGCACGTCGCCACGCCTCCTTCAGCCGCCCTCTGAAACGCAAGGTCGCGCCACGTGATTGATACAGGACGCGTGTCGAGGCAGAGAGCGGGCAAACGGTGAAAGTATCCCGGTAGCCCCCCGAAAAGGATCCTCTATGGCCTCACGCCGTGAGCAGCGGTCCGCTTCCCCTTCCATCCACGCCTTTGATGAGAAAATCACGCGTCTGGGTGAGGAGAACGCACAACTGCGTCAGGCAGTGGCTTCCCACGCGGTGGTCGATCAGGCGATCGGCGTACTCATCGCAGTACACCAACTGCCGCCTGCCGCTGGCTGGGCCGTATTGCGCGAGATCTCCCAACGCCGCAACATCAAGCTTCATGCCGTAGCCGAGGCAGTCGTCGACTGGGCCTTGGGACAACCGATACCACAGGAGGTCACTCGGGAGCTGGCGCCTGCGGTCCAACGGTGGAAGCAGGGTTCGTCGCCGCCGGACGAATCAGTTCAGGCAGCACGGCCGGGGTGACGGCCTAATACTGCAACGGTGTTTGTTCTGAGTGATGGGCGGTTTTCAGGGGCTGTGTCCGCGTCGTTTGTAGTGACTGACGCGGGCTTGATGCTGCCGTCTGCGGCGCCAGGTCGACCAATGCAGGATGTGGTCGATGGGAGGGGGCTGTCGGTGGGTGAGGCGGGTGATCAGGCGTCGGATCTCGGCGAGGCTGTAGTGGATGAGCTGGGAGGATCTGTTTCTGCTTTGTCAGTGCCGAGTTCGCGCACTCGCAGGACGGTGAGGCAGGTGTGGGCGGCCATCGCAAAGGTCATGTGGCGGTGCCAGCCGGGGTGGCGGCGGACCTGGCAGTCGTCCAGGCCGCACTCCTGCTTCGCGGTCTGGAAGCATTCCTCGACAGCCCACCGGCTGCCCGCGATGCGGATCAGATCGTCCAGGGCGGTTTCGGCCGGGTAGTAGGCGATGTAGTGGGAGATTTCCTCGGGCCGGCGGACGCTGCGGCGGGCGAGGACCCAGTGCCGGCGGGCCTCCCGGTGCCAGGGACGGACCTCGACGCGGGCCCAGTCATAGATCCGCAGGCCGTGAGCTCCCTCACCCGAGCGGCGTTTCCATTTCTGCCGTGGCAGGCCGGGGAGCAGGTCATGGACGGGATGGTCGAGTGCCCAGCGGGTGGCGACGGTGTCGTGCCTGGTGGTGGCCATGACGTGGAAGACATCGGCCTGTTCCAGCTCGAAGCGCCAGCCCTTGCTGTAGCCGTAGGCGGCGTCCGCGGACATCCACCCGAAGGGGATCTTGTCGGCGATCGCCCGCCGGACCATCTCCTTGGCCATGGTGGCCTTGGTCTCGAAGGCGACCTCGCTGGTGCCGGCCCGCCGGCACCGTTTGCGGTCGTCCGTCCGCGACGTGGGCAAGTACAGGCGGCGGTCGATCAACGTCCGGCCGCCCGGCTCTTCGAGGGTGAGGCGATCAAATCGGCCAGCGTGTGGCGATTCGCGGCCTGGTTCGGGACAGCCCTCGACCCCCCTGCGCTCGGAGGGCGGCCACCGCCGTTATCTCCGCTACCAGGTGAAGATCGTCGCTCGCGCCCGCGAATTCGTCGACCAGGGCACTCCGGTCGAGGCTGTCTGCCGCATTTCATCCTCGAAGACCAGCTCGAAGAGGCCCGGCGCATCAACGGAGAACACCGGGTCGGTGTCGAACCGCGCCGCACGGCGGTCGCCTTACCCGCAGGGTGTGGAAGCCGGCAACAGGATTTCCAGTTCGCTTCATACGGCCGCCAGCACAATGACCTGCCCGGGTGGGCAACAGCAGCCCGAAGGCAGGGCTCCGACGATGTCATCGCCAGAGCCCTTTCACGTTTCAGCCGCGTCCTCAGCCGCGGTTGCCGTCCCGCCTGTTTCCAGCCCGCAAGCGGTCACGGGGCCTGGGTGAGTTCGGCGCGGCCGAACAGGAGCGCGTATCCGGACGGGAGCTGGGTGAGGATGCGGTCCAGGAGGCCGGGTCCCGCCAGGCGGCCGATGACGGCGAGGACGGCTCCGGTGTCCCAGCGCGCGACCGCGGGGGTGGCACCCGTGCGGGTGGCCAGGTCCTTGACGAAGCCCCAGCCGGTGAGCGGTTGAAGGTCGGGGATCTGGCTGGTGAACACGAGGGCGGCCTCGGAGGGGAGACAAGCGGCGAGGTCGACGCGTTCGTCGCCGGAGAGCTGACGGCCCAGGGCCCCCAGCACGGCACGCGTGACGTCCTCCGCCCGCTCCCGGGTCGGATACGCGCCTTCATACCGGATTCTTTCCAGCATCTGCTGAAAGCTCATGCCAGGTCGGGCAGTCGCCGGTTCACGCAGCGAAAGCATCGGGAGTGGTCGCCTTTCTCGGGCAAGGGTGTTTGCGCCGGTGGGGAAGGGCCGGTGGGGGCGAGCGCCGGTGCCGGCCGTGCTGAATTGATGAGGGGGTCACGCGTTCCAGGGCTCAGGCGCGCTCGGGCCGGCCGAAGAGGAGGTCGTAGCCCGGGGGGAGCTGGAGCAGGATGCGGCGGGTGAGGTTATCGCCCGCCGCATCGGCGGTCACACTCAGTACGGCACTGACGTCCCAGGCCGCGGTCTGTTCGGTGGCTCCCTCGATCCACGCCGCGGTCGCCCGCAGGAACCGCTCCGGTGGGAGCGGCTCGGTGGCCTGCAACGGGTTGAGAAGAACCAGGGCGAAGGTCTCCGGAAGCCGGGCGGCCAGCTCGGCCCGGACCTCACCCACCAGATGCGCGCCCAGCAGCGCCAGAACGGTACGCGCGGCCCGTTCGGCTTCCTGGGGTGTGGCGTACTCGCCGCGATCCTGCACGTGGTCGAGGAATGCTTCCCATCGCATGGACACCACTGCCCCTTCACGTCGTTGTGCGATGGACGTAGAGCGGAGGACGGGACCAGAGGGGGAGATCGATGCCCGTCCTCCGCCGTCGGCGCGGCCGGGGAACTGGCTCCTCAGCCGCCGATCTGCTGGTGCTGGGACTCCCCGCCGATCGCGATCTTGCGGGGCTTGGCGCGCTCGGCGATCGGGATCCGCAGGGTCAGCACCCCCGCTTCGTAGTCGGCCGTGATGCGCTCGGTGTCCAGGGTGTCGGCCAGCACCAGCTGGCGGGAGAAGACACCCAGGGGCCGCTCGGAGAGCTCCATCTGTGCGTCGTCGGCCTTCACGACCGGGCGGCGCTCGGCCTTGACGGTGAGCATGTTCCGCTCGACATCGATGTCGATCGCGTCCTTCGCGACACCGGGCAGGTCAAGGGCGATCACGTACTCCTCACCCTCACGGTAGGCATCCATCGGCATCGCCGAGGGCCTGGACCAGGTACCGGTCACACCCGTCAGCTGCTGGGCGAGCCGGTCGAGTTCGCGGAACGGGTCGGTGCGCATCAACATCGCGAATACACCTCCACAGGTCTGGCAGGAACTGCCAATGCGCTTCGTCTGACACCGTTGTAACATGTCATCCAAACGATGACAAGTGAGCCGTCGTCCAAAGGGTGACAGCCCGAGAGGATCTCCATGAACGCTTCCCCCGAGCCCCGTGACCCCACCTCGTTCTTCGCCGCCGCTGCAGCGCTGAACACGATCGACGAAGCCGTCCGCACCGCCCAGACCCCTCAGGTCGAAGCGCACGCGCAGGACGGACAAGCCAGTGCGGACCAGGTCCTGGCCGCACTCCTTTTGCTGCGTGAACTGCGCGACCAACTCGCGGGATGGGAACCTGGACTGATCGAGGCAGCCCGGGCGGCCGGCTCGAGCTGGGCGGACCTCGCCCACCCCCTGGGCGTCGCCAGCCGTCAGGCCGCCGAACGCCGCTACCTGCGTGTACGCCCCGGAGCCCCCGGCACCACCGGCGAACAGCGCGTACAGGCCACCCGCAACCGCCGTGCGGCCGACCGAACCATCACCGCCTGGGCCAGGACCAACGCCGCCGAACTACGCCAACTCGCCGGCCAGATCGCCGCCCTCGCCGACCTGCCCGCCCAGGCCCGCACACCTCTGGCCCGACTCGCCGAGGCCCTCGCCGACAATGACGCCGCCAACCTCATCGCCCCACTGGGCGACACCCACGCACACCTCCAGCCCAACCACCCCGACCTCGCTGCCCGCATCGCCACCATCACCCACCACGCCGACCAACTCCGCCAGACCGGCGGCGACCACCAGTGAACAACGGACGGTGATCTCGCGAACTGCCGCCAGAAGTCTGTGGCCCCGGGACCAGTATCGGCGGCGGTCAGGGCTTGGGTGGCGTCTCTACTGAGGCACCCCCGCGCCCGATGAATCCCCAAGGATTGAGCAACATCTTCCTGGCGTATGGGTGGACTGCTCGGGTGCCTGTGCGTGCGAGCCATGCCGGACTGGAGTTGCGCGCGAGGCAGGCGCACGCAACCGGAACCGGCGGTCAGGCGAACGCGCCGCGTGAGCGAGTGCACCCGCTCCGCCCCTCTCCTGGCCGCGCCACGGCCCGCCAGGCCAGAAACGCCGAACTCCTCGACATCAGTAGGCGTGCCCTCACCCGGCTCCTGGGCGCAGCCCCGCCCTCGGTCTGGCGTCCGGTCGACCGCCTCCAGGGGCCCTCGGGTTCGTTGCACGCCGTTCGGCCTTGCCCGACAGCCGCCGCGAAGTCACGCTCTGCTTGACCCGCGTCCGCCGTCAGTACCTGGCATCCACGACCAACTTCTCGACGAGGCCCTCGAGAGCATGCCCAGCCACCAGCACACCGCACTGACCGATGGGCTTGCCGGACTGCAGAAGCCCTGGGCGACCAGCCCGTGCTCAGTCTTGTCCCTGAGGACGCCCCAGCCGCCTCAACGCCACGAGACACACTCGAGTCCGCCCAGCAGTTCGGCACCTCGATCGCAGCAAACCTGTCCGCCCAACGAGCCACATGAACTGGTCGGTGTCCGCCGCGTTGCGTGCTGGCCATGCGGTTTCAGACGTGACGGCCACGCAACCGCGGCTGTCCCGAGGTGCCTCGGACCAGAGGCACGCCCGCGGGAGCAACTGTGCCCCTGCGTGCTGCGGTCTGGCGGCTCCCACGGGAGTGACGCCGCCGATGTGAACACGTCGATGCCGGACGTGCGCACGCAGGGCTTGTGAAGCGCGCGCCGCTACGACGGCGCGCCGGACACCCGCGCCTGAGGCAGGAGGTGAGGTGCGCCTGGATGTCGATGGCCGCACGGCTCGCCCGAAGCTTCCGCCATCGTGTCGGCCTGCCGCCGTTCGGCGCCGGCCTTGTCGTAGGTGACGGCGACTGCGCGGGGTGTGGCGTCGCGGCCGGGCATCACCGCTGTTGGCACTGACAGCGGGTCGCGGCGGGGTGGGAGGTATTTCCGGTCACACCTAATCGTGTGGCCGGCCCGGGTGCCTTGTTGGTCTTGGGTCCGTCCTCCACCCCCAGGTGGGAACTCTTTCGGGCCCTGCCGTTCGCTGCGAGCGGCAGGGCCTGCGGCTCCTCCCCGCGGGAGGCTCCGGGGCTGTGCCGCGCCCCGTGTTTGCTGCACCCCAGGAGGCGCGACTGCTCACTCCTGGCGAGGAAGAGCGGCCGCGTGTCGTCAGCCGACCTTCTGCTTCTGCTGTTCGCGGATTTCGTGGACGGTGGCGTTGAGGGTGCCGTCCTGCTGTTCGTAGTGGGAGAGGGCGAGGCCGAGGCCGAAGAAGGTGGGCGCCCATTCGCCGACGAAGAGCCCCCACCGGTCGGCGCGGTCGAGGCCGACGCCGGGTTCGACTGTGAGTGAGGTTGCCCAGGCGGCGACGCTGAGGCCGATGGATGCCATGCCTGCGAGGTAGGCGTGTTCGCTGCGGATGCCCATGTCGTGCATTGATTTGATGATCACGGCGCGCTCCGTTCGTTGGATGGCTTTCCCTGGACGGAGTTCCCAGACCCGCGCGCCCTATTCGAGCCATTTGAGAGATATATGACCATTTTCGTGTCAGCTCGTAGGGTGGCTGTACGGTCTCGCGATTCGCGCCATACGCCGATGCTGTGCTCTGCGGCTTCTTGCGGCACCTCACGCTGCTTCATCGCGGTTGTCTCAGCTCCTGGGGTATCCCCGCCAGGTTCACTGAGGCTGCTCAGGACCGGCAGGCTGCTGACCCGCGGTGTCGCGCGGTCCGCTTCATATTCGTAAGTGCAGTCGATACGAGGCGGGCGGTGAGAAGGTGCAGCCGAACTTCAGATCCCACACTGCTCTCGTAGCGTCTGACTGCTCGTAGCGCAGGCGGTGCTCGTCGGTCAGCGCTTCTTCCGCAGTCCCAGGGTCGCTGGCGCGGCCGCTCAGCCTCACGAAGGCGGCACGCGGTCTCGCCGACATGTGACTGAGCGCGCCAGTGGCCACGCCGAGGTTCGTCGTTGGCCAGCGGACCGTTGTAGCCGCGATGCGGCCACCGCGGACGACGGTCTGCCGCACTGGGGGGTCGAGCACGGGGGGCATCGCGCCGTGCTACAAGCCGCCGATCCCGGGTGAGATTCCACGGTGGACGGACACGTGGCAGTGGGCGCCTGGACACCAGCGCTGGTGAGCGCTGTCCGGTTCGAGATAGCCGATCGACGCCCTGATCGTGATAGCAGGGAAGCTGACTGCCCCGCGCCGTGAACGCGGAACACGGTGGTGCCGGCTTCGGAACGGACCGGCGGCCCCTGCTGGTCCTGGCCCACCTGTGATGCGGACACACCCACGTCCAGCTGGCCACCGGGTTCGGCATCAGCCCCAGCACCGTTTACCGGTACGTGCCGCCGCCCGCAAAGCCTTCGTGATCCTGGACGGCACCCGGCCTCACCTGCGCTGCCCGGAGCCCTGCACGACGTTCGCGTGGCCCGCGAACACGGCATTCTCGACTCTCTGGCCGAGGCCGGCATCCGCTGCTGGGCCGACAAGGGATGCCGAGGAGCCGCCGGAACCGTCCGCGTGCCCTACCGGGGCCGCTGGGAGAGGCTCTCTGCAGGCAGCAGACGGTCAACCGCGCCATGCAAAATCCACTGGGTGAGCATGCCATGGCCTCGGTCAACACCTGGCGGCTGCTGCGCATGCTGCGGTGTAGCACCACCCGCATGGCCAGCCTTGTTTCAAGCCGTCCCCACTCTCCACCTGACCTGCTCACCGGACGTCCAGGAGCACGCGGGGCGTCTGCCGCAGCAGTTCGGGCGCTCGAAAACGGTGGGTTTCGATTGACTTGGGCAGTTTGGGTACTCGGGCCTGAACGCCGGATAAGCGAAATAGGAGGCGAGCAGCATGGGGACCTCATCCAGGCCGGACATGGAGACTCACCCGGACATCATCGCCATGCGTGCGCGTCACGACATGGCCGAACGCGCCGCGACCACCACGAGGGCTCAGGCCGTCGAGACGATGGCTCTCGTCACCGGCCTCTACCTCGCGGCCTCCCCGTGGATAACGGGCTTCAACGGATTCTCGACCCTGGCGGTCAACAACCTGATCACCGGCATCGCCTACGCCGTGCTCATGAGCGGTGGCTTCGGCCGGGCCTATGACCGTTCGCACAGCATGGCGTGGGCCGCGTGCCTCCTCGGCGCGTGGACGGTCATTTCGCCGTGGGCTGTGGCCGGTGATGTCAGCATCACCAAGACCATCGTGAACAACGTCATCGTCGGCATCGTCGCTCTCGCGCTGGCGCTCACGGCCGCAGCCGCCGGCCGTCCGGCCAATCAAGCGACCCGGCGCCGCATGTAAGCGGCAAGATCGCAACAACACGAGTTCCATGCCGGTATCGGGGCCAGATCCCGATGCAGGACGCCGTCAGCCGGCGACCTGCCGCGGCTCGCCCTACGAATAACTCTGGAGCGACGCCGAGTTCACTCATGATCATCAACAGGGCTCGCCAGCCCTGTTGATGATCAAGTTCCTGCGACGAATAGATGTCACTGGACAGCTGCATCAGTTTTGATCATGCGTCTATTTGCCGAGGACGGGTGATTCGCCGAGGTGGAGCCGCAGCCGAGGCGCTGCTCCAGGACCGGGGCGGCCGTCCGCCCCCACCGCGTCCAGGCCCAGCAGCGCTGCCCCCGGCACCGGCCGCGCCGTCACCACCGTCGCTACCGCCTTCCATCCACTGGCCCTGATCATCGAGGAATCGGTGTCGCTGCGCGGCCAGCGCTGTGTTCTCGGACCGACCGCGCCGTCCGCGCGGTCGGGCGGAAGCCGCTTTTTGGAGGCCGACTCGGCGGCAATGCCCGCGGTGGTTGAGGCCAGGGCGAGTGAATTGGTGGGAACTAACACGATGGTCCCATCGGCGCAAAGCGGGGTACTGCGGTGGTCCAGCCGGATGGCGACGTCGTACGCCAGGCCGGCGAGGGTGAGCAAGATCGTTGGCAGAGGACGTCCCTTGACGCGTTCGATTGCAATAGCGAAGAAGCGCTGGCTCGACCCTGAGCTCATTCGCCCGACGGTGTGCTGTGCCACTTCCTTGCGGGCTGCTCGGGGCGTTGTGGCCCGCTACGCCTGGACGCAGGCCGCCCACGGACGACGGACCGTTACTCCGCCGGCACCCGGACCGGGGAGTGCAAAAGGTGCTCGGGGCAAGCGGCCCAGAACCTCACGGGGTGTCAGTTCGTTGAGCCGCTCGGCCTGCTCTCCCAATGATCAAGGACTCGTCGTGAGCGGTGGTATCCCTGTGGACGAAAGCTGTATCAGCGCCTTCCTGGAGCTGAAAAGCAGGCGGGACATCAATACAGTGATCTACCGGCTCAGCGACAACCTGGAGACCGTCATCCCCGACTTCGAGGGGAACCTGACACACGACGAACTACTGGAGGCCCTGCCGGCCGACGAGTCCCGGTACGTCGTCTACGATCTGCTCTTCGCAACGGCGGACGGGGCCCGGCAGGAGAAGGTCGTACTGATCTCCTGGTGCCCGGCCGGGACCAAGGCCGAGGAGACGATCGCGCACTCCTCCGGCTACAGCACACTCCGGAACCTGCTCGACACTGTCCAGGTCTGCGCACAGGCCACAGACCTGTCCGACGTGGAGTACGAGGCACTCGTATCCCGGGCTTCTTGACCCACCCTTCGTCCCCGGCGGTGGCAGGTGATCGTGCCAGGTGGAAGCCAGGTCCTATTGCCGCTGGTGAGCAGAGTGTGATCATGGAGCGGTAGCCGGGGATGCGCGAGCGCTGAGTTCCTTCCCCGGCCCCCGCCGCCCCGGTGGGTGCGCTCGAAGATCACGAGGAACGGGGCGACATCGCCGGCCGCTTCGACAGGGGTTGGCGTGGCCGAACGGCACCCACATCACTCCAACACCCAGCGGGGGCAGGTCTTGGCCGGCAGGCAGCGCCGGTGCGGGGTACTCGGCCCTTCAGGAGCTATTTCTCCTGGAGGACAACATGATCATCATTGGGATCATCCTCTGGATCCTTGGCTCGGTTGGTCATGCCGTGGGTGGCCGTCGACACTACTGGTGACGGCCGCGAACAGGTTGCCGCTCGTCAGCTGCGTTCGATGCGGTTCGCGTGCCAGTGGGTCACCACAGAGACGGCCTGACCGGCGGATGCCGAGTTGTGTGAGCCTGCCGGTAGACGCCGGTGAAGCTGGCGGAGCCGGTGCGACGGCTCACCGACTCGGGAGGTGTGGGGGCCGTCGACGGCTACTGCCCGGCGGATGTCGGCATGTCTAGAGGACGGCAGCTGCCGCAGTGCGGCGCAGATCTTCTACTGCGTCAAGCTGAGTGCGTGCGCGGTTGAGTAGATCGTTCAGTTGGGCCGTGTCCAGGCTGGTCCGTTTCGGAGCCAGCGCGAGCAATGTGTGCCAGAGCAGGGACTTCCCTTCGACTCCCAAACGCAGAGTCTCGAGTTCCATGACTGTGTCGAGACCGGAATGCCGCTGCAGGAAGCCGTTGGGTTTCAGCCGGCGCACCCTTTCCGCGGCCCACCCTGCGCACACTTTGTAGCGGTGGGCGGGTACGCCGAGCCCGTCCATGATCATAAAGAGAGCCTGCCGGTCCTGAGTGATCTCATCGGCAATTCGTGCCAGAAGAGGGCCGCGGACACTACGCCGATGACGATGGGCCACGTGCCGCGCGAGACCAACGCCGAGCGTGGCTCCGGCCACATGGTCGTTCAAATAGATACCAAGTACGTCGTGTTGCACCGTCAGCCCTTCGCCGCTCTCCCGCCGAGTCACCCATGGTCCCCGCCCACCACGATCGTCCATCGGATCCGTCGTTACCGCGCGGCGTGCCAGGCCGACGAGGCGGGCCCGGCCGGATGGCAGGCACGGGCCGGGCCCGCGGTCGGCGCGCCGTGTCTGCGGGCGGTGTCCCTCGGCCCAGCGCGCCTCATCATCTCGTGGCCGCCTTCGGTGTGCTGGCACCGGTCCTGCGCCGGGTGCTGTCTGAGGCGACCCGGGAGCGACTCCTGCACGCCTCCGGCCGGCTGAGGGGGGCGAGGCCGTCCGCGCCTTTCGCCCGCCACCCGCCAAGCTCTGACGTCCCGATGCGCACCGGCACGTAGTGTCGAAGGAGATCTCGCGGTGACCGGGTCGACCACCGCCCTGCGAACGGGCCGCTGCCGGCGGTCACATCGTGTACAGGGTGACAGGACTGCCGGATGATCCGCACCTGTGCTTCCCTGATGATTCAGTGGGTTCAAGGACCGTTCCATCGGGCCTCTCACCCACCGGATTGAGTGCTTGGGCCAGCCTCACCAGCCCCGCCTGCCAGCAGATGGCATCAATTGCCTCAGTCAGCTGGTCACACAGCATCCGGCAGCCGTCGTATCCCGCCACCGGAGTCCAGACCGTGTTGTCCCCACCGCTCATACTCACCCCTACCAGGCGACCGACCGCGCCGCCCTGACCACTTTTCCGCATGCTCCTGCCGTCGTATCCCGCCACCGCCGAGACGACCATCGAGCACAACGTGCGGTCACGGCCCATAACAACGGAGCCGGCCACGGCATCACACCATCGGCCGAGCCTGCGCGGTGTGGAATGGCGCCTCCAGTCGCTGGGGGCATGGCGGCGCCGCATTGCCCTGCCGCTTCAACACTTGTGACCGCATCCCGTCAGGAGCCGGCGCGGCGCCGCGTGCGTTCAAACCAAGCCCGCCTGGCGTCGGGAATCGAGGCATCGCCGTATCTGGTATGAGCACCGTCGCCGGTTCAGGGCTGGTCGACCTGCCGTCCTCTCACCGGCGGCGTCCACCCAGTCGACCACCCGGAATACGATAGAACGCACCGAGAGTCCCAAATGGTTTATGAATGCCGGTATGGGCTGTGTGCGCCCGGATACCCGGATGAGATGGCACCGATATTGGGACATCGAAGGCATGGCGGGCACGCCGTGGCCGACCACGAGGTCGAGACCGACCACGAGGTCGAGACCGGGCGGGCGACGAGTGCCGGGCCGGACGAGCAGGTGGAGAAGCGGGCGCCGGACAGCCCGAAGGACCTGCCGAAGTGCTCCTGGCGAGCGGTGCTGAAGGGCACCCTCAAGGAGTTCAGGAAGGACGAGCTGGCCGACCGGGCTGCGGCGCTGACCCTACTACGGGATCCTGGCGCTGTTCCCGGCGCTCCTGGTGCTCGTCTCGCTGCTCGGGATCGTCGGTCAGACCGCGACGCGGCAGGTTCTGGACAACATCCAGAAACTTGCTCCCGGCGCTGCCCGAGATGTCCTGAGCAACGCGGTGAAGCAGATGCAGGGCAACGGGGGCATCGGCTCGATCGTGGCGATCGTCGGTCTGGCACTCGCGATCTGGTCGGCTTCCGGCTACGTCGCCGCGTTCATCCGCAGCGCGAACGCGGTCTACGACGTCCCCGAGGGCCGTCCGGTGTGGAAGGTGATGCGGGTGCGGCTCGGTGTGACGGTGGTGCTGATGGTCATCGCTGTGATCAGCGCGTTGATCGTCGTCTTCACCGGCGGCCTGGCCCGTCAGGTCGGCACCGCTCTGGGCGTCGGGGATACGTTCCTGACCGTGTGGTCGATCGCCAAGTGGCCGGTGCTGGTGCTCCTGGTCACGGTCATGATCGCGATCCTGTACTGGGCGACGCCGAACGCGAAGGTCCGGGGCTTCCGCTGGATCTCGCCGGGCAGCTTTCTGGCTCTGCTGATCTGGATGATCGCCTCTGCCGGGTTCGCGCTGTACGTAGCCAACTTCGCGTCGTACAACAAGATCTACGGAGCCCTCGCGGGAGTGATCATCTTCTTGGTGTGGCTGTGGATCACGAACCTGGCGATCCTCCTGGGCCTGGAGTTCGACGCGGAAATGAGCCGCCAGCGCGCCGTCGCAGGCGGTCACCCGGTTGAGGAGGAGCCGTATGTGCAGCCGCGCGACACCCGGAAGTGGAACGACGAAGATCGCCGCCGCTTCGGACCCTGACGGTGCGTGACAGCCGGTGAGGATTCCTTCCGGTGGCAGGCATGATCCGCGTGTGGCGATCATGGTCAACCGGGCAGTCAGGCCACCACGGGCGGGCGCCCGGTCACGGATGCCCAGGCCGACGGGGCCCTGGCTTCGTCGGCATCTGCGTCCGGGTTCCTCCGATGAGCTAAGCACCGTCGAGGTCCTGGTGTGCAGGGAATCCAACATCTTCAGCTGCTGTTCCGCCCCTCTCCAGCAACCGTTGCAGCCAATCGGGGTCCAGGCGCGGCTCGTTCGCCGAGGCACGAGAGCAGGGCGGGCAGCCGCGGCCGTACCTCAATTTCAGCGACCACGGACTGCGCAGGTCACGCACTCGGTCACATGAACATGGAGATTCCGGAGCATATATACCTGGTGGCGCGCGTGAGTGGGGCGCGGCGATGCGGCAGCGACGAGCCTGTCGCCGCGTGTGCGTGGGGTTTGCGGCCACTGCCGCCCGGCTCCGTCCTTCAGGCCGTGAGGGCTTCGCGGAGGCTGGTGCGGCAGGGAATGACAGCATCGACGCCGACGATCTGCAGGGTGCGCAGCACGGAGTCCGGTACGCCGGCCAGATGCAGCCAGCCGTCCGCGGCGGCGGTGAGGTCTCGGTGGGCGGTGAGCAGGACGTTTATGCCGCTGGAGTCCGTGAAAGTCACCTGCCGCACGTCGACGACCACGCGGGGCCGGTCGCCGGCTTTGCCAAGGTCCAGAGCCTGGACGAGAGGGCCGGCACTGGCGTGGTCGATCTCGCCGGTCACGGTCACCACGGTGATGCCTTCGGTGGCGGTGGACACGACCTGTCGAGCGCTCCTCAGGACGCCGGCAGTTCCGTCGCCTCAACCGCGGCGGCGACCGGCAGGCCAACGCCGCGCTCCACCGCATCGTGTTCACCCGCCTGCGGGTCGACCCGCGCACCCAGGACTACCACGAGCGCCGGATCAAGGAGGGCAAGACCCGGCGCGAAATCGTGCGTTGCCTCCAACGCTACGCGGCCCGGGAGGTCTTCCACCTGGTCCGACAGCTACAGCCAGCACCCCGCTCATAGGGGGTGTCGTGACAGATGAGAGGGTCAGGCGGGTGAGTGAGACACCGACGAACACCCTGCAATACCGCTTTGACGGCCCAGAAGACGCCCCGGTCCTGATCCTCGGTCCCTCACTGGGTACCACCTGGCACATGTGGGACCGGCAGGTCCCGGAGCTGACCCAGCAGTGGCGGGTCTTCCGCTACGACCTGCCCGGGCACGGCGGCTCCCCGGCGCACCCGGCCGGTTCCGTCACCGAACTGACCGCCCGGCTGCTGGCCACGCTCGACTCCTTCGGCGTCCAGCGCTTCGGCTACGCCGGCTGCGCGCTCGGTGGTGCCGTCGGCATCGAGCTGGCCCTGCGGCACCCGGAGCGGATCGCCTCGCTCGCGCTGGTCGCCGCCTCACCCCGGTTCGGGACGGCGGACGAGTTCCGGCAGCGCGGGGTGATCGTGCGGACGAACGGCCTCGACCCGATCGCCCGGACCTCGCCGGAGCGCTGGTTCACCGGCGGGTTCGCCGCCGCGCAGCCCGCGATCACCGAGTGGGCCGTCCAGATGGTGCGCACCACCGACCCCGGCTGCTACATCGCCGCCTGCGAGGCCCTGGCGGGCTTCGACGTACGGCACGAACTCGCCCGGATCGGCGTGCCCACGCTCGTCCTGGTCGGCTCGGACGACCAGGTCACCGGGCCCGCCGAGGCCCGCACCCTGGTCGCCGGGATCCCGGACGCCCGGCTCGCCGTGGTACCCGGCGCCTCCCATCTGGTCCCGGTCGAGCAGCCCGCCGCCGTCACCGACCTGCTGGTGCGGCACTTCTCCACCGCCTGGCAGCCCGCCTACGACTCGACCACCGGCCAGATGGCCATCCCGGCGGCCCCGCCGAAACCGGTCCTGCCCGCCGCACCGCAGGTGGTGCCCCAGGTCGCTCCGCAGGTCACGCCCATCGCCGAGATCGCCCCGGCCGCCGCGGTGCCCCAGCCGCTCGGGCGGCCCGATCCCTACGACGCGGGCCTGAAGGTCCGCCGGGAGGTGCTCGGGGACGCGCATGTGGACCGGGCGCTGGCGCAGGCCGACGAGTTCTCCGGGGACTTCCAGGAGTTCATCACCCGCTACGCGTGGGGCGAGATCTGGGACCGGCCCGGACTCGACCGGCGCTCGCGCAGCTGTGTCACGCTCACCGCGCTGGTCGCGGGCGGCCACCTGGAGGAGCTGGGCTTCCACGTCCGCGCGGCCCTGCGCAACGGCCTCACCCCGGACGAGATCAAGGAAGTCCTGCTCCAGGCGGCGGTGTACTGCGGGGTACCGGCGGCGAACAGCGCGTTCCGGGTCGCCCAGCAGATCATCCGCGAGGAGACCACTCCCGAGGACTGACGGACCGCCCGGGGGCAGGATGGTGACCATGAAGCTCACCAAGAAGTCCCACGCGTGCGTGCGCCTGGAGAAGGATGGGCGCACGCTCGTCCTCGACCCCGGAGGTTTCAGCGAGGAGGACGCGGCCGTCGGCGCGGACGCGATCCTGGTCACGCACGAGCACCCCGACCACTTCGACGAGGGCCGGCTGCGGGCCGCGCTGGACGCCGACCCGGCCGCCGAGATCTGGACCCTGAAGTCCGTCGCCGACCAGCTCGCGGCGGCCTTCCCGGGCCGGGTGCACACCGTCGGCCACGGCGACACCTTCACCGCCGCCGGCTTCGACGTCCAGGTGCACGGCGAACTGCACGCGGTGATCCACCCCGACATCCCGCGCATCACCAACGTCGGCTTCCTCGTCGACGGCGGCAAGGTCTTCCACCCCGGCGACGCCCTCACCGTCCCCGACCACCCCGTCGAGACGCTGATGCTCCCGGTGATGGCCCCCTGGAACAAGATCTCCGAGGTCATCGACTACGTCCGCGAGGTGAAGCCGCGGCGCGCCTACGACATCCACGACGCCCTGCTCACCGATCTGGCCCGGCCGATCTACGACCGTCAGATCGGCGCCCTGGGCGGCGCGGACCACCAGCGGCTGGCCCCGGGGGCCTCGGCGGACGTCTGAGGCGCGTTGTCAGAGGGGCCCGGTAGGTTGTCAGGCATGCGCATCGCGACCTGGAACGTGAACTCGATCACCGCCCGCCTGCCGAGGCTCCTCGCCTGGCTGGAGAGCAGCGGCACCGACGTGCTCTGCCTCCAGGAGGCCAAGGTCGGCGAGGCGCAGTTCCCGACCGGGCAACTGCGCGAGCTGGGCTACGAGGCGGCGGTCCACGCCACCGGCCGGTGGAACGGCGTGGCGGTGCTGTCCAAGGTCGGCCTGGCGGACGTCGTCAAGGGCCTGCCCGGCGACCCCGGCTACGACGGGAGCGTGGAGCCGCGCGCGATCTCGGCGACCTGCGGCCCGGTCCGGGTGTGGTCGGTGTACGTGCCCAACGGCCGCGAGGTGGACCACCCGCACTACGCCTACAAGCTCCAGTGGTTCGAGGCCCTCAAGGCGGCCGTGGCCGGGGACGCGGGCGGCAGCCGCCCCTTCGCGGTCCTCGGCGACTACAACGTGGCGCCGACGGACGACGACGTCTTCGACACGGCCGCCTTCGAGGGCCTCACCCATGTCACCCCGGCCGAACGCGCCGCTCTGACCTCGCTGCGCGAGACCGGTCTGTCCGACGTGGTCCCGCGCCCCCTGAAGTACGACCACCCGTACACCTACTGGGACTACCGCCAGCTGGCCTTCCCCAAGAACCGCGGCATGCGCATCGACCTGGTGTACGGCAACGAACCCTTTGCCAAGGCTGTGCAGGACTCCTACGTCGACCGCGAGGAGCGCAAGGGAAAGGGCGCTTCCGATCACGCTCCGGTGGTGGTGGACCTGGAGGTGTAAGTGTCAACCTGGGTCCATGAACATCCCCTTTCTGGGCAACAGGCACGCCAAGACCGGTGACGTGCCCCTGACCGCCGACCCCGATCTGCTCGCCGAGTGCGAGCTGCTGCGTGCCCAGGCGGCCGAGGAGGGTGTCACGCTCGACGACACCCCGGCCTCACTGGAGGCCCTCGACCAGCTGGTCCCGCGCTGGCGGGACGACGAGGAGACCCTGACGTGGCTGGGCACCGACGCCGGCCTGTATCTGGGCACCGTCCTGACCCGGACCGTGCCCGGCGCGGAATGGGAGATCCGTGCGGACGGGGAGCCGGTCGTACGGCTGGAGTCCGGGCGGGAGTTCGAGGTGGTCGAGTCCGGCCACGACTGGGCCGAGAGCGGGGTCCCCGAGCTCTCCCAGCTCTACGCGGAGGTCGCCGAGGCCTGACCGGCGGCCATGCGAACGGCGATGGCTACAGCGATCACTACAACGATCGTTACAGCGACAAAGACGGCTTAAATACGGCTAATACCCGAAAAGTGCGTGTCGTGCCTCAAGTCCACTCGCGGCTGGATAGTTTGCGGCAACCACGACACAGCTGAGAGTGGGTAGGGCTGCGGATGGCCGTCGATCCTCTGATCGAGCTGCGGGACGTCAACAAGTACTACGGCGAGCTCCATGTCCTGCGGGACGTCGATCTCACCGTCGGCAAGGGGGAGGTGGTCGTCGTCATCGGCCCCTCGGGGTCGGGCAAGTCGACGTTGTGCCGCACGATCAACCGCCTGGAGACCATCCAGTCCGGGACGATCACGCTCGACGGGCAGCCGCTCCCCGAGGAGGGCAGGGCCCTCGCGAGGCTCCGTGCCGAGGTCGGCATGGTCTTCCAGTCCTTCAACCTGTTCGCCCACAAGACGGTCCTGCAGAACGTCTCCCTCGCCCAGGTCAAGGTCCGCGGGCGCAGGAGGGCGCAGGCCGACCGGCGCTCGCACGAACTCCTCGACCGCGTGGGCCTGTCGGCGCAGGCCGGCAAACTCCCCGCACAGCTCTCCGGCGGCCAGCAGCAGAGGGTGGCCATCGCCCGCGCCCTCGCCATGGAACCCAAGGCCCTCCTCTTCGACGAGCCCACCTCGGCCCTCGACCCCGAGATGATCAACGAGGTCCTCGAAGTCATACGGCAGCTCGCCCGGGACGGCATGACCATGGTCGTCGTCACCCACGAGATGGGCTTCGCCCGCTCCGCCGCCCACCGCGTGGCGTTCATGGCCGACGGCCGGATCGTCGAGGACCGCGCCCCGGAGGAGTTCTTCACCGCCCCGCGCAGCGAGCGCGCCAAGGACTTCCTGTCCAAGATCCTCAAGCACTGAGCGGGGAGCACCACCCATGGCCCGTACCGCCCGTGTGCCCACCGCCGTGGCCCTGCTCACCGTCCTGCTCGCCACCGCCGGTGGCTGCGGCAAGGAGGGCAGCCCGCCGAAGAAGGGGCCGGCGGCCGAGGCACTGCCCGACTACCAGGTGGCGCAGGACTTCCGGCTGCCCGATTCCCCGACCTGGACCCGGGCGAAGAAGCGCGGCCACTTCACCGTCGGCGTCAAGGAGGACCAGCCCTACCTCGGCGAGAGGGACCCGGCCGCCGGCGTCTACTCGGGCTTCGACATCGAGATCGCCAGGATGATGTCCGCCTCCCTCGGCCTCGCCCCGGAGACCATCCGCTTCCGGACCATCGCCTCCGCCAACCGCGAGACCGCCCTGCAGAACGGCCAGATCGACTTCTACGTCGGCACCTACACCATCAACGACAATCGCAGGAAGCTGGTCGGCTTCGCGGGGCCCTACTACCTGGCCGGCCAGTCCCTGCTGGTGCGCCACGACGAGAACGACATCCACGGCCCGCAGGACCTGGCCGGCAAGCGCGTCTGCTCGGCCGCCGGTTCGACGCCGTACCAGCGGATCAAGGCCGAGTTCCCGAAGGCGGTCCTGGTCGCCTACGACACCTACTCCGTGTGCGTCGACAACCTGCTCACCTACCAGGTCGACGCCGTCACCACCGACGACGCCATCCTCATCGGCTACGCGGCGAAGGCCCCCGGCGAACTCAAGGTCGTCGGCAAGCCCTTCTCCGAGGAGCCGTACGGCATCGGCGTCCCACGTGGCGACACCGCCCTGCGCTTCGCGATGGACGACGCATTGGAGGCCCGTGAGAAGAACGGCGACTGGAAGAAGGCGTACGACGCGACGCTCGGCCTGTCCGGCGTCCCCGCCCCGAAACCGCCCCCGATCGACCGCTATCCCGCGAGCTGAGCGAGGACGGCATGAACGTACTGACAGACAACTTCCGCACGTACGCCCAGGGCTTCCTCGGCACCCTCGAACTGACCGTCTACGCCTCGGTCCTCGCCCTGGTCCTGGGCTTCCTCATGGCGTCCTTCCGGGTCGCCCCCGTCGGCTCGCTGCGGATCCTCGGCACGGCCTGGGTCACCGTGCTCCGCAACACCCCGCTCACCCTGCTCTTCTTCGCGGTGCTGCTGGGCCTGCCCCGGTTCGGACTCGTACTGCCCTTCCAGGTGTTCGCGGTCCTCGCGCTCGGCTGCTACACCTCGGCGTTCATCTGCGAGGCACTGCGCGCCGGCATCAACACCGTGCCCAAGGGGCAGGGCGAGGCGGCCCGCAGCCTCGGCATGACCTTCGGGCAGACCCTCGGCCTGGTGATCCTGCCCCAGGCGTTCCGGTCGGTCATCCCGCCGGTCGGCTCCACCCTCATCGCGCTCGCCAAGAACTCCGCGATCGCGGGCGCGTTCAGCGTCACCGAACTCCTCGGCACCTACAAGACCTTGAGCGAACTCGGCTACAACATCGTCTGGACGTTCGTCTGGATCGCCGTCGGCTACCTCGTCATCACCCTGGCCATCAGCGCCCTGTTCAACCTGCTGGAGCGGACATGGGGAGTCGCCCGATGACCGAGGCCACCGCGCTCTACGACGTTCCGGGTCCCGTCACCAGACGACGGCACACGGTGTACGGCATCCTGTCGACCCTCGTCATCCTCGGCCTGGTCGCCTGGATCCTCTATCTCCTCTTCGACACCGGACAGTTCACGCATACGAAGTGGATGCCCTTCGCGTACAAGGGCATCCAGGAGCTCCTGCTGCGAGGCCTCGGCAACACGCTCGCGGCCTTCGCGACGGCCGCCGTCCTCTCCCTCGCGCTGGGCGGTCTGCTGGCCACCGGACGGCTCTCCGACCACCGTCCGGTGCGCTGGCTGGCCACCGTCGTCGTGGAGTTCTTCCGCGCCATGCCCGTACTGGTGATGATCTTCTTCATCTTCGTGGCGCTGAAGGTCCAGCCGCTGCCCGCCCTGGTCGCCGGACTCACCCTGTACAACGGCTCGGTGCTCGCCGAGGTGTTCCGCTCCGGGGTGAACAGCGTCGAACGCGGTCAGCGGGAGGCCGCGTTCGCGCTCGGCATGCGCAAGACCCAGGTCATGTCGTACGTCCTGGTGCCACAGGCCGTACGGGCCATGCTGCCCGCCATCATCAGCCAGCTCGTGGTGGCCCTCAAGGACACCTCGCTGGGCTATCTCATCACCTACGAGGAGTTCCTCCATGCCGGGAAACTGATCGCATCCAACCTCGACTACGATTTGCCCTTCATCCCTGTGGTGATGGTGATCTCGCCGATCTACATCGGGATGTGCATGTTGCTCTCGTGGTTCGCCGGCTGGGTGGCCAGACGGGAGCGGCGCAGTCCCAAGACCGAGGCCGTCGAGGTGGCCCCGGCCGAACCAGGGACGCTGCTGCCGTAGGGGGCGGCAGCCAGGGCCAGGCCCGGCCGGCGGCAGCCGGAGATCACTGCTCGCGCAGCGGAACGGACACGTACGACGGGTCGTCCACCGGCGAGGAGAAGGTCAGCTGCGCGCCGGACGGGTTGTGCTCGATGTAGAGCGGGTCCACCGTGTCGACCACCAGCGCGAGCCGGTGCCCGGCCGGCACGTCGTAAGCCGTGGAGAACAGGTCCAGGTCCACGTCGAACGCCTTGCCGGGGGTGCGGTCGTACCAGGTGTACGGCGCGTTGGTGACCAGCTTGCCGAGGCCGAGCGGGCCCACGTCGTACAGGTAGGCGACGAGGGTGCCGCTCTCCTTGGTCGGGGTGAGGGTCGTGTGCAGCCGTGCCGTGCCGCGTACCCGCTGGGTGCCGCCGTACCGCTCGGACTGCCAGACGGCGGCCCAGCGGCGGGGCAGCAGCGGGATCGAGGCGACCGGCGGCAGCTGGGCGATCTGGTCGAGGAGGCCGGAGAGGAGGACCACCCCGCCGTCCGCGCCCGAGTCGACGTTCGCGTGGATCGTGGTCGAGCCGGCGAGGGCGAACTTCTCGCGGGTGGCGCCCACCGACTTCCAGTCCGGGTAACCCTCGTAGCCGCCGTCGGTACGGGACTTGAGCTGGACCGGCTGCTCGCGGTCGATGCCGTTGTCCGCGCCCTTGAGGTAGCGGTCGAACCAGCGCTCGGTGTCGGTCCACACGTCGTTGGGCAGCCCCAGCAGGCCGGTCAGCTCGGCGGTGGCGTGGTCGCCGGGGCGCAGCTCCAGGCGCTTCGGGCCGGTCAGCTTCCCGTAGAAGTCGGCGTACTGGTTGGCCGGGAAGATGGAATCGCTCCAGGCGTTGGCCATGAAGACGGCCGCGCCGTTCTTGTTGAGCTGGTCGACATAGGTCGCGACGGAACGTTTCGCCCCCCAGGCGATCATGTCCTGTTCCCGGTCCAGGTTCGAGGCGTAGAAGTCCTTGAAGATCTGCCGGACTTCGGGGCTCTCGCGCCCGGTGAGGGTGGCCGAGCCGTCCAGGAGGGCGGCCGCCTCGACATGCTGGGTACGGCCCGAGTAGATCGAGTCGATCAGATCCGCCCAGCCGCTGAGCGCGCCGACCGCCTTGATCCGCTTGTCGTGCGCGGCGGCCAGCAGACTGATCCCGGCGCCGTAGGAGGCCCCCGCGATGCCGATGTGCCGGGGATCGGCGGTGGTGTTGGCGAGTGCCCAGTCGATGACCTTGGACGCGTCCGCCACGTCCGGCGGACCGGCCACTTCTATCCGCCCGCCGGACTGCCAGAACCCGCGCACGTTGTAACTGAGCACGATGTAGCCGGAGTCGGCGAGCTTCTGGGCCTGGGCCAGATACTCGACCTGGGGCAGCGACCAGCTCGTGGGCAGCACGATGAGGGGGTGGCGGTGCGTGGCGTCGGCGCCCGCGGGCGTGACGACGTTCGCCTTCAGGACGGTGCCGCCGTCGCCGGTGATGTCGACGAAGCGGACGGAGGCGGCGGCCTGTGCGGCCGGCGCCAGGCCGACCACGCCGGCGGCGATCAGGGCCGCCGAGACCGCCCCCGCGGCGGTCGTGCGCAGAGCGGCGGTGTGCCGGCCGGCGCTGGTGCGGCGGCCCGTTGTGGTGCGACCTCGTCCCATGGGTCACTCCTCACTCGTGTAAGTGCAAAGTGACCAGACGGTAACCGCGACCCCTTACTGTAAGTAACCCGTCGGTAAGTTACGTGCGGGTAACGATTGTTGAATGGTGCAGCTATTCAGGAGGAGCGGTGCGAGGAGCGTGCGGTCTCGGTCGTGGCGGGCGGCAGCGGCGCCTGGGCGGCGCGGGTGACGTCCGAGACGAGTTCGACCACGTCCGGGCCGTACGCCTGCGAGTTGACCACCTTGAGGAGCAGCACGAAGGTGCTGTTGCCGTGCTTGCGGGCGAGCCGCTCGTGGTTGCGGGCGAGGTAGCGGGTGGCCGCCTGGTTGGTGATCGCGCGCTGTCCGCAGAAGAGGAACACCGGGCGCGCGTCGGGGCGTTGGCCGGCCGTGAGGCGGGCGAGCAGGACGTACTCCGTGATGCCCGGATCCAGGCGGTAGCGCTCGGTGCCGATCTGGAAGGCGCCGCGGTCCGGGCCCGGTTCCGGGTCGATGTTGACCCGCACGCCCGGCAGCATCGCCGACATGTGGGCCAGCATGCGCCGGTTCGACCCGGGCCCGCCCACGCAGAACTCGGTGCGCTCGCCGAAGCCCTGCTGGACGTTGTCCTGGGTCACCATCTGGAGGTTGGCGCCGCAGTCCTTGATCAGCGCGGCCAGCTCCAGGAGCGCGAACACGTCGAGGCGGTGCACCGCCGGTTCGGAGGTGGCCGGATCGCGGTTGACGACCAGCAGAGACTCCGAGTTCTCCGGAAGGCCGAAAAAGGCCTGCTTGCGGCGCAGGCCGCGGCGCCACAGCGAGGTGCGGGCCAGCCAGCCGAGCGCCGCGCTGATGCCGGCGGCCACGACGCCAAGGATAATGTTGCGCAGGTCGTCATTCATGGGCGCGCATGGTAGCGGGCACAGGTGGCCGGAACGTACCCGTGTTCGAAGTGTGGCGGTCGTATGACAGTGCCCTGAATGTGGCTGTCGGGGCCGGGGCCCCGCCGATACGCTGCGCGGACGTTCCGGAACTGGAGGTGCGGATGCGTCGCCCTGTCGCGCGGAAACTGACCGTTCTGGCGGTCTCGGCCGCCGTGGTGTCGGTAGGGGCGGCGGCGCCTCCCGCCCCCGGTGGTGCGACCGTGGCGAAATCCCCGGTGGCCGTCGGCTACGGCGGTGCGGTCTCCAGCGTCGACGCGGACGCCACCGCCGCCGGTATCGAGGTGCTCCGCAAGGGCGGCAACGCGGTCGACGCGGCCGTGGCGACCGCCGCCGCGCTCGGGGTCACCGAGCCCTACTCCTCCGGCGTCGGCGGAGGCGGCTACTTCGTCTACTACAACGCCAAGTCCCGTACGGTGCAGACGATCGACGGCCGCGAGACGGCACCGCTGACCGCCGACTCCAACCTCTTCGTGGAGAACGGCAAGCCGCTCGCCTTCGCGGACGCCGTCAGCAGCGGGCTCGGCGTCGGCACGCCCGGGACGCCGGCCACCTGGCAGACGGCGCTGGACCGGTGGGGCAGCGAACGGCTGGGCACGGTGCTGAAACCGGCCGAGCGGATCGCCCGCAACGGGTTCGTCGTCGACGACACCTTCCGGTCGCAGACCGCGTCCAACGAGACCCGGTTCCGGTACTTCCCGGACACCGCGAAGCTGTTCCTGCCGGGCGGGCAGCTGCCGGTGGTGGGGTCGACCTTCAAGAACCCCGAACTGGCCCGGACCTACCAGGAGCTGGGGCGGAAGGGGATCGGGGCGATCTACCAGGGGGACCTCGGCAAGGACATCGTGTCGACGGTCAACAATCCGCCGGTGGACGCCGGTTCGGGGTGGAAGGCCCGGGCGGGCAAGCTGTCGGCGAAGGACCTGGCGGCCTACCGGGCCAAGGTGCAGGCGCCGACCGAGACGGCGTACCGCGGGCTGAAGGTGTACTCGATCGCGCCGTCCTCGTCCGGTGGGACCACCGTCGGGGAAGCCCTCAACATCCTTGAGAACACCGACCTCACGAAGGCCAGTGAGGTGCAGTACCTGCACCACTTCATCGAGGCGAGCCGGATCTCGTTCGCGGACCGGGGGAGGTGGGTCGGCGACCCCGCGTTCGAGGACGTGCCGACGAACGGGCTGCTGTCGCAGCGGTACGCCGACGAGCGGGCGAAGCTGATCAGCGACGACGCGGTGCTGACCAGCCCGGTCGCGCCCGGCGACCCCAACAACCCCGGGTCGACCGGGACGGCGGCGCCGACCACGTACGAGGGCGAGAACACGACGCACCTCACGGTCGCCGACAAGTGGGGGAACGTCGTCTCCTACACGCTGACCATCGAGCAGACCGGTGGCAGCGCGATCACCGTTCCCGGGCGGGGGTTCCTGCTCAACAACGAGCTGACCGACTTCTCGTTCACGCCGGCGAACCCCGCGGTGCACGACCCGAACCTGCCGGGGCCGGGGAAGCGGCCGCGGTCCTCCATCTCGCCGACGATCGTGCTCGACAAGTCCGACAAGCCTGTGGTGGCGGTCGGTTCGCCCGGTGGGGCGACCATCATCACCACCGTCCTCCAGGTGCTGACCGAGTTCCTGGACCGGCATCTGCCGTTGGTGGACGCGATCGCCGCGCCCCGGGCGTCGCAGCGGAACGCGGCGAAGACCGAGTTGGAGCCGGCGCTGTACAACGACCCTGCGGTGAGGGGGAAGTTGGAGGCCATCGGGCAGTCGTTCTCGTTGAATCCCGAGATCGGGGCGGCTACGGGTGTGCAGCGGTTGCCGGGTGGGAAGTGGCTGGCGGCGGCGGAGACGGTGCGGCGGGGTGGAGGGTCCGCGCAGGTGGTGGATCCGGCTCCGTAGTCGCGCGGGTGCGGCGGCGTGGGGGCTGGTCGCGCCCACGCGGCGGCAGCCGCAAATCGACACAGCCCCGCGCCCCTATCGGGGCGCCTTGTCGGTCCTGAACTCCAAGTTGCCGTCTCTCACGTCCACCGTCACCTCGCTGCCTTCCGCGACTGTGCCGTCCAGGAGTCGGCGTGACAGCTGGTTGTCCACTTCCCGCTGGATGGTCCGCCGTAGCGGCCGTGCGCCGTACTCCGGCCGGTAGCCGCGTTCTGCCAGCCACTCGACCGCCGCGTCCGTGAAGTGGGCCGTGATGCCCTGGGCGTGCAGCATGCGGCGGGTGTGTTCCAGGAGCAGCTCGGTGATCTGGTGCAGCTGGTCGCCGGTGAGCTGACGGAAGACCACGATCTCGTCGATGCGGTTCAGGAACTCCGGGCGGAAGTGGTCCCGGAGCGGGCGGAGGACCTGTTCACGGCGGGCCTCCTCCGTCGCCTCCTCCCCGCCGGGGCCGAAGCCGATGCCGGCGCCGCGCCTGGTGATCACGTCCGAGCCCAGGTTGCTCGTCATCACGATGACCGTGTTGGTGAAGTCCACCGTGCGGCCCTGGGAGTCGGTCAGGCGGCCGTCGTCCAGGACCTGGAGCAGGATGTTGAAGACGTCCGGGTGGGCCTTCTCCACCTCGTCTAGGAGGAGGAGCGAGTAGGGGTGGCGGCGGACGACCTCGGTGAGCTGCCCCGCCTCCTCGTGGCCGACATAGCCGGGCGGGGCGCCGACCAGGCGGGAGACGGTGTGGCGCTCCTGGTACTCGCTCATGTCCAGGCGCACCATCCGGTCCTCGCTGCCGAACAGGACCTCGGCGAGCGCGCGGGCCAGTTCGGTCTTGCCGACGCCGGTCGGGCCGAGGAAGAGGAAGCTGCCGATCGGGCGGTCCGGGCTGGCGAGCCCGGCGCGGGAGCGGAGCACCGCCTCGGAGACGGCCGCGACCGCCTCGTTCTGGCCGATGACCCGCTGGTGCAGATGCGCCTCCAGGCCGAGCAGCCGTTCCTTCTCCTCCTGGGTGAGGCTGCTGACCGGGATACCGGTCTGGCGGGACACCACCTCGGCGATCGCCTCGGCCGTCACCTCCAGGTTCAGCCCCTCGTCCACCTGGTCCTCACCGGAGAGTTCGGTGGAGCGCGTCTTCAACTCGCTGATGCGGTCGCGGAGCTGGGTCGCGCGTTCGTACTGTTCGTCGGCGACCGCCTGGTCCTTGTCGCACGTGAGCTGCTCGATCTCGCGTTCCATCGCGCGTACGTCGGTGCCCTTGGTGCGGGCGCCGAGGCGGACGCGGGCGCCGGCCTGGTCGATCAGGTCGATCGCCTTGTCCGGGAGCCTGCGGTCGGTGAGATAGCGGTCGGAGAGCTCCACGGCGGCGACCAGGGCCTCGTCGGTGTAGCGGACCTGGTGGTGGGCCTCGTAGCGGTCGCGCAGGCCGCGCAGGATCTCGATGGTGTCCGGGACCGTCGGCTCGGGCACCAGGATCGGCTGGAAGCGGCGGGCCAGCGCCGCGTCCTTCTCGATCTTGCGGAACTCCTCAAGGGTGGTCGCGCCCACAACATGCAATTCGCCCCGGGCCAGTGCGGGCTTGAGGATGTTGCCCGCGTCCATCGAGCCGCCCTCGCCGCCGCCTCCGGCGCCGACCACGGTGTGCAGTTCGTCGATGAAGACGACCAGCTGGTCGGAGTGGGCGCGGATCTCGTTCACGATGTTGGTCAGGCGCTCCTCGAAATCGCCCCGGAAGCGGGTGCCCGCGACCACGCCGGGCAGGTCCAGGGCGATCACCCGGCGCCCGGAGAGGATGTCCGGCACGTCGCCGTCGGCGATCCGCTGGGCCAGGCCCTCGACGATCGCGGTCTTGCCGACACCGGCGTCGCCGATCAGCACGGGATTGTTCTTGCCGCGCCGGGAGAGCACCTCGATGGTCTGCTCGATCTCGTCGTCGCGGCCGATGACCGGGTCGATCCGGCCCTCCCCGGCCAGCCCGGTCAGATCGCGGCCGTACTTGTCCAGCGTCGGCGTCGTGCTGCTACGCCGCCGGCTGTCCGTGCCGGTGAGGGGGCGTTCGGTCTCCGGGGCCTCCGGCGGCAGGCCGGCGGCGAACCGGGCCGCGTTCAGGATGTGACCGGCGGCCGAGTCCGGGTTCGCGGCGAGCGCGCCCAGCACGTGCTCGGGGCCGATGTATCCGGCGCCGCCGGCCCTGGCCAGGTCGTGTGCGTCCAGCAGGGCCCGCTTGACGGCCGGGGTCAGGGACAGCGAGGCCGGCGGGGGCGCCTCGCCCGGCGGGTGCTGGATCGGGCCGGCGCGGCCGTCGATCTCCGTCGCCAGCGAGTCGGGATTCGCGCCGAACCTGCTGAGCAGGGAGCGGGTCGGCTCCGCCGTCAGGGCCGCGCGCAGCAGATGCTCGGTGTCGAGGTCCCGGCTGCCGTGTTCGGCGGCGTACTGGGCGGCGCCCTTGACCAGCTCGCGGGCGGGCTGGCTGAGCAGTCTGCCGATGTCGATCTGACGGGGGCCCTGGCGATCCCCGCCGCCGCTGAAGAAGCGGGCGAGGAACTCTCCGAAGGGATCCTGTCCGAAGTCGCTCGGTCCGGGGTAACCGCTGCTCATGAGCGTTCGTTCCGTTCCGGCGTCCCAGCGCCTGGCGGGACGCGCTCGCTGGTCGACGTGCCGGTCCACGCGGGTGCCCCCTGCAGGGCCCGGTCACACCACCTTCGCACGCCCGCCCGAGGGGGGCATGTCCAGCACTTCGGGCCCGGGTGGCCGTTGCGCGCGGGGCGGCACCCCGCGAAGGCACCCGGTCGCACTCCGTCCGGGCCGATCCCCAGGAAAACCGGAATTTCCGCGGTATTACATCCCGCGGATATCGTCCGACCTGCCACGGCGGTCCGGGAGTGAATTCTCTCGGAATGCCGGGAGCGGGCCGGGTGAAGGCGGGAACACCTTCGCCCGGCCCGCGCCGACGGGAGTTTTACGTCACGCGATCAGCGTCCGACGGGGCGCGGCCGGGGTGGGCGCTTCCCAAGCGGGGGCTGCGGCGGAGGCACCGGGCGCCGCCGCGGGGGCCGGGGGACCGGAACTCGCATGCGCACGTTTTCCATGAGAACTCCTTCGCTGATGTGGACGGCTGTTTATCCGTCCGTCACGGATATGTGTACGGGCGGACGGCTGCCATTGTTCAGCGCTTCGGGAAATTCATTCGTGCGGCACCGGACCGCATATCGCGATAAGAAATTCACAGGACTGACCTGTGTCAGTTCTTTGAATTCCTTTCCGTGAGGATCCGCGGTCCCGCCTCCGTGATCGCCACCGTGTGCTCCACGTGCGCCGCGCGGGAGCCGTCGTTCGTGCGCAGGGTCCAGCCGTCGGGAGCCTCGTGGTAGCCGTCCCGGCCGCTGCCGATCAGCATGGGCTCGATCGCGAGGGCCATGCCGTGCCGGAGCGGGAGACCGCGGCCGGGGCGGCCCTCGTTCGGCACCTCCGGGTCCTCGTGCATGCGACGGCCCACGCCGTGCCCGCCGAAGCCCTGCGGGATGCCGTAGCCGGCCTCCCGGCACACGCTGCCGACGGCGTGCGCGATGTCGCCGATGCGGTTGCCGACGACCGCCGCCGCGATGCCCGCCGCCAGGGCCCGCTCGGCCGTCTCGATGAGCCGTACGTCCGCCGGTCGCGGCCTGCCGACCGTGAAGCTGATCGCCGAGTCGCCGACCCAGCCGTCGAGTTCGGCGCCGCAGTCGATGGAGACCAGGTCGCCGTCGCGCAGCCGGTAGGAGGTCGGGATGCCGTGCACGATCGCGTCGTTGACGGAGGCGCAGATGACGGCGGGGAACGGGGTGGCCGCGAAGGAGGGTCGGTAGCCGAGGAAGGGGGAGGAGGCCCCGGCCGCCCTCAGCACCTCCCGCGCCACCTCGTCCAGCTCAAGGAGGGAGACGCCGACGGCGGCGGCCTCCCGTACGGCCGTCAGGGCCTGTCCGAGGACCTGGCCGGCCCCGTACATCGCGTCGATCGATACGTCTGTCTTCAGTTCCACCATGCCAATTACTATACCGGCTTTCTAGACCGGCTAAGAATGACGGCTTAGAATGACGGCATGGTACGCACCCCCCTCACCCCGGAAGAGCGTGAACGCGGCGAGCGGCTCGGGCAGATGCTGCGCGAGGCGCGCGGCGGCCGGAGCATGACCGAGGTGGCGGCCGAGGCCGGTATCTCGGCCGAGACGCTCCGCAAGATCGAGACCGGCCGGGCGCCGACCCCGGCCTTCTTCACCGTCGCCGCGCTGGCCCGCGCGCTCGGCCTGTCGATGGACGAACTGGTGGCCCGCTGCGCCCTGGCCCCGGTGTGACGCGCGTCGGTCAAGATCCTGTAATGAGGGCTCTGCGCGCCCGCTGAAAACTCCCCGTAGCAGCCCCGTAACACAACTGGTGTTGCCTACGGAGCCGGAGTGTTCCGGTCGGGCGGGAGTCGAGCGATGACTGTGGATCAGCTCCCGGGCCGGGTACGGGAGTTCACGAACTACCTCAACGGCCTGCTGGCGCGCCTGGACCAGGGTGCCGGCTGGTGTGCGGTGTTCTGGCAGCGCGACCCCGACGGTATGCAGGCCTGCCTCGGCGGGCAGGAGGTCCCGCCCTGGGACGTCATGGCGGCGCTTCTCCAGGACCTCGCGACCGTCTACGGCCCCGAGGCCGCCGCCCGTGCGGCCGGGCAGGCCCGGCAGCTGCACGCCGGCGCCCTCGCCGCGTACGACGCCCGGCCGGGCGCCCGGGAGGACCTGAGCGACCGGCTCGACGTCATGCTCCGCGAACAGCGCTACGCCGCCGAACGGCTGGCCCAGCTCGGCCGCGCGTACAGTTCCGCGCACTCCCGAGAGGAGGCCGAGTCCCTCGACATCGACCTCGCCTGGGCCCGCGACGACCATGAACGGGCCTCCGCCCGGTGTGCCGAACTCCGCTCCCGGATGGGGCGGCTGGAGCAGCAGGCCGAGCTGGGGCCGCCGTCCCCCGGCCCGGCCGCCGAACCGACCGCGGCCGCGCACGCGTCCGCGACCGGTGCGACGACGCGCGGCCGCTCGGGCGGGGTCACACCCGACGGCGGCGCGGCCCCACCGCCTCCCGCTCCGGAGGCGTCCGAAGCCCCGGCGTCCGCTCCCGCCCCCGCCAAGCAGCGCAAGCGGCGACGGGGCAGTGCCCGTTTCGCCGGGATGGCGGAGGACGAGGCCGCGCCCGCCGTCGTACCGCAGGCAGCGGAGGCGGCCGTACCCGCGGCCCCCGGTGGCCGTCGCACCCCGCGCGGGGCCCGGTTCGCCGGGGCCGCCGAGGCGCCGGCGCGGCCCGAGCCGGTGGTGGAACAGGCCGACGAGGAGGCGGGACAGGCCGTGGCAGGGGCCGTGGCGCGACTCGAACGGCTGCGTGCCGAGGGCCGTACCGGCGAGGCGCACGCGCTGCTGGCCGAGGCCGCGCAGTGGCCCGCCGCCCGGTTCCCCCTGCTCGCGGACGCCCTTCAGCGGGCCGGGCTCGGCGCCGACTGGGCCACGCTGCTGTGGGAGACGGCCTCGCTGCCGCCCGCCCGGCTGGTGGCGGCCGCCGACGCCCTGACCGCCGCGGGCCGGACCGCCGACGGCCGCCAGATCCTCCGGCAGGGCGTCGTCCGCCCCGCCACCGAGATCGGCGCGGCCGTTCTCGCCCTGGACTCGGCGGGCCGCCACCGCGAGGTCCGGGCCCTGCTGGACACCTACGTCCAGGTCCGCACCCCGGAGGAGGCGGCGCACAGCGCGGAACCCGACCCCCACCGGCTGGTTCCGCTGCTCCTCCGCTCGGCCCAGGCGATCTCGGACCAACGCCACTGGGACCTGCTGCACGCGCTCAGGGTGGCGGGCCTGACTTCCTGACGGACGTGCGCATCGGCCCGTGCATCCGCCAGCCAGGTTAGAAACGAGATCGACTCGGCGGCTTAACGACGATGGTCTTGGCAAGGACTCCGAGGAGGCCTACTTTCGACCCTCTACGGGCGTAGAAGGAGCAGCTCATGGCCAACGTCGTACGCGCCGCTCTGGTCCAGGCCACCTGGACCGGCGACACCGAGTCCATGGTGGCGAAACACGAGGTGTTCGCCCGCGAGGCGGCCCGCCAGGGTGCGAAGATCATCGGATTCCAGGAAGTCTTCAACGCCCCCTACTTCTGCCAGGTCCAGGAACCCGAGCACTACCGCTGGGCCGAGCCGGTCCCGGACGGCCCCACGGTCCGCCGTATGCAGGAGCTGGCCCGCGAGACCGGCATGGTCGTCGTCGTCCCGGTCTTCGAGGTCGAGCAGTCCGGGTTCTACTACAACACCGCCGTCGTGATCGACGCCGACGGCACCGTCCTCGGCAAGTACCGCAAGCACCACATCCCGCAGGTCAAGGGCTTCTGGGAGAAGTACTACTTCAAGCCCGGGAACGCCGGCTGGCCGGTCTTCGACACCGCCGTCGGCAAGATCGGCGTGTACATCTGCTACGACCGCCACTTCCCGGAGGGCTGGCGGCAACTCGGTCTCAACGGCGCCCAGTTGGTCTACAACCCGTCGGCGACCTCACGCGGCCTGTCGGCCTACCTCTGGCAGCTGGAGCAGCCCGCGGCGGCCGTCGCCAACGAGTACTTCATCGCCGCCATCAACCGGGTGGGCCAGGAGGAGTACGGCGACAACGACTTCTACGGCACGAGCTATTTCGTCGATCCACGTGGGCAGTTCGTGGGGGAGGTGGCGAGCGACAAGAGCGAGGAACTCGTCGTCCGTGACCTCGACTTCGACCTGATCGAAGAAGTACGGCAGCAGTGGGCCTTCTACCGCGACCGCCGTCCCGACGCCTACGAAGGGCTGGTACAGCCGTGAACAACGACCTCTTCGCCCGCCACCGCCAGGTCCTGCCCGACTGGCTGGCCCTCTACTACGACGAGCCGCTGGAGATCACGCACGGCGAGGGGCGGCACGTCTGGGACGCGGACGGCAACCGCTACCTCGACTTCTTCGGCGGCATCCTCACCACGATGACCGCTCACGCGCTCCCCGAGGTGACGAAGGCGGTGAGCGAGCAGGCCGGGCGGATCGTCCACTCCTCCACGCTCTACCTCAACCGCCCCATGGTCGAACTGGCCGAACGTGTCGCCCACTTGAGCGGCATCCCGGACGCCCGGGTCTTCTTCACCACCTCCGGCACCGAGGCCAACGACACCGCCCTGCTGCTCGCGACCACCTACCGGCGGACCAACACCATCCTGGCGATGCGCAACAGCTACCACGGCCGCTCCTTCAGCGCCGTCGGCATCACCGGCAACAAGGGCTGGTCCCCGACCTCCCTCTCGCCGCTCCAGACGCTGTACGTCCACGGTGGCGTCCGCACCCGCGGCCCGTACGCCGAGCTGAACGACCGTGACTTCATCGCGGCCTGCGTCGACGACCTGCGCGACCTCCTCGGCCACACCCGCCCGCCGGCCGCGCTGATCGCCGAGCCCATCCAGGGCGTCGGCGGCTTCACCTCCCCGCCCGACGGGCTGTACGCGGCCTTCCGCAAGGTCCTCCAGGAGCAGGGCATCCTCTGGATCGCCGACGAGGTGCAGACCGGCTGGGGCCGTACCGGCGAGCACTTCTGGGGCTGGCAGGCACACGGCCAGAGCGGCCCGCCGGACATCGTCACCTTCGCCAAGGGCATCGGCAACGGCATGTCCATCGGCGGGGTGATCGCCCGCTCCGAGATCATGAACTGCCTGGACTCCAACAGCATCTCGACGTTCGGCGGCACCCAGATCACCATGGCGGCGGGCCTCGCCAACCTGTCGTACCTCCTGGACCACGACCTCCAGGGCAACGCCCGCCGGGTGGGCGGCCTGCTCATCGAACGCCTCCGCGCCGTCGCCGCCCAGCTGCCCGGCGTACGGGAGGTCCGGGGCCGCGGCCTGATGATCGGCGTCGAACTGGTCAAGCCCGGCACGGACGAGGCCGACCCCAAGTCCGCGTCGACGGTCCTGGAAGCGGCACGCGAGGCCGGCCTCCTGATCGGCAAGGGCGGCGGCCACAACACGAGCGCGTTGCGTATTGCTCCGCCGTTGTCGCTGACGGTGGCGGAGGCGGAAGAGGGGGCAGCAATCCTGGAGCAGGCGCTGAGGAGCGCTTACTAGAGAGTGTGCACAAGGGGTCCCTTGTGCACGCCCCGCACTGGAGCGCCCCTTCAGGGGCGCGGGACTGTATCGATGTGCGGCTCCGCCGCGTGGGCGCGATCAACCCCCACTGGCCCGCAGGCCTCACACGCACCGCACCCGACCAAGGGACCACGCAAGATGACCGCCACTTGGGATCCCCCGAACACCACAGACAGCCCCATACTGTCGGTCCGTCAGATCCTCTCCCTGGAACGGGTCCTCGCCGGCGACCCCGAGGTGGTCGCCGGCGCCACCCACCTCGACCGCCCCGTCCGCTGGGTGCACGTCGCCGAGGCCCCCGACGTCGGCGTCATGCTCACCGGCGGCGAGATGGTCCTCACCACCGGCGTCCTGCTCGCAGGCGACGCGCACAAACAGGCCGAGTACATCCAGTCCCTGCACCGCGCCGAGGCCGCCGCGGTCGTCCTCGGCCTCGGCCGCGCCTTCCCGTCCCCACCCGACGCCATGCGCCGCGCAGCGGACCGCTGCGGCCTCCCCCTGGTGGTCCTGCACCGCCCCTTCCCCTTCGCCGAACTGACGGAGGAGGTCCAATCCCGGCTGGTACGGCGCAAGTTCGCCGCCGTCAGCCTCTCCGAGTCGGTCCGTACCGCCCTCACCGGCCTCATCACCGCCGGCGCCCCCCTGCAACGCCTCCTCGACGAGGTCGCCGTGCACAGCGCCTGCCCGGTCGTCGTCACCAACCTCGCCCACCGGGCGCTGGCCACCGCGGGGGAGCGGTCGGCCGTGGACGACGTGCTGCGCGACTGGGAGCGCATCGCCCGGCAGGCCGGCGGCGGCGAGGGCGACGGCTGGATCCGCGCCGAACTCGGCGGCCGCGGGGAGCGCTGGGGCCAGATCATGCTCTGCGGCTACCGCGGCGACACCGCCACCGGGCGGCTGCTCGCCGACCGCGGCGCCGAGGCCCTCGTCCTGCACCGCATGCTCGGCGGCGGCTCCGCCCACACCTGGGAGGAGCAGTCCGCGCAGAGCCTGCTGACCGACCTGGTCTCCGGGGTCGTACCGGCCCGGCAACTGCTGCCCAGGGCGCGGGCAGCCGGACTGCCGGTCAACCGGCGGACCTTCGTCCCCCTCGTCGTACGGGACGCCGAACCGGCCCAGCTGGAGAGAACCCTCCGCCTGCTGGGGCTGCCCGGACTCGTCGCCGAACTCACCGAACGTGTCACCGCCGTCCTGCTCAGCCTCGCCCGCGACCAGGACGCCGACGCCCTCGCCACGCACTTCGCCGTCCGGCTGCACGGCGAGGCGGCGGAGCCGCAGGCGGTGGTCGCCGCCGCGGGCCCCCGTACCGCCTGGGACGACGTACCCGCCGGCCTGCGCGAGGCCCAGCACGTGGCCGACGCCGTCGCCGACTCCTCGGACGCCCTCGACCTGCCACCCGTCGTACGGCTCAAGGACGTGCACCTGCGGGGCCTGATCCGGCTGCTCCGCGACGACCCGCACGTCCAGTCCTTCGCCGAGCGCGAGCTGGACGGGCTGCTGTGCGGAAAGGGCGTCGACCAGGACCTCCTCGGCGTCCTGCGGACGTATCTCGCCACCGGCCGCAACAAGTCCCGCACCGCCCAGCTGCACCACGTCTCGCGGCCCGCGCTGTACCGCCGCCTGGAGGCGATACAGGGCCGGCTCGGCGTCGACCTCGACGACTTCGAACAGGCGGCCTCCGTGCACATCGCACTCCTCGCACATGACGCGCAACAGGGGTGAAACATGCGACGAACTGGGAAAACGACGGTGAAACATGAGCCGACGACCGCGTGACACGGTGACACGCGGAGCGCCCGCAGACGTGACACGGTGGCACTCAAAGCCCGCTTTCGGACTTCCTAGGCTCCTCGCACATCGAGCGACACATGCCCGAGCGACCGGAGGTCCCGATGAGCCGAGTGATTCGTGCCGCCCTGTTCCAGACCGCCTGGACCGGCGACAAGGAGTCGATGATCCAGGTCCACGAGCAGGCGGCCCGCGACGCGGCCGCGCAGGGCGCCCAGGTCCTGTGCTTCCAGGAACTGTTCTACGGACCCTACTTCTGCCAGGTCCAGGACAAGGCGTTCTACGAGTACGCCGAGCAGGTACCGGACGGCCCGGTCGTCCAGCGTTTCCAGGCCCTCGCGCGGGAGCTGGGCATCGTCCTGATCCTGCCGGTGTACGAGGAGGAGCAGCCCGGCGTCCTCTACAACACCGCGGCCGTGATCGACGCGGACGGCTCGTACCTCGGCAAGTACCGCAAGCACCACATCCCCCAGGTCCCCGGCTTCTGGGAGAAGTTCTACTTCCGTCCGGGGAACGCGGGCTGGCCGGTCTTCGAGACGGCCGTCGGGAAAATCGGCGTCTACATCTGCTACGACCGGCACTTCCCGGAGGGCTGGCGGGCGTTGGGCCTCGGCGGTGCCGAGATCGTCTTCAACCCGTCGGCCACCTCGCGCGGACTCTCCCGCTACCTCTGGCAGTTGGAGCAGCCGGCGGCGGCCGTCGCCAACGAGTACTTCGTCGGCGCGATCAACCGGGTCGGCGTGGAGGACCTGGGCGACAACGACTTCTACGGGACCTCGTACTTCGTGGACCCGGAGGGCCAGTTCGCCGGCGAGGTGGCCTCCGACAAGGAGACCGAACTCGTCGTCCGCGACCTGGACCTGGCCAAGCTCCGCGAGGTCCGCGACCGCTGGCAGTTCTTCCGCGACCGCCGCCCGGACGCGTACGGCCCCCTGACGGCTCCCTGATCGCGCCCCCGAAGGGGCGCGGGGCAGTGCTGAATATGCGGCTGCCGTCGCGTGGGCGCGACCAGCCACCGTCGGACCCGCACATGACCACGAAGGAGAGGACCCCATGACCGGCCGGACAGTAATCCGCGGCGGACTCGTCATCACGGCGTCCGACGAGATCCACGCCGACGTCCTGATCGAGGACGGCCGCATCGCCGCCCTCGCCGCCTCCGGAACCCCCGCCGCCGAGGCCTTCACCGCCGAGAGGACCATCGACGCCACCGGCAAGTACGTCATCCCGGGCGGCGTCGACGCCCACACCCACATGGAACTGCCGTTCGGCGGCACCTTCGCCTCCGACACCTTCGAGACCGGTACCCGCGCCGCCGCCTGGGGCGGTACGACCACCATCGTCGACTTCGCCGTGCAGAGCGTAGGCCACAGCCTGCGCGAGGGGCTCGACGCCTGGCACGCCAAGGCCGAGGGCAACTGCGCCATCGACTACGGCTTCCACATGATCGTCTCCGATGTGAACCAGGAGACGCTCAAGGAGATGGACCTGCTGGTCGAGGAGGGGGTGACCTCCTTCAAGCAGTTCATGGCCTACCCGGGCGTCTTCTACTCCGACGACGGCCAGATCCTGCGCGCCATGCAGCGCTCCGCCGAGAACGGCGGCCTGATCATGATGCACGCCGAGAACGGCATCGCCATCGACGTGCTGGTGGAGCAGGCGCTGGCCCGCGGCGAGACCGACCCCCGCTACCACGGCGAGGTGCGCAAGGCCCTGCTCGAAGCCGAGGCCACGCACCGGGCCATCAAGCTCGCGCAGGTGGCCGGCGCGCCCCTGTACGTCGTGCACGTCTCGGCGATGGAGGCGGTGGCCGAGCTGGCGCGGGCGCGCGACGAGGGGCTGCCCGTCTTCGGCGAGACCTGCCCGCAGTACCTGTTCCTGTCGACCGACAACCTCGCCGAGCCCGACTTCGCGGGCTCGAAGTACGTGTGCAGCACGCCTCTTCGCCCCAAGGAGCACCAGGCCAAGCTCTGGCAGGGCCTCCGCACCAACGACCTCCAGGTGGTCTCCACCGACCACTGCCCCTTCTGCTTCGTGGGCCAGAAGGAGCTGGGGCGAGGCGACTTCTCCAAGATCCCCAACGGCCTGCCCGGCGTCGAGAACCGTATGGACCTGCTCCACCAGGCCGTCGTCGACGGGCACATCTCGCGCCGCCGCTGGATCGAGATCGCCTGCGCCGCCCCGGCCCGGATGTTCGGGATGTATCCGAAGAAGGGCACCATCACCCCGGGAGCCGACGCCGACGTCGTCATCTACGACCCGCACGCCGAGCAGGTCGTCTCCGCCGAGACCCACCACATGAACGTCGACTACTCGGCGTACGAGGGCAAGCGGCTCACCGGCCGGGTCGAGACGGTCCTCTCGCGCGGCGAACTCGTCATCACCGAGCGGGAGTACACCGGACACGCCGGGCACGGTGTCTACACCCCGCGCTCCACCTGTCAGTACCTCAACTAGGAGTGCCCCCATGGACTTCGGACTCGTCCTGCAGACCGACCCGCCGGCCTCCCGTGTCGTCAGCCTGATGAAGCGGGCCGAACGCAACGGCTTCTCCTACGGCTGGACCTTCGACTCCGCCGTGCTCTGGCAGGAACCGTTCGTGATCTACAGTCAGATCCTCGCCAACACCACGAAGCTCACGGTCGGGCCGATGGTCACCAACCCGGGCACCCGCACCTGGGAGGTCACCGCCTCCACCTTCGCCACCCTCAACGACATGTTCGGCAACCGCACGGTCTGCGGCATCGGCCGCGGCGACTCCGCGATGCGGGTGGCCGGGCGCAAGCCCAACACCCTCGCCCGGATCAGCGAGGCCATGAAGGTCATCCGGGCCCTGGGCCGGGGCGAGGAGGCCGACCTGGGCGGCACGGTGATCCGGTTCCCGTGGATCAAGCCCGGTGCCGAACTCCCCGTCTGGATGGCCGCGTACGGCCCGAAGGCGCTCAAGATGACGGGTGAGGAGGCCGACGGCTTCATCCTCCAGCTCTCCGACCTCTACCTCACCGAGTACATGGTGAAGGCGGTGAAGGACGCGGCGGTGGCCGCCGGACGTGACCCGTCCGAGGTCAGGATCTGCGTCGCCGCCCCGGCGTACGTCACCGAGGACGACTCGCCCGAGGCCCTGGCGCACGCCCGCGACCAGTGCCGCTGGTTCGGCGGCATGGTCGGCAACCACGTCGCCGACCTCGTGGCCAAGTACGGCGAGCACTCCGCCGCCGTACCCGACGAACTCACCGACTACATCAAGTCCCGCCAGGCTTACGACTACGCGCACCACGGGCGCAGCGGCAACCCCGACACCGAGTTCGTACCCGACGAGATCGTCGACCGGTTCTGCGTCATCGGACCGGCCGAGAAGCACATCGAGAAGCTGAACGCGCTGCGCGAGCTGGGCGTCGACCAGTTCGCCGTCTACGACATGCACGACGCGCAGGAAGCCACCATCGACGCGTACGGGAGCAAGGTCATCCCGGCCGTCAACGGCTGATCCCCGCACACCCGTTGATCTCCCCCTTCCCGCCGTCCCGGGAAGGGGGTCCCCCACACCCCGTCTCACCACCCCCCTCGACGCCACCCGCACGGCCTTTCTCCCGTCCCCTCTCCTCCCGATTGGCCTGCCCATGACCGACACCGCTCCCACGGCCATACCGCCGTCCGGCCAAGTCACCACCTCCGACGGGCGCGTCGAGCTCGCCCCGGGCTCCCAGCCGCCGACCGGTCCCTACGCCAACGAGGACCTGCTCCCGGTCCCCGTCGAGAAGCGCACCTGGACCACGTACAACTTCTCCGCACTCTGGGTCGGCATGGCCCACAACACGGCCTCCTGGACCCTGGCCTCCGGGCTGATCGCGGTCGGCATGGACTGGAAGCAGGCCGTGTTCACCATCGCCCTGGCCAACCTGATCGTCCTCGTCCCGATGCTGCTCACCGGGCACGCCGGACCGAAGTACGGCATCCCCTTCCCGGTCTTCGCCCGCGCCAGCTTCGGCGTGCGCGGCGCCAACCTCCCCGCCGTCGTCCGGGCGTTGGTGGCCTGCGGCTGGTTCGGCATCCAGACCTGGATCGGCGGCGAGGCCATCTACTTCCTCGCCGGCAAACTGATCGGCGACAGCTGGGCGAACGCCTCGCACATCGGCGGCTACGCCTGGACCATGTGGCTGTCGTTCGCGCTCTTCTGGGTGCTCCAGGTCGCCATCATCTACCGGGGCATGGAGACCATCCGCCGCTTCGAGAACTGGGCCGCGCCCTTCGTGATCGTCGGCGCGGTCGTGATGCTGGTGTGGATGAGCAACAAGGCCGGCGGTCTCGGCCCGCTCTTCGACCAGCCCTCCAAGCTCGGCTGGGGCGGCGACTTCTGGAAGCTGTTCTGGCCCTCGCTGATGGGCATGATCGGCTTCTGGTCCACCCTGAGCCTGAACATCCCCGACTTCACCCGGTACGGCAGGAGCCAGAAGGCGCAGACCTGGGGCCAGGCCCTCGGCCTGCCGACCACGATGACCCTGTTCGCGTTCCTGTCGGTCCTGGTGACCTCCGGTTCCCAGGCCGTGTACGGCGAGCCGATCTGGGACCCGGTCCAGCTGGCCGCCAAGACGGACAACGTGGTCGGGCTGCTCTACGCCCTGGTCACCGTCCTCGTCGCGACCCTGTCCGTGAACATCGCGGCCAACCTGGTGTCACCGTCGTTCGACTTCTCCAACATCGCGCCCCGGAAAATCACTTTCCGCACCGGCGCCCTGATCACCTGCGTGCTCGGTGTGGTGATCTTCCCGTGGAAGCTGTACTCCGACCCGCAGGGCTACATCTTCACCTGGCTCGGCCTGGTCGGCGGTCTGCTCGGCACGGTCGCCGGCATCCTCATCGCCGACTACTGGCTGCTGCGCCGCACCCGCCTCGACCTGACCGACCTGTACCGCACGGGCGGCCGCTACTGGTACGACGGCGGCTGGAACTGGCGGGCGGTCGTGGCCTTCCTCGTCGGCGGTGTCCTCGCCGTCGGCGGCGCCAGCTTCAAACCGCTGTTCGACGGCCGCCCGATCCCCGCGCTGTCATCGCTCGCCGACTACGGCTGGGCGGTCGGCCTGGGCACGTCCCTGGTGCTGTACGTGGGGCTGACCCTGCTGACCGGACGCACCACCGAAGAGGTGTGAGCGCGAAGGGCGGCCAGGACGGCTACTGGCTGCCCTTCAGCGCGGTCACCGCGCTCTTCGCCGCCTTGATGGCGCCCTTGTTGATCTCGTCCGTGTCCGGCGCCTTCTTGCTCTCGAAGTCGCTGCCGTTGTAGGTGACGACCACCAGCGCGTTGGAGACCTGGGCCATCACCACGCCCTCACGGGTCTGCTGCTTGTCCTCGGTGGTGAGGTTGACCACCGAGTAGCCGTTGTCGCCGAGCCCCGGCACGGCGCCGCCGCCGCTCTTCTCCGCGACCCGCTGCTTGTACTCCTTCGCCGCCGCCGCGTCCGTGTCCATGATCTCGAAGGAGACGTCGAGCCAGCGGTAGTCGTACCCCTTGAGCGCGTTCCAGGAGCAGGTGCGGCGCAGCTTGGTGTCCGTGGAGGGGATCTCCTTGCCGGCCGTCTTCGCGCCCGGCACCAGCGACTTGATGGTGGCCACGGGAATGCTGCCGCAGGGCGCGGGCGCCGCGGCATACGTCTTGGTGGCCGCCGTCGACGTCGTGGACGACGACGGGCCGTCGCTCGCCGACTGGCCGGCCGTCTGCTGGGTCGAGGTGTCGCCGGAGGCGCTGGTGGACGTCTTGTCCGGACCCGACGCCATCGCCCAGCCCGCACAGGCGAGCACGGCGACCGGCGTCAGGCGCGCGGTGAGGGCGAGTGGCAGTGGTAGAGAACGCAAGTCGCACTTCTCGTGGGGGACGGTGTGCCGAGGTGTCCACACTGCGGACGGGACGCCAGTGTCACACGAGTCACTGTGGGGTGGAAGTGGAATCGGCGTCTTGCCTAGGCGGCAGGCACTTACGTCCTGTTGACAAGGCTCGCGGGCCCGTCCCCGTACATCCGGAATGTCGTGTGACCGCGGTCCCCGTACTTCCGGAATGTCGTGACTGCATCCGGCTCCGGAAGGTGACCGGAGTCACCGCCGTGCGCGGTCGCGCGAGTTGCCGAACAGCAGCCGGTAGCCGATGAGGAGGACCAGGGAGCCGGCGATCGCGGCGCCCCAGGTGTAGAGGTCGAAGAACTGCTTCTCCACCGGGCGGTCGAGGAAGCGGGCCGAGAGCCAGCCGCCGAGGAAGGCGCCCGCGATGCCGATGAGGGTGGTGCCGATCAGGCCGCCCGGATCACGGCCGGGCAGCAGGACCTTGGCGATGGCTCCGGCGAGGAGGCCGAGGATGATCCAGCTGACGATGCCCACGTTCGTTGTCCTCCCGGTACGGGGTGGTGCCTTGCTCAGTTGCCTTGTTGCGCAAGCTTATGAACGGTGGTGCCCTTCGGCGGCGCCTGACGCCGAGCCGTCGATGATCTGTCACCCGCTCATGACAATGCGGAGAACACGTGCAGGACATTCCGGGGAGGCCGTAGGGGGGCCGGTGACCGCCCGCCTACACTGAGTGCACTTCTGTGCGACGACTGTGAGGGAGGGGGCGGGCTGTGGGGGAGGACATCGGTGGCTTCACGGACCCCTCCGGCGGGGTGCTGACGGAGGCGGCCGCGGTGTTCGGGCTGCTCGCCTCGCCGGCCCGGCTGCACCTCATGTGGGCGCTGTCCCAGGGCGAGAGCGATGTGACCTGCCTCGCCGACCGCGTCGGCGGCGCCCTGCCCGCGGTCAGCCAGCACCTGGCCAAGCTCAAGCTCGCCGGTCTGGTGCGGTCCCGCCGGGAGGGACGCCGGCAGATCTACTATGTGGACGATCCGGACATCGTGACCGTGGTGCGGGTGACCGTCGGCCAGCTCACCGCCCGCTCGCACCAAGTTCCGGCGCCGGTGCGCCGGTTGCGCGAGGCCGGGGTCTGAGGGCGCCGGGGCGGACCTGACGGCACGGGCAGTCCTGGGGTTCCATGGGGGTGCCCGGGCGTTTCCATGAGATCACTCACCTGTGAAATCGAGCGGGGTCCGTGCTGCTCGGGCTGTGGGTTTGTTAGATTGCGCAATCACGCAACCCAAGTGGGCCCATCTCACGCCTGCCCGTACACCGCCGCGTACGGGACGACCGTACTGTCCCCGGGCCCGACCCGTTCATGGGAGTGGAAGATGACCGACCCGTGGGACGGCCCGGGGGGCCAGGCCACGCGGAGCCGCACCGACCGGGTGCCCGGACAGCGTGGTGCCCTGCCTGACGGTACGCGCTCGACCGGTGGCCGGGCCGCGGCCCGCCAGGCGGCCAGATCCCGCGGCGGCAGAGGGGCCCGACGGGCCAAGTCGGCGGGTCGCGGCAGGCGGGCGCTGAAGATCGTCGGCCTGGTCACCGCCGTTCTGGTCCTGGTCACGGCAGGCGCGGGCTGGTGGTTCTACCAGCACCTGAACGGCAACATCAACAGCGTCTCCCTCGACGGCAAGGGCGGCACCGAGAAGGCCGACGCGTTCGGCCGGACCCCGATCAACATCCTGGTGATCGGCTCGGACGGCCGTACCAGCTCCGAGGACTGCAAGCTCGGCGGCGGCTGCAAGGAGACCGGGGTACAGACCGGCAACGGCAACGCGGACGTGGAGATGGTCGTCCACATATCCGCGGACCGCTCCAACGCCACGGTCATGAGCATCCCCCGCGACACCATGGTCAACGTGCCGGCCTGCAAGGACAGCGCGAGCGGTCAGTCCACGGCCGGCTACTACGGCCAGGTCAACAGCGCCCTCGAGTACGGGCCCGCCTGCCAGGTCGACACCATCCACCAGCTCACCGGCATCACCATCGACCACTTCGTCAAGCTGGACTTCTCGGGCGTGGTCAAGATGTCCGACGCGGTCGGCGGTGTCTCCGTCTGCGTCAACTCCAACGTGTACGACACCTACTCGCACCTCAAGTTGTCCAAGGGCACCCACACCCTCAAGGGCGAGGCCGCGCTGGAGTTCGTCCGCTCCCGGCACGGCTTCGGCGACGGCAGCGACCTCGGCCGTACCGTCTCCCAGCACATCTTCCTCAGCGCGATGATCCGCAAGTTCAAGAGCGCGGGCACCCTCACCGACCCCACCGCGGTCTACAAGCTCGCCGACGCCGCCACCAAGGCGCTCACCGTGGACGACGGCCTCGGCACCGTCAAGAAGCTGATATCGCTCGCCGCCGACGTGAACAAGGTCCCCACCAAGCGGATGACCTTCACCACCATGCAGACCGCCCCGGACCCGAGCAACAGCAACCGCGTGGTGGTGGGCGACGGCGCCAAGGACCTGTTCGCCACCATGGCCAACGACCAGTCGCTGACCACCGGTTCCGGCAAGAAGTCGTCGGCCGCCGCGGCCACCGCGAAGCCGAAGGCCACCACCTCGACCGTGCCCGCCGCCCAGATCGCCGTGACCGTCGAGAACGGCACCGGCATCACGGGCCGCGCCTCCGCGATCGCGACCTCGCTGATCTCGCAGGGCTTCAGCAGCGGTACCACCACAGCCAACGCGCCCAGCTCCGCGACCACGACCACCGTGACCTACGGGAGCGGCGACAAGGCCGAGGCGCAGACCGTCGCCAAGGCCCTGGACGTGCCCAGCTCGCACATCAAGCAGGGCACCGGCACCGGCGTGACCCTCGTCATCGGCAGCGACTGGACGACCGGCACCAGCTACCCGGCCAGCTCCGGCGACACCAAGGCCGCCGTCTCCAACGCCAACGCCTCGACCGCCGACGACTCCAAGACCTGCGCCAAGGTCAGCCCCTACAAGACCGTCAGCCTCAACGGGGTCGCGATGACACCGGCCCAGGCGTACGCGGCGGCGAGCGGCAAGCCCGACTCGGACGAGGGATAGGGCAAGCGGGACAGGACAAGATAGGGCAAGGGGGAGATGCGGGTCACCACCCGTCCCGCTCTCCACAGCACCCTTGCTCCCCTTTCGGGGAAGAGCCCGGGAACTGAACGGCGCCCGCATCCGACTCGTATGGAGGAGGCAGGTCGACCAGGTAGGACGCGGGCGGTGATGACATGCGGGCGCAGGGCGAGAGGTCCTCGGACCGCGTGCCGGCATCGGCGAGCATGACCGTGTCCCTCCCGGTCCGGAGCCTGCGCGCGGCGGTGTTCGCCGTGCTGTGCGTGCTGCTGGCCGTCGGGGCACATGTGCTGGCCATGGGCGGGGCGCCGCCGGTGTGGACGCAGGTCGCCGGCGGTGTGCCGGTCTTCGTGACCGGCTGTCTGCTGAGCGGCCGGGAGCGGTCGCTGGCCGGCATCGGAGGCGGGACGCTGGCCGCGCAGGGCGGGCTGCACCTCGCGTTCGACGCGGTACGGCCGCACACCGGGACGGCCATGCACGGCATGCACGGCATGCGTATGGCGCCGTACGCCCATACCTACGTCCATGCCCACGCCCACGCGCTCACCCCGCACTCGACCGCCGCTCACCTCGGCGCGGCCCTGCTGCTGACCTGGTGGCTGTGGCGCGGGGAGGCCGCTCTGTGGTCGCTGCTGCGGCGGGCGGTCGTCCTCGTGCCGGGGCTCGTCGCCTGGTGGCAGGTGGAGCGCGGGCTGTGGGGCGGGCAGCCGGTGCCGGTTCCGGCGATGGTCCGGGCCGCCCCCGACAGGACGCGGCCGACGCGGCTGCGGTACGCCGTGCACCGGCGCGGGCCGCCGACGGGGATGTCGTACGCCGTCCGACCCCGACATCCCTTCCTCAGCACGGAGATCACTCACTCATGTCCACGACACGCACCACCCTGCGCCGTGCCGGCGCCGTCACCGCCCTGACCGCCGCCGGGCTCCTCGTCGCCGCCGGTGTCGCCTCCGCGCATGTCACCGTTCATCCCGAGAGTTATGCCAAGGGGGCCACGGACGGTGTGCTGACGTTCCGTGTGCCCAATGAGGAGGACACGGCTTCCACCACGAAGGTGCAGGTGTTCCTGCCCACCGATCATCCGGTTCTGGGTGTTCTGGTGTCCCCGCGGGACGGCTGGACGGCGAAGGTGACCACGACCAAGCTCAAGACGCCTGTGAAGACGGATGACGGGACCATCACCGAGGCTGCTTCCGAGATCACCTGGACGGGTGGGAAGATCGGGGCGGGGCAGTTCGAGGACTTCGACGTGGCCTTCGGTCAGCTGCCCGAGGACACCGGTCAGCTGACGTTCAAGACCCTGCAGACGTATTCCGACGGCAAGGTCGTGCGCTGGATCGAGGAGGCCGGGAGCGGAGGCGAGGAGCCGGAGAACCCGGCGCCGACGATCAAGCTGACGGCGGGGGACGAGGCCACGGCCTCGACCGCACCGGCCGCGGCCCCGAAGAGCGCCGACACCTCCGCCTCGACCGCGGCCGGCAGTGACTCGACGGCCCGGAGCCTCGGCAGCGCCGGGTTGATCGTGGGCGTGCTGGGACTGGCCGCGGGGGGATACGCCGTCGTGCGCGGCCGGCCGGGCGCCGGGCGCCGGGGGGAGTGAATGGCCGCCCTGTCGGCGGCGTTTCCTGCCGGCAGGGCAACGCCCGCCTCATCGACGCGGCCCGGCACCCATGGGCTGCCCGTCACCCGCTCGCCCCGGAACCCGGGCGCCGTCCGCTCCGGCTGTTGACCGAACTGCCGTAGGGCGCGTGCCCTACGCCGGCACCCAGACGGTGGACCGTCGGCCAGCGGTTGGCGCCGTCACCGAGGTAGGCGGAGAGGCGGGCGCATCCTGCTCGGTCACCGCGCGCCCCGTCGGGAAGCCGATGAAACCGGTGGCGAGGACAAGGGGGCGGTCGGTGCCGGCGAGCGAGTCGCCGAAGGTGTCGACGACGCGGCGATCGGCGTCGGCGGCGCCCTGGTAGTCGCCGGTGAACGCGCGCTCGCCGTTGAAGGCGAGGTGGATCACCCCGTCCGACGCGGCGGCCGTGTCCCGCAGCACCTCAAGGTCGTCGAGGGTGCCGCGGACGACCTCCACGCCGGCGGCGGTGAGCGCGGCGGCGGAGGCGTCGGAGCGGGCGAGCCCGACGACCTGGTGCCCCGCGCCGATGAGCTCGGGAACGACAGCGGAGCCGATGAAGCCGGACGCGCCGGTCACAAAGATGCGCATGAGAAACCCCAACCATTGACTTCAGTGACTGCAATCGACATAAACATCTGATTGCAGTCACTGAAGTCACGTAGGATCCGCCCATGGGTAGATGGCAGCCGAACGCACGCGGGCGCCTGGCGGCAGCGGCGCTGGAGCTCTACAGCGAGCGCGGATACGAGCAGACCACCGTGGCGGAGATCGCCAGGCACGCCGGGCTCACGGAGCGGACCTTCTTCAACCACTACGCCGACAAGCGCGAGGTGCTGTTCGCCACCGCCGGCGAGTTCCAGGACCGGTTCGTGGGGGCGGTCTCCGGCGCCCTGGAGTCCGTGGCGCCGATCGACGCCCTGGCCGTGGGTCTGGACGAGATCGCCGAGATGCTCGCCGGCCAACGCGATTTCGTACGCACCCGGCAGGCTGTGATCATGTCGAACCCCGAACTCCAGGAGCGCGACCTGATCAAGCTCGCCGCGACCTCGGCCGCGCTCGCCGACGCCCTGCGCCGGCACGGCGTCGCGGAACCGGACGCGAGCCTGGCCGCCGAGGCGGGGGTCGCCCTCTTCAAGGTCGGCTTCCACCGCTGGATCGCGGCGGACGAGGAACGCGAGCTGTCGCTGTTGATGCGGGAGGCACTGGACGCGCTCAAGTCCGTGACCGCGGGCGGCCGGTGCGCGGCCGGGCCCCTTCAGCCGGCCGGAGCGTCGGAAGGGGCCCAGGGCGATCGGTAGTGTCCTGAGTGCGGATCCGATCGGCCGACGTGCGTAACAGCGAGGTGAGAGCCCACATGTTCACCACCCGACCCACCCTCCAGGGCACCTTCGGCATGGTGTCCTCCACACACTGGCTGGCCTCCCAGTCGGCGATGGCGGTCCTGGAGAACGGTGGCAACGCCTACGACGCGGCCGTCGCGGGCGCGTTCGTCCTGCACGTGGTCGAGCCGCACCTCAACGGGCCCGCCGGCGAGGTACCGATCCTGCTCGCCCCGGCCGGCGGTGAGGTGCGCGTGCTGTGCGGGCAGGGCGTGGCCCCGGCCGGCGCCACGGTCGCCCACTACCGGGGGCTCGGCCTGGACCTGGTCCCCGGCACCGGCCCGCTGGCCGCGGCCGTCCCCGGCGCCTTCGACGCCTGGCTGCTCCTGCTGCGCGACCACGGCACCAAGCCGCTGGAGGAGATCCTGGCGTACGCCATCGGGTACGCCGAGCACGGGCATCCGCCCGTGGAGGGCGTCGGCGCGACCGTGGCGAGCGTGCGGGAGCTGTTCGAGACCGAGTGGACCTCGTCGGCGGAGCTGTACCTGCCCGGCGGCCGTGCGCCCCGGCCCGGCGAGTTGTTCCGCAACCCCGCCCTGGCCGTCACCTGGAAGCGCCTGCTCGCCGAGACCGCGGGCACCGGGGACCGGGAGGCGCGGATCGATGCGGCCCGCGAGGTCTGGCGCACCGGCTTCGTCGCCGAGGCCCTGGTCCGGCAGGCCGCCCGCCCCACCATGGACACCAGCGGCGAGCGGCACACCGGCACCCTCACCGCCGCCGACCTGGCCGGCTGGTCCGCGAGCTACGAGCCCCCGGTGTCGTACGACTGGAACGGCTGGACCGTGTGCAAGGCGGGCCCCTGGAGCCAGGGCCCGGCCCTCCTCCAGCAGCTCGCCCTGCTGCCGCCCGAGCTGTCCGATCTGCCCGGGTACGGCTCCGCCGACTACCTGCACCTTTTGATCGAGGGCTGCAAGCTCGCCATGGCCGACCGCGAGGCCTGGTACGGCGACGCGGCCGAGGTCCCGCTGGCCGAACTGCTCTCGGACGCGTACAACGCCGGGCGGCGCGGCCTGGTCGGCGCCAAGGCCTCCGAGGAACTGCGGCCCGGCAGCCCCGGCGGGCGGGCGCCCCGGCTGCCCGGGCACGCGCGCGTGGAGGCCGCGAGGAGCACCGCCTTCGACCCGCTGGGCGCGGGCGAGCCGACGGTCGCGCAGGTCGCCGCCGACGGCACCACCCGGGGCGACACCTGCCACCTGGACGTCGTCGACCGCTGGGGCAACATGATCGCGGCCACCCCCAGTGGCGGCTGGCTCCAGTCCAACCCCGTCGTCCCCGAGCTGGGTTTCCCGCTGGGCACCCGGCTCCAGATGGCCTGGCTGGAGGAGGGCCTGCCGAACTCCCTCACCCCCGGCCGCCGTCCCCGGACCACGCTCACCCCGTCGATCGCCCTGCGCGACGGGGTCCCGGTGCTGGCCTTCGGCACGCCCGGCGGCGACCAGCAGGACCAGTGGCAACTGCACTTCTTCCTGGCCGTCGCGCTGCGCGGCGAGGTGCGCGGCGGCCTCGACCTCCAGGGCGCGATCGACGCCCCGAACTGGCACAACGACAGCTTCCCCAGCTCCTTCTACCCGCGCGGACGCCGCCCCGGAAGCGTGACCGTCGAGTCGCGGACGGACCCCGGGGTGGTGGCGGAGCTGCGGCGGCGCGGTCACGACGTGACGGTCGGGCCGGGCTGGTCGGAGGGGCGGCTGTGCGCGGTGGCCCGGGACCCGGGGACCGGGGTGCTGTCCGCGGGGGCGAATCCGCGCGGGATGCAGGGGTACGCGGTGGGGCGTTGACGCCGATGTGCTGACGTCAGGGCGCTGACCTGGCGCGTCCGTCGACGGCCCGCTGATCGTCGGCACCGGCTGTTCGTCCGTATTCCACCTCCCGTACATCCGAGCGGCGGGGATTGTCAGTGACGCGTGCTCTCATGGAGGCATGATCGAAGCAACGGAGACCATCGACGAGTTTCTCCTTCAGCATGCCGGTGACGTCGAGGACGCCATCCGCAAGGCCGCCCGGACCGAGATCCTGCCCCGCTGGCGGCGGCTCGCCGACCACGAGGTCGACCAGAAGAGCGGGCCGCACGACCTGGTGACGGACGCCGACCGGCTCGCCGAGAGGTACCTCACCGGGGCGCTGGGCGCCCTGCTGCCGGGTTCCGTCGTGGTCGGCGAAGAGGCGGTGCACGCGGACCCGGAGACGTACGAGGCGCTCCAGGGCGACGTGCCGGTGTGGATTGTCGACCCGGTCGACGGCACCCGCCAGTTCGTGCGCGGCGAGGACGGCTTCTGCACCCTGGTCGCGCTCGCCCACCGGGGCGTCCTGCTCGCCTCCTGGACCTTCGCCCCGGCCCGCGGCCAACTCGCCACGGCGGTACGGGGAAAGGGCGCCTTCCTGGACGGCGTACGGCTGCACGCCGGGTCGCCCGCGGAGGGCCGGGACCTGCGGATAGCCACCTCCCACCCGGACTACACGACCGATGCGCAGAAGCGCGCGCTGATCGCCCTGTGGGTCGACGGCGTCACCCCGCGCGCCTGCGGCTCGGCGGGCCTGGAGTATCTCGCCGTCGCCCGGGGGGAGTTGGACGCGACCGCGTTCTCCTGGGAGGCCGCCTGGGACCACGCGGCCGGGCTGCTGCTGGTCGAGGAGGCGGGCGGTGCCCACCTGACCCTGGCCGGCGAGCCGTTCCGGATCACGGGCGGCAACACCCTGCCGTTCACCGCGGCCCGCGACGCGGCCACCGCCCACCGGGTGGTGGACCTGCTGCAGAACCCCCACTGGTAACCCCGGACGAGGGCGGTGTCAGTCCTCCGGCATATCCTGAACCCGAGTGGCCAATCGGCTGACGAAGGGGTGCGAAGGTGCCGTCGATGCTCGATGCGGTCGTGGTGGGGGCGGGGCCGAACGGCCTGACGGCCGCCGTGGAGCTGGCCCGGCGCGGCTTCTCCGTCGCCGTCTTCGAGGCGCGCGACACCGTGGGCGGCGGGGCCCGGACCGAGGAGCTCACGCTGCCCGGCTTCCGGCACGACCCGTGCTCCGCGGCGCACCCGCTCGGGATCAACTCGCCCGCGTTCCGCGCCCTGCCCCTGGAGCGCTACGGCCTGGAGTGGCTGCACCCCGAGCTGCCGATGGCCCACCCCTTCCCGGACGGCCGGGCCGCCGTACTGGCCCGCTCGGTCGCCGAGACGGCGGCCTCCTTCGGACCGCGCGACGCGGGCACCTACCGCAGGCTGGTCGAGCCGTTCCTGCCCAAGTGGGACACCCTGGTACGGGACTTCATGTCCCTGCCGCTGACCGCGCTGCCCCGTGACCCGGTCACCCTCGCCCGCTTCGGCCTGGTCGGGCTGCCGCCCGCCGGCCTGCTCCTGCACCGCTTCCGCGACGAACGGGCCAGAACCCTCTTCGCCGGCCTCGTCGCCCATGTCATGGCCCCGCTCAGCGGCATCGCGACCGGCGCCGTCGGCCTGGTCTTCGCGCTCGCCGCACACGCCCGCGGCTGGCCGGTGGCCCGGGGCGGCTCGCAGGCCATCTCCGACGCGCTCGCCGCCTATCTCAAGGACCTCGGCGGCGCGATCCACACCGACTACGAGGTCAAGCGCCTCGACGACCTGCCGCCCGCGCGGTCGTACATCTTCGACACCTCGCCGACCGCACTCGCCCGTATCGCCGGCCTCGGCAACTACTACGAGGACTACCGGTACGGCCCGGGCGTCTTCAAGATCGACTATGCGCTGGACGGGCCGGTTCCGTGGACGGCGCCGGAGGCCCGCCGGGCCGGTACCGTGCAGATCGGCGCGGACAGCGCGGAGATCGGCACCGCTCTGCGCGCCGCCTCCCGCGAGGGCCGCGCCCCCGACCGGCCGTTCATGATCACCGTGCAGCCCGGGGTCGTGGACCCTTCCCGCGCCCCCGAGGGCAAGCAGGTCTTCTGGGCGTACGCCCATGTGCCCAACGGCTGGACCGGCGACCTCACCGACGTGATGGAACGTCAACTGGAGCGCTTCGCCCCGGGGTTCCGCGACCGCGTGCTGGCCCGCGCCACCGCCGGCCCCGCCGAACTCGCCGCCCGCAACGCCAACTACGTCGGCGGCGACATCGGCACCGGCGCGGTCTCCGGCCTGCAGATCCTGCTGCGCCCCAAACTCTCCCTGTTCCCGTACGGCACCCCGCATCCGGCCGTCTTCATCTGCTCGTCGGCCACCCCGCCCGGTCCAGGGGTACACGGCATGTCGGGGCACAACGCGGCCAAGGCCGTGTGGAGGAGGCTGAGACAGTCATGACCCGCATCACGCTCGTCCAGGGCGACATCACGCAGCAGACCGCCGACGCGATCGTCAACGCGGCCAACTCCTCCCTGCTCGGCGGCGGGGGTGTCGACGGCGCCATCCACCGGCGCGGCGGCCCGGCGATCCTGGCGGACTGCCGCAAGCTCCGCGCCGGGCACTTCGCCAAGGGCCTGCCCACCGGCCACGCGGTCGCCACCACCGCCGGCGAACTCGACGCCCAGTGGGTCATCCACACCGTCGGACCCGTCCACTCCCCGAGCGAGGACCGTTCCGAGCTGCTCGCCTCCTGCTACCGCGAGTCCCTGAAACGCGCCGACGAACTCGGCGCCCGCACGGTCGCGTTCCCCGCCGTCTCCACCGGGATCTACGGCTGGCCGCTGGACGACGGCGCCCGGATCGCCGTGGCGACCGTCCGGGACGCGGACACGGCCGTCGAGGAGGTCCGGTTCGTGCTCTTCGACGAGCGGGCCTACAAGGCGTTCGCCGCGCAGCTGACCTGAGAGCGGGGGCTCACACCGAGTCCCTGACGATGATCCGTGCCGGCACCGGCACCAGCCCCGCCGAGTCCAGCCCCAGCGCGGTGCGCGCCGCCAGCCGGCCATGGGCCTCCGCGTCGATGTGCACGGTGGTCAGGGCGGGGGTGCTCAGCTCGCCGTAGCCGGTGTCGTCGTACCCGATCACCGCGATGTCGCCGGGGACGGCCAGGCCCAGGTCGTGCAGGGCGGTCAGGGTGCGCAGGGCGAGGTCGTCGTCGAAAGCGGCGACCGCCGTGACGTCCGGGTGGGCCTCGCGCAGCCCGGCGACCGCGCCGGTGCCCGCCCGCCTCGGGCGCGGCACCGTGACCGGGACCAGGGGCGGCAGGCCGAGGCTGTGCACGGTGTGCTCGGCGAACCGGCGCCGGGCCCGGGCCGGCGCCGAGTCCTCCTCGGGGAGGGCCAGCGCGATCCGGGTGTGCCCGTGCTCGGCCAGATGCCGGATCTGCAGGGCCGCGTGCGCGGCGAGGCCGTCCTTCCAGCCGCCGCCCCGGTCCTCCAGGTCGTGACCGGTCAGATACGGCTCGGCGAACCGGATCATGGCACGCGGGGCGATCGCGTCGAGCACCTGCCGGGTCGCCTCCGCCGAGTGCTGCCCGTGCCGCACCAGCAGGACATGCCCGTGGGCCGCGAGTTCGTCGTCCAGGCCGCGCACATAGCTGCGCGAGTAGTTGCCCTCCAGACCCCGGTCCAGGTCGAGGACGACCACCCGGGAACTGCCCTCGCGCAGCGCACGGGCCACCCCGTGCGGGACATAGCCGAGGTCGCGCGCCGCCTGCCGTACCCGGTCGCGGGTGGCGGCCGAGATGGACTGGCTCGGGTCGTCGTTCAGGACGAAGCTGACCGTGGCACGCGAGACACCGCTGGCGGCGGCCACGTCGTTCAGCGTGACTCTCCTGGACCCACCCATCACTCCACCCCGATGCTCGTGCGCGGGCGTTCGGTGCGGGCCGCGCCGGCGGGGACCAGATGGGCCTCGGCCGCGCGCCGGAACGCCGGCAGCAGGGGATGCCGGTCGCCGGCCCGGGTGGCCAGGACGACCTGGACGGGGTCCGCGTCCACGACCGGGACGACGACGATGTCCGGCCGCAGGTTGCCCCGGAAGCCGGCCGGCGCCAGCGACACCACCTCACCGCTCGCGACCAGCTCCAGCTTGTCCTCCAGCGTGTCCACCAAGGCGCCCAGGTTGGTGTGACCGGCGGGATTCGCGCCGATCCGGTCGGCGCCGGTGAAACGGGGGAGCGGCTCGTCGGCGAAGTCGGCGAGCGTGACCGACTCCTTGCCCGCCAGCCGGTGGCCGAGCGGGACCAGCAGCACGCGCGGCTCGTCGTACAGCACCGCGATGTCCAGGTCGTCGGCGGTGAACAGGAACCGGGTCACCACCACGTCGACCCGGTGGTCGAGCAGCGCGTCCCGCGGTTCGTTCCAGTCCACGTGCAGGGTGCGGACGTCGGCCTCCGGGTGGCGGTGGCGGACCTCCCGGACGGCCGGGGTGACGATCTGGTGGGTGGTGTACCCGACCGTGAACGGTCCGTGCGCGGCGGCCGAGCGCGCGCTCGCGGCAGCCCGGGCGGCACTGCGCAGCAGCTCCCTGGCCTGCGGCAGAAAGGTCTCGCCGGCCTCGGTGAGCCGGGTGCCGCGCGGGGTGCGATCCAGCAGCCGGACGCCCAGCTCCCGCTCCAGACGCCGGATCTGCCGGCTCAGCGACGGCTGGGCCAGATGCAGCGCGTCGGCCGCCCGGCCGAAGTGCAACTCCTCGGCGACCACGGTGAAGTAGCGCACCAGGCGCAGCTCCAGGTCCACCTGCGGTACGAAGGAATCGGGCACCCCTCGACTCTACTCCCGCCGCCGTGAGCTGCGGTCATGACCGGACAGACATCACCGGGTGCGGAACGGGTCTTGGACCCCGGACCCGGGCCGGACGCAGGCTGGAGTCATCCCAGCACATTCACTCTCCGTGAGGTGATTTCTCATGCGTGTGTTCGTCACCGGCGCCACCGGGTTCATCGGCAGCGCGGTCGTCCGCGAACTGCTCGGCGCCGGGCACCAGGTGCTCGGCCTGGCCCGCTCGGACGCGGCCGAGGCGGCCCTGAAGGAGGCGGGGGCGGAGGTGCACCGGGGCGACCTCGACGACGTCGACGGGCTGCGGGTCGCGGCGCAGGCGGCGGACGGGGTGGTCCACACGGGCTTCAACCACGACTTCTCCGACCTGCCGGGTGCCCTGCGCACCGAACTCGCGGCCCTGGCGGCCTTCGGCGACGCCCTCGCCGACTCCGGCCGCCCCCTGGTCATCAGCTCCGTGACCGGCCTGCTCGCCCCGGGCCGCCTCGGCACCGAGACGGACGGACCCGACCCCGCGGCTCCCGGTGCACACCGCGGCGAGTCGGAGCGGGCCGCCCTCGCCCTGGCCGACCGCGGAGTACGGGTCTCCGCGATCCGGCTCTCGGCCTCCGTGCACGGGGCCGGCGACCACGCCTTCGTCCCGCACCTGATCGACCTCGCCCGGGACAAGGGCGTCGCCGGCTACCCGGGCGACGGCGCCAACCGCTGGCCGGCCGTGCACCGCCTGGACGCGGCCGTCCTCTTCCGCAAGGCTCTGGAGACCGCCCCGGCCGGTGCCGTGCTGCACGCGGCGGCCGAGGAGGGCGTACCGCTCCGCGACATCACCGCGGTCATCGGCCGCCGCCTGGGCCTGCCGGTGGCGTCCCTCGCGCCGGAGGAGGCGGCCGCCCACTTCGGGTGGATGATCCGCTTCGCCGGCAACGACAACCCGACGTCGAGCACCGCGACGCGGGAGCGCTACGACTGGCGGCCCGACCGGCCGGGGCTGCTGGCCGACCTCGACCAGGACCACTACTTCGGCGGCTGAGCCCCGCACCCGCGCTGCCCGGGGGCGCCGACGGCCCACTGGCCAACCGGCGCCCCCGTCCCCCCGCCCCCGGGGCCTCCGCCCTCGCGGCGCCCCGGAGTCAGCTGTTGGACCCGGCGGTGCCGGCCCGTTGGGGCGTCCTGGCGGCCCCGGCTCTGCGAACCGTCCCCGTGGCCTCCGGTGGCCGTGGTGCCAAGCCCCACGACACCCCCGCCAGCGCCGCGAACACCCCGGCGACCAGCAGGGGATGGCCGACCAGCCAGGTCTGGAGGCTCTCGAACGGGTCGGCCGGGGTCAGTGCCGCCCGTTCCAGCATCCAGGACCCCGAGAACACCAGGCCGACCACGGCGATCCCGATCCGGAACGCCGGATAGACGGTGGTGCGGGCCAGCACCAGCAACGACGGCATCAGCAGGGCGACGACCAGCAGCTGGGTCAGCTCGATGCCCAGGTTGAAGCCGAGCAGCGTGGTCACCAGGGAACCCCGGTCCAGCCCCAGCTCGCCGATGAGGGAGGCGAACGCCAGCCCGTGCACCAGCCCGAACCCGCTCGCGATCACCACCTCGCCGCGCGCCACCAGGGGGCGTACGGCATGCAGCGCGGACACCGCGATCGACAGGGCGATGAGAGTCTCGACCGGCCGGGACGGCACATGGACGAGCCCGGTGGCGGCCAGCGCCAGCGTGAGTGAGTGCCCCACCGCGAACGCCGACACCACGTGCACGACCCGCACCACACTGCGCCGCGCCGAAGGAGCGGCCGTGCGCCAGCTGCCCCCGGCGGCCAGCAGGGGGGCCGGAATGAGCAGCATCAGCAGGAACAGCAGGTGGTCGGCGCCCGCACCGACGTGCTTGATGCCCAGCCCGGCGGCGCTCAGAAAGCCGCGCAGCCAGGACCGGCGGCCCGAGGGGACCTCCAGGGACTTGGTGTCCCAGTCGAAGACGCCCAGGGTGCGGGCGTCGGCGGACGTGGCCACGCCCTGCTTCAGGTCGTAGCCGACCGTGACGATGCCCTGGTGGGTGAGGAGTTCCTCGACGATGACGTCGTAGCGCAGCCGGAAGCCGGTGACACGGGCGTCCGGCGGACGGATCGTCAGGGGGTAGACGAGGTGGAGGATTCCGTCGATCGTGCGGACCGTCCCCCTGCCGAGGGTGACCGTCCAGGCCCTCCCGTCGTCACCGGTGGCGCCGATGTGCCGGGCGGCGTACCCGTGCAGGTACGCCCGGTCGGTCCCGAGGACGGCGGCCGGGGTGAGATCGCGGTGTACGGCCACCGAGAGCCGGTCGAGGGGCAGTTCGACCTCGCCGGTGACCCTGTCGTCGTGGACGTCCAGAAGGACGGCCGAGGTCGCCATGGGGTGGGCGCCGGCCGCCGGCACGGGACCGGCGACCAGCACTACGGCGGCGACCAGCAGCGCGAGCAGCAGTCGGCGCACGCGTCACTCCCAGCCGTAGTCGGCGGTCTCGTCCCGGAAGATCGTGTGCTGGTGGACTCCCGAGGTGGACGCGCCCGGCTGGTTGGAGAACTCGACCCAGGCCGACGGACCGTCGATGCGGACGTAGGTCTGGTTGTTGTCGAGGGTGGTGCCCCCGCTCCAGCCGAGGTACGTCTCGTCGTACTCGGAGACGTACTTGGCCAGCAGCCGCCGGGCCGCCTTCTCGTTGAGGTCGTCCACCCAGGTGGCGAGCATCTTCGTCACCGCGTGCCGCTGCTTCCTGGACAGGTCGCTCACCCGTACGCCCTGGGGCGTGGGGAAGGGGCCGTCGTGGCCCGGGCCGAGATACAGGTCGTCGAAGCTGCCGTCGATCTCGGCGGCGGCCAGCTGGTCGGCGGTGAGCGACTGGACGGCGGCGATGCTCGCGGCCCGCTTGTCCGCGAGCGGGGCGTAGTGCACGCCGTCCTGGTCGAACTCCATCGGCTCGACGCCGGTCAGCGTCGGGGACATCGTCACGTTCCGGCCGGCGTACGTGATGTTGTACGCCGCGTGGTGGCCGCCGTACTGGACCATGAACTCGCCCTTGGTGCTGGGCTTTCCGAAGAAGGAGAGGTAGTACCACTCCGAGCCGAAGCTCGCGCCGCCACCACCGGGACGACCCGTCGGACCGCCCGTGGGTGTGCCGGTGGGGGGCGTGCCTGTGGGCGTACCCGTGGGTGTACCCGTGGGACCACCGCCACCGCCACCGCCACCGCCACCGCCGCCGGGGCCGGTGTTCGGGAGTGAGGCGAGATAGTCGTCGGACGTGCGGATGTCGACGAGTTCCTGGTACCCCTGCTTGCTGAGCGCCGCCCTCATCACCTTGAGGGCGGCCGCCTGCTGCTCGTCGGTGAGGTCGCCCAGCTTGAGGCCGTTGCGCTGTACGACCGGAATCGGGAAGTTGGACCAGCCGGTCTTCTTGACCGGGTCGTCGAAGCTGTAGAGCGCGGCGTCGCGCTGCTCGTCGGAGAGGGTCGCCAGGAAGGCGTTGGCGGCCTTGACCACCTGCGCGGTGTTGGCGCCACCGGCCCCGAAGTGCCTCGCGGAGGCCGGGATCGCCTTGATGGTGGCCAACTCCGCGCCGGACGAAGCCGAGTTGAGCGCGGCACAGCCGGTGACACCGAGGCTCAGGCAGGCGGTGAAGGCCACGGCGGGGCGCACGAGTCTGACGGAGTTCATGGGACTCCCAGGTGTGGGGGGACGACGGCACTCATGGTGGGCGTCCGGTCTCAGAGGGTTGCGGGAGGGGATCGGGAGTCGGGTAAGAAATGAGTTCCGCGTTGCGTGAGAGCCCGGAGGGTGTCCTGTGAACGGATTGCGAACTACGCCTGGATCGACTGGAGTTGGCCGTGCGGCGGACCGGGTCCTGGTCGTCGACGACGATCGCGCGGTGCGTGAGTCCCTGGCGCGCGCCCTGGAGCTGGAGGGGTACGACGTCGTCACCGCGACCGACGGAGTGCAGGCCCTGGCCCGCACCCGCCGGGACGTCTTCAGCGCGCTGATCGTCGACGTGATGATGCCGCACGTCGACGGCGTAGCCGTGTGCCGCGTGCTGCGCGCGGACGACGACCGCACCCCGCTTCTCCTGCTCACCGCCAGAGCGGGCACCCGGGAGCGGGTGGCCGGCCTGGACGCCGGGGCCGACGACTACCTGTGCAAGCCGTTCGAGGTACCCGAACTGCTCGCCCGTTTACGCGCGTTGCTCAGGAGATCTCCGGTACCGGACCCCGCGCCTTTCCCCTCCGCGTTGCGGGTCGCCGCCCTGCGGGTCGCCCCCGCCGAACGCCGGGCCTGGTGGGCGGAGTGCGAACTGGCCCTGTCCAGAACCGAGTTCGATCTGCTGGAACTGCTCGTACGCAACGAGGGCCTGGTCCTCGATCACGCCACCCTCTACCACCGGGTCTGGGGGGAGAGCGCCGGAGTCGACGCCAGGAACCTGGCCGGTTACGTCGGTTACCTGCGGCGCAAGCTCGCCGACGCCGGGGCGCCCGAGCTGATCCACACCGTGCGCGGGGTGGGCTACGCGGTGCGCCGCCCATGAGCCTGCGCGCACGCCTCGCCCTCTCCTTCGCCGCGGTCGGCGCCGTGGTGGCCGCCCTGGTCGGGCTGCTCAGCTACCGTGCCGCCTCCGACCGCGTCCTCGCGGAGACCGACCGCACCCTGAAATCCACCACGGTGGCCGTGGTACGGGATAGGGCCGGGGCACTCGCCGTCGTCGACGCGATGACCCGGGGCCCCGCGCTCTACCCCGGGCCGGACCTGCCTGGCCCCGGCGACGAGAAGGAACGGCAGCTCGTCGTGCGGTCCGTGGCTCCGGACGGCACGACCAGCCACCTCGGGGGACCGCCCGTCGAGCTTCCGGTGTCCGGCGCCGTACGCGGCCTCGCCGCCTCGGGCGCGCCCGGCCGGACCGACACCGCCGAGTCCGCCGTGGGCGGCCACACCTACCGGGGACTGACCACCGCCCTGGGCGGCAACCGTGGCGCCCTCCAGGTCGCCGTGCGGATCGACCAGACGCACTACGTGCTCGGCGGCATGGCCCGGGAGATGGCCGGCGCGTCCCTCACCGTCACCCTCCTCGCGGCCGGCGCGGGCTGGCTGCTCGCCCGGCGCCTCGCCCGGCGCCTGGAACAGCTGGCCCGGACCGCCGAGCAGGTCAGCACGGAGAGCCTGGCCGGCCTCGACGGGACGGGTTTCACCCGGGAAGCCGACGCCGCCGGCCCGGGAGGCGGGATCGCCGGAGCCGGCGGCCGGGACGAAGTGGGCCGGCTGTCGGAGTCGTTCAGCCGCATGCTGGCCCGGCTCACCGCCGCACGAGAGGCACAGGAACAGCTCGTCCAGGACGCCGCCCACGAGCTCCGCACCCCCCTCACCAGCCTGCTCACCAACGCCACCGTGCTGCGCAGGGCGACCGAACTCGCCCCGGACGCCCACGCCCGGCTCCTCGACGACGTCGAGGGCGAGACCCGCGAGCTCGGACTCCTCGTCGACGAACTCGTCCAACTGGCCCTCGCCGGGAGCCGGGACGAGCCCGACGAGCCCGTGGACCTGGCCGAGCTGGCCGGACGCGGGGCACGGCGTGTGTACCGTCGCACCGGACGGCTGGTGCACGTCGACTCCGACGGCTCGGTGGTCCAGGGCCTGCGGTACGCCCTCGAACGGGCCGTCGGGAACCTCCTGGAGAACGCCGCCAAGTTCGATCCCGACGGCCGCGAGCCGATCGAGGTGCGCATCCGGGCGGGCGCGGTCGTCGTCTCCGACCGGGGGCCCGGCATCGACACCGCCGACCTCCCCCGTGTCTTCGACCGCTTCCACCGCGCCGACACGGCCCGCGGCCTGCCCGGTTCGGGGCTCGGCCTGGCCATCGTGCGGGAGGTGGCGCGGGTCCACGGGGGAACCGTGTCCGCGGCCCGGCGAGCCGGGGGCGGGGCGATGGTCGGATTCAGCGTGGCGGCGGAGCGGGTGCGGTCGGTGCGGGGCGCCCGGCGGGACGGGACGGAGTGAGCCCGGCCTGCGGTCGCGCCTTCGCCGAGGGGCGGTCACGCAGCCGCAGGCCCGCTCACCTACGTGTCGGATTTCCGCCAGCACCGGCCCCTCCCGGTGGTCGATGCTGGACCCATGCAGAAAGGGACGAACCTCGACCGAGAGCACTGTGTACGGGCCGTGCAGTCGAAGGACGCACGGTTCGACGGCTGGTTCTTCACGGCCGTCCTGACCACCCGCATCTACTGCCGGCCCAGCTGCCCGGTGGTTCCGCCCAAGCCCGAGAACATGACGTTCTACCCGAGCGCGGCCGCCTGCCAGCAGGCCGGCTTCCGGGCCTGCAAGCGCTGCCGCCCCGACACCAGCCCCGGCTCCCCGGAGTGGAACCAGCGCGCCGACCTCGTCGCCCGCGCCATGCGGCTCATCGCCGACGGAGTCGTGGACCGCGAGGGCGTGCCCGGCCTCGCCGTCCGCCTCGGCTACAGCCCCCGGCAGGTCGAACGCCAGCTCCTCGCCGAACTCGGCGCCGGCCCGCTGGCCCTCGCCCGGGCCCAGCGCGCCCAGACCGCCCGCCTGCTGATCGAGACGACCGCCCTGCCGATGGCGGAGATCGCGTTCGCGGCCGGCTTCTCCTCGATCCGCACCTTCAACGACACCGTCCGCGAGGTCTTCGCGCTGTCCCCGAGCGAGCTGCGCGACCGCCGCCCGCGCTCGGCGCATCTCGCCCCGGGCGTGCTCACCCTCCGGCTGCCCTTCCGTGCCCCCCTCAACCCCGACAACCTCTTCGGCCACCTCGCGGCCACCGCCGTGCCCGGCGTCGAGGAGTGGCGGGACGGCGCCTACCGGCGGACCCTGAGGCTGCCGTACGGCCATGGCATCGCGGCCCTCACCCCGAAGCCCGATCACATCGCCTGCCGGCTCACCCTCAGCGATCTGCGGGACCTGCCCGTCGCCATCAGCCGCTGCCGGCGGCTGCTCGACCTGGACGCCGACCCGGTCGCGGTCGACGACCAGCTGCGCACCGACCCCGTCCTGGCTCCGCTGGTGGACAAGGCGCCCGGCCGCCGGGTGCCCCGCACCGTCGACGAGGCGGAGTTCGCGGTCCGGGCCGTACTGGGCCAGCAGGTCTCCACGGCCGCCGCGCGCATCCACGCGGCCCGCCTGGTGACCGCCCACGGCACCCCGGTCGACGACCCGGAGGGCGGCCTCACCCACCTCTTCCCGACCCCCGAGGCGCTGGCCGAACTGCCCCCCGAGTCCCTGGCGATGCCCCGCACCCGCCGTACCACCTTCACCACCCTGGTCGGCCAACTCGCCGACGGCACCCTCCACCTGGGCGTGGAGAGCGACTGGGCGGAGGCCCGCGCCAAGCTCCTCGAACTCCCCGGCTTCGGCCCCTGGACCGTCGACGTCATCGCCATGCGCGCCCTCGGCGACCCCGACGCCTTCCTCCCCACCGACCTCGGCATCCGCCGCGCCGCCCAGGAGCTGGGCCTGCCCGGCACCCCGGCCGCCCTCACCGCACGCGCGGCCGCCTGGCGCCCCTGGCGGGCCTACGCGGTCCAGTACCTGTGGGCGACCGACAGCCACCCGATCAACTTCCTTCCCGTGTAAGGACCTTGCCGTGAAGAACCACACCGTCACCGACAGCCCCTACGGCCCCCTCACCCTGGTCGCCGAGGACGGCACCCTCTGCGGCCTCTACATGGAGGACCAACGCCACCGCCCGCCCGAGGAGACCTTCGGCGCCCGTGACGACGACCTCTTCGCCGGGACCGAGGAACAGCTCGCCGCCTACTTCGCGGGCGAGTTGAAGGAGTTCACCCTCGAACTGCGCCTGACCGGTACCCCGTTCCAGCGCAGCGTCTGGGACCAGCTGACCAGGATCCCGTACGGCGAGACCCGCACCTACGGTGAACTCGCCGACGCCCTCGGCAATCCGCAGGCCTCCCGCGCGGTCGGCCTCGCCAACGGGAAGAACCCCGTCGGCATCATCATCCCCTGCCACCGCGTGATCGGCGCGAACGGCGGCCTCACCGGCTACGGCGGCGGCCTGCCCCGCAAACAGCGCCTGCTGGACTTCGAGCGGGGCGCGGGTCTCTTCTAGCCGGCCCGCAGCTCCGCGAGCAGCTTCGGCAGCGCGGTCCCGATCGGATCCCGGACGATCTCGTCGGCCCGGTCGTCGTACGGCGTCGGCTCGGCGTTGACGACGACCAGCCGGGCGCCGTGGTCGGCGGCCACCCCCGCGAGGCCGGCCGCGGGCTGTACCTGGAGGCTGCTGCCGACGGCGATGAACACGGTGCAGGCCTTGCTGATGGCGAGGGCTTCACCGAGGACGACCGGGTCGAGGCTCTCGCCGAACATCACGGTCGCCGATTTCAGGATCCCGCCGCACGCCAGGCACGGCGGATCCTCCTCGCCGGCCTCGACCCGGGCGATCGCGTCCACCATCGGCCCCCGCGCATGGCACTTGGTGCACACGACACTGCGTGCCGAGCCGTGCAGTTCGAGCACCTTTCGGGCGGGCATGCCGGCGAGCTGGTGCAGTCCGTCCACGTTCTGTGTGATGACCCTGACCGGCACGCCGGACTGTTCCAGGTCGGCCACCGCCCGGTGCGCGGCGTTCGGCTCGGCCTGGAGTGTGTGGTTCCTGCGGCGCATCTGCCATGAGCGGCGCCGGATCTCCGGGTCGCCCATGTAGTACTCGTACGTCACGAGCTTCTCGGCCTCGGGGTCCTTCCGCCACAGCCCGTTGGGACCGCGATAGTCAGGAATCCCGGAATCGGTGGAGATGCCTGCGCCACTCAGGATGGCGACGAGAGGCTTGTTCATGGGCCGAGACTAGGACGCCTGTGCGGACGGAGGCGAACGGATATCAGCGCACCGCTCCGACCGAATCCCGCTGGCGGGCGTACGGCGAAGTAGCTGAAGGAACGCGGGGCGAACCATCGCGAGGCGGTTCCTTTCAGCCGAGGTTGTCGGCGGCGGTCTTGTAGTCGGCAGCCTGCTTCGGGGTCAGGTAGTGGGACACCCGCACAAGGGCCGCGCCGTGGACGTAGTCGTATTCGGTGAGCATCGGCATCGACTTGGTGACGGACTGGATGTACTTCGCGCGAGCCTGCGCGTCGGCCGCGCTGCCGAACACCTCGATGGCGCCGCCGCGTTCGACGTCACCCTTGTCGGTGCCGCTGACGTCGCCGGCCGAGATCCGCGTGTCATCGAATGTGACCTTCGACGTGTACTGATTCGGGCGGCCCAGCAGGTGGTTCGGGTCGTTTTCCGCGGTGACGGTTCCGGAAAGCTTCGCCGTGCTCACGCTGGTGGAGACCTTGGTGAACGCGGTCTGCGCGGTCCGGGACGTGGTCTGTGCTGCTGTGGCTTTGGGCGAGGCGGCGTTGGCGGGTACTGCGTCGCTGCTGCCGGAGTCGCTATTGCCGCAGCCCGCGAGACCGGCCGCGAGGACGGTGGCCGCTGCGGCGAGGGTGAGGGTCTTTCTCATGCCGACGATCATGAACGTTGGCCGGATTATGTGTAAGAGATGTGGCTGAGTTGTGATGCTGCGTTCGGATGGTGCCGGCCACAGGTGCCTGGTTCTAGCCGGGCTGTGTCATCCCTCCCAAGGGAGTCCGGCGCGGCGACACCCTGCGATGGCTGATCCGCCAGCCGTCGGCGATGCGTACGGCGGTGTCGTCGTAGGAGACGGAACCGCAGGAGTCGTCCGCCCATGCCGTTACGACGACGTTGGTGACGTGATGTGCGACAGGGTTGGTCGCTCCCAGCGTCCATGCCGCTTCCCGGACGGCTGCCACCCCGGACAGCGGCGAGGCGTGCCCGTCGTGATCGTCCCCTACCGGCGGTCAGCCTGCCACCGACTTGTCCACCTGCGCCCTGTCCCTGTCAGCCGAAGCCCTGCGTACGGGAGGCGGAATCCCGCTGTGGGTCGAGATGCCGGCGCCGCCGAGGATGGCGACGCGGGGCTTGGTCGTGTGTTCGAGGGCGGGACGGGCCCGGTGCGGGTGGCGAACGGTTGTCGCCCGCGCCCGGGGTCACCCCGCGCGGTGGCCGTTCTCCAGCTCGGCGGTGCCCGTGGCCTCGTCCAGCACGTCCAGCGCGGCCAGGACGCGGCGGCCCAGGGAGCCCGCCAGATACGTGGTGAGTTCCGTGCGGGGGACCAGCCGCCAGGACAGCAGTTCCTCCTCCTGGAGGCGGATCGCCCCGAGGTCGGCGTCGGTGACGACACCGCCGTCGTAGAGATAGGCGACGACCGGCGGCCGGCCCGTGCCGTGCACCCAGTCCACCGCCAGCAGCCGGCCCATCTCCCGGTCCAGGCCGATCTCCTCCAGGGTCTCCCGGCGGGCGCCCTGGCGCGGGGTCTCCCCGTCGTCGGACTCGACGGTCCCGCCGGGCAGCGCCCAGCCCTCCCGGTAGTTGGGCTCGACCAGCAGCACCCGTCCCTCGGCGTCCCGGAAGAGCGCGGCCGCCCCGGCGAGGATCCGGGGGAGGCTCGCGATGTACGCGGCGTAGTCGTCAGTCGTGGTCACCCAGGAAGGGTAACCAGCGCGGGCGCGGGGCCCGTCCGGGCGAGCCGCACGGTGCGCTCCGCCAGGTCGCTGATGCGGGCCCCGTCGAAGCCGAAGACCGCGCTGCGGACCGTGTCCTCCAGAGGGTCCTTCCACTGGTCCGGGACGGCCGCCGCGCCGGTCAGCACCCCGGCCACCGACCCCGCCGTGGCACCGTTGGAGTCGGTGTCCAGGCCGCCGCGCACGGTGAGGGTGATGGTCCGGGTGAAGTCGCCGGCGCCGTAGAGCAGCCCGGCGGTGAGCACGGCCACGTTGGGGACGGTGTGGATCCAGCCGAGGCCCGCGGTCTCGGCGGAGACGGTGGTGAGGGTGTCCTCCCAGCTCATCCGGGTCTCGTGCAGGGAGACCACCCGGCGCACGGTCCGGGCCAGCCGGCAGCCCGCGGGTACGACGGTGAGCGCGCTGTCGATCGCCTCCCGCACGGTCGGCGCGGTGAACGCCGCCGAGATCAGCGCGGCGGCCCACATCGCGCCGTACACACCGTTGCCCGCATGGGAGAGCACCGCGTCCCGGCGGGCCAGGGCGGCGGCCCGGTGCGGGTCGGCCGGGCAGGTCCAGCCGTAGATGTCGGCGCGGATCAGGGCGCCGATCCACTCCTGGTAGGGGTTGTCGTAGGTGGCGGTGAGGGGCGGCTTCAGTCCGCTCGCGAGGTTGCGGTAGGCGGCCCGCTCCGCCGTGAACGTCTGGAGGTACGGCAGCCGCAGCAGCCACAGCTCGCCGACCTGCTCGGTGCTGAAACCGAAGCCGTGGGTCTCCAGGAGGTGCAGGCCGAGGATCGCGTAGTCGACGTCGTCGTCACGGCAGCTGCCGTGGATACGGCCGCGCACGCACTGCCGCCACTCCGGGCGCAGCGCGTCGCCGTCGCTCTCGTCGGCGGGCTCGGGGAGGTAGTCGGTGAGCGGCAGCGCGGCGGCCCGTCGTAGGTAGCGGTCGATGCGTTCCCTGGTCCACACGTCACCCCGCTCGACCGGCTTGCCGAGCATGTTGCCCGCGATCCGGCCGACCCAGCCGCCGAGCACCCGGTCGGCGAGGTCCGGGCCGGCGGTGCCGTCGTTGCCCATGGCTGTGGTCTACCCGATTTCCCAGGTGGCTCCCAGGCCCTTCCCAGGCTTCGGTCGGGGAATGACGGCGAGGGTGTCCTCCGGTTAAGGTCACAGCGGCGCGACTGGCCTTGACATGTGCGAGGCCCGGAGAGCAAGGGGATACAGGTGACACAGCGCGTGCTCATCGCCGCGGACAAGTTCAAGGGCTCGCTGACGGCCGTGGAGGTCGCCGAACGGGTCACTGCGGGGCTCCGGCGGGTCGTGCCCGGCCTGGAGGTCGAGGCGCTGCCCGTCGCGGACGGCGGCGACGGCACCGTGGCCGCCGCGGTCGCCGCCGGCTTCGAACGGCACGAGAGGCTGGTCGCCGGGCCGCTGGGGCAGGAGGTCACCGCCGCGTTCGCGCTGCGCGGCGACACCGCGGTGGTGGAGATGGCCGAGGCGAGTGGCCTGCAACGGCTGCCGTCCGGTGTCTTCGCGCCCTTGACGGCCTCCACGTACGGTTCCGGAGAGCTGCTGCGGGCCGCGCTGGACGCGGGTGCGCGCACGATCGTCTTCGGTGTCGGGGGGAGCGCCACGACCGACGGTGGCGCCGGGATGCTGTCGGCGCTCGGGGCGCGGTTCCTGGACGAGGACGGCGAGCCGGTGCCGCCGGGCGGTGGCGGCCTCGCCGACCTGGCCCGCGTGGACCTGTCCGGCCTGGACCCGCGCCTGTCCGGCATAGACCTCGTCCTCGCCAGCGACGTCGACAACCCGCTCACCGGCCCGAAGGGCGCGCCCGCCGTGTACGGCCCGCAGAAGGGGGCCTCACCGGACGACGTGGCGGCCCTGGACGAGGCCTTGAGCCACTTCGTCGACGTCCTGGAGGCCGAGACCGGCCCGCGCGCCGTCGAGTACGCGGCCGCGCCGGGCGCGGGGGCCGCAGGGGGCATCGGATACGGCGCCCTGCTGCTCGGCGCCCGCTTCCGGCCCGGTATCGAGGTCATGCTCGACGTCCTGGGCTTCGCGCCCGCGCTGGAACGGGCCTCGCTGGTGATCACGGGCGAGGGGTCGCTGGACGAGCAGACCCTGCACGGGAAGGCGCCGGCCGGAGTGGCGGCCGCGGCGCGCGCCGCCGACAAGGAGGTCGTGGCGGTGTGCGGCCGCCTCGCCCTGCCGCCGGCGGCCCTCGGCCGGGCCGGGATCCGCCGCGCCTACCCGCTGACCGAGGTGGAGCCGGACGTGGTGAAGTGCATTGCGGACGCCGGGCCGATCCTGGAGCGGGTCGCCGAGCAGATCGCGCGGGATTTCCTGAGCTGAGCCGGGCTACTCCAGCTGGGTCAGCAGTCCGTCGTCGTCCCGGTAGAAGCTGCCGGTCGTCTGGTCCTCCGCGCGGTGCTTGTCGAACCATTGCTGGGACATGTGGTGGACGACCTTGGCGGGGCGCTCCCAGACCATGGAGTGTCCCGCGTCGGCCAGCTCGAACATCAGCTTCTTCGGTCCCGGGATCGCCTTGTACAGGGCAGGGACGGAGAAGTTCAGGATCGCCGGCATCGGTGGGCTCGGCGGGGTGTTGGCCGTCCGGTCCATCTCGCCGTAGACGATCATCACGGGCACCCGGTCACCGAGGATGTACCGGCCCGCGGCGTCCTTGAGCGGAACGGTGTGGTTGTTCCAGCCCCACCAGTAGGTGTTCCGGTACCGGAGGACGCCCTCGGCGCCACCCGACGGCTGTATCGGTCCCCAGGTGCTGCCCAGGGGGTCGTTGGCCATCATGGCGTCCCACACGATGTCTCCCATGCCGGGTTCCCGCTGGAGCGGGCTGGCCTGCTCCTTGTCCCAGCCGATCTTGAAACCGGTCTTGCTGGCGACGTGCATCGGGAAACCGAACGTGAGGGCAGGCGTGGACATGGGCAGTGTCGTGACTTCCGCAGGACGTCCGAACGGCTTCGTGGCGTTGCCGGACCAGCGGCCTTCGGGCGGGAAGATCGGGGCGAGCAGGAACAGGCTCTTGACGTTCTCGGGGTGCTTGAGTGTGTAGGGGCCCATGACAAGGGCGCCGGCGGACCAGCCGACGAAGTCGATCGGGCCGGTCGTACCGGTCTGGGCCTTGATGAACTTGACCACCGTGTCGAGTTCCGCCTCCTCGCTCTCGGAGTTGCCGAGCTGGTACCCGTACCGGGGTGCGCACTTGGCCGGGAGCGGGTTGGGCACGAGGACCGACTCCTGCTGGGCCGGATTGGCGTTGCAGGGCTTGTCCATGGGCAGCGGCCGTGGTGTCCGTCCGCTGCCCTGGAGGTCCATCAAGAACACGTCGAAGCCGTGCTGGGCCAGCTGCTGTGCCCAGCTGTACCGGATGTCGGAGCCGCCGGAACCGGTGACCACGAGGTCGAAACCCGCGACCGCGGGCACGCTCCGGCCGTGCAGCATCAACACGGGGGGCGGCTGGGGTCCACCGTTCTTCCGGTATTCGCGCACGAACAGCTGTACTGTTTGTCCCGGATTCGCCGGAACCATCGGGATCGTCGAGATGTGCGGCACGGAGTGGTCTTTGACCGTGAGTGAGGCCATGGCTGTCCTCCTATTCGAAAGAGGGGGCGATCCCCATCCCCGAATAGGGACAAATCCCCGTAAAGTTCAGCCCGATTCCACCGTCCTCCCCTGTCTCGCCCTGTGCAACTCGGCCCCGGCCGGGGGTGGTTGACCGGTCAAAGGCAAACGCCGTATGCCCTTGAACCCGAAACGGGTGTGCCCGAGCCTCGCAGGCTCGGGCACACCCGTTTCGGGTCGTCACGAGGTTCAGGGCAGCTGCGCCGCCCGTGCCTCGCGCCTGTTGTCGCGGATGTTGTTCACCCGGCGGGCCGTGGCGAACAGGGGGATCACCGCACCCATCACCAGCTGCAGCGCACAGCCGGTCTGGAGGAGGAGCTGGCCGCCGGGGGCGTCGAAGGCCCACGCCGCCAGGAGCCCCATGGAGAGGACGATCCAGGCCAGCATCGCCCCGGCGAGACGCCCGCGCGGCTTCGGGTACTCGACCCGGCTCACCATCAGCCAGGCCGTGCCGAGGATCGCCAGGAGCGTCGCGAAGAAGGGCAGCTCCAGGAGGACGATCGAGACGACCGTCAGCGCACCGAACGGCGACGGCATGCCCTGGAACATGCCGTTCGGCGGCGTCACGCAGCTGAAGCGCGCCAGCCGCAGCACCACCGCCAGCAGGACCACCACCGCTCCGACCGCGGCCACCTTCTGGTACGCGTCGTCGGCCACCATGCCGTAGACGAGCACGAAGTACGCCGGCGCGAGGCCGAAGCTGATCAGGTCCGAGAGGTTGTCCAGCTCGGCGCCCATGGGGGAGGAGCGCAGCTTGCGCGCGACGAGGCCGTCGAACAGGTCGAAGACCGCCGCGCAGAGCATGAGGATGACCGCGGTGGCGGCGCTGTGCCGCGCCATGCCCGCCGACTGGTCGTCCCCGGTGAGATGCGGGATCAGGATGCCGGTGGTGGTGAAGTACACCGCCATGAACCCGCACGTGGCGTTGCCCAGCGTGAGGGTGTCCGCTATCGAGAGGCGGAGAGAGAGCGGCATCTCCTCCTCGTCGTCGCCGACCTCGTCGGCCTCGGGCACCCAGCCCGCCTGGGTCTCCGGATCAATCACGGTCAATGCGAGTCACCCCAGCCACGGTCTTCTGCCCGACCTCGACCGCGACCTCCACGCCCTCGGGCAGGTAGATGTCGACGCGCGAGCCGAAGCGGATCAGACCGATGCGGTCGCCCTGCTCGACCTTCGTGCCCTGCGGGACGTAGGGCACGATGCGACGGGCCACCGCGCCGGCGATCTGGATCATCTCGATGTCGCCGAGTTCGGTGTCGAAATGCCAGACTACGCGCTCGTTGTTCTCGCTCTCCTTGTTGAAGGCGGGAACGAAGCCACCGGGGATGTGCTCCACCGACGTCACCTCGCCGGACAGCGGCGCCCGGTTGACGTGGACGTTGAGCGGGCTCATGAAGATCGCGACGCGGGTGCGGCCGTCCTTCCACGGCATGATGCTCTGCACCACACCGTCGGCGGGGGAGATGACACGGCCCTGGGCGATCTCACGCTCGGGGTCGCGGAAGAACCACAGCATGCCCGCCGCGAGCGCGGTGGCGGGCAGGGCGACGGCCTTCGCGGCGCCGGAGCGACGGGCGCGGAGGAGGCTGACGGCTGCGGTGGCGACGGTCGGGAGAAGCCACGGCGATGCTCCGCGCGCGAGGCGTACGCCGGCCAGGCTGTCTCGATGTGCAGAGGTTTGGCTGTGGGGCATGGATGACCTTCGTAGCGGATGATGCCGCGCGGGAAATGGGGACGGCGGCTTTCCGGGATCGTACCGGTCGGGGGCTGCAACTGGGCAAGCCAGGAAGCCGAGTCGGCGGCCGAAGACCGCTGACGGGGTGTGATCTTCTTCTCGAAGAAAACACCCCGTACCCGGACAATCAGCCCTGGAATCGATACTCTTCGAGCAACCTTCGCCCGATGATCATTTTCTGGATCTCGGCGGTACCTTCGCCGATCAGCAACATCGGCGCCTCACGGTAGAGACGTTCGATCTCGTACTCCTTGGAGAATCCGTACCCGCCGTGGATCCGGAAGGCGTCCTCCACGACCTCCTTGCAGTACTCGGAGGCGAGGTACTTCGCCATCCCGGCCTCAAGGTCGTTTCGTTCCCCGGAGTCCTTTTTGCGTGCGGCGTTCACCATCATGGCATGCGCGGCCTCGACCTTGGTGGCCATCTCGGCGAGCTTGAACTGGATGGCCTGATGCTGGGCGATCGGCTTGCCGAAAGTGTGACGCTGCTGGGCGTACTGGACACCCAGTTCGAACGCACGCTGCGCGACACCGCAGCCACGGGCCGCCACGTTGACGCGGCCGACCTCGACTCCGTCCATCATTTGGTAAAAACCTCGGCCGGTGACCCCGCCGAGCACCCGATTGGCCGGAATCCGGAGCCCGTCCATGATCAGCTCGGTGGTGTCGACGCCCTTGTAGCCCATCTTGTCGATCTTGCCCGGGATGGTGAGGCCGGGGCGGACCTCGCCGAAGCCGGGCTCCTTCTCGACCAGGAAGGTCGTCATCGACTTGTGGGGCTTGGCGGCTGCCTCTTCAGGGGAGTGGCCTTCGTCACTTCGCACGAGTACGGCCACGAGGGACGAGGTGCCGCCGTTCGTGAGCCACATCTTCTGGCCGTTCAGGACGTACTCCTCGCCGTCCCGCACCGCCTTCGAGGTGATCGCCGAGACGTCCGAGCCCAGGCCCGGCTCCGACATCGAGAACGCGCCCCGGATGTCGCCGGCCGCCATGCGCGGCAGGAAGTGGTCCTTCTGCTCCTGCGTGCCGTGCTGCTTGAGCATGTACGCCACGATGAAGTGCGTGTTGATGATCCCGGAGACGGACATCCAGCCCCGGGCGATCTCCTCGACGCAGAGCGCGTACGTCAGGAGGGACTCGCCCAGGCCGCCGTACTCCTCGGGGATCATCAGGCCGAACAGGCCGAGCTCCCTGAGGCCGTCGACGATCTGCTGCGGGTACTCGTCGCGGTGCTCCAGCTCGGTGGCGACCGGGAGAATCTCCTTGTCCACGAAGTCGCGGACGGTGGAGAGGATCTCCTGCTGGACGTCGGTCAGACCGGCGGTCTGGGCGAGACGGGCCATGGCTACTTCTCCTGCTCCCTGAGCTCCGGGCGGCCCGGCTGCTCGCCGCCGCGCTCCTTGATGTACGTCTCGGTCGGCACCATCACCTTGCGGCGGAAGACGCACACCAGCGTGCCGTCCTGCTTGTAGCCCTTGGTCTCGACGTAGACGATCCCGCGGTCGTTCTTCGACTTGGAGGGCCACTTGTCGAGCACGGTCGTCTGGCCGTAGATGGTGTCGCCGTGGAAGGTCGGCGCCACGTGCTTGAGCGACTCGATCTCCAGGTTGGCGATCGCCTTGCCGGAGACGTCCGGCACGCTCATGCCGAGCAGCAGCGAGTAGATGTAGTTCCCGACCACCACGTTCTTGCCGAAGTCCGTCGTCTTCTCGGCGTAGTTCGTGTCCATGTGGAGCGGGTGGTGGTTCATGGTGAGGAGACAGAACAGGTGGTCGTCGTACTCGGTGACCGTCTTTCCCGGCCAGTGCTTGTACGTCGCCCCGACCTCGAACTCCTCGTACGTGCGTCCGAACTGCATCGCGCTCACGCCTCCGGGATCTCGAACGTCGACGTGCGCTTCATGCCGGCGGCCCGGCCCTTGCCGGAGATGACCAGGGCCATCTTGCGGCTGGCCTCGTCGATCATCTCGTCGCCGAGCATCGCGGAGCCCTTCTTGCCGCCCGCCTCGGACGTGTAGTAGTCGTACGCGTCCAGGATCAGCTCGGCGTGGTCGTAGTCCTCCTGCGACGGCGAGAAGATCTCGTTGGACGCCTCGACCTGGCCCGGGTGCAGCACCCACTTGCCGTCGAAACCGAGGGCCGCAGCGCGCTGGGCGACCGCGCGGTAGCCCTCCACGTTGCGGATCTGGAGGTAGGGGCCGTCGATCGCCTGGAGGTTGTTGGCGCGGGCGGCCATCAGGATCTTCATCAGGATGTAGTGGTAGGCGTCCGCCGGGTAGCCGGGCGGCTGCTCGCCCACGACCAGCGACTTCATGTTGATGGACGCCATGAAGTCGGCCGGGCCGAAGATGATGGTCTCGACACGCTGGGACGCGGTGGCGATCTCGTTGACGTTGTTGAGGCCCTGCGCGTTCTCGATCTGCGCCTCGATACCGATCTTGCCGACCTCGAAGCCCATGGTCTTCTCGATCTGGGTGAGGAGCAGGTCCAGCGCGACGACCTGCTGGGCCGTCTGCACCTTCGGCAGCATGATGCAGTCGAGGTTCTGGCCGGCGCCCTCGACGACCGTGACGACATCGCGGTACGTCCACTCGGTCGTCCAGTCGTTGACGCGCACCACCCGCGTCTTGCCCGTCCAGTCACCCTCGTTGAGGAACTTCACGATGGTGTGCCGCGCCTCGGGCTTGGCGAGCGGCGCGCACGCGTCCTCCAGGTCCAGGAAGACCTGGTCCGCCGGGAGACCCTGGGCCTTCTCCAGGAAGCGGGGGTTCGAGCCGGGCACGGCCAGGCAGGAGCGCCGCGGGCGGAGCCGGTTGACAGAGGGAAGGTGTGCGGCGGAGCCGCTCGTTGGAGGGGTGGTGGCGGGCGACGGGCGGGCGGTCATGCGGGGACCTCCAGGGGGTCGAGCTTGTTCGCTTTCCGGATCTCGTCGACGATGCGGCCGATGATTCCGGTGATGTCGAAGTCCTTCGGGGTGAAGACCGCGGCCACTCCGGCTTCCCTGAGCTGCTCGGCGTCACCATTCGGGATGATGCCACCGGCGATGACGGGTATATCTGTGGCACCGGCCACACGGAGTCGTTCCAGGACGTCCGGGACCAGCTGGGCGTGCGAGCCGGACAGGATCGACAGGCCGACCGCGTGCACGTCCTCGGCCAGGGCCGCGTCCACGATCTGCTCGGGCGTCAGCCGGATGCCCTGGTACACCACTTCGAAGCCGGCGTCCCGGGCCCGTACGGCGATCTGCTCGGCGCCGTTGGAGTGCCCGTCAAGACCCGGCTTGCCGACCAGGAAGCGGAGCTTGCCGCTGCCCAGGTCGCGGGCGGTGGCGTCCACCCTGGCCCGCACCTCGGCCATCGCCGACCCGGCCTCGGCGGGCACGGCCACCGGTGCCGAAGAGACTCCGGTGGGCGCCCGGAACTCGCCGAACACCTCCCGCAGCGCGCCCGCCCACTCGCCGGTCGTGACCCCGGCGCGGGCGCACTCCAGGGTGGCCTCCATGAGGTTGCCGGTGCCCTTGGCGGCCTCCTTCAGCCGGTCCAGCGCCTTGCAGGGCCGCGGGTGGTTGAACGGCGGCTGGTAGCGCGTGGCGCGCCAGCGGCCGATCGCCGTCACCACCCGGGCCTCGACCGCCGGGTCGACCGTCTGGATCGCGGTGTCCAGGTCGGCGGTGAGCGGGTTGGGCTCGGTCGTCTCGAAGATGTTGACGCCGACGATCTTCTCCCGCCCGGACTCGATCCGGCCCCGGCGCTCCGCGTGCGAGGCGACCAGCTGCGACTTGAGATAGCCGGACTCGACGGCGGCCATCGCGCCGCCCATCTCCTGGATCCGGTCGATCTCGGCGAGGGAGTCCTCGACCAGCTGGGCGACCTTCGCCTCGATGACGTGCGAGCCCTCGAAGATGTCCTCGTACTCCAGCAGGTCGCTCTCATGGGCGAGCACCTGCTGGATGCGCAGCGACCACTGCTGGTCCCAGGGCCGGGGCAGGCCGAGGGCCTCGTTCCAGGCGGGGAGCTGTACGGCACGCGCGCGGGCGTCCTTCGACAGCGTCACGGCGAGCATCTCGAGGACGATCCGCTGGACGTTGTTCTCCGGCTGCGCCTCGGTCAGGCCGAGCGAGTTGACCTGGACGCCGTACCGGAAGCGCCGCTGCTTGGGGTTCTCGATGCCGTACCGCTCGCGGGTGACCTTGTCCCAGATGCGGCCGAACGCCCGCATCTTGCACATCTCCTCGACGAACCGGACGCCCGCGTTCACGAAGAAGGAGATGCGGGCGACGACATCGCCCATGCGCTCCTGCGGCACCTGGCCGCTGTCGCGGACCGCGTCCAGCACGGCGATGGCGGTGGACATCGCGTACGCGATCTCCTGGACCGGAGTGGCGCCCGCCTCCTGCAGGTGGTAGCTGCAGATGTTGATCGGGTTCCACTTCGGCATGTGGGAGACCGTGTACGCGATCATGTCCGTCGTCAGCCGGAGCGAGGGGCCCGGCGGGAAGACGTGCGTACCCCGGGACAGGTACTCCTTGACGATGTCGTTCTGGGTCGTGCCCTGGAGCTGGGTGATGTCCGCGCCCTGCTCCTCGGCGACGACCTGGTAGAGCGCCAGCAGCCACATGGCGGTGGCGTTGATCGTCATCGAGGTGTTCATCTGCTCCAGGGGGATGTCCTGGAACAGCCGGCGCATGTCACCGAGGTGCGAGACGGGTACGCCCACCCGGCCGACCTCGCCGCGGGCGAGGATGTGGTCGGGGTCGTAGCCGGTCTGCGTCGGCAGGTCGAACGCCACCGACAGGCCGGTCTGGCCCTTGTCGAGGTTGCGCCGGTACAGCTCGTTGGACGCCTCGGCCGTGGAGTGCCCGGCATACGTGCGCATGAGCCACGGCCGGTCCTTCTCCCTCGGCGCCTGCGGCACGGAATCCCGCCCGCCGTCGGCGATCTGACGCTCAGTCATCTATGACCTCGGGTGTCTCAGATGTTGCGGAAGCGGTTGATGGCGTCGAGGTGCTTGGCGCGCATCTCCTCGTCGCGCACGCCCAGGCCTTCCCCGGGGGCGAGGCAGAGGACGCCGACCTTGCCCTGGTGGAGGTTGCGGTGCACGTCGTAGGCGGCCTGGCCGGTCTCCTCCAGGGAGTAGACCTTCGACAGCGTCGGGTGGATCTTGCCCTTCGCGATCAGCCGGTTGGCCTCCCAGGCCTCGCGGTAGTTGGCGAAGTGGGAGCCGATGATCCGCTTCAGTGACATCCACAGGTAGCGGTTGTCATACTCGTGGTTGTAGCCCGAGGTGGAGGCGCAGGTGACGATCGTGCCGCCCTTGCGGGTGACGTAGACCGAGGCGCCGAAGGTCTCGCGGCCCGGGTGCTCGAAGACGATGTCGACGTCCTCGCCGCCGGTCAGCTCGCGGATGCGCTTGCCGAAGCGCTTCCACTCCTTCGGGTCCTGCTCGTGCTCGTTCTTCCAGAACTTGTAGTCCTCGGCGTTGCGGTCGATGATCGCCTCGGCGCCCATCGACCGGCAGATCTCCGCCTTCTGGGGGCTGCTCACCACGCAGATCGGGTTGGCCCCGCCGGCCAGCGCGAACTGGGTGGCGTAGGAGCCGAGTCCGCCGCTCGCGCCCCAGATCAGCACGTTGTCGCCCTGCTTCATGCCGGCGCCGTTGCGGGAGACCAGCTGCCGGTACGCGGTGGAGTTGACCAGCCCCGGGGCGGCGGCCTCCTCCCAGCTCAGGTGGTTCGGCTTCGGCATCAGCTGGTTGGACTTGACCAGCGCGATCTCGGCGAGGCCGCCGAAGTTGGTCTCGAAGCCCCAGATGCGCTGCTCGGGGTCGAGCATGGTGTCGTTGTGGCCGTCGGACGACTCCAGCTCCACGCTCAGGCAGTGCGCGACGACCTCGTCACCGGGCTTCCAGGCGTTGACGCCAGGGCCGGTGCGCAGGACCACGCCCGCGAGGTCGGAGCCGATGATGTGGTACGGCAGGTCGTGCCGCTTGGTCAGCTCGGAGAGCCTGCCGTAGCGCTCCAGGAACCCGAAGGTCGACAGCGGCTCGAAGATCGAGGTCCAGACCGAGTTGTAGTTGACGCTCGATGCCATGACGGCCACCAGGGCCTCGCCCGGGCCCAGCTCGGGCAGGACCACCTCGTCGAGGTGGGTGGACTTGCGCGGGTCCTTGTCGCGGGTCTCCAGGCCCGCGAACATCTCCGTCTCGTCCTTGTGCACGGTGATCGCGCGGTACGACTCCGGGAGGGGCAGGGCGGCGAAGTCGGCCGGCGTCGAGTCCGGCGACTGGATCGCGTCGAGAATGGCCTGAGTGGTCACGGTGTTGCCTCCGGCGGTGTACGCCCCTGAGGGAAGGGGCGCTGAGGGGTACGTCGGGTGCTGCTGAGGGTTTTGGGAAGGTGCCGTCGGTTCGGCGTGGGTGGTGCTTCGGCAGCGCTTTGTGGCGCGGGAGGTTGCCTGTGACGCAGGCGTCCGGCGGGCGGGCTGGTGGGCTCGCCGGGACAGGCCGGACACCCATCAACGTATGACACCGCGTGTCAGGTGGCAAGGCACTGAGTGCCAGAACTTGCTCTCAGATGAAATCTTTACGTAACAAATGAGCGATGATCGATCAAAGCTACCGCTGGGTAGGGTACGGTGCACCGACTTGTGGAAGTCGTCCGGATGTCAGAGCGGGTCACCGCCCGGTTCGAGCGGTGACCCGGCACGCAGTGCCATCGCGTGCGGCGGCTGGAACCGGCCCCCGTGGGCCGATCGGGTGACAGGGAACGCCTCCCCGTGACGTGGCAGCGGGATTTTCACCGGCCAGGCGTTGACGCGCCCCGAGAGGGGCGCGGGGCTATCGCTCTGCGGCTCCGCCCTCTAGGCGCTCAACGCTCCTTCAGCGCCTGCTCGATGGTGCGCATCACCTCGTCGAGCGGGGCGTCGGTCCGGGCCACCGTCACCAGCACCTCGCCCTGCGAGGCCACGGTGGCCGGCGTGGTGGACCGGGGCGGGGTTTCCCGGCCCGCTCCGATGCCCGTCCCGAACGTCTTGCGCACGATCGCGAAGGCGTGGTCGAGCTGCGCCTCCACGTCGCCCTGCCCGCCGGCCCGCAGCCAGCGCCGCAGCACGTGGTTGTGGGCGGTGACCACCGCCGACGCGGCGACCTCGGCCAGCAGCGGGTCGTCGTTGGCGTCGTCCGCGTGCGCGTGCTCGTCGAAGTGGCCGAGGAGATAGCGGGTGAAGAGGCGCTCGTAGCGGGCCACCGAGGCGATCTCGGCCTCGCGGAGGGTGGGCACCTCGCGGGTGAGCTTGTAGCGGGCGACCGAGATGTCCGGCCGGGCCGCGTACATCTTCATGACTTCCTTGATGCCACGGCACACGGTGTCGAGCGGGTGCTCGTGCGCCGGGGCCGCGTTGAGCACGGCCTCCGCGCGGATCAGGGTGTCGTCGTGGTCCGGGAAGATCGCCTCTTCCTTGGAGCGGAAGTGGCGGAAGAAGGTGCGGCGGGCGACCCCGGCCGCGGCCGCGATCTCGTCGACGGTGGTCGCCTCGTACCCCTTGGTCGCGAACAGCTCCATCGCGGCGGCCGCCAGTTCTCGGCGCATCTTGAGCCGCTGGGCGGCCGCGCGACTGCCCGCGGCACTTTCGGGCGCGTCGGGCGTGGCTGGTGTACGTGAGGACCTGGCGGACTGGGGCATGACCCGAACGTACTGCATGTGCGCAGCTTGATGGGCATGTCCGGGGTTTCCCCCGCCTGTGCGGGGCGGGGGGCCGCCGGGTCGGGTGGGTGGGGGAAGGCTGTGCCGGGTGGGCGGGGGAGGGCTGTGCCGGGTGGGTGGGGGCGGGCCGCCCGGGTCGAGCAGCCCGCCCCACTCCCGCTCGTCCCGGAACCGGTCGCCGTGGCCCTCAGCGGCGGGCATATTCGCGGAAGCCACGGCCGGTCTTGCGGCCGAGGCAGCCCGCGGCCACCAGATGCTCAAGGAGTGGAGAGGGCGCGAGGCCGGGGTCGCGGAACTCCCGGTGCAGGACCTTTTCGATCGCGAGCGAGACGTCCAGACCGACCACGTCCAAGAGCTCGAACGGGCCCATCGGGTAGCCGCCGCCGAGCTTCATCGCCGCGTCGATGTCGTCCAGCGAGGCGTAGTGCTCCTCGACCATCTTGATCGCGTTGTTGAGGTACGGGAACAGCAGTGCGTTCACGATGAATCCGGCCCGGTCACCGCAGTCGACGGCGTGCTTCCCGATGTTCGCGCAGACCTCGCGGACGGTCGCGTGGACGTCCTCGGCGGTCAGCACGGTACGGACGACCTCGACCAGTTTCATGGCCGGCGCCGGGTTGAAGAAGTGCATGCCGATCACGTCCTGGGGACGCGAGGTGGCCCGGGCGCAGGCCACGACCGGCAGCGAGGAGGTCGTGGTGGCCAGGACCGCGCCGGGCTTGCAGACCTTGTCCAGCGTCGCGAACAGCTGCTGCTTGATCTCCAGGTCCTCGGCGACCGCCTCGACGGCCAGGTCGACGTCGGCGAAGGCGTCGTACGAACCCGCCGCGGTGATCAGGTCCAGAGTCCCCGCGGCGGCCTCGGCGGTCATCCGGCCCTTGCCGACGGAGCGGTCCAGGGACTTGCCGATCCTGGCCTTCGCCGCCTGGGCCTTGTCCTCGCTGCGGGCGGCGAGGACGACCTGGTAGCCGGCCTTGGCGAAGACCTCGGCGATACCGGAGGCCATGGTGCCGGAGCCGGCCACCCCGACCGAGCGGACCGTGCGGCCCGGGGTGAGGGCGGCGCCGTCCAGCGGGGTGAGCGCGTCCCGGACGACGGTGGCTCCCCCAGCTACCGCTGGGTGGTGCCCCCAGCCCGGGGCCTCGTAGGTGTAGAAGCCGCGCCCGGACTTGCGGCCGGTCAGGCCCGCCTCGCTGAGCTGCTTGAGGATGGGGGCCGGGGCGTGCAGCCGGTCGCGGGACTCGGCGTACATGGCCTCCAGGACGGTACGCGCGGTGTCGATGCCGATCAGGTCGAGCAGGGCGAGCGGGCCCATCGGCAGGCCGCAGCCGAGCCGCATGGCCGCGTCGATGTCCTCGCGGGAGGCGTACTTCGCCTCGTACATCGCGGCGGCCTGGTTCAGGTAGCCGAACAGCAGCCCGTCCGCGACGAACCCGGGGCGGTCGCCGACCGCGACCGGCTCCTTGCCCAGTTCCAGCGCGAGGTCGGTGACCGCGGCGACCGCGCTCGGGGCGGTGAGCACCGAGGAGACGACCTCGACCAGCTTCATCGCCGGGGCCGGGTTGAAGAAGTGCAGGCCGAGGACGCGCTCGGGACGCGCCGAGTCGGCGGCCAGCCGGGTCACGGAGAGCGCGTTGGTGCCGGTGGCCAGGATCGTCTCGGGGCGGACGATGCCGTCCAGCTCGCGGAAGATCTGGTGCTTGATGTCGTACGACTCCGGAACCACCTCGATGACGAGGTCGGCGTCGGCCGCTGCCGTGAGGTCGGTGCCGGTGCGGACCCGGGCCAGGACGCCGGCGCGCTCCTGCTCGGTCAGCCTGCCACGGGCCACGGCACGGGCCGTGGAGGCCTCCAGGGCGGCGAGGGAGCCGGCGGCCTGGGACTCGCTGACGTCGATGCCGATCACCTCGCGGCCGGCCTTCGCGAGGACCTCGGTGATACCGGTGCCCATGGTGCCGAGGCCGACGACGGCGACGGTCCTGAGCGGGGACAGGGAGGGGTCGGACTGGGGAGTGGCCATCGCGGGACTCCAGGAATGAGGGTGACGACTGGAAACGCCCCCGGGTGCGCCGAAGAGGCGCACCGGGTGCGGAGAGAGCTGCAGGAGAGCTGCGTGAATGCGGGTGTTGCCGGGCTGCTGGCGCACACGCCCGGTGCCGTCGCCGCAGGCGCGCACACGCCTGGGAGCGGCTGATCCCGACCGGCCCTGTCCCGGAGCCGAGTCGTACGTACGGTACGAGGTACCGAACCGGATGCTCATGACGGCTGCGTCACCAAACCGGAATGAGCGTTGGTGCGAGTGGGTGACTCGCTCGATTGAGCTTAACCGGCGGGTAACGAGCGCGCCAGCCCCCCGACTTTGTGATGTACGTCCCTCGGCTCCCGCAACCCCTCTACGCTGGGCTTCGTGGACGAAGAGTTGCGATCACTCACGGAGCGTCTGCGCCAGGAGTCGCAGGGAACGGCCGCCTACGACCGGCTCCTGGCCACCGAGGACCACGACGAGTTGGCGGAGGTGCTCACCGCCGCCGGACAGCCCCTGTGGGCCAGGGAGTTGGCGGCGTACCGCCTGGGGACGGCCGGGGACCGGCGCGCCTTCGAAACCCTGGTCCTCCTCCTGAACCACCGCGACCCACCTCGCTGTGCCTCCGCCGCGCACGCCCTGGCCCGCCTCCAGGACCCGCGCACCGCCCGCGCGGCCGCCGCCCTCGCCACCAACGAACTCCGGGTCGCCTACGCCCTGCAGCCGGTCCGTCTCCTGGTCGTGCTGCGCGCCCCGGAGTCCGTGCCGGCCCTCATCACCACCCTGGAGCGCCGGCTGCGCCCCCACGACCCCTACCGCAAGGTCGCCCTCGCCTGTGTGGAGGGCCTCGGCACCCTCGGCGACACCCGCGCCCGCCGCGTCCTGAGCGAGGCACTGGCCCACCCCACCCTCGCCGAGGCCGCGGTCCAGGCCCTGTCCCACATCCCTAGGCAGAGGTGAGGCGGCGGTCCCTGACGTACCGCACCTCGGGCACGGGCACCCCGTCGACCTCGTACGGCTCCTCGGTGCCATCGGGCCGGAAGCCAGCCGTCTCGTAGAACCGCCGGGCGCGCGCGTTCCCCTTCAGTACCCACAGGTACACGCGCGCCTGCCGGGCGCACTGCCTGAGCACCGTCTCCAGCAGCCGCCGCCCGGCCCCGGTGCCGACATGCGCCGGGTCGAGGTAGATCGCGTACAACTCGGCGTCGCCGGTGCGTACTTCCCCGTCCCGGTAGGGTCCGTGCGCCGCCCAGCCGACTATCTCGCCGCCACGCTCTGCGACCAGGTCCGTCACCCCGTCCTCGCCGTCCCGGAACCGGGCCCGCCGCCGCTCGGCGTCCCGCTCGACACTGAGCCCGTCCAGGAACGGCTGCGGCATGAGCCCCCGGTAGGCGTACTGCCAGCCCCGGACGCGTATCTCCGAGACACGGTCGCAGTCGTCGAGGGCCATCGGTCGGATGCGGAGGGAGTCGTCGGTCATGACGGCACCCTAGGAAGCGGACGGGTCCGGTCGCCCGGTGTTTCGCTCAGTCCGTCGCCACCACCGCGAAGGCCTCGATCTCCATCAGGAACTGGGGCGCGACGAGTGCGGCCACCTGGATCGCGGACGACGCCGGGAGGCGGTCGTCGGGTATGTGGGCGGCGCGCGCTTCGCGGACGGCCGGCAGATGGGCCATGTCCGTGACGAAGTAGGTGAGCTTGACGACGGCCTCGAAGCCGGCGCCGGCGGCCGCCAGGCAGCGGCGCAGGTTCTCGAAGACCTGGCGGGCCTGGGCGGCCGGGTCGCCCTCGCCGACGAGCCTGCCCTCCTCGTCCAGCGGCAGCTGGCCGGAGACGGCGACGAACCGGCCGGTGGCCGCCACGACATGGCTGTACTGGGCGGCCGGGGCGACGCCGTCGGGGGCGGTGATGCGGGTCGGGTCAGTCATGCGTCCATGGTGGACCATGGGTCTGACAACGCCCCCGACGGTTCGTCAGGACCGGTTCAGCCGCGGAAGCCCAGCAACCCGTGCAGGGTCGAGCCGCGGGACGACGTCGACGCCGCCTTCGTGCTCAGGGGCTTCGGGTCCGGGGTCTTCCGGCAGACCGCGTCGGCGGTGCCGTCGCCGTGCGGGACCTTGCCGTCGGTCAGATAGGCGGCGAGGTAGTCGTCCAGGCAGGTGTTGCCGCTCAGCGTGATGCCGTGGTTGCCGCCGCCCTGTTCGACGACCAGGCTGGAGCCGGCCAGCAGCCGGTGGGCCGTGACGCCGCCCTGGTAGGGCGTGGCCGCGTCGTCCGTGGCCTGGAAGAGGAGGGCCGGCGGGAGTTCGCCGTTGGCGATGTCCGGCGGCTTCAGGGCGGATGTCGGCCAGGAGGTGCACGCCGCGTTGTACCAGGCGTTGTTCCAGACCATGAACGGCGCCTTCTCGTAGGCCGCCCAGTTGTCCTTGCGCCACTGGTTCCAGTCCCGCGGCCAGGAGACGTCCCGGCACTGGACGGCCGCGTAGACGCTGTAGCCGTTCTCGCCCGTGGTGTCGACGGCGGCGAAGTTCTGGTACGCCTCGACCAGCGCCGCCGTCTTCTTGCCGTTGACGTAGGCCGAGAACGCCTCCGCCAGGTAGGGCCAGTAGCCGTTGTAGTAGCCGCCCGGGATGAAGGTGTCCTCCAGCTCGGCGGCGCCCACCTTGCCGCCCGCCGGCTTCTTCGCCAGCGCCGCCCGCATGGCGTACCACCTGGCCTCGACCTGCTTCGGGTCGGTGCCGAGCCGGTAGGTGGAGTCGTACTTCGCGATCCACGCCATCAGGGCGCGGTGGCGGTCGTTGAACGCGTAGTCCTGGCCCAGGTTGTCGTCGTACCAGACACCCGTCGGGTTCACGATCGAGTCCAGGACCAGGCGGTGGATCCGCTCCGGGTGCAGCTTCGCGTACACGGCGCCCAGGTAGGTGCCGTACGAGTAGCCGAAGTAGCTGATCCGGTCGGCGCCGAGGGCCTGGCGGACGGAGTCCATGTCCTGTGCGGCGCTGACCGTGTCGAGGTACGGCAGCAGGTCGGCGTACTTCTTGCCGCAGGCCGCCGCGAAGGACTGCACGCGCTTGAGGTTCGCCTGTTCCAGCGCGGGCGTGGCCGGCACCGAGTCGGGGCGCACCGGGGCGAAGTAGCCGGGCGCGCAGTCGATCGCCGGAGTGCTCTTGCCCACGCCACGCGGGTCGAAGCCGATGACGTCGTACTGGGCCGCCACCTTCTTCGGCAGCGTGGAGGCGACGAAGCCCGCGAGGTTCAGCCCGCTGCCGCCGGGGCCGCCGGGGTTGACCAGCAGCGGGCCCTGGTACGTGGACGCGGTGTGCGGGACGCGGGAGAGGGCGAGCGTGATCTGCTTCCCGCCCGGGTCCCGGTGGTCGAGGGGCGCCTTGACGGTGCCGCACTGCAGCGTCGGATAGTCGGTGGTGCCGCACTTCTTCCAGGTCACCGAGGGTGCCTGGACGGCGGCTCGGGCGGTGGCGCCGGCGGGCAGGGCGGTGAACGACCCGGCCACGACAGCGGCGGCGGCGCACAGCACGGCTGCGCGTGTTCGCATGGGGTCCTCCCAGGACGGAGGTGTCGCGGACCGCACGTGTCACGGTCCTCGCCGCATCGTCCCGGGAACAGCACCCGGAAGAACCTATTCTGACGATTATTGACCCAATTGGGCCGAGGGTTGCGCTCGAACGCTCTCAGCTGTGAACGCCTCGGTCGCGAACGCTCTCAGAGCAGCGTGAGTTGTGTCGGCTCCGGCAGCGCGGGCTCCTCCTCCGCCGTCGGCACCGGCATCCGGCGGGGGGTGCCGGCGCGGTTCGGCCCGATGCCGTACTCCTCGGCCAGCTCGTGCACCTGACGGGTGATCCGGCGCTGGTACCACTTGGGTGCGTAGGCGCCCTCCGCGTACAGCCGCTCGTAGCGCCGGACGAGGTGCGGGTGGTGGGCCGCGAGCCAGCTCATGAACCACTCGCGGGCGCCGGGGCGCAGATGCAGCACCAGGGGGGTCACGGAGGTGGCCCCGGCGGCCGCGATCGCCCGCACGGTGGCCCGCAGTTGGGTCGGGTGGTCGCCCAGGAAGGGGATCACGGGCGCCATCAGGACCCCGCACCCGATACCGGCCTCGGCGAGGGCGCGCACGGCGTCCAGGCGGCGCTCGGGGGCCGGGGTGCCCGGCTCCACGGTGCGCCACAGCTCGGGGTCGACGAAGCCGACCGAGACCGAGATGCCGACGTCCGTGACGTCCGCCGCCCGGCGCAGCAGGTCGAGGTCGCGCAGGATCAGGGTGCCCTTGGTGAGGATCGAGAACGGGTTCGCGTGCTCGGTGAGGGCGGAGATGATCCCCGGCATCAGCCGGTAGCGGCCCTCCGCGCGCTGGTAGCAGTCGACGTTGGTGCCCATCGCGATGTGGTCGCCCAGCCAGCGCCGTGAGCCCAGCTGGCGGCGGAGCAGATCGGGGGCGTTCATCTTGACCACGATCTGGGTGTCGAAGCCGATCCCGGTGTCCAGGTCCAGATAGCTGTGCGTCTTGCGTGCGAAGCAGTAGACGCACGCGTGCGAGCAGCCCCGGTACGGGTTCACCGTCCATTCGAACGGCATCCGCGAGGCGCCCGGCACCCGGTTGATGATCGACCGTGCCCGCACCTCGTGGAACGTGATTCCCCGGAACTCAGGCGTGTCGAACGTGCGGGTCGTGACCGCGTCCGCGCCGAACAGCGCGGTGCCGGCCCGGCCGTGTTCGGCCTCCTCGGTGAGGTTCTCCCAGCGCATGACGCCTCCTCGGTAGCACTGCCCCCAGAATAGAACATCTGTTCCCATGATCGTGCGAACGATATGTGGAGACCGCGCGGACACCGTTTCCGACCGCTTCCGGCACCCCGATTTGGGCGGCCGGGCGCCGGGGTGGTTGGCTTGCCCCGATCCCCGAGAACCCAGGTGCTGGAGGAAGTCAATGGCGCAGGTCGAGGCCACTACGGAGCGGGTCGTCGCGGCGGACGCGGAGACGGTGTTCGACGCGCTCGCCGACTACAGCGGCACGCGCGCGAAGCTGCTGCCCCAGCATTTCAGCGAGTACGAGGTGCGCGAGGGCGGCGACGGCGAGGGCACCCTGGTCCACTGGAAGCTCCAGGCCACCAGCAAGCGCGTCCGTGACTGCCTCCTGGAGGTCAGCGAGCCCACCGACGGCGAACTGGTGGAGAAGGACCGCAACTCCTCCATGGTCACCACCTGGCGCGTCACCCCGGCCGGCGAGGGCGGCTCCAGGGTCGTGGTCCACACCACCTGGCAGGGGGCCGGCGGCATCGGCGGCTTCTTCGAGAAGACCTTCGCCCCCAAGGGCCTCGGCCGGATCTACGACGAGGTGCTCGACAAGCTCGCCACCGAGGTCGAGAAGTAGCCCGGTCCACGGCAGCAGGTAACCGCCGGATGAACAGGGGGTGTTGACCCCTATGGCCGGCTCTCACCGGTTCGGGTGGATCTCCGGTCCGGTCGGTCTCGTGCCGTAACTCGTCGTGCTTGTCCACAGTTGTCGCCCTACGGGACACAAGGCGGCAACTGTGCGCAGGCGCGACGAGGGGAGCGGTACGTGGGGACGACTCTGGTGCAGTACGAGGAGCCGGCCGCGGCGCCTGCCGACGCCCCCGCGCCGGAACCCGCCCCGGCCCCCGGACTCGGGCCGCGCCGCACCCGGTTGGTGTTCTGCGGGCTGATGCTCGCCCTGCTCCTGGCCGCCCTGGACCAGATGATCGTCGCCACCGCGCTGCCGAGGATCGTCGGCGAGCTGCACGGCCTGGACCGGATGTCCTGGGCGATCACCGCCTACCTGCTCACCTCCACCATCGGCCTCCCGGTCTACGGCAAGCTCGGCGACCTCATCGGCCGCAAGAGCGTCTTCCAGTTCGCCATCCTGGTCTTCGTCGTCGGCTCCGCGCTGGCCGGACGGGCGCAGAGCATGGACCAGCTGATCGCCTTCCGCGCGGTGCAGGGCGTCGGCGCCGGCGGGCTGATGATCGGTGTCCAGGCGATCATCGCCGACATCGTGCCGCCCCGGCAGCGCGGCCGCTTCATGGGGCTGATCGGTGCCGCCTTCGGCCTCGCCTCCGTCGCCGGGCCGCTGCTCGGCGGCTACTTCACCGACCACCTCTCCTGGCGCTGGTGCTTCTACGTCAACGTGCCCTTCGGGCTGGTCACGCTGGCCGTCATCACCGCCGTACTGAAGCTGCCGAAACCCCGGGTCCGGGCCCGCTTCGACGTCCTGGGCACCCTGCTGCTGGCCGCCGCCTCCACCTGCCTGGTGCTGCTGACCAGTTGGGGCGGCACGGAGCACGAGTGGGGCTCGCGGGTCATCCTCGGGCTCGGGGCCGGTGCCGTGGCCGCCACCGCACTGTTCCTGTTCGCCGAGCACCGCGCGGCCGAACCCCTCATCCCGCTGCGGCTGTTCCGGGACTCCGTCTTCAACGTGACCGGACTCGTCGGACTGGTCGTCGGCGTCGCGCTGTTCGGCGCCGCCAGCTATCTGCCGACCTTCCTGCAGATGGTCGACGGCGCCTCGGCCACCGAGTCCGGGCTGCTGATGCTGCCCATGATGGGCGGGATCGTCGGTGCCTCGATCGTGGCCGGCCAGCTCATCAGCCACACCGGGCACTACCGGATCTACCCGGTGCTCGGCGGGGCGCTGTCCGTGCTCGGCATGTGGCTCCTCTCCCGGCTCGAAGTCGACACCCCGCGCTGGCAGTACAGCATCTGGATGGCCGTGCTCGGCGCCGGCATCGGCATGGTGATGCCGGTGCTCATCCTCGCCGTGCAGAACTCCGTACCGCCCGCCGACCTCGGCACCGCCACCAGCGCCAACAACTACTTCCGGCAGATCGGCGGCAGCGTCGGCGCCGCCGTCTTCGGCACCCTGTTCGCCGACCGGCTCACCGACGCCCTGCACCAGCGTCTCCCCGCCCACGCCGGCGCCCGGCTGCCCGACCCCGAGTCCCTCACCCCGCAGCTCGTCCACGCGCTGCCCCCGGCGCTGCGTGACGCCTACATCCGCGCCTACGCCGACGCGATGCCACGGATCTTCCTCTACCTGGTCCCGCTGCTCGTCCTCGGTCTGCTCATCGCCTGCTTCCTCAAGGAGAAACCGCTGGTGTCCCACAACACCGCCGATACCGAGTCCATCCCCGTGAACGCCCCTATCCCGCAAGCCCGTTCGCCGTACACCGGCGCCGGGATCCCGGTCTGCGGCACGGTGCAGCACCCGGACGGGACCGTGGTGCCCCGCGCCGCACTCACCCTCATCGACGCCGTCGGCCGGCAGATCGGCCGGGGCGCCAGCGGCGACGACGGACGGTACGCCCTGTCCACGCCCGGCTCCGGGTCGTACGTCCTGATCGCCGCCGCCGGCGGCCACCAGCCGCAGGCGGTCACCGTGACCGTCGGGGAGCGGCCCGTCGAACTCGACGTCGTCCTCGGCGGCGCCGGACGCCTCGCGGGCACCGTCCGCACCGCCGACGGCACGCCCGTCCGCGACGCCACCGTCACGCTCACCAACGTGCAGGGCGAGGTCGTCGCCAGCACCCGCAGCGGACGCGAGGGCGGCTACGTCATCACCGAGCTGGTGGCCGGCGAGTACACCCTCGCCGGCAGCGCCCCCGCCTTCCGCCCGGCCGCCCTCCCGGTCACCGTCCAGGCCTCCCGGGAGACCCGGCAGGACGTCGAACTCGCCGGCGGCGCCGTGCTGAAGGGCACCGTCCGGGCCGGCGGCGGGCGGCCCGTCGAGGACGCGCGCGTGACCCTGCTCGACGCCGCCGGGAACGTCGTGGACACCCTCACCACCGGTCCCGACGGAACGTTCCGGTTCGTCGACCTGTCCTCCGGCGAGTACACCGTCATCGCCGCCGGTTACCCGCCGGTCGCCACCGTGCTCCAGGTCGCGGGCGGCGGCCGTACCGAACGCGATCTCCAACTGGGGCACGAGGACTGACCGGACGGGGTCGCGACGGCGCGGACCTGCGCGTCGGTGTGCTCCGGTGAAACCAATTCCAGGAATGCCACACATCGCAACCGACGGCCACCGTACGGTAGTGGCGGGCGGCACAGATCTTTCGCGGAGCCGTGGGGAGAGAGGGCCTGGGCCATGGACCATGGCAGCGAGCGGGACACGCCTCCCGGCCTCGGTGCCGGGGAGGACACGGCAGGCCGGATCCCGCTGGCCGTGGTCGTCGTCGGCCGCGAGGGGCGGGTCTCCCACTGGAGCACCGGCGCGCGCCGGCTGTTCGGCGCCGCCAGGGAACAGGCGATCGGCCACCCCGTCCTCGACCTGCTGCCGGTCTCCGGGGCGCTCCCCGAGGACGACGAGATCACTCCGTACGGCGCCTACGCGGCCTACGACGGACTCGGCCCCGACCTGGAGTCCTCCCTCGACGGACGGCTGAACTTCCCCGCCGCGGGCCGCGCCCGGCTCACCGTGCCGGACCGCGCCCGCGTCGACGTGCTGTGGTGGGCGTATCCGCTGGTCGGCCCCGGCGAGGAGCGGCTGCTGGTGCTCGCCGCCGACGCCGAGCGGCTCCGCCGGTCCGAGCACGCCGAGGACGTGGCCTTCGAGCGCATCGCGCCCGGATTCGCCCTGCACACCGACTTCCCCGGCGCCGAGGAACTCGCCCGCAGGCTCCCCGAGATCCTGCCCAGCATGAGCGTCGACGAGAGCGCCCGGATCGTCGCCCAGGTCCTCGAACTCGGCTATCCGATCCTGGAGTTCAGCCAGAACGACCGGGTTCCGGTCACCCCCGACTGGGGCGTCGCCCGGCGCACCGAGCGCAAGGCCCGCCGGGAGCGCGCCGCCCGGGTGGCCGCCCAGGGCCTGCCGGTGCCCGCCGACCTCACCGACGACGAGGGCGAGGACCTGGAGTACGCGGCCGTCCGCGAGCGCCTCGAGTTCCTCAACGAGGTCAGCGGGAAGATCGGCACCTCCCTCGACCTGGCCCGCACGATCGTCGAGGTCAGCAGAGCCGTCGTGCCCCGCTTCACCGATGTCGCCGGCACCTATCTGCGCGAACAGGTCGTCGCGGGCGAGGGGTTCCCGGACGGCGTGCCCGACACCACCACCATGTGGCACCGGGTCGCCCTCGAGCACACCGACGAACCCGGCCGCTGGGACGACGTCGTCCCGGTCGGCGAGGCCATGCCGTTCCCCGCGCACACCCCGTTCTTCCAGTGCATGACCAGCGGCGAGCCGGTCCTGGTGCCGCGGATCAGCGTGGAGATGGGCCACGCCATCGCCTCCCAGTTCGAGAAGCGGGACATCCGGCCCCTGATCACCGGCCGTTCGATGCTGGTCGTGCCCCTCAAGGCCCGCCACGTCGTGCTCGGCTTCATGATCCTGCTGCGCCACCCCGAGCGCGAGATGTTCAACGACATGGACCGCGTCACCGGCGCGGAACTCGCCGCCCGCGCGGGCCTCGTGCTCGACAACGCGCGCATGTACACCTTCCAGGAGAGCGTCGCCGAGACCCTCCAGGACAGCATGCTGCCGCACATACCGCCGCGCATGGCGGGCTGTGACATCGCCACCCGGTATCTGCCGGGCACCCTGCTCGGACGCATCGGCGGCGACTGGTTCGACTCCGTGAAACTCCCCGGCGCCCGCACCGCCCTGGTCGTCGGCGACGTCATGGGCCACGGCCTCAACTCGGCCGCGATGATGGGTCAGTTGCGGACGGCCGTCCAGACCATGGCGGCCCTGGACCTGCCACCGGCCCAACTCCTGCGCAACCTCGACGACCTGGCCCAGCGCCTCGGCGACGGCTACCTCGCCACCTGCCTGTACGCCGTCTACGACCCGATCGAGAGCGAACTCCACCTCGCCAACGCGGGCCATATCCCGCCCGTGCTGGTCCGTGCCGTCGACGGCCGCAGCGAACTCCTCGACCTGCCCACCGGGGCGCCCATCGGCGTCGGCGGGGTCGCCTTCGAGTCGCTGCGGGTGCGCGTGGACCCCGGCGACCGGCTGGTGATGTGCACCGACGGACTCGTCGAGATGCGCGGCGAGGACATCGGCGTCGGCCTCGCCACCCTCTGCGAGTCCGCCGCCCACCCGGCCGCCTCCATGGACGACGCCTGCGACACCATCATCCGCGCCCTCGCCGCGGCGTTTTCACGAGCGGGCCACGGCGACCGCAAGGACGACGTCGCCCTGCTGATGGCCCGCCTCAACGGCATCGAACCGGACGACGTCGCCGAATGGCGGCTCGCCCTCGACCCCGCCGAGGTCCGCCGCGCCCGCGCCGTCGTCCGCGAACAACTCCACGACTGGGGCCTGGCCCGGCTCGCCGACCCCGCCGAGCTGATGGTCAGCGAACTCGTCACCAACGCCCTGCGGCACTCCCACAGCCGTCCGGTCCAGCTCCGGCTGATCCGCGGCGAGACCCTGCTGTGCGAGGTCGATGACGACGACCACGCCCTGCCGACCCTGCTCAGCGCGGAACCCGGCGCCACCGCCGGACGCGGACTGCGGGTGGTCAGCACACTGGCCCGGGAGTGGGGCACCAGCCGTACGACCGCCGGAAAGACCGTCTGGTTCGAGCTGACCTCACGGCGCCGCTGACCTCACGGCTCCGCTGACCGAGGGGCGCACGTTCGTCGAAAGTGGGGTGAAGGAACGCGCCGGGCGCTTGTGGCCGAAACCGGCGCAGGGTAAACCGTACTGGCCCGTCACATACGGCGGCCTTCTGCGGTCACACCCTGGGGAGTTGGGCATGAGCGTGACGAGTCGATACCGGGACGCCTGGGAGGGTTTCTGGCGCGAGGCGCCCGACGAGACGGGGGCGGTGTTCTGGGACGCGGAGCCGGGCGTGACCGCCTCGGTCCATGTCGCCCTCTTCGAGCCCCACCTCACCGACCCCGGTCTGCCGCTGGTCGACCTCGGCTGCGGCAACGGCACCCAGACCCGCTTCCTCGCCGGCCGCTTCCCGCGCGTGCTGGGCACCGACATCGCCGAGGCCGCCCTGGAACACGCCCGGCACGCCGACCCCGCCGGACTGGCCCGCTACCGTCAGCTGGACGCGGCCGAGAAGAGCGAGGCCGAGGCCCTGCACGCCGAACTCGGTGACGTCAACGTCTATGTGCGGGGCGTTCTGCACCAGTGCGAACCCGACGACCGGCAGCCGTTGACCGACGCCGTCGCCACGCTCGTCGGCGATCGCGGCCGGGCCTTCCTCGTCGAGCTCTCCGAGGCCGCCCGCCCCATCCTCGGCGGCCTCGCCCAGAGCCCGTCCGGCCCGCCGCCCAAGCTCGCCCCGGTCTTCCGGCACGGCATCGCCCCCGGCGAGGTCGCCGACGACGCGGTACCCGAGTACCTGCGCAACGCCGGCCTCACGGTCCTGGCCGGCGGCGAACTGCCCTTGACGACAACGGAGTTCACCCCGGACGGCGAACGGATCGTGCTGCCGTCGAAGTGGCTGGTGGCGGGGCGCGCGAACTGACCTCCGTGGACAGTGCCGGTCCGCCCCTCGGCGTGGTGTCGGCCGAGGGGCGGACGGCTGTGCGGGGCCGGCCGGGTGCGAGGGAGAACGGCGGCACGCTTCCTGGCCGGTGGCCGCCCGGACGCGTAACGTGGCGCACCATGAAGATCCTCATCAGCGCCGACATGGAGGGCGCCACCGGGGTGACCTGGCCCGGCGACGTACTGCCCGGAACGCCGCAGTGGGAGCGGTGCCGGTCGATGTTCACCTCGGACGTCAACGCCGCCGTCCTCGGCTTCCTCGACGGCGGTGCCGACGAGGTCCTCATCAACGAGGCGCACTGGAGCATGCGCAACCTGCTCCTGGAGCAGCTCGACGACCGCGCCGAGATGATCACCGGCCGTCACAAGACCCTCTCCATGGTCGAGGGCGTCCAGCACGGTGACGTCGACGGCATCGCCTTCGTCGGCTACCACACCGGCGCCGGCATGGAGGGCGTCCTCGCCCACACCTACCTCGCCAACTCCATCACCGGCGTCTGGCTCAACGACGTCCGCGCCAGCGAGGGCCTGCTCAACGCCCATGTCGTCGCCGAGTACGGTGTCCCGGTCGTCCTCGTCACCGGCGACGACCTGGCGTGCGAGGACGCCCTCGGCTACGCCCCCGAGGCGCTCAAGGTCGCCGTCAAGGACCATGTGTCGAGGTACGCGGCGGTCTGCCGTACCCCGGCCAGGACCGCCGCGGACATTCGCGCCGCCGCCAAGGACGCGGCCGGGCTGGCCGTGCGGCACGAACCCGTGACCGGCGGGCCGTTCACCGTCGCCCTGGAGTTCGACGCCGAGCACCTCGCCCTCTCCGCCACCGTCGTCCCGGGCGTGGAGCGGACCGGCGAGCGGAAAGTGGCGTACACCGAGGGGACCATGTACGACGGCATCCGCACCTTCAAGGCGGTCACCACGATCGTCTCGGCCGCTGTGGAGGAGCAGTATGGCTGACGAGCAGGCGCTGGACGAGGTGGTCCGGTTCACCTCCGAGCTGATCCGGATCGACACCAGCAACTTCGGCGGCGGCGACTGCCGGGAGCGGCCCGCCGCCGAGTACGCGGCCGAACAGCTGGCGGGAGCGGGTCTGGAGCCGATCCTCCTGGAGCGGACCGAGGGCCGCACCAACGTCGTCGCCCGGATCGAGGGCACCGACCCGTCGGCCGACGCGCTCCTTGTCCACGGTCACCTCGACGTGGTCCCCGCGCAGGCCGCCGACTGGAGCGTCGCCCCGTTCTCCGGGGAGATCCGCGACGGGGTCGTGTGGGGCCGGGGCGCCGTCGACATGAAGAACATGGACGCGATGATCCTGGCCGTGGTGCGGGCCTGGGCCCGGGAGGGGGTGCGGCCCCGCCGGGACATCGTCGTCGCGTTCACCGCCGACGAGGAGGCCAGCGCCGAGGACGGTTCCGGCTTCCTCGCCGACCACCACCCCGAGCTGTTCGAGGGCTGCACCGAGGGCGTCAGCGAGTCGGGCGCCTTCACCTTCCACGACGGCACCGGGCGCCGGCTCTACCCCATCGCCGCGGGCGAGCGCGGCACCGGCTGGCTGAAGCTCACCGCGCGCGGCCGGGCCGGACACGGCTCCAAGGTCAACAAGGAGAACGCGGTCACCCGGCTCGCCGCCGCCGTCACCCGCATCGGCGAACACACCTGGCCGCCCCGGCTCACCCCCACGGTCACCGCCGCCCTCACCGAACTCGCCGCCCTCTACGGCATCGAGCCCGACCTGGACGAGGTCGACCTGCTCCTCGACAAGCTCGGCCCGGCCGCCAAGCTGGTCGAGGCCACCGTCCGCAACAGCGCCAACCCGACCATGCTGAACGCCGGCTACAAGGTCAACGTCATCCCCGGCGAGGCCGTCGCCTTCGTCGACGGACGCCATCTGTACGGCACCGAGGACGAGTTCCGCGCCACCCTGGACCGGCTCACCGGGCCCGACATCGACTGGGAGTTCCTCCACCGCGAGGTCGCCCTCCAGGCGCCGCTCGACTCACCGACGTACGCCCGGATGCGCGCCGCCGTCGAGGAGTTCGCGCCCGAAGGGCATGTGGTGCCGTACTGCATGTCGGGCGGCACCGACGCCAAGCAGTTCTCCCGGCTCGGCATCACGGGCTACGGTTTCACACCGCTCCGGCTGCCCGAGGGCTACGACTACCAGGCCATGTTCCACGGCGTCGACGAACGCGTCCCCGTCGAGGCCCTGCACTTCGGCGTCCGGGTCCTGGACCGCTTCCTGCGCACGGCATAGGAGACATCGTGGAGACGAAGCCGTACGGCTCCTGGCCCTCGCCCATCGACGCGGCCCTGGCCGCCGCGCACGACGGCAGCCCCGAATGGGTGGGCTTCGTCGGCGACGAGACATGGTGGACCGAACCCCGCCCACGGGAGGGCGGGCGCCGGACCCTGGTGCGGGGCGGCACCCGGGAGTCCGTGCTGCCCGCGCCGTGGAACGTCCGCAGCCGGGTCATCGAGTACGGCGGACAGCCCTGGGCCGGTGCGGTGCCCGCCGGTGGCGAACCACTGCTGGTCTTCGTCCACTTCGACGACCAGCGGCTGTACCGGTACGAGCCGGGCACCGAGCCCCGCCCGCTGACCCCGCCCGGACTCCGCTGGGCCGAACCGCGGTTGCTGCTCGACCGTGGCGAAGTGTGGTGCGTTCTTGAGGAGTTCACCGGGGACGGCCCCGGCGATGTCCGGCGGGTGCTCGCCGCCGTACCGCTGGACGGCTCGGCCGCCGAGGACCGGGCCGCCGTACGCGAACTCACCGCCGAACGGCACCGGTTCGTGACCGGGCCGCGTCTCTCGCCCGACGGGCGGCGGGCCGCCTGGCTGGCCTGGGACCATCCGCGGATGCCCTGGGACGGCACGGAGCTGCTGGTCGGCGAGGTCGGCGACGACGGTGTGCTGCACGAGGTCCGCACGGTCGCGGGCGGGCCCGAGGAGTCCATCGCCCAGGTCGAATGGTCGACGGACGACCGCCTGCTGTACGCGAGCGACCGCAGTGGCTGGTGGAACCTCTACCGCGACGGCACCCCCCTGTGCCCGCGCGAGGAGGAGTTCGCCGGGCCGCTCTGGAGGCTCGGCCAGCGCTGGTTCGCACCGCTGGACAACGGGCTGATCGCCGTCGTCCACGGCCGCGGGGCGACCGCTCTCGGGATACTCGACCCGGAGTCCGGTGAACTCGTCGACGCCGCCGGACACTGGACCGAGTTCGCCCCCACCCTCGCGGCGCACGGCACCCGCGTCGTCGCGGTCGGTGCCGGCCCGCGCACCGCGGGTGAGGTGATCGAACTCGACACCGCGAGCGGCCGCGCCCGGGTCGTCGGCACCCCCCACCACGACCCGGTCGACCCCGCCTACTACCCCGAACCGCGGGTCCGCACCTTCACCGGCCCGGACGGCCGCGACGTGCACGCCCACATCTACCCGCCCCACCACCCCGGCCACACCGCCCCCGACGGCGAGCTGCCGCCGTACGTCGTGTGGGCACACGGCGGCCCCACCAGCCGGTCGCCCCTCGTCCTCGACCTGGCGATCGGCTACTTCACCTCCCGGGGCATCGGGGTCGCCGAGGTCAACTACGGCGGCTCCACCGGGTACGGGCGGGAGTACCGCAACCGGCTGCGCGAGCAGTGGGGCGTGGTCGACGTCGAGGACTGCGCGGCCGTCGCCCTCGCCCTCGCCGAGGAGGGCACCGCCGACCGCAAGCGGCTGGCGATCCGGGGCGGCAGCGCCGGCGGCTGGACCGCCGCCGCCTCGCTGACCGGAACCGACGTCTACGCCTGCGGCACCATCTCCTACCCCGTCCTCGACCTCACCAGCTGGGGCACGGGGGAGACCCACGACTTCGAGTCCCAGTACCTGGAGTCGCTGATCGGACCGCTGGCCGAGGTCCCCGAGCGATACGTGGAACGCTCGCCCAGCACGCACGCCGACCGGCTCGCCGCGCCCTTCCTGCTGCTCCAGGGCCTGGACGACGTGATCTGCCCGCCCGCGCAGTGCGAACGCTTCCTCGCCAGCCTCGACGGACGGCGCGTGCCGCACGCCTACCTCACCTTCGCGGGCGAGGGCCACGGCTTCCGCCGCGCCGATACCATGGTTCGCGCCCTGGAGGCCGAACTCGCCCTGTACGCACAGGTGTTCGGGCTGAACGTGCCCGGCATCCCCGAGTTGGAGCTGGTGAAGTGACAGAGCTGGTACGGCCGTCGAGGCTCGCCCCCGGAGATCGGGTCGCTGTGGTGGCGCCGAGCGGTCCGGTGGTGGAGGAGCGGCTCCAGGCAGGCCTCGACATCCTGCGCGGCTGGGATCTCGACCCCGTGCCGGCACCTCATGTGCTCGCCAAGGACGGGAACCTGGGCTACCTCGCGGGCTCCGACGCCGACCGGGCCGCCGACCTCCAGCGGGCCTGGTGCGACCCGTCCGTGTCCGCCGTGCTCTGCGCGCGCGGCGGCTACGGCGCCCAGCGCCTGGTCGACCTGCTCGACTGGGAGGCGATGCGGGCCGCCGGGCCGAAGGCCTTCGTCGGCTTCAGCGACGGGACCGTACTGCACGACGCGTTCGCGACCCGGCTCGGTCTCGCCACCCTGTACGGGCCGGTGGCCGCGGGTGCCGACTTCGTCAAGAGCACCGAGGCGCAGGAGCACCTGCGGGCCACCCTGTTCGCCCCGGAGACGGTCCGCACGATCACCGGCCGGGGCGGCGCGCTGGTGCCCGGCCGGGCCCGGGGCGTCACGGTCGGCGGCTGCCTGCGCCTGCTCGCGACCGGCATCGGCACCCCGCACACCCACCCCGGCGCGCGCGGCGGGCTGCTCCTCCTTGAAGACGTGGGCGAGCAGCCGTACAGCCTCGACCGGAGCATCACGCAACTGCTGCGCTCCGGCCGGCTCGACGGCGTCGCCGGGATCCTGCTCGGGTCCTGGGACCGGTGCGGGCCGTACGACGGCGTGCGGGCTGTGCTCGCCGACCGGCTCGGCGGGCTCGGGGTACCGGTGGTGGAGGAGTTCGGCTTCGGGCACTGCGAGTCGGCCCTGACCATCCCGCTCGGCGTCGCGGCGGAGCTGGACGCCGACGCGGGCACGCTCACGCTGCGGGAACCGGCGCTGCGCTGAGGCCGCACGGCCGGCCGCGCTCGCCGTGCGGGGCGGGGCGCGGGGCGGGGGCGCGGGGCGCGGGGCCGATTTCGTGCAACGCCGTGGCCGGCTTTGCGTAGGGTGGCCGAATGCCGCACATCGCTTCCCGCTATCTCGCCGAGGGCCCTCGCGTGGGCATCCGCCACTTCGGCTACGAGGACGGCGCCGAGTTCATCGCCCGGGCCCGGGAGAGCAAGGACCTCCACCAGCCCTGGCTGTTCCCGCCCACCACGGACGCGGCCTACGCCGGCTACGCGGGCCGGCTGATCGAGGACCGCACCAAGGCCGGGTTCCTGGTGTGCGAGAAGGACGGCGGAGAGCACGGCGGGGCGATCGCCGGGTTCATCAACATCAACAACATCGTCGAGGGCGGCTTCCAGTGCGGTGCCCTCGGTTACGGGGTGTTCGCGCACGCCGCCGGGCGCGGGCTGATGCGGGAGGCGATGGGGCTGGTCGTGGATTACGCCTTCGGGCCGATGCGGCTGCACCGGCTGGAGATCAACGCCCAGCCCGGCAACGCCGCGTCCATCGCGCTCGCGCGCGGCGCCGGGTTCCGCCTGGAGGGCTTCTCGCCGAACATGATCTACATCGACGGGGCCTGGCGGGACCACGAGCGGTGGGCGATCACGGCGGAGATGCGCTGATTCCGGCACTGTCCGGCCTTTGCGGAATCCTGACCGGCAGCTCCCCTGGTCAGCTCGTCCCGCGCCGGGTTCCATGGCGATCGTGACGAGGATCCGACGTGAGGTACTGACCCTGCCCGCGGCGGAGTTGGGCCCGGACAACCCGCTGCCCCAGCTCCGCCCCCTCGACGAGCTCCACCGCGTCGACGAGCGCGAACGGGACGAATTCCCCGCCGACACGGCCCGGCAGCTCGGCTACGAGCCGCTCCGCGGCGTCCGTTGGGCCCGAACGCCGGCTGCGCCGGACGCCCGTCCCGTCGTACGACACCCAACACCCCTACGCCACCGACTACTTCTACGACATACCGGACGGCCGGCGCCGCTGGATCGCCGCGCTGGACGCGGACGGGCACGGGCTGGTGCAGACCTCGACCGACGAACTGCGCGGCCGGAAGCTGTTCGTGTGGGGCTCGGGTCCCGGTGGCCGGCGCTGGCAGGAATGGCTCGGCGGACCCGGCACCGGCGGCTACCGCGAGATCCAGGCCGGGCTCGCCCGCACCCAGCTGGAGCACGTCCGGCTGGAGCCGGAGAGCGAGGTCTCCTGGCTGGAGGCGTACGGGCCGCTGTCCGCCTCGCCGGAACCGGAGCCGGAGCCCGCGGCGGTGGCGGAGCGGCTGGAGGAGGCTCTGCCCCGCACCGCGGTCGACGCCGCGTACGCGGCCTGGCAGCCCTGCGCCGACACCGCGCCCGGCGAGATCCTCGCCACCGGCTCCGGCTGGGGCGCCCTCGAAGTCCTGCGCACGGACTGGAAGCTGCCCGGCACGCCGTTCGCCGAGTCGACGCTGGGCGAGGAGCAGGCGCCCTGGGTGGAACTGCTGCACACCGGCACGCTGCCCGAACCCCGCCGGGTCCGGCCGCCGGGACCCACCCTGGTCGCGCCGGTCTGGCGGGACATGCTGGAGACGGCCCCCGTGACCCCGCACACCGAGTACCACCTCGGCGTCGCCCAGTGGCACGCCGGCGACCGCGCCCAGGCCGCCCGCAGCTGGGAGCGGGCCCTCCCGCTCGCGCCGTCCCTGTGGCCGCTGCTGCGCTGTCTCGCCGTCGCCGACCAGGAGTACGGGCATCACGAGCGGGCCGCCGAGAGGTACGCCGACGCCTTCGACGACCTGTGCCGCGAGCTCCCCCACTGCCTGAACGGCGTGGGAGGTACCCCCACCGACGACGGCGAGGCCTGGACGGCGGCCGCCGCCGCGCTGGGCCGTGAGGCCCTCGAAGCGCTGCTGCGGGTACGGCGGGTCGCGGACGCCCGTACTGTCTGGGAGGCGCTGCCGCCGGCCACCCGGGAACGCGGCCGGTTCCGGCTCCTGGCGGCCGAGCTGCTGCTCGCCGAGGGGCGCCGGGAAGCGGCCCGGGCCGTGTTCGAGGACGGGTTCGAGGTCGCGGACCTGCGGGAAGGGGACGATGCCGTCGGCAGGTTGTGGGAGCGGCTCGGTGACGAGCCGCTGCCTGGTCGGTACGACTTCCGGATGCGGCCGCGGAACCCCTGATCAGGCCGGGTGCTGATCGACGTACTCGAACACCGAGCCGTCCGGGTGCATCGCGAGCAGGTTGCGGCCGGCGGGGGTGGGCACCGGCCCCGCGAGGATGTGGGCGCCGAGGTCGTCCAGCAACCGGTGGGCCGCGTCGACGTCCTGCACCGCGATCGTCGCGGTCACCTTGCGCAGCACCTCCAGCTCCGCCTCCGGGCCGCTCATCAGGAGGAAGGAGCCGACCGCGGCGACCTGGACGCCCCCGCGTTCGAAGCGGAGGGCTCTGCCGCCGGAGAGGCGTTCGTAGAACGGTATCGCGGTTTCGAGGTCGTCGACGCAGATGCGCAGGGAGGCGCCCAGAATCTCCATGCGACGAGCCTAGTTGGCAGCGGACGGGAAGAGGCCACCTCCGGTGATCTCCTGTTACGGCTTTTCGCGTCCGGGTACCCGGCCCGCATGGCACATCTGGATCATCTCGAACATCTGGACAAGGACCTCGTCGACGAACTGGCGCAGGTCGCCCGCGAGACCGTACGGGATGAGCTGCGCGAGCAGGGCCGGAAACGGCGACGGGCCGCCCTGCTGTACGGCGCCTCCGGTGCGGTCGCCTGTTACGCCGGGGCGGCGGTGGCGGCGGCCGTGGGCCTGGCGCTGGCGATCGTGCTGCCGGGGTGGGCCGCGGCGCTGGTCACCGCGGTGATCCTGGGCGCGGTCGCCGGTCTGCTGCGGGAGGCCGGCCGGCCCAGCAGGCCGCACGCTCCCCACCCGGCCATCGGCGGGCCTGCGCCCGCAGGGCCGCCCGGCGGGCCGGAACTCGCGTATCCGCCGATGCCTTCCAGGCCGCCGGTCCCGCCCGTCACTCCGGTCACGCCCCTGACGCCCGAATCCGGCCAGGAGGCGCCGCACCCTCGATCGTGAGGCGGACACCGGCCGTGCCGTCGGCCGCCCGTGCGGGTGCGGCCGGTCGCGCGGTTCCGCGCACCCCGGGCGGAGACGTCTTCGGCGGGCGGCGTTTGGCCGACCCGCCTACGGTTACGTGGGAAGCCTCGGAACCCAGACGCATGCCCGGAGGCGCACCGTGAGCCGTCGACCCCGGACCGTGACCGTCGGCGCCGGTTTCGCCGGGTGCCGCGCCGCCCCCGTCCTCGCGCGGCCGGCCCGGCACCGTGCCGCCGTCACTCCGCCCGCCCCCCACCGACCACTTTCCGTGTCCGCCCTCGTCGAGCCTCGTACCGTCCTGGCCGGGGCCGCTGGGCACGGACTCGCAGGCAGCTGCTTGAAGGCCTCCGGAACCGCTACGGACACTCCCTCCGAAGGAGTCTCATGAACACCGCCGAACTCGTCGAACTCGCCCAGCAGTTGCGCGTGGACAGCGTGCGGGCGGCGGCCGCGGCCGAGTCCGGGCATCCGACCTCGTCGATGTCCGCCGCCGATCTGATGGCCGTCCTGCTCGCCCGCCATCTGCGCTACGACTTCGACCGGCCCGCCCACCCCGGCAACGACCGTCTCATCCTCTCCAAGGGCCACGCCTCGCCCCTGCTGTACGCCGCCTACAAGGCGGCCGGCGCCATCGACGACGCCGAACTGCTCACCTTCCGCAAGCTCGGCTCTCATCTGGAGGGGCACCCCACCCCGCGTCGGCTGCCCTGGGTGGAGACCGCCACCGGCTCCCTCGGCCAGGGTCTGCCGGTCGGCGTCGGCATCGCGCTGTCCGGGAAGCGGCTGGAGCACGGCCGGTACCGGACCTGGGTGCTGTGCGGGGACAGCGAGCTGGCCGAGGGATCCGTGTGGGAAGCCGCCGAACACGCCGGGTACGAGCATCTCGACAACCTCACCGCGATCGTCGACGTCAACCGGCTCGGCCAGCGCGGCCCCACCCGGCACGGCCACGACCTGGACGCCTACGCCCGCCGCTTCCAGGCGTTCGGCTGGCACACCGTACAGATCGACGGCCATGACGTGGACGCCGTCGACCGCGCCTGCGCCGAGGCCGCGGCCACCGCCGGACAGCCCACCGTGATCCTCGCCCGCACCCGCAAGGGCCGGGGCGTCGCCGCCGTCGAGGACCGCGAGGGCATGCACGGCAAGCCGCTGCCGGACCCCGAGGAGGCCGTCGCCGAACTGGGCGGCGTCCGGGACGTCCGCGTCCATGTGAAGGAGCCTCCGGCGGCCCGTGCCCTGCACTCCGTGCCCACCGGCGCGCTCGAACTCCCGCGCTACGACAAGGGGGACGAGGTCCCCACCCGTGACGCCTTCGGCAAGGCGCTGGTCGCGCTCGGCACCGCCCGCGCCGACATCGTCGCGCTGGACGGCGAGGTCGGCGACTCCACCCGTACCGAGCTCTTCGGCAAGGAACACCCCGACCGCTACTTCGAGTTCTACATCGCGGAACAGCAACTCGTCGCGGGTGCAGTCGGGATGGCCACGCGCGGCTGGGTGCCGTACGCCGTCACCTTCGCCGCCTTCCTCAGCCGGGCCCACGACTTCGTCCGCATGGCCTCGATCAGCGGCAGCGGGATCAACCTGGTCGGCTCGCACGCCGGTGTCGCGATCGGGCAGGACGGGCCCTCCCAGATGGGCCTGGAGGACCTGGCGATGTTCCGCTCCCTGTACGGCTCGACCGTGCTGTACCCCTGCGACGCCAACCAGACCGCCAAGCTCGTCGCGGCCATGGCCGGGCTGGACGGCATCCGCTATCTGCGCACCTCGCGCGGTGCGAGCCCGGTGATCTACGGGCCGGACGAGGAGTTCCCGGTGGGCGGCAGCAAGGTGCTGCGCTCCTCCGACGCGGACCGGCTGACCGTGGTCGCCGCCGGCGTCACCCTGCACGAGGCGCTGAAGGCCGCCGACGCGCTCGCCGAGGACGGCATCCGGATCCGGGTGGTCGACCTGTACTCCGTCAAGCCCGTCGACCAGGTGACCCTGCGCCGGGCCGCCGAGGAGACCGGCTGCCTGGTCACCGTCGAGGACCATCACGAGGAGGGCGGGCTCGGCGACGCGGTCGCCGAGGCGTTCGCCGACGGCCGGCCGGTACCGCGCCTGGTGCGGCTCGCCGTACGGACCATGCCGGGCTCGGCCGCGCCCGACCAGCAGCTGCACGCGGCGGGCATCGACGCCGAGGCGATCGCGGCGGCCGGCCGCCTGCTGGTCGAGGAAGCGATCGTGCGATGAGCGGCGGCGACGGTGACGAGGTGGTCGTGCGATGAGCGGCGACCGGGCGCGGAGCCGGTGGTGGCCCTGGCGGCCGGACGACGCGGACCGTGGCAGGAGGAGGACCCATGAGCGGACAGGCCGGACTCCGGTATGTGTACGCAGTCTGCCGCCCCTTCGAGGCGGCCCTGCAGGCCCAGCTCACCGGCGTGGCCGGTGTCCCGCCCGGGCTGCTCAGGCACCACGGGCTGGTCGCCGTCGTCAGCACGGTCCCGGAGGGTGACTTCGCGGCGGCGCCCCTGCGGGAACATCTGGCGGACCCGGACTGGCTGGCCGCGACCGCCCGCGCCCATCAGGGCGTGGTCGACGCGCTCACCACGGTCACCACCCCGCTGCCGCTGGGGGTGGCCACGGTCTTCCGGGACGACAGCGGCGTACGGACCATGATGGAGGCCCGCGAGGCCGACTTCCTGCACACCCTCGACCGGCTCGACGGCCGGGTCGAGTGGGGCGTCATGCTGTACGCCGACCCGTCCGAGAAGGAGCCGGCGCGCGCCGGGGAATTCGCCCGCACCCTGCACGAGCGGCTTTCCCGGTACGCCGAGGATTCCCGGATGCACCCGCCACCGAAAGCGTCGCGTACCGGAGCGCCGGAACGGAATCTGTTCTGCGCCGCCTATCTGGTGGCGCGCGCGAATTGCGAGGAATTCGTGGAACTGGTGGACCGTACGAAGGGCGAGACGCCGGGAATACGGGTGGAACTCGCCGGCCCGTGGGCGGCCTACTCGTTCACCGAGGAGATCGCCCTGCAGGAGCATCCCGATCTGCTGGACCTCTGCACGCGGCCTGACTCCGGGACGGCGACGGGCAGCGGCCCGAGGGCCTGAATCCGGGCCTCGGGCCGCTGGGGCCGCTGTTGCCGCGCGAGTGAACCGGCCGCCGGAGGCGGCTCTACCACCTGTACCAGCGGCCCCTGCCACCGGTGCCGGTCGTGCCGCGTACCAGGAATCCGAGAAGCCACAGCACGAGCACGACGAGCGCGATCCACCAGAGCAGTTTCACCGCGAATCCGGCACCGAAAAGTATCAGCACCAGAAGCAGTACCAGCAGAATGGGAACCATAGTCTGACCTCCTGCGATCCGGGTTTCCCGAACAGCGCGGATCAGACTTGCTTACGGCAGAGAATTTCTCCGTGCAGGACGGCGAACCAGCCGTCGTCCGATGCCGCCCATTCCCGCCAGGCCGCCGCGATCGCCCGCAGTTCCGCGGTGGTCGCGTGACCACCCTCCGTGGCCCGCTCGGCGTACGACGAGGCGACCGTACGGTCCGCCCACAGCCCGCCCCACCACGCCCGCTCCTCGGCCGTGCTGTACGTCCAGGTGCCGGAGGTGGCGGTGATGTCGGTCAGTCCCGCGGCCAGCGCCCACGACTTCAGCCGCCGCCCGGCGTCCGGCTCGCCCCCGTTGGCCCTGGCCACCCGCCGGTACAGCGCCAGCCAGTCGTCCAGGCCCGGCACCGCCGGGTACCAGGTCATCGCCGCGTAGTCCGAGTCCCGTACGGCGATGAAACCGCCGGGCTTGGTGACCCGGCGCATCTCGCGCAGCGCCTGCACCGGGTCACCCACGTGCTGGAGCACCTGGTGGGCGTGGACCACGCAGAAGGTGTCGTCCGGGTAGTCCAGCGCGTGCACGTCGGCGACCGTGAAGTCCACGTTCGTCAGCCCGCGTCCGGCGGCGGTCTCCCGGGCCTGCTCCAGGATGCCCGGCGCGTGGTCGGCGCCGGTGACCCGGCCGTCGGGGACCAGTTCCGCCAGGTCGGCGGTGATGGTGCCGGGGCCGCAGCCGATGTCCAGGATCCGCATGTGGGGCTTCAGTGAACCGAGGAGATAGGCCGCGGAGTTGGCGGCGGTGCGCCAGGTGTGGGACCGCAGCACCGACTCGTGGTGCCCGTGCGTGTAGACGGCGGTCTCCTGCGGTTTCGACATGGCTCAGCCCCTTCGCTTCACACCAGGCGGACGGGGCCGGACGACCCCGTCCCGCGGTATCCGCAACGCTACGCCCGCATGCCGAATGATGAGACCCGTGTTTTACGATGTGGACTGACACTCTGTCAGTGCGGTCGGTAGACGGTCAGCGCCTCCGGCAGCTTGTCCACCGACACCACGCCCTTCACGTCGGTGACTTCACCGTCGTACGCAAGCGGGGTACCGGTCTTGAGGCCGGTGAGACGCAGCCGGCTCACCCGCACCTCCGCGTGTGCGGGGGAGCGGCTCAGCGGGCCCGCGAGTGCGGCGGTGAGCAGGCGCAGCGCGGGATGCCGGCCGCCGTGCACCACCCGCACGTCCAGCTGGCCGTCCGCCAGGTCGGTCCGCCGGCCCGGTGTCAGGCCCATCCGGTGGTAGACGCAGTTGCCGACGAACAACAGCCACAACGGGTGCGCCGAGCCGCCGAGTTCGACCTCCAGTGGATGCTGGTCCGTGCGCAGCACGCGCAGTGCCGCCAGCACCTCGGCGGGCCGGCCGCCGATGCGGTGCGCCCAGCGCTCCCGCTCGCGCACCAGCTCCGGATACACACCGAGGCTCAGCGTGTTGAGGAAGATGCCCTCCTGGCCGTCACTGGCGAAGCGGCCGACGTCCACCCGGACCGCCTCGCCGTCACGCACCGCGCGGCCCAGGCCGCGGCCGCCCTCCACGGTCAGGTCGTAGGCGAAGTGGTTGAGGGTGCCACCGGGCAGCACCGCGAGCGGCAGGCCGTGCCGCAGCGCGATCCGGGCGGCCGCGTTCACGGTGCCGTCGCCGCCGCACACCCCGAGCGCCCGCGCCCGCAGCGCCGCCTTCTCCAACTCGGCCTGTACATCGGCCGGTTCGCACTCCACCAGCTCGGCCTTCGGCAGCTCGTCGTGCAGCGCCCGGACCCGGTCGGAGCTGCCCGAGGCCTGGTTGGCCACCACCACCAGCCCCTCCCCGTCGGGCAGCGCCGGGGCCTGGGCACGAGGTCGGGGCGACGGGCCCAGCTGGCTCCGGGTCGGCACCAGTCGGCGTATCGCGAACGCGGCGCCCACGCCCAGGGCCGCACCCGCGAGCACATCGCTCGGGAAGTGCACGCCCGTGTAGACCCGGGACATCGCGACGGAGAACGCCACCGGTGCCACCACCGCGCCCCACCCCGGGGACTCCAGGGCGACCCCCGCCGCGAACGCCGCCGCCGACGCGGCATGGCCGGAGGGGAACGAGGTGGTGATCGGCTGCCGCTTCAGATGCCGTACCGCCGGCACCGGGTCCAGGACCGGCCGGGGCCGGCGCACCGAACGCTTGCCGAGGGTGTTGATGGTCAGGGAGGCCAGGCTGAGCGAGGCCAGACCGCGGGCGGCGGCCCGGCGGGCCCGGGGGGTGCGGGACGCGGCCACCGCGGCGGCCGCCGCGAACCACAGCACGCCGTGGTTGGCGCTGCGGCTCAGCCGGGGCAGCACCGGCTCGGCGAACGGCCAGTTCCGCTCGGCCGCCACCTCGAACAGCCTCAGGTCGAGAGCGAGCAGCCGGTCGCGCAGCGCGTGCCGACCGGGTTTCAGGACCGTCAGGTCAACATCGGGACTCATGCGAGTCCGGTTACCCTGAAGTGGCTGTTTCCTGCCTGCCCGCGGTGCGGTCGAGTGAGAGGAACCCCCCGGATGCGCCTGCTCCTCATACGTCATGGGCAGACCCCGACCAACGTCGACTTCCTTCTCGACACCGGCGTACCGGGCCCCGGTCTGACCGCGCTCGGCGAGCAGCAGGCGGCGGCCCTGCCCGAGGCCCTCGCCGACGAGGACATCGAGGTGCTCTACGTCTCCACGCTGACCCGCACCCAGCTCACCGCCGCGCCGCTGGCCGCCGCCCGCGGCCTGGTCCCGGTGGTCCGCGACGGCATCCGCGAGGTCTCGGCCGGCGACCTGGAGCTGCTGCCCGGCCATTCCGAGCGGGGCCAGGAGTACATGCGGACCGTGTTCGCCTGGGCGGCCGGCGACACCGGGCTGCGCATGCCCGGCGGGGAGACCGGGGACGAGGCCCTGGCCCGCTACGACGCGGTGATCGCCGAGGCCGCGGCGAGCGACGCCGGGACGGTCGCCGTGATCAGTCACGGCGCCGCGATCCGCCTGTGGACGGCGGCCCGCGCCGACAACGTCGACGTCCCCTTCGCCACCGCCCGCCCCCTCGACAACACCGGCGTGGTCGTCCTGGAGGGCTCTCCGGCCGACGGCTGGAAGGCGGTGTCCTGGGAGGGTGCGGTGGTGGAGCCGGCGGGGGAGAGCGGGCCGGCGGGGGAGCCGCTGGAGTCCGCCGCGGAGTGAGTGCGTCACGGGGGTGCCGACGTGTTCGGGTGCGGGTGCGTCGTGGTTGCTCGCGCAGTTCCCCGCGCCCCTTCAGGGGCGCGGGGAACTGCGCGACCAGCCCCCTCCGGCCCCGCGGCCGAAGGTGGCTGGCCGATAACGGTTTGCCCTATCTCGGACGTGCCACGCAGAATCCCTGACCATGGGACACCTGGAAGCCGCGCATCTCGAGTACTACCTCCCCGACGGGAGGGCCCTGCTCGGCGATGTGTCGTTCCGGGTCGGTGAGGGGGCCGCCGTCGCGCTGGTCGGCCCCAACGGCGCCGGCAAGACCACCCTGCTGCGGCTGATCTCCGGCGAGCTGAAGCCGCACGGCGGCACCGTGACCGTGAGCGGCGGCCTCGGCGTGATGCGCCAGTTCGTGGGCTCCGTACGGGACGAGACAACCGTGCGTGATCTGCTGGTGTCGGTGGCGCCGCCCGGGATCCGGGAGGCCGCGCAGGCCGTGGACCGGGCCGAGCACGGCATCATGACCGTCGACGACGAAGCCGCCCAGCTCCGCTACGCGCAGGCACTCGCCGACTGGGCCGAGGTGCGCGGCTACGAACACGAGACGCTCTGGGACATGTGCACGATGGCCGCGCTCGGCGTGCCGTACGACAAGGCCCAGTGGCGGCAGGTGCGCACCCTCTCCGGCGGTGAGCAGAAGCGGCTGGTGCTGGAGGCCCTGTTCCGGGGCACCGACGAGGTGCTGCTGCTCGACGAGCCGGACAACTACCTCGACGTCCCCGGCAAGCGCTGGCTGGAGGCGCAGCTGGGGGAGACCCGTAAGACGGTCCTGTTCGTCTCCCACGACCGGGAACTCCTCGCCCGCGCCGCCGAGAAGATCGTCTCCGTGGAACTCTCGCCGACCGGCGCCGACGCCTGGGTGCACGGCAGCGGCTTCGCCACCTACCACGACGCCCGGCGCGAACGCTTCGCCCGCTTCGAGGAACTGCGCCGCCGCTGGGACGAGAAGCACGCCCAGCTGAAGAAGCTGGTGCTGAACCTCCGCCAGGCCGCCGCCGTCTCCCACGAGATGGCCTCCCGGTACGCGGCCGCGCAGACCCGGCTGCGCAAGTTCGAGGAGGCCGGGCCGCCCCCGGAGCCGCCGCGCGACCAGGACATCAGGATGCGGCTGCGCGGCGGCCGGACCGGCGTGCGTGCCGTCACCTGCGCGGGACTCGAACTCACCGGCCTGATGAAACCCTTCGACCTGGAGGTCTTCTACGGCGAACGGGTCGCCGTCCTCGGCTCCAACGGCTCCGGCAAGTCGCACTTCCTGCGGCTGCTGGCCGGGGAGGAGGTGGCGCACACGGGGCAGTGGAAGCTGGGCGCGCGGGTGGTGCCCGGGCACTTCGCCCAGACCCACGCCCACCCCGAGCTCCAGGGCCGTACCCTCCTGGACATCCTGTGGACGGAACACTCCCAGGACCGGGGCGCCGCGATGTCCCGGCTGCGCCGTTACGAGCTGACGAACCAGGCCGAACAGACCTTCGAGCGGCTCTCCGGTGGTCAGCAGGCCCGGTTCCAGATCCTCTTGCTGGAGCTACAGGGTGTAACGGCGCTGCTGCTCGACGAGCCGACCGACAACCTCGACCTGGAGTCCGCCGAAGCCCTCCAGGAGGGTCTGGAGGCCTTCGACGGCACGGTGCTGGCCGTTACCCACGACCGCTGGTTCGCCCGTGCCTTCGACCGCTACCTGGTCTTCGGCACCGACGGCCGGGTCCGCGAGACCCCGGAGCCGGTGTGGGACGAGCGCCGGGTGGAGCGGGCCCGCTAGACAGGCCCGGCGGCCCGGACCTTCGTACAGTGGATGCAGGAATCCGGACCGCCGGGACGGACACGACGAGCGGGGTACCACCATGACCGGAGTCGACCCCAGCCGGCTGGACGACCAGCAGCTCATGAAGGAGCTGGAGACCATCCACCGGACGCGCCACGACACCCTGCTGTACGCCTCCAACGACGCGCTGCGCGCCCACAACGAGCGCATGGCCCAGCTGGAGGGCGAGTACCTGCGCCGCAACCCGCGCCGCATCGTCGCCGCCGGCCGCACCCGGGAGGGCGCCCGGGAGCGCAGCTGCGCGGAGACGGCGACACCGCGCGCCCCCGCGAGCTGAGACCGGCGCCCTTCTCGGGCTCAGGCCTCGCGGAGCGCGTCGAGGAAGGCCTCGCAGAAGGCCTTGAGGTCGTCCGGCTTACGGCTGGTGACCAGCGTGTTTGGACCGGCCCCGCACACCTGGACCTGCTCGTCGACCCAGGTGCCGCCGGCGTTGCGGATGTCGGTCCGCAGGCTCGGCCACGACGTCAGGGTCCGGCCACGCACGACATCGGCCTCGATCAGCGTCCAGGGCGCGTGACAGATCGCCGCGACCGGCCGGCCCGCCTCGAAGAAGCCCTTCACGAACGCCACGGCCCGCTCGTCCGTCCGCAGAATGTCCGGATTGGCGACCCCGCCGGGCAGCACCAGCGCCCCGAACGAGTCCGCCGAGGCGTCGCCGACCACCTCGTCCACGGGGAACGTGTCCGCCTTGTCGAGATGGTCGAAGCCCTGGGCCCGCCCCGGCTTCGTCGACACCAGCACCGGCTCGTGCCCGGCGTCGGAGACCGCCTTCCACGGCTCGGTCAGTTCCACCTGCTCGACGCCCTCGGGCGCGGTCAGAAACGCGATACGCATGATGTTCACTCCTTGCTTCTCGACTGCCTCGACTTCCTCGGCTGCATCGCCGGTGTCCGGCTCACTCTCCGCCGGCCACCGCATCCGCCAACGCCAGCAGGTTGCGATAGCGCGTCGAACGCGGCAACCGGGAGACCCGCTGGACGAGTGCGTCGGAGGCGTGGCCACGGCGGAGCACCCGCACCAGTTCGCTCGGCTGCGCCGGGAAGTCGTGCCGGGTCAGGGACCGGGCCAGCTCCAGCCGTACGGTCGCCGGTGACGGCCGGTCACTGGTCCACGGCTGCATCGGGGCGCGGTACACCTCCGGGTCGTCCTCGGCGGGCGGCTCGGGGTCGTTCCAGTCCTCGGTGCGCGTCGGATGCCCGGACCTGAGCAGTCCGCGCAGCTCGTGTTTCATCTCGTCGTCCCGGTGAACGCTCAGCCGGTCACTGCCTCGCTGCATGTCTCCCTCCAGGTGCTTCGGGGGTGCGGGACGCGTACCCGGTGACAAGGGGCCGACACGCCGGAACCGGCCCGTGACGTCACCCGAAAGGACCGGCGTGTCCCGCGAATGGGGGTCGGCCGCGCGCGGCACGGCGTGGGGCGGGCTGTGATGGCTGCGGGGGCACCAGCCGCGTGTCCCCGGAGTCGTACGTTCCGAGGAGTCACCCCATGCGCCGTACCGCTCGCGCCCTGTCCGTCGCCGTCCTGGCAGGTGCCGCGTTCGGCGCCGCCGGTACGGCCGCCGTGGCCGGCCCCGCCGCCACCGTCTCTGTGACCTGCGCGACGACCGACGGGACCTGCCCGGCGGAGGGCAGGGTGCAGGGGCCGCCCCGGAGCACACCCTTGACGGTCGCAGGCAGTGAGGGGAGTGAGGGGAGCGCCCTCCGGAATGAGGGGAGCGCCGTGCCCCCGGCCGACGGTGCCACGGTCCCGGGCGGGGACAGTGCGGTCCCGGGCGGGGACGGCGGGGTGCCTCACGGGGATGACGGCACGGCTCCCTGGGGCGACGGCGGCACGGGCGCTCGGGGTGACACCGGTACGGGCGCGCGGGGTGACACCGGCACGGGTGCTTGGGGTGACGACGACGGGACGGCTGCTCGGGGTGACGCAGGCACAGGTGGCCGGGGTGACGATGCCACGGGTTCTCGGGGCGACGTCGGGGGCGGTACGGCGACCGGGGGCAATGGCGAGCGGCCCTGTGCCGCGGGGCAGAAGTCGTGCGGCGAGGGCGGACACGAGTGTGCCCCCTCCGGTTCCGCTCATTCCTTCGGCTCCTCCGGTTCCGGCGGTGACACGGACTGCGCTCCACCGACCGTCGAGCACGGCGTGGAGGCCGGGGCAGGCGGCGCCTTCACGGACTCGGTTCCCGCACTGGTCGCGGGCGGCATGCTGATCGCGGCCGCGTGCGGCGGCGCGGTGTACCGGCTGGCCGGCGGGAGGTCCCGCGCGGACGGATGAGACGGCCGCCACCGGGAAACCCGAGGGGCGACGACCCCGGCACCGTACGCATCACCACCCGACGAAGCGCACGGCCCGGACCGGACGGCACACGGCACCACGGACTGCGCGGAGGCGGACATGCGGCGGACGGATCCCGAGGATCAGGGGCCGCTCCGGGACACGCCCGCGCGGGGCCACGGACCCGTCCGGTACGGGCCGCACCTGCCCGACGACGGGCTGCCCGTCCTGCCCGAACTCTCCGCCGCGCTGGCCGCCGCCGCGAGCCGGGGCGGGGAGGAACCCGTCGGAGGCGGTCCGGCGCTGCTCGACGCGGCCCGCGGCTACTGGGAGCGCCGCGGGCTGCCCGCCACGCCCGGCCGGGTGACCGCGGGCCCCGGCGCCCCCGCCCTCCTGCTGGCGCTCACCGCCGCGCTCGGCGGCGACGTCCTGGTGCCGCGCCCCTGCGCCGCCTGGTGGGCGCCGTACGCCCGACTCCTCGGCCGGCCCGTCTTCCACGTGGCCACCCCGGCCGAGTCCGGGGGCGTACCCGACCCCTACGCGCTGCTGGAGACCGTGCGCCGGGTCCGGGACGAGGGCGGTGACCCCCGGCTGCTGGTGCTCTCCGTCGCCGACGACCCGACCGCCACCGTCGCCCCGCCCGAGCTGCTGCACGCGACCGTCGAGGCGGCCACCGGCGAGGGACTCCACCTGGTCAGCGACGAGACCTGGCGCGACACCCTGCACGCGCCGCACGCCACCGTGCTGCTCAGCCCCGCCGAGATGCTCCCGGACCGGGTCACCGTCGTCAGCGACCTGGCCGGCGCCCTGCTGCCGGCCGGCTGGCCCGCCGCCGTCGCCCGGTTCCCCGAGGGCGACACCGCTTCGGCCCTGCACGCGCGCGTGCTCGACGTCCTCACCGCGCTCGGCGCCCGCCTCGCCGGACCGGTCGCGGTCGCCGCCGCCCACGCGCTCGACGAGCCCGAGCCCGTCACCGCCCGCCGGGCGGACGCCGTACGCCTGCACGCGCGCGTGGCCGCCGCCGTGCACGCAGCGGTGGTCGCCGGCGGCGGCGTGGCCCGGCCCCCGCAGGCCGGCCGTCATCTGTATGCCGACCTGGAACCGCTGCGCGCCGCGCTCGGCGCCCAGGGGGTCGGCGACGCACAGGAGTTGGAGGACTTCCTCACCGCCCGGCTCGGCATGCCCGCGCCCGGCGGCCACCGCTTCGGCGACGACCTCCAGGCGCTGCGCGTCCGGCTGGCCACCGGGCCACTGCTGGGCGGCACCGACGAGGAACGCCTGGAATGCCTCACGTCCCCCGCACCGTTGGAACTGCCACACGTGCAACGCGCGTTGATGTCCTTGAGGTCGGTACTCGACGATCTCCGCGACGACGCTCAGCGATGGGAGCCTCCTCGATGACGCAGCAGACGCAGCAGACGCATGAGTCAGGGTCCGCCACGACGACTGCGACGACTGCCGACCCGACTGCCACGACGGCCCGGGACGCCACCACCACCCCCACCACCCCGACTCCCTACACGCCGCCCTTCCCGCCGCTCGCCGAACCCCGCCCGCTGGGTGAACTCCGGGTCTGGCCGCGGACCTTCCACGACCGTCTGACCGCACCCCTGCCCGGCCTCAAGGCCATGGCCCGCTTCGCCCGCGAAGGTTCCGTCCGCCCCGGGCGTGAGGGCCTCGCAGACATCCTCCGGCTGCCCTACGAACCGGGTCCGCTGCCCCGCGTCGACACCGACACGGTCGCCGTCACCTGGGCGGGGCACGCCAGTTGGGTCGTCCGGATCGGCGGCCTGACCGTCCTCACCGACCCCGTCTGGTCCCGCCGCATCATCGGCACCCCGGCCCGGGTCACCCCGGTCGGCGTCGACTGGGAGACACTGCCGCGCGTCGACGCGGTCGTCATCAGCCACAACCACTACGACCACCTGGACGCCCCCACCCTGCGCCGCCTCCCGCGCGACACCCCGGTGTTCGCACCGGCCGGCCTCGGCCGCTGGTTCCGGCGCCGACGCTTCACCACCGTCACCGAGCTGGACTGGTGGGAGGCGGCGGAACTGCCCGGCGTCCGTTTCGACTTCGTCCCCGCCCACCACTGGTCCAAGCGCACCCTCACCGACACCTGTCACAGCCTCTGGGGCGGCTGGGTCCTCACCGCCGCCGACGGGCAGCGCGTCTACTTCGCCGGCGACACGGGTTACGGCCACTGGTTCTCCCGCATCGGCGGCCGCTACCCGGGTATCGACCTCGCCCTGATGCCCATCGGCGCCTACGACCCCCGGTGGTGGCTGAGCGATGTCCACCTCGACCCGGAGGAGGCGGTCCGGGCGACGGAGGACCTGGGGGCGAGGCGGATGGCCCCCATGCACTGGGGCACCTTCATCCTCTCGGCAGAGCCGGTGCTGGAGCCGCTGCGGCGGGTACGGGCGGCCTGGAAGAAGGCGGGGCTGGACCGGGAGAACCTGTGGGATCTGCCGGTCGGGGGGTCAAAGGTGTTGGAGTTCAGCGCCTCATAGGGCGTGGCACCCGCAGTCAGCCGCGCACCGCACCACCCCGAACTCGCCGCACCACACTTGGCATCGCGCTGATCACCACGGTCAGCGCGACCGCCAGCACAACCCCCTCCCACGGCTCCGGGAACAACGACCCGCCCAGAATCCCGATCAACTGATAGGTCACGGCCCACGCCACGCAGGCCGGTGCGTTCCCCCGTGCGAACCGCCGCAACGGCCAGTCGGCCAGCAGACAGGCCAGCATCACCGGGATACGCCCGGCCGGCACCAGCCGTGACAACACCAGTACGGCGACCCCGTGCTCGGCCAACCTCGCCTGCGCCTGCTCCAGCCGGTCCTCCGGCGCCCGCGCCCGGATCGCCGCCAGCCACCGCGACCCGTTCTTCGACCGCATCCCGCGCCGCCCCAGCCAGTACAGCGCCGCGTCCCCCAGGAAGGCGGCCAGCGACGCCGTCACCAGCACCAGCGCCAGCGCGAACGGCGCCGTCTGGTGAAAGGCCACCACCGCCGCCGAACTCACCAGCGCCCCCGTCGGCACCACCGGCACCAGCGCCCCGACCAGCACCAGCAGAAACAGCGTCGGATAGCCGATCGCCTGCTGGGTGGACTCGGTCGACGAGGTCGACGAGGTGGCCGCCGTGGCGCCGGCGGCCGCCATCACCGCCAGCAGTCTCACCGTGCGACCTCCAGCCGCACACTCTCCCCGTGACCGAGCCTGTGCACCGCCACCCGCGGCGCGTACTCCGCCGCCAGGCGCACGAACTCCTCGCCCGGCGCATGGAACTCGTGGGGGCGCACTCCGTCCATGCCGATCGGCCAGTACGTCCCGTAGTGCACCGGCACCGCGCTGCGCGGCGCCAGCCGGGCCAGCGCCCGTGCCGCCCGCCCGGCGTCGAGGTGCCCCTCTCCGAGGTAGGGCCCCCACCCGCCGACCGGCAGAAGGGCCACGTCCACCGGTCCGACCGCCTCGGCCATCTCGTCGAACAGCCCGGTGTCCCCGGCGAAGTACGTCCGTGCCGCACCCTCGACGACATATCCGAGGGCGGGGGAGCGGTGCGGGCCGACCGGCAGCCGGCGCCCGTCGTGACGTGCGGGTACGACTCGTACGACGAGTGGGCCGACGGATATCTCGTCCCCGACACCGACCTCGGTGATCCGCAGCTGCCGGAGCCGACGGAGCGTGGGCACCGCCCGTGGTGCGCCCCGGGGCACAAGCAGGCGCGTGCCCGGGGCGAGCCCGGCCAGCGAGGGGACGTGCAGATGGTCGGCGTGCAGGTGGGAGACGAGCGCGAGGTCCGCACGACGGGCCTCGGGCGGCGGCGGGGCGCCCCGGCGGCGGCGCAGGTGCGCGAGCCTGCGCGCGAACAGAGGATCGGTCAGCAGTCGTACGCCCGAATCCTCGATCGTGCAGGTGGCGTGACCCCACCAGGTGATCTCCACCGGCACCTCTTTGCCTCCTTCGCGCGACTCCCCGAAGCCTACGTGCAGGAGTAGGGTCGGCGGCGAAACCCGGAGGTGAGGGGGGACGCCATGGGACAGGTGCGGGGTGCCTACCGCGGGCTCGCGCCGGTGCGGGTGACCGCCATCGCGAGTCTGACGCCCCTGGAGGAACTGGAGATCGACCCCTTCCTGGTCGACTCCCGCAGCCAGCACGCGATGTGCGCGCGCTGGGCACTGGAGCACGGGTACGTCATCGCCCGGGAACTCCTGGTCCGCGGGCTGCGCCACGACCACAGCGCCCTGTGGGCAGGTGTCCGGCCCGGCCTGGACGTCTTCGTGGCACCGAGCAGACGGGTACTGGAGAGCGCGCTGTCGTCGGTCGAGGACTTCACGGCGGAGTGCGCGAGACGCGGGGTGCGGGTGGAGACGGTGGGGCGGGCCGAGCCCTGCTACGACGCCCAGATGAAGGCGCGGGTGCACCGGAGGCTGTCGATGCCGACGGCGGGGTACGACGGGAGGTGAGCCCGCTCGCGTCCACGGCCGTGTGACAGTGTTGGCGGCAGCAGACCCGCGGCGGACGCGGGTCGCGGACGTGAGGTCGGTGGGGCGTGCGGTGGCGGCGGTTCGTCAGTCAGATCGGGCGGAGCGTCGTGGTGTGGGCGGTGTCCACCGTGACCATGCTGGTCCTCGCCGGGATCCTGCCCGACTTCCAGCTTCAGTCCGCCGACGGTGACAGCGCCACCCGTATCGCCGTGACCGCGGCCCTCGGTGCCGGTGCCTTCGGTGTCCTGTCGGCCGTCGTTTGGCCCCTTCTCGTACGACTGCTGCTGTTGGTGCCGGCCCTCGTCCTCGGCCTGCTGGTCTTCTTCCTCAACGGCTCCCTCCTCCTCGTCGCCCTGCGCATCAACCCCTCCGGACAGAGCGAGGCCGCCCCGGAGACCGCCGTGATCGTGGCCGCCGTGATGTCCGCCGTCGCCTCCGCCACCGGCGGTGCCCTCGCCGTCCGTGACGACGACGCCTACCGGCGCCGGCTCTCCCGCCTCGCCACCCGCCGCCGCAGTTCCCGGCCGCCCTGCCCGGCCACCCCCGGCACCGTCTTCCTCCAGTTCGACGGCGTCGGCCACGACGTCCTCACCGCCGCCGTCGCCAAGGGCCTGATGCCGACGGTCGCCGCCTGGCTGGACGGCACCCACCGGCTCACCGCCTGGCGCACCGACTGGTCCAGCCAGACCGGCGCCAGCCAGCTGGGCATCCTGCACGGCTCCACCTTCGACGTCCCGGCCTTCCGCTGGTACGAGAAGGACAGCCGGGAGGTGATGGTCTGCAACCGGCCGACCAGCGCCGCCGAACTCCAGCGCCGTGCCGTCGAGCGCACCGCCGACGGGGGACTGCTCACCCTGGACGGCGCCAGCCGCGGCAACCTCTTCAGCGGCGGCGCCGACGAACAGGCGCTCGTGCTGTCCATAGCCACCCGGCGCCGGGGCCGGGAGAACCGTTCCCGCGCCGGCTACTTCGCCTACTTCTCCGACCCGGCCAACTCCGTCCGCACCGCGCTCTCCTTCTTCGCCGAGGTCGGCCGCGAGCTCGGCCAGTCGGTCACGGCCCGGATGCGCAAGCAGCGGCCCCGCGTGAAACGCGGCGGCCTCTACCCCTTCGTCCGCGCCTTCGCCACCGTCGTCGAACGCGATGTCGTCGTCGCCGCGGTCATGGGCGACCTGCTCGCCGGCCGCACCGCCGTCTACGCCGACCTCGTCGCCTACGACGAGGTCGCCCACCACTCGGGGCCGCACAGCCGCGACGCCGAGAAGGTGCTGCAACGCCTGGACCGGGCCCTCGCGCTGATCGGGAAGGTCGCCGAGCACGCGCCGCGGCAGTACCGGATCGTCGTCCTCTCCGACCACGGGCAGAGCCCCGGCGAGACCTTCCACTCCCGGTACGGCCTCACCCTCGGCGACCTGGTCCGGGCCGGCTGCGGGCTGCACGTGCCGCGCCGCGCCGAGCGGACACACAGCGGCGCCGAGGCCCGGGCCGCCGTCCGCGCGGCCCTGCGCAGGCCGGTCGAGGAAGGCGGCGAGAAGCACCGGCCGACCCGGTACTCGGAACCGGTCGTGCTCGCCTCCGGCAACCTCGGCCTGGTCTCCTTCCCGGACGTGCCGCACCGCATGACCACGGAGGAGATAGACGCCCGGTACCCGGCCCTGCTCACCACCCTCGCCAACCACCCCGGCATCGGGTTCCTGCTGGTGCGCAGCGAGGAGCACGACGGGGTGGTGCTTGGGGCGTACGGCGCGGAGATTCCCCTGGACCGGCTCGACGCGCATCCGGGGCCGCTGGCCGTCTTCGGGGCGGGCGCGGCGGACGCCGTCCGGCGAACGCACTCGTTCCCGCACACCGCCGACATCATGGTGAACTCGTCGTACGACCCGGAGGGCGGCGACGTCCTCGCGTTCGAGGAGCAGATCGGGTCGCACGGGGGGCTGGGGGGCGCGCAGGGGAGGCCGTTCCTGTTGTCGCCGGTCTGCGTCTCCGCGCCGGTGGAGGAGGGCGAGGAGCTGGTGGGGGCGGAGGCGGTGCACGGGGTGTTGCGGCGGTGGCTTGGGGAGGCGGACGGGCCGCAGGTGCCGGTGCCTGCCGGCGAGGAGACGGCCGCGTAGTTCGTTCAGCGCGGGCAGGTGGGGGCTGGTCGCGCCCGCGCGGCGGAGCCGCAAATTGACACAGCCCCGCGCCCCTGACGGGGCGCTCCAGTCCAGCCCGGATAAATCAGCTGCGTTCCTCTCGCTCCCGGCACACACTGATTCGAGTCGCAAGTCCCTCGAACACTCCTCAGGAGCCCTCCCTTTGCAGGCAGCCGTAACCGTCACCCCCGCCCGTCTCCCCGAGCTTCTTCTTGGCCTTGCCACCGTGCGGCCCGTGTTCATCTGGGGGGCGCCCGGGATCGGGAAGTCCTCGCTGGTGCGGGCGTTCGCCGAGTCGCTGGGGCTGGAGTGTGTGAGTCTGCTCGGTACCCAGCTCGCGCCCGAGGACCTGATCGGCGTTCCGCAGATCCGTGACGGGCGGTCGGTGTTCTGCCCGCCTGAGGCGATCGCCCGCGACGAGCCGTACTGCCTTTTCCTCGACGAGCTGAACGCGGCCACCCCGGATGTGCAGAAAGCGTTCTACTCGCTGATTCTCGACCGCCGGATCGGCAGTTACGAGCTGCCGAAGGGGTCGATCGTCATCGGCGCCGGCAACCGGGCCACCGACAACGCCCTCGCCCGACCCATCGCCTCCGCGCTCGTCAACCGGCTGGCCCACGTCCACCTGGCGGCCTCCGCGCACGACTGGCTCGCCTGGGCCGCGGGCAACGGCATCCACCCGTGGATCCTGGACCACCTCACCGACCGCCCCGACCATCTGTGGTCCAAGCCGCCCAAGACCGAGGAGCCGTTCTCCACCCCGCGCTCCTGGCACATGCTCTCCGACGCCCTGCACTCCTTCGGGCGCGACCTCGACGAGGAGACCCTCAAGGTCCTCGCGCACGGCACGCTCACCCCGGCCCACGCGACCGCCTTCTGCGGATACGTCAAGATCGTGCGCAGCCGGTTCGGCATCGAGGCGATCCTCAGGGGCGACGCCGGCTGGCCGCACCGGATCGAGGACCGCGACCTGCTGTACTACCTCGCCGAGTCGTTCCGCGGGCGGCTGGTCAAGGAGCTGCCCGTCGACAAGGAGCACATGTCGGCGAACGGCCGGCAGACCGCGTACCGCGCCAAGTCGCTGCTCGTGCAGCTCGCCGAGATCTCCGTCGAGGTCGCCCAGACCGTCATCGCCTCCGACGCCGAGGGCAACCCGGTGCTGCCCGCCTGGTTCCTGATCGAGGCCGCCCGGGACATGCCCCGGCTGGTGGAGGCCCGGCGATGAGCCGCGGCGGCCGTAAGGAACAGAAGAAGGACCCGGCCGCGGAGAACTTCGCGGCCGGGGTCGAGCTGCTGCGCGCCAACCCGGCCCTGCGCGCCGTCGAGTTCACCCTCTGCCGGCACGAGAAGTGCGAACTGGCGCCCCACGAAGGGCTGGTACGGGCCGACTCCGACGGCGTCCTGCACGCCCACGCCACCCGGCGCGCCGAACCGGCCGAGTGGGCCTGGGCGTTGGCCCACGGCACGATCCATCTCGGCTTCGGCCACCTGCCGGCCGCCACCGGGCAGCGCACCCAGCCCGACCGCTACGACCTCGCCGCCCGCTGCACCGTCGTCAACCGTTTCCTGGCGACCTTCCCGGTCGGCGAGGCACCGGACCACCTGCCCGCGTCCTATCCGGAGGGCGACGAGGACCGGCTCGCCGCCGGCTGGCGCCGAGCCGGCAGCGTCCCGGCCGCCTACGAGCGCGGCGGCACCAGCGGCGGCGAACCCGACCAGCTGCTCCTCTCCTGGGACAAGTGGGCCGGCCAGGTCCCCGACTGGCAGGTCGCGTTCGCGCACGCGCTGACCCGGACCATGTCCCGGGCGATGGACCTGGCCGGCGGCCGCCGCGCCTCCATGACCGGGCCGCCGACCCCGCTGCGCCCCTGGGAACAGGCGCTGAGCTGGTTCGTCTCCTCCTATCCGCTGCTCGGCGGGATCGCGGCCGGCATCAAGCTGGTCGCCGACGCCGAACTGGCCCGCGCCCACGACATCGCGATCGCCGCCGTCAACCCCGAGGCCGGCGAGATCTACGTCAACCCGCTGCGCACCCTGGACGACGAGGAGTGGCGGTTCGTCCTCGCCCACGAGATGCTGCACGCCGCCCTGCGCCACGGCGACCGCCTCGGCGGCCGCGACCCCTACCTCTTCAACGTCGCCTGCGACTACGTGATCAACGGCTGGCTGGTCGAGATGCGCGTCGGCACCATGCCCGAAGGGCTGCTGCACGACCCGGAGCTGAAGGACCTGTCGGCGGAGGAGGTGTACGACCGGATCGCCGTCGACCTGCGCCGGATGCGGCGCCTGGCCACCCTGCGCGGCAAGGGGCGCGGCGATGTCCTGGGCGCGCCGCTCGGGCCGCCCGGCGCCTGTGTCGACCTCGACGAGTTCTACCGCCGGGGCCTCGGCCAGGGACTCGACCTGCACCAGACGCAGGACCGCGGGTTCCTGCCCGGCGGACTGGTCGAGGAGATCCGCGCGCTCAGCCATCCGCCGCTGCCCTGGGACGCCCAACTGGCCCGCTGGTTCGACGCGTTCGTGCCCCGGCCGGAAGCCGTACGGTCGTACGCCCGGCCCTCCCGCCGGCAGTCGTCCACCCCGGACATCCCGCGCGCCGGCCGGTACTTCCCGCCCGAGGAGGTGGCCCGCTGCACCTTCGGCGTGGTCCTGGACACCTCCGGCTCCATGGACCGCACCCTGCTGGGCAAGGCCCTCGGCGCGATCGCCTCCTACGCCGAGGCCCGGGACGTACCGGCGGCCCGTGTCGTGTTCTGCGACGCCGCCCCGCACGACGCCGGGTACCTGCCGACGACCGAGATCGCCGGGCGGGTCCGGGTGCACGGCCGCGGCGGTACCGTCCTGCAGCCCGGGATCGACCTGTTGCAGCGCGCGGACGACTTCCCGCCGACCGCACCGCTCCTGGTGATCACCGACGGCTGGTGCGACGTCCTGCGGGTGCGGCGCGAGCACGCCTACCTCGTCCCCGACGGCCGTCGCCTGCCGTTCACTCCCCGTGGGCCGGTCTTCCGCGTGCGGTGAGCCCGGATGTGATCGGATGGGAGGCAGCGAAACCGGTTCATTCGCCTTCGTACGCCGAAAGGAACAACCGTGGCCACCACGCGCACCGCACACACCGTTTGGGAAGGCAACCTCCTCGAGGGCAACGGTGTCATCACCTTCGACTCCTCCGGTATCGGCCAGCAGCCGGTCACGTGGGCCTCGCGTTCCCAGGAGGCGAACGGCAAGACCAGCCCGGAGGAGCTGATCGCCGGCGCCCACTCCAGCTGCTTCTCGATGGCCCTCTCGCACGCCCTGGCCGGGGCCGGCACCCCGCCCACCAGGCTGGTGACCAACGCCGACGTGAAGTTCCAGCCGGGTGAGGGCATCACCGGGATCCACCTGACCGTCGAGGGCACGGTGCCCGGCCTGGACGAGGCCGGCTTCGCCGCCGCCGCCGAGGACGCCAAGAAGAACTGCCCGGTCAGCCAGGCCCTGGCCGGCACCACCATCACCCTGGACGCGAAGCTCGCCTGACCGTCGTACCTCTTCGGATGCCGCGTCCCCGTCCTGGGGCGCGGCATCGTCGTTTACGGGGTACCCGGCATTGACAACGGCCCGCTCAAGTTTTGTGCTGGAGTCGGGGAAGTGCCCTGGGCGGAAGGGGACGGACATGACACGTGCGGTCGGGATCGACCTCGGTACGACGAACTCGGTGGTGGCCGTCCTGGAGGGCGGTGAGCCCACCGTCGTCACCAACGCCGAGGGGGCGCGCACCACCCCGTCGGTGGTGGCCTTCGCGAAGAACGGGGATGTGCTGGTCGGCGAGGTCGCCAAGCGGCAGGCGGTGACCAACGTGGACCGCACCGCGCGCTCGGTGAAGCGGCACATGGGCGACGGTGCCTGGCGGTTCCCGGAGAGCGGGAGCGTCGACGGCACGCGGTACCGGGCCCAGGAGCTGTCGGCGCGGGTGCTGCAGAAGCTGAAGCGGGACGCCGAGGCGTACCTCGGTGAGGACGTCACCGACGCGGTGATCACCGTACCCGCGTACTTCGACGACTCGCAGCGGCAGGCCACCAAGGAGGCCGGGGAGATCGCCGGCCTGGAGGTGCTGCGGATCATCAACGAGCCGACCGCCGCGGCGCTCGCCTACGGCCTCGACCGGGGCGAGGAGCAGACGGTCCTCGTCTTCGACCTCGGGGGCGGAACTTTCGACGTCTCCCTCCTTGAGATCGGCGACGGTGTGATCGAGGTCAAGGCCACCAACGGCGACACGCACCTGGGCGGCGACGACTGGGACCAGCGGGTCGTCGAGCACCTGGTCAAACGCTTCAAGGGGCAGTACGGCATCGATCTGGGCAACGACAGGATGGCGCTGCAACGGCTGCGCGAGGGCGCCGAGAAGGCGAAGATCGAGCTGTCCTCGTCCACGGAGACGTCGGTCAACCTGCCGTACATCACGGCATCCGCCGAGGGCCCGCTGCATCTGGAGGAGAGGCTGACGCGCGCTCAGTTCCAGGAGCTGACCGCGGACTTGCTGGACCGCTGCAAGAAGCCGTTCCACCAGGCCGTCAAGGACGCGGGCGTGGAGCTGTCCGCGATCGACCACGTGATCCTGGTCGGCGGCTCGACCCGGATGCCCGCCGTCACCGACCTGGTCAAGGAACTCACCGGCAAGGACCCACACAAGGGCGTCAACCCGGACGAGGTGGTGGCGGTCGGCGCCGCCCTCCAGGCGGGCGTCATCCGCGGCGACGTCAAGGACGTCCTGCTGCTGGACGTCACCCCGCTGTCCCTGGGCATCGAGACCAAGGGCGGCATCATGACCAGGCTGATCGAGCGCAACACCACGATCCCGACCCGGCGTTCGGAGATCTTCACGACCGCCACCGACAACCAGCCCTCGGTCGGCATCCAGGTGTACCAGGGTGAACGGGAGATCGCCGCCTACAACAAGAAGCTCGGCGTCTTCGACCTCACCGGCCTGCCGCCGGCCCCGCGCGGGGTACCGCAGATCGAGGTGGCCTTCGACATCGACGCGAACGGGATCATGCACGTCTCGGCGAAGGACCTGGCGACCGGGCGTGAGCAGAAGATGACCGTGACCGGCGGCTCCGCCCTCCCCAAGGACGACATCGACCGCATGATGCGGGAGGCCGAGCAGTACGCCGAGGAGGACCGCAACCGCCGCGAGGCCGCCGAGACCCGCAACCAGGCCGAGCAACTCGTCTACCAGACCGAGAAGTTCATCCGCGACAACGAGGAGCGCGTACCGGCCGACACGAAGACCGACGTGGAATCGGCGATCACCGAGCTCAAGACCCTGCTGGACCACAACGCCGACACCGCGGAGCTGCGCCAGGGCGTGGAGAAACTGGCGACCGTCAGCCAGCGCATGGGCCAGGCCATGTACGCGTCCGCCTCCGGCGGTTCGGCCGAAGAACAGCGCCCGCCCGAGGCCGACGAAGAGGGAGTGATGGACGCGGAGATCGTGGACGACGAGAGGGGTACGGCCGGGTGAGGCACCGCCGGGAGCGGCTGGGAGTCAGTGGCGGGTGGTCTCCCAGCCTCGGCGTTCCGGGCGGGGGCCCAGCTGGTGGGGGTCTCGGGCTCGGTACACCACGTAGGGGCGGAAGAGGTACTGGAGCGGGGCGCTGAACATATGGACCAGGCGGGTGCAGGGGACCAGGGCGATCAGCGTCATGCCGATGACCGCGTGGATCTGGTAGAGGACCGGGACGCCGGCCATGAGGGCCGTCTCCGGCTGGAGGGTGAAGAGGCTGCGGGCCCAGGGGGCGATCGTCTCGCGGTAGTGGTAGCCGTCGCCGGAGGTGCGGCTCAGTTTGGCGGTCATGCCCATCAGGAGCGCGGCCACCAGAAACAGGTACATCACCTTGTCGTTGGCAGTCGTGGCGCGGGAGACCGGCGCCCGGGTGCGGCGGCGGTAGACCAGCAGGGCCAGGCCGGCCACCGCGAGGACGCCCGCGAACGTACCGGCGTACAGGGAGAACAGGTGGTACGTGTGCTCGCTCACGCCGATCGCGTCGGTCCAGGACATCGGGATGAACAGGCCGATGAGATGGCCGGCCAGGACGAACAGGATGCCGTAGTGGAAGACGGGCGAGGCGATGTCGAGCAGCTTCGACCCGTAGACCTGGGAGGAGCGGGTCGTCCAGCCGTACTTGTCGTAGCGGTACCGCCAGACCAGGCCGGCGGCGAGCAGCGCGAACGCGACGTAGGGCAGGGCGCCCCACAGGAGGATGCTCATCGGCGGGCTCCGGTGCGTGCGGTCGGCAGGGCCGCACAGACCGCGTCCAGCACGTACGCGTACGGAGTGCCGAAGTCGGAGAGCCTGCGCCGGAGTTCCGACAGGCAGTCACGGTGCTCGGTGAGCAGGTCCGTGTTGCCGGTGCGCGCCGTGAACTCCAGGACCGCCGGCAGGAAGTCCGGCAGCTCCTCGCCGGTGAACTCCATGCCGTACGCCTTGTAGACGTCCTTGAAGCGGACCAGGGACATGCCCCGGCGGCGGGTGTCGCCGTCGTGCCACCAGCTGAGATAGAGGCTGTGCCGGTTCTTGAAGTCGAAGACCTGCACGTAGTGCGCGGCCAGCTCGGGCGGCGGGGTCACCGCCGCGTGGTCGGTGAACTCCCGCAGCTGCGGGGCTGCTTCGCGCAGCAGCGGCAGCCGGGCGACGAAGTCGTCGTCCGGGTAGGTGAGGCAGAGCGCCGCCGCCTGGTAGAACACCGCGTCCGTGGACATCAGGCCTCCTTAGCCTCGTCCGGGGTGTCGGCGGTCTGCCGTCTGCGCAGCAGGTGGAAGTTCTCCACCGACACCAGGGGGAGCAGTTTCCGGCCCGAGTCCTGGCCGAAGGGTCCGTCGCCGCCCATGCCCGGCCCGCCGTCGAAGTCGAGGCTGCAGCCGTCCGGGAGCGCGGACTCCTCCAGTCGGCGGGCGTCGCCGACCGCCGCGGTCGGGATCACGTACCGGTCCTCGTACTTGGCGATCGCCAGCAGCCGGTACATCGCCTCGATCTCCGCCGCGGTCATCCCCACCTCGGCGCAGATCCGCGCGTCCGGCTCCTCGCCGAGGTTGAGCGCCCGCATGTGGGAGCGCATGGCGGCCAGCTTCTCCAGGGACGCCCGCACCGGCGCGGTGTCGCCCGCCGTGAACAGTTCGGCCAGGTAGGCGAGGGGGATCCGCAGGGTGTCGATCGCGGCGAAGAGGTTCTGGGCGTCCTCGCCGTCGTGGCCCGTCTCGGACAGGGCCTCCACGACGGGGGACAGGGGCGGGATGTACCAGACCATCGGCATCGTGCGGTACTCCGGGTGCAGCGGCAGCGCCACCCGGTAGGTGTGGATCAGCCGGTACACGGGAGAACGGCGGGCCGCCTCCAGCCAGTCGTACGGGATGCCCGCCTCCTCGCACGCCTGCCGCACCGCCGGATCCTCCGGGTCCAGGAAGACGCCCAGCTGGGCCTCGTACAGCGCCTTCTCGTCCTTGGTCTCGGCCGCCGCGGTCACCCGGTCGGCGTCGTAGAGGATCACCCCGAGATAGCGCAGCCGGCCCACGCAGGTCTCCGAGCAGACCGTCGGCAGCCCCACCTCCAGGCGCGGATAGCACAGGGTGCACTTCTCGGCCTTGCCCGTGGCGTGGTTGAAGTAGACCTTCTTGTACGGGCATCCGGTCACGCACATCCGCCAGCCCCGGCAGGCGTCCTGGTCGACGAGGACGATGCCGTCCTCGGCCCGCTTGTACATCGCCCCGGACGGGCAGGAGGCCACGCAGGACGGGTTGAGGCAGTGCTCGCAGATGCGCGGCAGATAGAACATGAAGGTCTGCTCGAACTCGAACCGCACCTTGTCCGACGCCTGTTGCCGGGTCCGCTCGACCATCGGGTCCAGGTCGCCGTGGGCGGGGGCGCCGGCCAGGTTGTCGTCCCAGTTCGACGACCACTCGATCTTCATCGGCTTGCCGTCGAGCCGGGAGACCGGGTAGTCGTCGCCGAGCGGGGCGTCGGTGAGGTTCTTGTAGTCGTACGTCCAGGGCTCGTAGTAGTCCTTGATCTCCGGGAGCCTGGGGTTGGAGAAGATCCCGGCGAGCTTGTGCAGCCGCCCGCCGGCCTTGAGCTTCAGCGCGCCGCGCCGGTTCAGCTCCCAGCCGCCGCGCCAGGTCTCCTGGTCCTCGTAACGGCGTGGATAGCCCTGGCCGGGCCGGGTCTCGACGTTGTTGAACCAGGCGTACTCCATGCCCCGCCGGTTGGTCCACGCCTGCTTGCAGGTGACCGAGCAGGTGTGGCAGCCGATGCACTTGTCGAGGTTCATGACCATCGCGATCTGGGCCATGCAGCGTCCGATAGTGACTCCGTCACGGGGCATCAGTACTCGACCTCCTGGCCGCGACGGCGGATCACCGTCACCTCGTCGCGCTGGTTGCCCGTGGGGCCCAGGTAGTTGAAGGCCCACGAGAGCTGCGCGTAACCGCCGATCAGATGGGACGGCTTGAGGATCAGCCGGGTGAGCGTGTTGTGGATGCCGCCGCGCCTGCCCGTGGTCTCCGTCTTCGGGACGGCGACCGTGCGCTCCTGCGCGTGGTGCATGTGGACCGTGCCGGGCGGCATCCGGTGCGAGACGACCGCACGGGCCACGACCACGCCGTTGTGGTTGACCGCCTCGATCCAGTCGTTGTCCGACACCCCGATCGCCTCCGCGTCCTGGGGGGACATCCAGATGTTCTGGCCGCCCCGGGAGAGCGCGAGCATGAACAGGTCGTCCTGGTACTCGGAGTGGATCGACCACTTGTTGTGCGGGGTGAGGAATCGGACCGTCACTTCCCGCTGCCCGTCGGGGCCGAGGCGCGGTTCGCCGAAGAGCCGGTGCATGTCCAGCGGCGGCCGGTAGACCGGGAGCGCCTCGCCCAGTTCGTGGATCCAGTCGTGGTCGAGGAAGAAGTGCTGGCGGCCGGTGAGCGTGTGCCAGGGCTTGAGATGCTCGGTGTTGAGGGTGAACGCCGTGTACCGGCGGCCGCCGGACTCGCTGCCGGACCACTCCGGAGAGGTGATCACCGGGACCGGCGCCGCCTGGGTGTCGGCGTACGTGACTCGCTTGCCCTCGTGCTCGGCGGCGAGGTGGGCCATCTCCTGCCCGGTGCGCTGCTCCAGGGTGCGGAAGCCCTGGGTGGCGAGGCGGCCGTTGGTGGTGCCGGACAGCGCCAGGATGGTGTTCGCCGCCTTGACCGCGGTGTCGAGGGAGGGGCGGCCTTCGAAGCCAGTGCCATTCAACTCCCGTAGATACGCGACCTCTTGGTCCGGCCTGAGGGCGATGCCCTTGGCGGGCAGGCCGAGTTGCTCCACCAGAGGTCCGAGTGCCGCGAATCTTCCGCCGATCGCCGTGTAGTCCCGTTCGACCACGACCAGGTTCGGCATGGTCTCCCCGGGCACCGGTTCGCACTCCCCGCGCTTCCAGTCCCGCACCACCCCGCCGGGCTGGGCGATCTCGCCCGGGGTGTCGTGCTGGAGCGGCGCGGCCACCAGGTCCCTGCGCACCCCGAGATGGCGCACGGCCAGCTGGCTCAGCCGCTCGGCCAGTGCCTTGAAGGTGTCGAAGTCGGTGCGCGCCTGCCAGGGCGGGTCCACGGCGGGGGTGAACGAGTGCACATAGGGGTGCATGTCGGTGGATGACAGGTCGTGCTTCTCGTACCAGGTGGCGGCCGGCAGGACGACGTCCGACAGCAGGGTGGAGGAGGTCTGCCGGAAGTCCAGCGAGAGCAGCAGGTCCAGCTTGCCCTCGGGCGCCTCCTCCCGCCAGGTCACGTCACGGGGCCGCTCGTCCGGGGACGCCTCCTCGGCGCGCAGCGAGGAGTGCGTGCCCAACAGGTGCTTGGTGAAGTACTCGGCGCCCTTCGCCGACGAGCCCAGCAGGTTCGCCCGCCAGAGGGTCAGGACCCGCGGCCAGTTCTCCGGGGCGTCCGGATCCTCGCACGCGAACTTCAGGGTCCCCGCCCGGAGTTCGGCCACCGCCTTGGCCACCGGGTCGCCGAACACACCGCCCAGTTCCAGGGGGTTGCGGTCGAAGGTCGGGTACGACGGCATCCAGCCCGAACGGGCCGACAGCGCCAGGCAGTCCGCGCTGGTCATCCCGGCGAACCTGCCCTCACCGAGCGGCGAGGCCAGGACGTCGGCGCCGAAACGGTCGTAACGCCACTGGTCGGTGTTGAGGAACCAGTAGGCCGTGCCGATCATCTGGCGCGGCGGCCGGGACCAGTCGTCGGCGGAGGCCAGCGTGGCCCAGCCGGTGACCGGGCGGCACTTCTCCTGGCCGACGTAGTGCGCCCAGCCGCCGCCGTTGCGGCCCTGGCAGCCGGTCAGCTGGAGCAGGGCCAGGAAGGTGCGGTAGATGGTCTCCGAGTGGAACCAGTGGTTGGTGCCCGCGCCCATCAGGATCATGCAGCGGCCCTTGGAGCGCTCCGCGGTGCGCGCGAACTCCCTTGCGATCTTGATGCACTTGGCGGGCGGGACCGAGGTGTGCCGCTCCTGCCAGGCGGGGGTGCCCGGGGTGCCCGCGTCCTCGTAGCTCGCGGGCCAGGCGCCCGGCAGGCCGTGCCGCCACACCCCGTACTGCGCCAGCAGCAGGTCGAACACCGTCGTCACGAGCGGGCCGTCGGTCCCGCCCAGCCGCGTTGCCGGCACCCCGCGCCGCAGCACCTCTCCGCGGCCCTGTCCGTGTTCGCCGCCGTCCGTGTCGAAGCGCGGGAGCAGCACCTCGACCCCGCTCGCGATCTCAGTGCCGTACAGGCTCAACCGCGGTTCGATGTCACCGAGTTCGAGGTTCCAGCGGCCCTTGCCGGTGTCGGTCCAGCGGAAGCCCAGGGAGCCGTTCGGGACGACCGCGCGGCCGGAAGCCGCGTCCAGGACGACCGTCTTCCACTCGGCTCCCTCGCCCCGCTGCCCGACCTCGGTGGCGCGCAGGAACTTGCCGGGCACGTACGCGCCGTCCCGTTCGGTGAGCGTGACCAGGAAGGGCAGGTCGGTGAACTTCCGTACGTAGTCGGCGAAGAACGGGGTCTCCCGGTCGACGAAGAACTCCTTCAGGACGACGTGGCCCATCGCCAGGGCCAGCGCGCCGTCCGTCCCCGGGTGCGGGTGCAGCCACTCGTCGGCGAACTTGGCGTTGTCCGCGTAGTCGGGGGCGACGACCACCACCTTCTGGCCGCGGTAGCGGGCCTCCGCCATCCAGTGCGCGTCCGGGGTGCGGGTCACCGGGACGTTCGAGCCCCACATCATCAGATAGGCCGCGTCCCACCAGTCGCCCGACTCCGGGACGTCCGTCTGGTCGCCGAAGACCTGCGGCGAGGCCACCGGGAGGTCGGCGTACCAGTCGTAGAACGACAGCATCGGGGCGCCGATGAGGGAGTGGTAGCGGGCACCCGCCGCGTGGGACACCATCGACATCGCCGGGACGGGCGAGAAGCCGGCGATCCGGTCCGGGCCGTAGGCCGCGATGGTGTGCACCTGGGCGGCGGCGACGATCTCCACCGCCTCGTCCCAAGTGGCCCGCACCAGGCCACCCTTGCCACGCGCCCGCTGGTAACGGCGGCGCCGCTCGGGGTCGTTCTGGATGTCCGCCCAGGCGGCCACCGGATCCCGCAGCCGGCGCTTCGCCTCCCGGTACATCTCCAGCAGCACGCCCCGGACGTACGGGTACCGCACCCGGGTCGGCGAGTACGTGTACCAGGAGAACGCGGCACCGCGCGGGCAGCCGCGCGGCTCGTACTCGGGGCGGTCGGGGCCGACCGACGGGTAGTCCGTCTCCTGGGTCTCCCAGGTGATGATCCCGTCCTTGACGTATACCTTCCAGCGGCAGGAGCCGGTGCAGTTCACGCCGTGCGTGGAGTGCACGACCTTGTCGTGGCTCCAGCGGTCCCGGTAGTAGGCGTCCCCCTCCCGGCCGCCGGTCAGGGCCACGCTGTGCAGATCGGGCGCGGGCGTGCCGGGGCGGAAGAACCGGGCGGCACCGAGCAGCGCCGCACCGGGTTCCCTGGGAGGTGTCTGCGTGTCGGTCACCTGAGCTCCCTTGCTCACCCGTCGCTTCGACGCTAGGGGCGGGCAGGGGAACGCACCTGTCCAGACGATCCGAACGGGTCACCCGGCGGAGCCGAACGACCGGGTCGTCGGTCCGGAGCGACCGAACGGCTCAGGCCTTGCGGGCCACAGCTCCGTACACCGGCACGATGCCCTCCTGCTGGAGGGCCACGTCCTCGGGGTCCGGGCGCCAGCCGGAGACCGGGATCACCCCGGGGCCGAGCAGCTCCAGGCCGTCGAAGAAGCGGTGGAAGCCGGTCAGCGGACGCGGGTGGAAGGGCGTCCCGCTGCGCCGGAAGTGCGCGGCCGCCTGTGCCACGGCCTCGGGGCTGAGGTCCGGGGTGACCTGGGACAGGATCAGATGACTGCCCGGCGCGAGCGCGTCGACGTACCTCTTCAGCAGGCCGTGGACGTCGTCGCCGTCCGGGTCGTCGTCGAGGTAGTGGGTCAGCGCCACCAGCGACAGGGCGATCGGCTCGGCGAAGTCCAGGGTCTCGGCGGCGTGGGCCAGCAGGGTGTCGGGGTCGCGGACGTCGGCGTGGACGTAGGCGGTGCTGCCCTCGGGCGTGCCGCGCAGCAGGGCCTCCGCGTGCCGCAGCACGATCGGGTCGTTGTCCGCGTACACCACCCTCGACTCCGCCGCGACGCCCTGCGCCACCTGGTGCAGGTTCGGTTCCGTGGGGATGCCGGTGCCGATGTCCAGGAACTGGCGGGTCCCGGACTCGGCGACGACGCGCACCGCCCGCTGCATGAACCGGCGGTTGGCGCGCGCCCCGCGCAGCACCGTGCCGTCCACGGCGAGGATCTTCCGGGCGAGTTCCTCGTCCACCGGGTAGTTGTCCTTGCCGCCCAGCCACCAGTCGTACACCCGCGCCGGATGCGGCCGGCTGGTGTCGACGGCGGTGGGTGCGGGCTCGGATGCGGTCACGGTCGCTGCTCCTCAGAGGTTGTCACGGTACTCCCGCAGCAGTTCCTCGGTCCGATGCGCCGAGGCGGCCCGGGCCGTCATGTGGTCCAGGACCTCCAGATGGGCGCCGACCTCGTCGCGGGAGTCCAGGTACAGGGCGCCGGTCAGATACTCGGTGAAGACCATGTCGGGCAGCTCGGGTTCGCCGAACCGGAACAGCGTGAACGGCGCGTACGTCCCCGGGTGCGGGCCGCTCGCGAACTCGGCGATCTGGAGCGTGATCCGGTCCCGTTCGACGAAGGCGAGCAGCTTGTCGACCTGCTCGCGCAGCACCGCGCAGTCGGTGGTGACCGGGCGCCGCAGCACCGTCTCGTCCATGATCACCCACAGGTGGGGCGGATCGTCCTGCTCCAGCAGCCGCTGCCGGGTCAGGCGCAGCGACACATGCCGTTCCACGGCCGCGGGGTCGCTGTGGCCTATCGTCCCGGCCTCCAGCACGGCCCGCGCATACGCCTCGGTCTGCAACAGGCCGGGCAGGAAGTGCGGTTCGTAGGAGCGGATGACCCGGGCCGCGCCCTCCAGGCTCACGTACAGGCTGAACCAGTCCGGCAGTACGTCGTGGAACCGCTGCCACCAGCCCGGCTGGTTGGCCTCCTCGGCCAGCCGCACGAACGCGGCGTGCTCCTCCGGGGGCACCCCGTACGTCTCCAGCAGCACCTGGACGTACGGGATCTTCAGCGCGACCTCGGCCATCTCCATCCGCCGTACGGTCGCCTGTGCCACCCGCAGCACCCGGGCCGCCTCGTCCCGGCCGAGGCCCGAGGCCTCCCGCAGTTCCTGCAACCGCTTGCCGAGCACGACCTGACCTACGGTGGGCGCAGCACGCCGCTCACTCACGCCACGCCTCCCCTACGTGCACAAGTACGGGGAGCAGTGTGCCACGCGATGCCGCCCCGCACACCTGGTCGAAGCAACCTCTTGCGTCAACTTGCCAATGAGTGGAGGTACTTGGTCGTCGCCGGATCCGCAGGCAGGAACGTCTCGATGGCCAGCTCGGCGACCGTCACGTCCATCGGGGTGTTGAACGTCGAGATCGACGACACGAACGACAGCACCCGCCCCTGGTGCTCGATCCGCATCGGCAGCGCGAACCACGCGACGGGTTCGGCGGGTTGGCCGTCGTCCACGCCCGCCGGGGCCGGATAGCCGGCGACCTCCTCGTACAACTCCCGCAGCGCGTCCGAGCGGTGCAGCGCGATCTGCCGTTGCATCTGCTCCAGCAGATGCCCGCGCCACTCGCGCAGGTTGCGGATGCGCGGTGCCAGTCCCTCCGGATGCAGCGTCAGCCGCATCGCGTTCGGCGCGGGCGCGAGCAGCGACTCCGGTACGCCCTCCAGCAGCATCGAGATGCCCCGGTTGGCGGCGACCACGGTGTACGTGGCGTCCACGACCAGCGCCGGATACGGCTCGTAGCCCTGGATGAGCCGCTCCATGCCGTCGCGCAGCGCGTCCAGCGCCGGGTCGTCCAGCGGGGTCTCCGGGTAGTGCGGGGCGTAACCGGCCGCCAGCAGCAGCGCGTTGCGCTCCCGCACCGGCACGTCCAGGTGCTCGGCCAGCCGCAGCACCATCTCCTCGCTGGGCCGCGAGCGGCCGGTCTCGACGAAGCTGATGTGCCGGGCCGAGGAGTCGGCGCGCAGGGCCAGCTCCAGCTGGCTGACCCGCCGCCGCTCCCGCCAGGCGCGCAGCAGCGGGCCGACCCCCTTCCCGTCGGGGGCGGGCGGGGAGGCGGCGGGGCCGGCGGCGACAGTGGTCATGCGGACGACCGTAGCCGAGAGGCCCACGGGTGACGGTGGCCGAGGAGGGGGCGGGTGGCCGTATCCAGAGAGGGCCGGCCGGCCGGGCCGGGCCGGCGGCTCCCGTCGAGGGCGCCGGCCGCGAGGCGACGCGCACCGCGGTGCGAACGCGCCCGGAAGGCCCGGTCGTGGCAGGCTGAACCCACGTACGCCTCCGGGCATCTCAGGGAAGGAAGCCGCAACATGGCCGTCGAACCGCTGGCGCAGCAGGAGATCGAGGACCGGCTGGCCGAGCTGCCGGGCTGGGCGGTGGACGGCGACCGGCTCGCCCGCGTCTACCGTCTCGACTCGCACTTCGCCGCCGCCGCACTCGTCGTGCACATCGCCCGGATCCAGGACGAGCTCGACCACCACTCCGACCTCTCCCTCGGCTACCACACGGTCACCCTCACCGTGAACACCCACAGCGTGGGCGGTGCCGTCACCGGCCTGGACTTCGAACTCGCCCGCAGAGTGGAGGACATCGCCCCAGGCCACGGCGCACACTGAGCCATGTGCTCGACTACGACCAGGAAGCCGGGGCCTACGACGCGACGCGCGGCGGCGAAGCGCGCGCCGAGGCGGCCGCCGGCGCCGTCCTCGGGCTGATCCCCGACCGCCCCGGGCGCCCCGGGCGTCTCCTGGACCTCGCCTGCGGCACCGGCATCGTCACCCGCCGCCTCGCCGCCGCCCGTCCCGCGCTCCAGGTGACCGGGGCGGACCGCGCCCACGGCATGGCGCGGCTGGCGGCGGCCCGGCTGCCGGGGTCGGTCCTGCTGGCCGACAGCCGCCGACTCCCCTTCCCGGACGCCACGTTCGACGCGGTGACCACGGTCTGGCTGCTCCACCTCATAGCGGACACCGCCGAGGTCCGCGCCGTCGTCGCCGAGTGCGCACGGGTGCTGCGGCCCGGCGGGGTGTACGTCACCACCGTCGACAAGGCCGCCGCGCACGACGTCGGCAGCGACATCGACGCGATCCTCGCACCGCGCCCGCGCCGCCCGGCCCCGGACGCGGCCGCCGTCGTCACGGCGCACGCCTCGGAAAGCGGACTGGCACCCGCCGGACAGGCCGGCTTCCTCGGTCACGGCCAGGGCCGCACCCCCCGCTCCACCATCGCCGACCTGCGGCGCGGCTGGTTCACGGTGCTGCCGCCCGGCGACCCCCGCGCCGAGGAGTTCGCCGAGCGACTGGCGGCCCTGCCCGGCCAGGACCGCCGCCGCCCCGACCCCCGCTTCGGCGTCCGGGCGTTCGGGAAACCGGCCCGCGGCTGAAGCCCATCGCCCTCGAACTGGCCGAAAGACACGGCAACTCCGGGGCGGACGGCGCCGACTGACGGAGGAACCCGTCCGTCTCCCGGAAGGCATGTCCCGTGCAGCACCCGCATCGCAGACGCCGTTCCGCCGTCCTGGCGGCGCTCACCACCACGGCCGCCCTGGTCGGCGCCGGCCTGACCGCCCTCACCGAGGGCAGCGCCCAGGCGGCCACCGCCCGCCAGGTCGAGGCCCTCGACCGGGGCGTGGTCAGTGTCCACACCGACGCCGGCAACCTGGTCAGCTGGCGCTGGCTGGGCACCGACCCCGACAACGTCTCCTTCAACGTCTACCGCGCCGGTACGAAGGTCAACTCCGCCCCTGTCACCGGCTCCACGAACTACTTCCACGCCGACGCCCCGGCCCAGGCCGACTACACGGTCCGCGCGATCGTGAACGGCGTCGAACAGGCCGACTCGGTCCACGCGGTCCAGTTCCGCACCGGCTACAAGGACGTCCCGATCACCCCGCCCGCGGGCGGCACCAGCCCCGACGGGGTGTCGTACACCTACGAGGCGAACGACGCCTCCGTCGGCGACCTCGACGGCGACGGCCAACTGGACTTCGTCCTCAAATGGCAGCCGACGAACGCCAAGGACAACTCCCAGTCCGGCTACACCGGTGACACGATCCTCGACGGCGTCAAGCTCGACGGCACCCGCCTGTGGCGCGTCGACCTCGGCCGCAACATCCGCTCCGGCGCCCACTACACCCAGTTCCAGGTGTACGACTACGACGGCGACGGCAGGGCCGAGATCGCCATGAAGACGGCGGACGGCACGGTCGACGGCACGGGCACGGTCATCGGCAACTCGCCTGCGGACTACCGCAATTCGAGCGGCTACGTGCTGTCCGGCCCCGAGTACCTGACCATGTTCGACGGCCGGACCGGCAAGGCGATGAGCACGGTCGACTACGTCCCGGCCCGCGGCACCGTGTCGTCGTGGGGCGACTCCTACGGCAACCGCGTCGACCGCTTCCTCGCCGGCACGGCGTACCTGGACGGCTCCCGCCCCTCCCTGATCATGGCGCGCGGCTACTACACCCGCACGGTGATCGCCGCCTGGGACTGGCGGAACGGCGCCTTCACCCGCCGCTGGACCTTCGACACCAACTCCTCCGCCAACACCGGCAAGGGCTACGACGCCCAGGGCAACCACCAGTTGTCCGTCGCGGACGTCGACGGGGACGGCAGGGACGAGATCGTCTACGGCTCGATGGCCGTCGACGACAACGGCAACGGCCTGTGGACGACGAAGAACGGCCATGGCGACGCCCTGCACGTCGGCGACCTCGACCCGTCCCGGCCCGGCCTGGAGGAGTTCAAGGTCGACGAGGACAGCTCCAAGCCCGCCTCCTGGATGGCGGATGCCGGAACCGGCGAGATCATCTGGTCCACGCCCGCCAACGGCGACAACGGCCGGGGTGTCTCCGGCGACATCTGGGCGGGCAGCGCGGGCGCCGAGTCCTGGTCGTCACGCGCGGACGGGGTGCGCGACCCGAAGGGCACGGTGGTCGCGAGCCGCAAGCCCTCCAGCATCAACTTCCTGGCCTGGTGGGACGGTGACCCGGTCCGCGAACTCCTGGACGACACCCGCATCGACAAGTACGGCACGACATCCGACACCCGCCTTTTGACCGGCGCCGGCGTCCACTCCGACAACAGCACCAAGGCGACCCCGGCCCTGTCCGGGGACATCCTCGGCGACTGGCGCGAGGAGGTGGTCTGGCCGACTACGGACAACACGGCCCTGCGGATCTACTCCACCCCGTACGAGACCAGTACGAAGATCACCACCCTCCTCCACGACACCCAGTACCGCACGGCCCTGGCCTGGCAGAACACCGCCTACAACCAACCACCGCACCCGAGCTTCTTCATCGGCGACGGGATGGGAACGGCACCTCGCCCGACGGTCTACACACCCTGAGCGGCGGCGGGCGCGTGCCGGCGGCGGCACGCGCCCGCGGTCGGTGACGTGCGTGTCGGCGCATCGCACCGGTTGCGGTCGGTCACTCGGCGCGCGCTCCGTCGCGTGCACCGGACGGAATGCTTGACTGGCCCGAGGAATTGGACATTTAGTAACCACTCCACATCAAGGTGTGAAATCGTGCAGACGATCATGACCGAATCCCCGAACCTCCGATCCGACGCGTTCGACGCGTTGGTCCGTGACCTCGTCGGGCCGCTCGCCGACGAGGTGGACCGGGCCGGCCGCTTCCCGCGGGAGGGGATCCGGGCGCTGGGCGAGGCCGGGCTGCTGGGGCTGCTCAGCGCGCGGGAGAACGGCGGAGCGGGCGCGGCACTGCGTGAGGCCGCCCAGGTGATCGAACGGCTCGCGGGTGCGTGCGGGTCGACGGCCATGGTGCTGCTCATGCACTACTCGGCCGTCACCGTCCTCGACCGGCACGCCCCCGACGACGTCCGGCGCGAGATCGCCGCCGGCCGCCATCTGACCACCCTGGCCTTCTCCGAGCGCGGCTCCCGCAGCCACTTCTGGGCCCCGGTGAGCACCGCCGAGCCCCAGGGCGCCGACGCGGTGCGCCTGGACGCGCAGAAGTCCTGGGTCACCGCGGCCGGCGAGGCCGACAGCTACGTCTGGTCCAGCAGGCCGCTGCGGGCGGACGGACCGATGTCGCTGTGGCTGGTGCCCGCGGGCAGCGCCGGACTCGAAGTACAGGGCGACTACGACGGGTTCGGCCTGCGCGGCAACGCGTCCAGCCCCGTGTCGGCGACGGCCGTGTCCGTGCCCCGGTCCGCGCTGCTGGCCGCCGACGGAGAGGGGCTGAACACCGCTCTCGAAGTGGTGCTGCCGTGCTTCCTCGTGCTGAGCGCGGCCTTCTCGCTCGGCGTGACCGAAGCACTGCTCGGCCTCACCGCCGAGCACCTTCGCAACACCCGCCTGGCGCACCTGGACCGGACGCTGGCCCAGCAGCCGATGACCCGCAACCAGTTCGCGGGGCTGCGACTGCGTGCCGACGCGCTGCGCGCCCTGCTGGAGGAGACTCTCACCGCGACGGAGACCGGACGCCCCGAGGCGACGCTGCGGGTCCTGCAGATCAAGGCCCTCGCCGCGGAGACCGCCGCCGAGGTGGCGGACGGCGCGATGCGCCTGTGCGGCGGCGCCGCCTTCCGCCGCGAGAGGGGCGTGGAGCGACGGTTCCGGGACGCCCTCGCGGCCCGGGTGATGGCACCCACCACCGAGGCGCTGCACGACTTCTGCGGCCGCGTGGAACTGGGCCTCCCGCTCTTCGAGGAGGCCTGATGCCGGAGCTGGTCCTCGGCGCCGTCGCCTACGATCCGAAGGTCGTCACCCTCTGGTCCGGCTTCCGGTCCTGGCTCCTCGCGCAGGGTCTGCCCTTCGACTTCGTGCTCTACGCCCACTACGAGCGGCAGGCACAGGACCTGGTCGACGGGCGGATCGACGCGGCCTGGCACTCACCGCTGGCCTGGCTGCGCACCCGCCGGCTGGCCGCCGCCGCGGGCGCGGAGGTGACGCCGCTCGTGATGCGGGACACCGACCGCGACCTGACCTCCGTGGTGGTGGTCCGGGCGGACGGCGAGATCCGCTCGACGGCCGATCTGAAAGGCCGGACGGTCGCCGTCGGCGCGGTCGACTCGCCCCAGTCGACCCTGATCCCGCTGCACCACCTGGCCGATCTCGGCCTGGTCGCGGGCACCGACTTCGAGGTGCGCCGCCATGACACCGGGGTGGGCCTGCACGGCGACCACATCGGCGGCGAACGGGAGGCGGCCCGCGCGCTGGTGGCGGGGAAGGCGGACGCCGCCTGCATGATCGACGCCGGCCATCTGCTGTTCGGGCAGGAGGGCACCCTGCCGCCCGGTGGCACCCGGCTGCTGTCGCGCACCGAGCCCTACGACCACTGCGTGCTGGCGGCCGGACCGTCCCTGGACAAGGAGCTCGGCGACCGGTTCACCGCGCTGCTGCTCTCCATGTCGTACAGCGATCCCGAGGTGCGCCGACTCCTGGACCTGGAAGGGCTCACCCGGTGGCTGCCCGGCCGGGAGACCGGTTTCGGGCAGCTGACCGCGGCCGTCGACGCCACCGGCTTCTACGACGCGAGCGGCCGGATCACCGCGGCCGGCTACCGGCCGTGACAGCCGCCGGCGCGGTCTCGGCCGACCTCGGCACACTCGGCTTCGAGCAGGGCGCGCGGCTGCTGCTGAGCCGCGCCCTGCGGCAGGCACCGCCCGGAACCCTGGTCGAGGTGCTCGGGACGGACCCGGCGCTCCTGCCCCATCTGGCCGTCTGGTGCCGCCATGAGGGGCACGAGCTGGCGGCCGCGGACCCGCGGGAAGCGCCGGTGGTCGCGCGGCTGCGGGCGGGCCCCGTCGCGGGCGCCCGCCTGCACGGGGCGGAACGCGCCGGAGGGGAGTCGGCCGGAGGGATCGCGGACCGGGCGCCCCTGCACTGGGGCCTCGCCGCGCGCGGAGCGCTGGTGGAGGCGGGCGGACCGGACGTGCCCTTCGCCGTCGTCGACAGGGACGTCGCGTGGACCGACCTCGCGCCCCGTCTGTACCGGCAGGCGGTCGCCTCGCAGTGGGACCCCTACCGCGCGGTGGACTGGGACGAGGACTTCACCCTGCCCGACGAGATCGAGACCGCCGTCGTCCAGGTGATGACCTACCTGGTGGAGAACGAGCAGGCCGCCCTGGTGGTGCCGGGGCGGCTGCTGGTCCAGGTCCATCCGCACTTCCGCGAGGTGCTCCAGCTGCTCGCGGTGCAGGCGGCCGACGAGGCCAGACATGTGGAGGTCTTCACCCGGCGGGCGCTGCTGCGCGGCGGCGAGATGGGTACCTCCTCGGTGGGCGGCCGGGCGTCCCTGGCGACCCTGCTGACCGAACCGGACTTCTCCATCGCGTCCTTCCTGCTGTCCGTGCTCGGGGAGGGCAGTTTCCTCAACCTCCTGTCCTTCCTGGAGCGGCACGCCCCCGACCCGGTCACCCGCCGCATCAGCCACCTGGTCCGCCAGGACGAGGCACGGCACGTGGCGTTCGGTGTCGGGCATCTGGAGCACCGGGCCACGGTCGACCCGCTGCTGCACGGCCGGCTGCGTGCCGCGGTGGAGCGGCGGCACGACGCGCTGACCGGCACCGCGGGACTCAACCAGGACGTCTTCGACTCCCTGGTGCTGCTCGCCGCGGGCTCCTGGGCGCCGCGGGACATCGCCCGCGGCTGGCAGGCGGTGCGGCACCTGCAGAAGGAGATGGGCGAAGGACGCCGCCACCGCCTGGCCCGCCTGGGGTTCCCCGACGACGAGGCGGCGGAACTGTCCGCACTGCACACCCGAAACTTCATGTGACACCCACGGAACGTCACAGCCTCAGTCGAACGAAGGCGCAAGGACCATGAAGAACACGCCGGAGCCGCACGGCCAGGACGACGCTCCGATCTACCTGGACCACAACGCCACCACCCCCGTCGACCCCCGGGTGGTGAAGGCGATGCTGCCCTTCCTGGCCGACGGCTTCGGCAACCCGTCCAGCGCACACGCCTACGCGCAGGCACCGCGCACCGCGCTGACCCGGGCCCGAGGACAGATCGCCGCACTCGTCGGAGCCGAGCCGTGGGAGATGGTGCTCACCGGCTCCGGGTCCGAGGCGAACAACCTCGCGCTGCGCGGCGCCGTCCTCGCCTCCGCCGCCGGCAGACGGCGAGTGATCACGCAGGTCACCGAGCACCCGGCCGTGCTGGAGACCTGCCGCGCCCTGCACCGGCTGCACGGCGTGGACGTGACGTACCTGCCCGTCGACGGGGAGGGCCTGGTCGACCCCGCCGACCTGGCCGCGACGCTGGACGAGCGCACCGCGGTGGTCTCCGTCATGGCCGCCAACAACGAGACCGGCACCCTGCAGCCGGTCGCCGAACTGGCCCGGCTCGCCCACGACCACGGCGCGCTGTTCCACTGCGACGCCGCCCAGGCCGCCGGCAAGATCCCGGTGGACGTACGCACGCTCGGCGCCGACCTGCTGACCGTCGTGGGCCACAAGATGTACGCCCCGAAGGGCGTCGCCGCGCTGCGCGTACGGGCCGGCGTCCGCCTCGAACCCCTGGTCTACGGCGGCGGCCAGGAGGGCGGGCTCCGCGCCGGCACCGAGAACGTCGCCCTCGCCGTGGCACTGGGTGCCGCCGCCGAGCTCGCCGCCGCCGAACTCGCCGACGGCGGTGCCCGGCGCGTCGAGGCACTCCGCGACCGCCTGCACCGCGCGCTCACCGAGGCGCTCCCCGGCCGGGTGCGCCTGAACGGAAGCGCCCGTCGCCTGCCGGGCACCCTGAACGTCAGCGTCGACGGCACCACGGGCCACGAACTCCTCGCCGCCGTGCCGTACCTCGCCGCCTCCACCGGCTCGGCGTGCCACAGCGGGACGCACACGCCGTCGCCGGTACTGCGCGCGATGGGCCTGGACGACACCCGGGCGCTGGCCGCCGTACGGCTGTCGCCGGGCCGCTGGACGACAGCGGCGGACGTGGACCGGGCGGCCGGGATGCTGGCCGACGCCGTACGCTCGCTCGCCACCGCAGGTCAGGCCGGGTCCCGGCCCGTGGCGCCCTGAACTTGCCGCGGCCCGCCCCGCGGGTAGCGTGGAGACGAGGCCGGGGGCCCTGACGCGAAGGAGCGGGCGGATGGGCGTGAAACGGTGGGCGGACCTGTGGCCGGTGTACCGGCAGATCACCGGAGCCGACCGGCTGGGCCGGGGCAGGGCGGTCCAGTCGAAGCGGTCGAGGACCCTCAAGCCCCACACCGAGGACGCCGACCGGGTCGTGCACTCGGTGTGCCCCTACTGTGCCGTCGGCTGCGCCCAGAACGTCTACGTCCGGGACGAGCAGGTCACCCAGATCGAGGGCAACCCGGACAGCCCGGTCTCCCGCGGCCGCCTGTGCCCCAAGGGCTCCTCCAGCAAGCAGCTGGTCACCGGACCGCAGCGCGAGGACAAGGTGCGCTACCGGGCCCCGTACGCCACCGAATGGCAGGACCTGGACCTGGAGACCGCCCTCGACATGGTGGCCGACCGGGTCCTCGACGCCCGTCGCCGGGGCTGGCAGGACACCGACGAGCAGGGCAACCCGCTCCGCCGCACCATGGGCTTCGCCAGCCTGGGCGGCGCGGCGCTGGACAACGAGGAGAACTACCTCATCAAGAAGCTGTTCACGGCCCTGGGCGCCCTGCAGATCGAGAACCAGGCGCGCATTTGACACTCCGCCACGGTTCCCGGTCTGGGAACCTCGTTCGGCCGTGGCGGTGCCACGGACACCCCGGAGAGCCTGACGGACGCCGACTGCGTCATCATCATGGGCTCCAACATGGCCGAGGCCCATCCGGTCGCCTTCCAGTGGGTCATCGAGGCCAGGAAGCTCGGTGCCCGGGTGGTCCACATCGACCCCCGGTTCACCCGCACCAGCGCGCACGCCGACCAGCACGTGCGGATCAGGGTGGGCAGTGACATCGCCTTCCTCGGCGGCGTCGTCAACTACATCCTCGCCAACGACCTGCACTTCGAGGAGTACGTGCGGGCCTACACCAACGCCACGTTCCTGGTGCGCGAGGACTTCCAGGACACCGAGGACCTGGACGGCCTGTTCAGCGGCTACAACCCGGAGACCGGCAAGTACGACAGCAGCAGCTGGGCGTACGAGTGCGTCGGCGGCAAGGGCGACGGCAGGCAGGGCAGCACACTCATCTCCGCCACCCCCGCGCAGTCGGCCGGCGGTCACGAAGCCCTGCCCGGCACCGCCGGCCGGATCGCGACGGACCCGACGATGCGGCACCCACGCTGCGTGCTCCAGATCCTCAAGCGGCACTTCTCCCGGTACACCCCGGAGATGGTGGAGCGGGTCTGCGGCATCACCCGGCGGCAGTTCCTCGACGTGTGCCGCGCCTGGACCGAGAACTCCGGCCGGGAGCGGACCACCTCGCTCGTCTACAGCGTGGGCTGGACACAGCACTCCGTCGGCGCCCAGTACATCCGGGCCGGCGCCATCGTCCAGCTCCTCCTGGGCAACATGGGGCGGCCCGGCGGGAGCATCCTGGCGCTGCGCGGCCACGCCAGCATCCAGGGCTCCACGGACATCCCGACCCTGTACAACCTGCTGCCCGGCTACCTGCCGATGCCCAACGTCACCCACACCAGCCTGACCAGGTTCGTGGACGACGTACGCCATGTGATGCGCAAGGGGTACTTCGCGAACGCCAGGACGTACATGGTCTCCATGCTCAAGGAGTACTGGGGTGACGCGGCCACCCCCGAGAACGACTTCCGCTACGACTGGCTGCCGCGGATCAACGGCGACCACGGCACCTACCGCTCCGCGATGGACATGATCGCCGGCACGGTGTACGGCTTCTTCCTGGTCGGGCAGAACCCGGCGGTGGGGTCGGCCCACGGACGGCTCCAGCGGCTCGGCATCGCCAACCTGGAGTGGCTGGTCGTCCGCGACCTCGCGATGATCGAGAGCGCGACGGTGTGGAAGGACGCGCCCGAGATCGAGACGGGCGAGATCTCCACCGAGACCTGCAAGACCGAGGTGTTCTTCTTCCCCGCCGCCTCGCACGTCGAGAAGAGCGGCACGTTCACCCAGACCCAGCGCATGGTCCAGTGGCGCGACCAGGCGCTCGAACCGATCGGCGACCGCCGCTCCGACCTGTGGTTCTTCTACCACCTCGGGCGGATCGTCCGGGAGAAGCTGGCGGGCTCGCAGGACGAACGCGACCGGCCGGTCCTCGATCTGGCCTGGGACTACGCGATGGAACAGGGGGACGAACCGTCCGCCGAGGACGTCCTGCGCCACATCAACGGCATCGACCTCACCACCGGACGCACCGTCAACTCCTACGAGGAGCTCAAGGACGACGGGACCACCGCGTGCGGCTGCTGGATCTACAGCGGCGTCTTCGCGAACGAGACGAACCAGGCCCGGCGCCGCACCTCGCGGTTCGAGCACCCGATCACCGACAACCAGTGGGGGTTCGTGTGGCCGCTCAACCGCAGGGTCCTCTACAACCGGGCGTCCGCGGACCCCGACGGCCGGCCGTGGAGCGCGCGCAAGGCCCTCGTCTGGTGGGACGGGGACCGCGGTGAGTGGACCGGCCACGACGTTCCCGACTTCCAGCGGCACAAGCCACCGCACTACCAGCCGCCGCCGGAGGCGACCGGTACGGACGCGCTGACCGGGGACGACGCGTTCATCATGATGGGCGACGGGAAGGCGGCGCTGTTCGCACCGACCGGCCTGGTCGACGGGCCGCTGCCCACCCACTACGAACCCGAAGAGTCCCCGGTGCGCAACCCGCTCTACACCCAGCAGTCCAACCCGACCCGGCTGACCTACGCGCGCACCGACAACCCGTACAACCCCTCGCCTCCCGAGCCCCACACCGACGTGTTCCCGTACGTGTTCACCGCCTCCCGGTACACCGAGCACCACACGGCCGGCGCGATGAGCCGTCAGCTCCCCTATCTCGCGGAGCTCCAGCCCGGACTGACGGTGGAGGTGTCACCGGAACTCGCCGCCGAGCGCGGACTGCACCACATGGGCTGGGCGCACGTGATCACCAGCCGGACCGCGGTGGAGGCCAAGGTGGTCGTCACCGACCGGCTGGCCCCGCTGCGGCTCGACGGCCACACGGTCCACCAGATCTGGATGCCGTACCACTGGGGCAGCCGCGGCATCACCACCGGCGACGTCGTCAACGACCTGATCGGCGTGGTGGCCGACGCCAACGTGCTGATCCAGGAGAGCAAGGTGCTCACCTGCGACATCCGGCCCGGGCGGCGCCCGCGTGGCCCCGCGCTCCTCGCCTACGTCGAGGACTACCGGCGCCGGGCGGGGATCACCACGAGGACCGGCACCAGCGAGGTGACGGCCCACGGCCACCGGACGGACGGGCCGCCTGACGACGGCCGTCCGGCCACCACTGAAGGGCCGGAGGAACCCTGATGAGCGAGCACGAGAACAGCTTCTTCGGCCCGCTGGCGGACCCGGCCGGGGACGCCGGCCACCCCGAGGACCACCCGCCCCGGGTCGGCTTCTTCACCGACACCTCCGTCTGCATCGGCTGCAAGGCCTGCGAGGTGGCCTGCAAGGAGTGGAACGACGTCCCGGCGGACGGCTTCGACCTGCTCGGCATGTCCTACGACAACACCGGCTCGCTCGGCGCGAGCACCTGGCGGCACGTCGCCTTCATCGAGCAGGACCTGCGGCTCGGTGACCAGGACTCCGGTCTGGTCGGCCTGCCCACCGGACCGTCCGGGACGGAGACCACCCGCGAGGTGGTCGAGGAAGCCCTGCACGACGCGGGCCACCGGGCCGGCGCCGAACTCGGCACGGAACCCGTCGACCTGGGCTTCCCCAGCTTCGACCTGCCCGGCGCCGGGAGCGGCGCGGAGACCCGCACCGACTTCCGCTGGCTGATGTCGTCGGACGTGTGCAAGCACTGCACCCATGCCGCATGCCTGGACGTGTGCCCCACCGGGGCGCTCTTCCGCACCGAGTTCGGCACCGTCGTCGTCCAGCCCGACATCTGCAACGGCTGCGGCTACTGCGTCTCCGCCTGCCCCTACGGCGTCATCGACCGCCGCCCCGACGACGGCCGGGCCTGGAAGTGCACCATGTGCTACGACCGGCTCAAGGGCGGTCTGGAACCGGCCTGCGCCAAGGCCTGCCCGACCGACTCCATCCAGTTCGGCGTCCTCGACGAACTGCGCGAGCGCGCCGACGCCCGCCTGGAACAGCTCCACGACGCGGGCGTGCCCGAGGCCCGGCTGTACGGCCGCGACCCCGACGACGGGGTCGGCGGCGACGGCGCGTTCTTCCTGCTCCTCGACGAGCCGGAGGTCTACGGGCTGCCGCCGGACCCGGTCGTCACCACCCGTGACCTGGGATCCATGTGGAAGCACGCGGCAGTTGCGGCCGGGATGATGGTGGCCGCGTCCGCCGCGGTCTTCGCCAGGGGAGGCCGTCGATGACCGGGCGCGGCGGGGGCGGGAAGCACCGCGGGGGCGGCGGTGGCGAGGAGCCGATGGTCCCGCGCGCGGAATTCCGGTCCTACTACGGACGCCCGGTGCTGAAGCCGCCGGTCTGGGAGTGGAAGGTCCCCGCCTACCTCCTCACCGGCGGACTCTCGGCCGGCGCCGCCCTGCTGGCCGTCGGTGCCGACCTGACCGGGCGGCCCGAGATGCGCAGGTCCTGCCGCGTCGGCGGCTTCGGGGCGCTGCTCGCCAGCAGCTACCTCCTCATCGGCGACCTCGGCCGGCCGCTGCGCTTCCACCACATGATGCGGGTGGCGAAGCCGAGTTCCCCGATGTCGATGGGCACCTGGATCCTGATGTCGTACGGCCCCGGCTGCTCCCTGGCCGGCATCGCCGAACTCGTGCCGAAGACCTGGCTGGACCGGACCGGGCTCACCACCGCCGTGCAGTGGGCGGCCCGGCTCGGCGGCGTCTCCGCTGCCGCGCTCGCCCCCGCGCTCGCCTCGTACACGGCCGTTCTGCTCTCCCAGACGGCGGTGCCGGCCTGGCACGAGGCCCACAAGGAGCTGCCGTTCGTCTTCACGGGGTCCGCCGCGGCGAGCGGCGCCGGTCTGGCGATGATCTGTGCCCCGCCGGCCGAGGCGGGCCCGGCCCGCCGACTGGCTGTCCTCGGGGCCGCGACCGAGATCGTGGCGGCCCACCTCATCGACCGCAAGCCGCAGTTCGAGACCTCGACGTTCACGCTCGGCGCCGCCCACCGGATGCGCAAGGCGTCGGAGTACCTGACCATCGGCGGGGCATGCGCCGCCCTCACCTTCGCCCGCCGCAGCCGGGTCGCCGCCGCGCTCGGCGGTCTCGCGCTCCTGGCGGGCAGCGGGTTCCAGCGGTTCGGGACCTTCGAGGCGGGCGTGGCGTCCACGAAGGACCCGGCGTACGTGGTGAAGCCGCAGCGCGAACGCCTCGACGCCCGGCGCGAGGCCGAGGGCGGTACGTGACCTCGGCACGGTTCACACCCGGCGTCAGGGTTCGCACGGTGCGGCGCGGGCTCCGGGAGCGGCCGTCGGCCTAGCCTGGCCGGGTTGCCGTCGGCAGGGCCGGAGCGGAGGAGCACGAGATGGCGCGCGACCACGCCGGCGCGGCGGACGCCGGCCCGCCCGTCGACGAGCGGCGGCGGCTGCCGCGCACCGATGTGCTGCTGGCCGATCCCCGGCTGACCGCGGCGGCGCGGCGGCTGGGACGGGAGCTGGTCAAGGACGTGGTCGCGGGAGTGCAGGCCCGGGCCCGGGCGGGCGAGGTACCCGCCGACGAGATCGCCGACCGTGCCGTGGCCGCCCTCCCCGCCACCGCCTGCGCCCTGCGCCCGGTCGTCAACGCCACCGGCGTACTGCTCCACACCAACCTGGGCCGGGCCGCACTCTCGCAGGCGGCCCGGGACGCAGTGCTGGCCGCGTCCGGCACCACGGACGTCGAACTCGACCTCGCCACCGGGACCCGTTCCCGGCGGGGGCGGGCCGCGCTCGACGCCCTGCTGCGCGCCGTGCCGGCCGCCGAGGCCGCCCATGTGGTCAACAACGGCGCGGCGGCGCTCGTCCTGGCCGCGACCGCGCTCGCCCAGGGACGGGAGATCGTCGTCAGCCGGGGCGAGATGGTGGAGATCGGGGACGGCTTCCGCCTGCCCGACCTGCTGGTCTCCACCGGCGCCCGGCTGCGCGAGGTCGGCACCACCAACCGCACCACACCCGCCGACTACGCCGCGGCCGTGGGCCCGGACACCGGCTTCGTCCTGAAGGTCCACCCGTCCAACTTCCGCGTCACCGGCTTCACCCGGGAGGCGTCCGTCGCCGAACTGGCCCCGCTGGGCGTGCCCGTGGTGGCCGACATCGGCTCGGGCCTGCTCACCCCGGAGCCCGCACTGCCCGGGGAGCCCGACGCGACGAGCTGGCTGCGGGCCGGGGCGTCCCTGGTCACCGCCAGCGGCGACAAGCTGCTCGGCGGACCGCAGTGCGGACTCGTCCTGGGCGACGCGGAACTGGTGCGGCGGCTGGCCCGGCACCCGCTGGCCCGTGCCCTGCGCGTGGACAAGCTGACCCTGGCCGCCCTGGAGGCGACCGTGCGCGGCCCCGTCCCGCCGACCGTCACCGCGCTGCGCGCCGACCCCGTACGGGTGCGCGAACGCGCCCGGGACCTCGCCGCGGGCCTGCGCTCGGACGGTTTCGACAGCCGTGCCGTCGACACCGAGGCGGTGGTCGGCGGCGGCGGCGCGCCGGGCGTGACGCTGCCGAGCGCCGCCGTCTCGCTGCCCGCCGCCTACGCGGCCCCGCTGCGCGCGACCGACCCCGCCGTCATGGCCCGCGTCGAGGACGGCCGCTGTCTGCTGGACCTGCGGGCGGTGCCGCCGGAGGCCGACGCCCTGCTGGCGCGGGCGGTGCGCCTGGCCGAGGTCCCGCCCGGGGCGGCCGGACCGGGAACAGGGAGCTGACCCGTGCACGTCGTCGCCACCGCGGGCCACGTCGACCACGGCAAGTCCGCGCTGCTGCGCGCCCTGACGGGGATGGAGCCCGACCGCTGGGCGGAGGAACGGCGCCGGGGCATGACACTGGACCTGGGTTTCGTGTGGACGCGGCTGCCCGGCGCGGGCGACGTGGCCTTCGTGGACGTGCCGGGGCACGAACGCCTCGTGGGCAACATGCTGGCCGGGGTCGGCCCGGTCCCCGCCGTCCTCTTCGTCGTCGCCGCCGACCAGGGCTGGCAACCGCAGTCCGAGGAGCACCTGTCCGTCCTGGACGCGCTCGGGGTACGGCACGGCGTCCTCGCCGTCACCCGCTGCGACCTGGCCGGACCGGACGCGGCCCGCGCCGAGGCGCTCGCCCGGATCGCCCGCTCGTCCCTCGGCGACGTACCGGGCGTGGCCGTCAGCGCGGTGACGGGTACCGGCCTCGACGCGCTGCGCGCCGCCCTGGTCCGGATGACCGGCGGCCTGCCCGCCCCGGACCTCGCCGGGGACGTACGGCTGTGGGTGGACCGGGCGTTCACGGTGCGCGGCCACGGCACGGTCGTCACCGGCACCCTCGGCGCGGGGACCGTGCGCGTCGGCGACCGGCTCCGGCTCGCCCGCGACGGGCGGACGCTGCGGGTACGCGGGCTGGAATGCCTCAAGGAGCCGTGCCAGGAGGCCGGGGCGGTCGCGCGGGTGGCGGTCAACGTGACCGGACCGGGCGCCGGGGAGCTGCGCCGCGGGGACGCGCTGCTCACCCCGGACCGCTGGCTGACCACCGACACCGTGGACGTACGGCTGCGCGGCGACGCGGCCCGTGATCTGCCGCGCGACCTCACCCTGCACGCGGGCTCCGCGGCGGTGCCGGTGACGGTCCGCCCGCTCGGCACGGACACCGCGCGCCTGCGGCTGGCCGCACCGCTGCCGTTGCGCGTCGGCGACGGCGCGTTGCTGCGCGACCCCGGGCTGCACCGCGTCCCGGCGGGCATCACCGTGCTCGACGTCCGCCCGCCGCGGCTGACCCGGCGCGGTGCGGCGGCGGCCCGGGCCCGGGAACTGGCGGCGGCGCCGGGACGCGCCGACGGGGCCGGGGAACTGCGCCGACGCGGTCTGATCCGCCGCTCGGAGCTGCTCGCCATGGGTGTGGAGCCGCCCGCGGAGCCGGTCGCCGGGGAGTGGCTGGCGGACCCGGCGCACTGGGCGGCGCTGCGCGAGCGCCTGGCCGAGGCGGTCGAGGAGCACGCCGCCCGCAACCCCCTGGAACCGGGCATGCCCCTGGAGGCGGCCCGCCAGGCGCTCGGACTGCCGGAGCGCGGCCTCGTCGACGCGCTCCGGACCCAGTCGCCCGGCCTGCGGTACAGCGACGGCCGGCTCTACGGCAGCCACGGCGGCCCCACGCTGCCGCCCGCGATCGAGGCCGCGGTGGCAGCCGTACGCGCGGACCTCGCCCGTGCGCCGTTCCACGCCCCGGACGCCGAGCGGCTGCACCGACTCGGCCTCACACCCAAGCTGCTGGCGGCCGCCGAGGCCGCGGGGACCCTGTTGCGGATCGGCCAGGGGATCGTGCTGCTGCCGGACGCGGACGTACGGGCCGCGGCCGTCCTCGCCCGGCTGGAGCAGCCGTTCACCACCAGCCAGGCACGCCGGGCGCTGGACACCACGCGCCGGGTCGCCGTCCCGCTGCTGGAATACCTGGACCGGCACGGCCACACCGTACGGGTGGACACCGCGCTGCGCCGCTGCCCCGCCACAGGCCTGGACGGCCGGTGACGCGGGCGGCACGGGCTGACCGGCGGAGACGGACGGGAATCGAACCCGCCTGCCCGAGTTGCTCGGACACCTCGGTTTTGAAGACCGGGAGGGCCACCAGGCACCCTTACGCCTCCCCGCAGGTCATCGAACCGTCGCATTCCCGGGCAAGTCAACGCGCCACACGGCGCTCCCCTTCACCCGCGAGGATTGATGCAGCCATGGCAGGCACACGAACCGGCATCCACGAGCCACAAAGGCAGGGGACCGTACGGCTCACGCAGTACGCCCACGGCGGCGGCTGCGCCTGCAAGATTCCCCCCGGCGAACTCGAGGAGATCGTCGCCGGACTGACGGCCACGGGGATGCCCGGCGTCGCCACGGACGACCTGCTCGTGGGCCTCGAAGCCGGCGACGACGCGGCGGTCATCCGGCTGCCGGGCGACGTCGGCGCGACCGCCGCCGTCGCCACGGCGGACTTCTTCACACCGGTGGTCGACGATCCCTACGACTGGGGCCGCATCGCCGCCGCCAACGCGCTCTCCGACGTCTACGCCATGGGCGGCACCCCGCTCGTGGCGGTCAACCTCCTGTGCTGGCCCCGTGACGTGCTGCCGTTCGATCTGGCACGAGAAGTACTGCGCGGCGGAATGGACATCGCCGCGGCGGCGGGCTGCGTAGTGGCGGGCGGCCACAGCGTGGACGACCCGGAACCCAAGTACGGCATGGCGGTGACCGGCACCGTCGATCCGGACCATCTCCTGCGCAACGACGCGGGACGGCCGGGGACGCCGCTGTCACTGACCAAGCCGCTGGGCCTGGGAGTCCTCAACAACCTGCACAAGACGACCGGCGAGGTCTTCCCGCAGGCGATCGAGACGATGGTGGCGCTCAACCGCGACGCGGCCCGCGCCGCGGTGGCCGCGGGGGCGGTCTGCGCCACCGACGTCACCGGTTTCGGCCTGCTGGGCCACCTGTACAAGCTCGCCCGAGCGTCGGACGTGACCGCCGTCGTCGACTCCGCCGCGGTGCCGTTCCTCGACGGCGCCCTGGAGGCCGCCCGCTCCGGGCACATCAGCGGCGGCACCCGCCGCAACCTCGCATGGGTCACCCCGCACACCGACTTCGGCGACGCCGACGACCTGACCCGGCTCCTCCTCGCCGACGCCCAGACCTCCGGCGGCCTCCTCGTCGCCGGCGAGGTCCCGGGCGCCCCGGTCATCGGCGAACTGGTCCCGGCGGGACCGCACCGGCTGATCGTCCGCTGACCCACCCGCCGAGCGGTCGCAGAGAGCGCGTGCCCGGTGCGGCACGCGCTCTCGGCCGGTCAGGCGACCGTGCAGGTCTGGTCGCCCAGCCTGAAGGACGACGGTTTCGCGTTCGTCCCCGTCCACGTACCCGTGAAGCCGAAGGACACCGAGGAGCCGGCCGCGACCGTGCCGTTCCAGCTGACGTTCCTGGCTGTCACGCTCGCGCCGGACTGGGCCCAGTCGGCGTTCCAGAGCTGGCCGACGGTCTGTCCGTTGGGGAAGGACCAGGCCAGCGACCAGCTGGTCCAGGACGCCGAGCCGGTGTTGGTGAGCCGGACGTCCGCCTGGAAGCCGCCCGTCCACTGGTTGGTGATGCTGTAGGCGACCGTGCAGGTGCCGGTCGGAGTGGGATCCGTGCCGCCTCCGCCGTCGTCACCGCCTCCGGCCGTGTCGCCGTAGATCACACCCCGGCCGTTCGTGGAGACGTACACCCGGCCGTACACCCGCGGATCGCCCGAGATGGCCGCGCCCGTCCAACCCCACTGGTGGGCGTCGTCGTTGATACGCGTCCAGGTCGTGCCCTGGTCCGTGGAGCGGAAGATGCCGCGTACTCCGCCGATCCTCGCGCTGGTGTAGAGGGTCTGGTACGAGGCGCCGGTCGCGGCCTTGCCGAAGCCGATCGTGTCGGCCTGGTCGACGTGGGAGAGCTTGGTGAAACCCGCGCCGCCGTCCGTGGAGTGCCACAGGCCGTACGCGCCGTCCGTGGCGCCGCCGGCCAGCCACACATCGCCCTCCGTCCCGGGCAGCGCCTTGAAACGCACGCTGTCCCCGCTCGGGAGGCCGGTCGCCGCGGATGCAGTGAAGGTGGCGCCGCCGTCCGTACTCACGTAGAACCTCCCGGACTTGAAACCGTAGAAGGTCTTCGGGTCGACGCGGTCCGACTCGACGGCCGCCCCGGCCGGGATCCCGCTCGACGCCGACCAGGACGAGCCGAAGCCCGTCGTGTACTGGACGCCGATGCCCGCCGGGCTCCAGACGAACCGGCCGCCGTCGGCGGCCGCGGCGACCGTACCGCCGCCGCTCACCCCCGAAGGATCCGTCCCGGCGAACCAGTTGGCCCCGTTGTCCGTCGAGAACGCGATGTGCGGGCCGGAGTCGAGATTGCCCACCCTGACCACGGTGTTGGGGTTCGTCTCCGCGAAGTCCAGGCTCGTCGTGGTCGTGAAGGTGGGGGACGTGTACATCAGCGAGGGGACCTTGGTCAGGTCCGTGTGGCGGAAGCCGCCGATGTCACCCAGCGCGCTGAAGAGCTGGGCCCCGCCGGACGGGGGCGCGGCCAGGTCGTCGACCGCCGTCTCCTCCAGGCCCTGCACCATCGGCTTGATGGTGAACTGGCCGCCGGAGTCCCAGGTGCCCAGGTTCTCGGTGCCGTAGAGCGTCGCTCCCGTCCCGTACATCATCCGGTTCGAGTTGAACGGGTCGATCTCCAGCGCCTCCGTCATCCAGCCCAGTTTCGGGGTCTGTTCGGGCGGTGACGGGTTCGCGCCGAAGGTGAGCCAGGGGCTGGACGAGACGTCCATCGTGTAGCGGTTCGAGCGGTTGGGGTACGACGTGTAGTCCCACGCCTTCGTCCAGGTCGCGCCGCTGTCCGTGGAGCGGAAGAGCTGGGTGTCCGGCCACCAGGAGCTGTACGCCGTCGCCATCACCGTGCCGGGGTGCTGACGGTCGACCGTCAGTCCCGAGAAGCCGTAGTACGTGTCGGCCTCCGCCACTGGGCTGACGTTCGTCCAGGTGCCGGTCGCGGTCGCGTACCGCCACAACTGGCCCTTGCCGCCGTCGTACGGGCCGCCCTTGTCGCTGTAGGAGAGATACAGATAACCGTTGACGGCGTCCAGCACACCCTTGTGCGCCAGATACCCCGTCGGCTGCCCGGCGAGCCGGGTCCAGGTGGCGCCCGCGTCCGTCGAGCGGTACACCGAGTTCTGCAGGTCGGCGACCCCGACGTAGACCGTCTTCGTCGCCGTGCCGGCCGTACCGGTCGACTCGTCGAAGGTGACCCAGGTGATGCCCTGGTTGTCGGAGGCGTAGCCGCTGGTGTCGGTCGGATCCTGCACGTAGTTACCGACGTTGGGGAAGCTGGTCACCTGCGCCCAGGTCACCCCGGAGTCCGTCGACCGCCACAGCCCCTTGCCGCTGGGCGCGCCCAGATACAGCACGCTGTCCTTGTTCGGGTCGATCGCCAGCCGCTCGCCCATGCCCCGGCCGGGCATGTTGCCGCCCAGCTTGAAGGGCAGATCCGTCTTCTGCCAGCTGGCGCCCCGGTCGGCGGAGCGCAGCACGGCCCCGTTCGTCGGGTCCCAGCTGTTGGTGTACGTCCCGACGGCCGCGTACACCTTGCTCGGATCGACCGAGTCCGAGGCCAGGCTGACCACGCCCGTGTGACCCCACTCGTCCCAGCCGACCGAGTCCAGCAACGGCGTCCAGGTCTTCGTCGACTCCTGCCAGCGGTAGGCGCCGCCGATGTCGGTACGGGCGTAGGCGAGGTTCTTCTCGCTGCGGTTGAAGACGATCCCGGGGACGAAACCACCGCCGTCGATCCGGGCGTTGTGCCAGGTGTACGTGTCGGCGGTGAGCGTGACCTGCGCGGTCTCGTGGGCGGCGAGCGCGGGCGGGGTGCCCGCGAGCAATCCGGCGGCGAGGGCCAGGACGGCGGTGAGGATGCGGGTTCTTCGCATGAGTGTCCTTCCGCAGTTGTGAGAAGAGCCGGGCGACCCCCAGTGCGGGTGGGGGCCGCCCGGCCGACCTAGCTGTCGCGCCCAAAGGGGCGCGGGGAACTGCGCGACCAGCCACGAGGAACCCGCAGCCGAACTGCTACTCCAGCAGCTCCGCATACGACCCCATGGCCAGAGCGATGTCCGCCTGGGCCCAGAACCGGTGATACGTGAACGACGGCGCGGCCCCGCCCGCCAGATAGCTCTCGATCTTCGACCACGCCGGGTCGTCCTGGTAGAAGGACCGCAGCGAGGCGAACGTCGACGACGAGTTGACCGCGTCGCCGTTCGGCATCTTCCCGGACCACCCGCTCGGCACGTACACGCTGTCGTCGAAGCGGTTGTAGTCGGCCCGCGTCTCCGGCACCGCGATCCCCAGGCCGTCCTGGTAGTGGGCCCACATGCCGTCGAGCAGCGCCTTGGCCGTCGACTTCGCCGTCGTGTTACCGGACTTGGCGGCGTAGTAGGTCAACGTCTTGGCGTACGCGGCCGCCACGCCCACGTCGTTCGTGTAGTCGGCGACGGTGACGTGAAGTCCGCTGTTGGAGCCGGGACTTGAGGCGTTCCAGGTGTCGGGCTGGCCCGACCACTGGAGCGTCGAGGGGATCTGGTAGGTGCCGTCCGGGTTGATCGTGGTCTTGGACAGCGCCCACGCCACCCACTTGTCGAGGACCGCCTTGGCCGTGGCGTTCCCGGTCTGCTGGTAGTACTCGGCGACCCGCTCCATCGACCAGGCCTGGAAGCCGAACCACTGGTTGGACGGCGGGTCGTGGTAGACCGGCTCCCAGTCGTAGTACATGCCGTAGAAGGTCGACGTGCCGGCCGGCGGACTCGCGTACCTGCCCTGCCAGCTGTTCGTCGCACCGCCCGCGATGGCGCCCTCGGAGGACTGCAGCCAGCGGTAGAACTCCAGCTGCCGGGTCAGGGACGTACCCCAATCGGCCGCTCCGGTCGCCGACTTGGGCCTCAGGTCGGCGTACGAACTCAACGCATAGGCGGCCAAGGGGTTCTGATAGCCCCCGTGCACGTGGCTGGACCCGATCCGCCACGCCCAGCCCGCACTCGTGTCGGTCGCCCCGCCCCACGCGTAGTACCAGGACAGCAGATAGTCCGAGGCGTCCTTGCCGGTGCCGGCCGCGCAGGTGGACGGGCCCACGCAGTTGCCGATCTTCTTGAAGTACTTGTCGTACATGGCGTAGCGCAGATAGTCGCCCATCTTCGCCGCCTTGCCGACGGTGGCGGAGACATCGGCGCCCTTGCCCTGCGCCTTCGCCCACACGTCCGCCCAGTACGCGGCCTGCACCGCACGCGCGTCGGCGTCCGGGGCGTCCGTGTACTTCCACTGCTTGGCGTAGGACGAGTCGCCGGTGAACAGGTCCAGGTACCCGTTCGTGCCGCCGTACTTGAAGGCGTCGCAGGTCGGCTGCGGGACCGTCTCCCACACCGACTCCTGCGCGCCGCGCTGGAAGGTGTTGATGTACGACGGCCCGTCGGCCGTCGGGCCCGCCTCACAGCCGCCGCCGGGGGTGTCGCCGTAGCCGTAGACGTTGTCGACGTCCTCCAGCCAGTGCATGCCGTACACGTCGTCCGTGCCGTACGCGGTCTTCAGTTCGGCCGCGATCGGGTCCGAGCCCACCGGCACCGAGGTGTCCAGCTTCGCCGGGTACTCGTTCGGCGTGTCCAGCTCCGGGGCGTACGTGGCCGGCTTGGACGCGTTGTAGAAGGAGTTGGTCGGCTGGTCGGCGTGGGCCGGGATCATGTACTTCTCCATGAGGGCCCACGCGCCGTTGAACTTGGACCAGTCACCGGTGACCTTGCCGTACATGGCCTGCAGCCAGAGAAGGTAGCTGTAGGCCTCCGACGTGGTCTCGTGACCCTGGTCCGGCGCCTCGACGATCAGCGTCTCGACCGAGTGGTACGGGATGCCCTCGGGGGAGAAGTAGCCGTTCGCCGGGTTGGTGATCTTCCCGTAGAGGTCCAGGAAGCGCGCGTCGTACGTCTTCGACGCGGCCAGTTCCGTCACGGTGACCGTGGCGCCGGCGTAGCCGGTCGCGGACGCGGTGAAGGTCGCCGTGCCGGTGCCCGCGGAGTCCGCGGCGACGGTCACGTTCTGCGCGGTGCTCCAGTTGGACGGGGTGAAGGTCAGCGACGATCCGGCGCTCACCGACACTCCGGTGTTCCCGGCCGTCCGGGCCACCGACACCGTCACGTTGGCGGTCGGCTGCTTCGACAGGCTCACCCCGAAAGTGCCGGTCGCGCCCTGCTGGATGCCCAGCTGGGTGGGCGAGGCGACCACGGCGGGACCGGAGGCGACCGTGATGCCGACCGGGGTCGAGGACGCGGACGCGCCCAGGCTGTCGTACGCCTTCGCCACCAGCGAATGGCCGCCCACGGTCAGACCGGTGGCCGAGAGCGAGTACGGCGACGAGGTGTCCGTCCCCAGCAGCGTGGTGTCGTCGTAGAACTCCACCTTGCTGATCGTCGCGCCGTCGGCCGCCGCCGCGGTCGCCGCCAGCGGTACCGCGTCGCCCTGCGTGTAGACCGCGCCCGCGCTCGGGCTGGTCAGCACGGCGACCGGCGGCTGGTGCGCGCCGGCGCAGGTCGTGCCGTTGACCGCGAAGCCGGTCGGCGCCGTGTTGCTGCCGGTGTACGAGAACTGGGCGCCCGTCGACACCGCCGCGCCCGCCGCGACGGTGCCGTTGTACGACGCGTTCTGCACGGTGACCGAGGTGCCGGACTGGGACCAGGTGCCGTTCCAGCCGTTCGTCAGCTTCTGGTTGCCCGTGTACGCGTACGTCAGCGTCCAGCCGTTGATCGCGTCGGTCCCGCGGTTGGTGAGGGTCAGGTCGGCGGTGAAGCCGGTGCCCCAGTCGTTGGTCCTGTAGTCGACGCTGCACTGGACCGTCGCCGCATGGGCGGGAGTCGTTCCGGTGGCGAGCATGGACAGCGGCAGGGCGAGGGCGGCGACGACGGCCGTCCACAACCGTCGTACGGCTCTGCGTCTCCGCCCGGGGCCCGGGGGGTGTGCGGGATGCATGTGCTGGTTCCTCCTTGCGCTTGCGGCTCGGAAAGAAGTCAAGGCTTGAACCAGTGGGAGCGCTCCCATAGTGGAGACGTGGCATGGTGCGGTCAAGGCCGTTGAAGAGTCGAAAAGATTCGACGGACGCGCTGAGGAAAAGTCAAGCAACTCCCCTGTTCTTTGCTGTCACTTGGCGCTACCTTCCTTCGCACCAGTGGGAGCGATTCCGTTCAGTCGACGCGTCCGTCAGGACGCGCCCGAGCTGCAAGGAGTCGCTCATGCGACACCCTCCGCGTTCAGTTCTTTTAGCCGTCGCCGGTGCGGTCGCCCTTGTAGGGTCCGCGCTGGTGCCGGTGGTGTCGGCGTCCGGAGCAACGCCGGCGTGCACGGTGCAGTACACGGTCACCAGCCAGTGGGACACCGGCTTCCAGGCCTCCGTGACCCTCACCAACAACATGGCGGCCATGAGCGGTTGGAGCCTCGGCTTCGACTTCGCCAACGGCCAGAGGGTCACCCAGGGCTGGAGCGCCAAGTGGTCCCAGTCCGGTACGACGGTCACCGCCGCGAACGAGAGCTGGAACGGCCCGCTGGCCACCGGCGCCAGTGTCAGCGCCGGGTTCCTCGGCTCCTGGTCGGGGAGCAACGCCGTGCCGGCGGCGTTCAGGCTCAACGGCACCACGTGCAACGTCGATTCGGAGCCCACTCCGACCCCGACCCCTACCCCGACCGAGCCACCCGGCACCGGCACGGCGCCCGCCCTGCATGTCTCCGGCACCAAGCTCGTGGACGCCGGCGGCACGGCCCACCGCCTTCTCGGCGTGAACCGCTCCGGCGGCGAGTTCATGTGCGTGCAGGGCTACGGGATCTGGGACGGCCCGGTGGACGACGCGGCGATCAAGGCGATCGCCGACTGGAAGGCCGACGCGGTCCGCATCCCGCTCAACGAGGAGTGCTGGCTGGGCCTGTCCAACATCAAGCCCGAGTACGCGGGCGCCAATTACATCAACGCGGTCAAGGACCTGGTGGCCCGCGTCGAGTCGTTCGGCATGACGCCGATCCTCGAACTCCACTGGTCCTACGGGCAGTACACCGGTAACTCCGCGGGCTGCTCCGACGTGCACGCCACCTGCCAGAAGCCGATGCCGGACGCGCAGTACACCCCGTCCTTCTGGTCCTCGGTGGCCGGCACCTTCAAGGACGACCCGGCGGCCGTGTTCGACCTGTTCAACGAGCCGTACCCGGACCGGGCGACCTCCACCACCACCCAGGCCTGGCAGTGCTGGCGGGACGGCGGCACCTGCCCGGGGATCGGGTACGAGGTCGCCGGCATGCAGGACCTTGTGGACAGCATCCGCGGCGCCGGGGCCAGGAACGTCATCATGATCGGCGGCCTTGCGTACTCCAACGACCTCGGCCAGTGGCCGGCCTACAAGCCCACCGATCCGGCCGGCAATCTCGTCGCCGCCTACCACGTCTACAACTTCAACACCTGTGCCAGTGAGAGCTGCTGGAACTCCACCCTCGCCCCGGTCGCGGCCCAGGTGCCGCTGGTCGCCGGGGAGATCGGCGAGAACACCTGCTCGCACGGCTTCGTCGACCAGGTCATGAAGTGGTTCGACGACCGCGGCCTGTCCTATCTGGGCTGGACCTGGAACACGTGGGACTGCTCCTCGGGCCCGTCCCTGATCTCCGACTACAGCGGTACGCCGACGGCGTACGGCGCCGGGCTGCGCGACCACCTCCAGGCCATCAACTCCTAGCCCATCCACCGAAGAAGAAGGAAACCCGCACTCATGAGTCGTACCAGAACAGCGGTACTCGCCGCCCTGGCGCTCGTCGCCGGGGTGTCCGGGCCGGCGGTCGCCGTGACCCCGTCCTCGGCGGCGGCGATCGCCGCGATCCCCTGCACCGTCGACTACAAGATCCAGAACGACTGGGGCGCCGGCTTCACCGCCGCCGTCACCGTCACCAACAACTCGGCGGCGAAGTCGAGTTGGGCGGTGAAGTGGTCGTACGCCGGGAACCAGAAGGTGACCAGCTACTGGAACAGCAAGATCACCCAGAGCGGCACCGCCGTCACCGCGGCCAACGAGACCTACAACGGCACGCTGGCCACCGGAGGTTCGGTCAGCTTCGGCTTCAACGGGTCCTACAGCGGCACCAACGCCCTCCCGACCGCCTTCACCCTCGACGGCGTCACCTGCAACGTCGACGACGGCAGCGGCGGTGGCGGCGGAGACAACGGGGGCGGTTCCGGCACCCGCGTCGACAATCCGTACTCCGGTGCCAAGGTCTACGTGAACCCCGAGTGGTCCGCGAAGGCCGCCGCCGAGACCGGTGGCAGCCGGATCTCCAACCAGCCCACCGGCGTCTGGCTGGACCGCATCGCCGCCATCGCGGGCGTGAACGGGGGCATGGGTCTGCGCGCCCACCTGGACGCCGCCCTCGCCCAGAAGGGCAGCGGCGAAGAGGTCGTCCAACTGGTCGTCTACGACCTGCCCGGACGGGACTGCGCGGCCCTCGCCTCCAACGGCGAACTCGGGCCGACGGAGATCGACAAGTACAAGACGCAGTTCATCGACCCGATCGCGACGATCCTCGCCGACCCCAAGTACGCCTCGCTGCGGATCGTCACCACCATCGAGATCGACTCGCTGCCCAACCTGGTCACCAACACCGGCAGCCGCGCCACCGCCACCGCCAACTGCAACACCATGCTCGCCAACGGCAACTACGTGAAGGGCGTCGGCTACGCGCTCGCCAAGCTCGGCGCCATCCCGAACGTCTACAACTACCTCGACGCCGGCCACCACGGCTGGCTCGGCTGGGACGACAACTTCGCACCGTCGGCCACCCTGTTCAAGCAGGCGGCCACCAGTGAGGGCGCGACCGTCGACGACGTGGCCGGCTTCATCACCAACACGGCCAACTACAGCGCCCTGAAGGAGAACAACTTCACCATCAACGACACGGTGAACGGCACCTCCGTCCGCCAGTCCAAGTGGGTCGACTGGAACCGCTACGTCGACGAGCTGTCCTTCGCCCAGGCCTTCCGCACCCAGCTGGTCTCGGTCGGCTTCAACTCCGGCATCGGCATGCTGATCGACACCTCCCGCAACGGCTGGGGCGGCAGCGCCCGCCCGGCCGGCCCCGGCGCGACGACCAGCGTGGACACCTACGTCGACGGCGGCCGCTACGACCGCCGGATCCACGTCGGCAACTGGTGCAACCAGTCCGGAGCCGGCCTCGGCGAGCGCCCGCAGGCCGGCCCGGCCACCGGGATCGACGCCTATGTCTGGATGAAGCCCCCGGGCGAGTCCGACGGCTCCAGCACCGCCATCCCGAACGACGAGGGCAAGGGCTTCGACCAGATGTGCGACCCGACGTACACGGGCAACGCCCGCAACGGCAACAGCATGTCCGGTGCCCTGCCGAACGCGCCGCTGTCCGGGCACTGGTTCTCCGCCCAGTTCCAGCAGCTGATGGCGAACGCCTACCCGCCGCTGTCGTAGGACGGTGACCGTCCGCCGGGGTCAGCCCTCCGCAGAGTCCAGGGCCAGGCCCCGGCGGACCGCGATCTCGACCGGTGAGTGGTTCCCGTCGGGGCGGTCCAGCTCCAGGGGCGCGTTCAGGTACAGCGGCGGCTGGGCCAGGAAGCGTGGACGGGTGCCGTGGTTCGGCTGGGCGGCATGGACCAGGAACGGATGGCACAGGTAGACGTCGCCCGGCCGGCCGGTGGCGAGGGCGACCGGGCGGTGCGCGGAGGCCGCCGCCACCAGCGGGCCGAGCTCCCGCAGCGTGGCACCCTCCGCGCCGTACGGCTCCAGGATCCGGGGCACGTCCAGGTGCGAGCCGACCCGGATGCGGGTCGGGGCGTCCGCCTCGGTCACCTCGCTGAACAGGAACAGCATCAGCAGGGCGCGCTCCCTGGACCACACGTTGGCGTACCAGTCGGTGGCGCCCTCCGGCATGAAGCTCGTGTCGATGTGCCAGCCCGCGTCGTCCGGCTCCTCCTGGTGCGGGAACCGCAGCGGGAAGGCGCCCAGCGAATAGCGCGGATCCCAGCGCCGCTCACCGACCAGCAGGTCGAACGCCCGGTGCAGCGCGGGGGAGTTGGGGGCGGCGGCGAAGGGGCCGTCGGCCAGGCCGGCCACCCAGACCACCGGGTCCTTCCAGGTGCCCGGGTCCTCGGGGTCGTACCCCGTCTCCTGCCACAGCCGCCGGGCGCAGCCCTCGGCGACCCGGGGTGCGACGGCCCCCTCGATCTTCACGAAGCCGTCGGTCAGGAAACGCTCCACCAGCTCGTCGTCCATCCGCCCATCGTGGCCCGTCGGCCTTGCCGTCCGCATCTCCATTTTTGCCGCACCGGCAACAGGACTGGCCTCCGGGCGGTGCGTCGGCGCACCCTGGCGGCACCCGGACGAGAGGCTGCTCCCATGGCGCACGATCACCACCGCCAGCACACCGACACGCACGCCCATGCCCACGCGCACACCGACATCGACTGGGCCGAGATGGCCCCGCACCTGGAGTCGCAGGCGGAGCTGTTCGCCCCGCTCTACGAGAACGCGCTGGGCTGGCTCGGCAGGGAGGTCACCGAGCCGGGGCTGATCGTCGACGTGGGCAGCGGGCCCGGTGTGGTGTCCTGCCTGTTCGCCGATGCCTTCCCGGGCGCCCGCGTGCTGGCCGTGGACGGCAGCGAACCGCTCCTCGACCGGGCCACGGCCCGCGCCGAGCGACTCGGCGTGGGGGACCGGTTCGGCGTCCTCGCCGGTGAACTGCCCGGCGTCTTGGACAAGCTGGACTACCCGGCGGACCTCCTGTGGGCCGGGCACAGCCTGCACCACCTCGGCGACCAGCGGGCCGCGCTCACCGCCTTCGGCGAGCGGCTGGCCCCCGGCGGCACCCTGGCCATCCTCGAAGGCGGCCTGCCCAGCCGCTTCCTGCCCCGGGACATCGGCATCGGCCGGGCGGGACTCCAGGCACGGCTGGACGCGCTGCAGGAGGAGTGGTTCGCGCAGATGCGCACCGACCTGCCGGGCGCCGTCGCCGAGGCCGAGGACTGGCCCGCACTGCTCGGCTCCGCCGGACTCAAGTACGCCCGCAGCCGCAGCTTCCTCATCGACCTGCCCGCCCCGGCCTCCGACCGGGCCCGCGCCTACGTGACCGAGATCCTCTCCCGGCTGCGCGACACCGTCGGCGAGGGTCTGGACACCGACGACCGCGCCACCCTGGACCGTCTCCTCGACCCGGCCGACCCGGCGAGCGTGCGCCGCAGGTCCGACGTGTTCGTCCTCGGTGCCCGGACGGTGCACACCGCCGTACGGCCCGTCTAGCAGCGGCGCGCGTACACGCTCACCCGCGCTCCCCGCACCGTCCGCGTCCCGCACTCCTCGAACCGCTCGGCGAGCGTCCTGCGCTTCACGACCTCACCGGGCGCGGGATCCGGCGGCTGTCCCACCGGATCCCGCAGTACGACGACGCGGTGCGCGGTGAGCAGCCGGGCCCGGATCACGGACGGGCCGGCCTCCGTGCCGTACAGCGTCCCGGAGGCCGCGGGGGTGCGGTCCAGGGCGAGGTCGCGCAGCCCCCGCACGGTGCCCGGGTCGGCGAGCGACCAGACCCGGCGGCGGGCGGGCAGATAGAGGATCCCGTCGGCGCCCGCACCCGCCGTACGCACGGCCGCGCCGATGGCGGTGACGTCGTCCAGGCGGCTGCCCGGGGTGCGCAGGTACGTGGTGACGGGGAGCAGTGCGGCGATGGCCGCGCCCGCGGCGAGCAGCGCGGCCGCCCGGCGCGGACCGCCGGCGCGGACCAGCCGGTCCAGGGCGGCACCGGCCAGCAGTGCGGTGCCCGCCTGGCCGTAGAGGACGTACCGGTCGACGTACAACGGCTTGGCCGGCGACACCAGCATCAGCAGCCCGGCGGGCAGCACGGTGAGCGGCAGGGCGAGCCGGACCAGCGCCTTCGGCAGCACCGCCGCGCAGGCGCACCCGAGCAGCGCGACCCCGCCGAAGCCCAGCAGCGCCCCGGCCCCGAGCCCGCCGATCCACGCCACCTGCGCCGACTGCCGCATGCTCAGGACGGCGAGGGGCGCCAGCGCGGCGACGACCGCGCCCGCCGCCCTCAGCCATGCACGCCGGGCCTCGCGGGGTACGGCCACGGCGTGCGCGGCGAGTACCAGTACCGCGAACTCGTGCAGCAGACAGGCGGTCAGCAGCACCGCGCCGTAGCCGGCCCAGGCCCGGGCGGTGCCGGTGTCCACCGCCCGAACCAGCAGACACGTCGCCCAGACGACGAGAGCGCAGACCAGCGCGTACGACCTGCCCTCCTGCGCATAGCGCTGGACCGGCGGCAGCACCGCGAAGACCAGCCCGGCGAGCAGCCCCGCGCGCGGGCCCGCGTACCGGGCGCCGAGCAGGGTGAGCAGGCCGGCCGTGACGGCGACGGCCAGCACGGAGGGCAGCCGCAGTACGAGCAGCGGGTCGGCCCCGGGGAAGAGCCGGAACAGGGCGTGGACGAGGAGGTAGTAGAGGCCGTGCACGGCGTCGGCCCGCTCCAACGTGCGAGCCAGATCCGGGAGTTCACGCCGGGACAGGTCGTAGCTGACCACCTCGTCCCGCCACATGGCACCGTCGCGTCCGATCCCCCACAGACCGAGGGCGAGGGAGAGGGCGACCGGGGCGAGAGCGGGGACGGGTCGGTGCCGCGGCCGGGCCGGAACGGGCGGGGGCGCGGTGCGGCCGGCGTGCAGGGTGGCGATGGCGGGCTCCGGTGCGGGTCGGGGGCTTGTGCACCGGTGAGTTCAGCGGCCGGGGGATTGATGGGCAGCCCCGAACCGGCTCTCCTGTCAATCCCGGTTAGGTTGGGGAGGGTTGCTGTCGACGGGGGAGACGTGGATGGGGCGCCGGGAGAAACCGCTGGATCCCGCGGCGGGGGCGGTGGAGCGGTTCGCCTTCGAGCTGCGCAAGCTGCGGGACGAGGCGGGCACGCCGACCTACCGGGCGATGGGGCTGCGGGCCGGTTACTCGGGTCCGACGCTCTCGGCGGCGGCCGCCGGGGAGCGGCTGCCCACCCTCCCCGTGGTCACGGCCTACGTCGTCGCGTGCGGCGGCGACCCCGATGAGTGGGCACGGCGCTGGCGGACGGCCGCGGCCGAGGCCGCCGGCACCCGGCTCGCCGAGGACGACGAGCCCTGTCCTTATCCCGGCCTCGCCCGGTTCGAGGCCGGCGACCGGGACCACTTCCACGGCCGCGACGAACTGATCGCCGAACTGGTCGCGCACACCCGCCGCAGCCGTTTCGGGGCGGTCGTCGGCGCCTCGGGCAGCGGCAAGTCGTCCCTTCTGCGGGCCGGGCTCGTGCCCGCCCTGCGGGAGGCCGGGGACCCGGAGCGGCGACCCGCCGTCATCCGGATCCTCACCCCGGGCGCCCACCCCGCCCGCACCGACCCGGCACTCCTCACCCCGCACGACGCCCCCGGCGACACCCTGCTCGTCGTCGACCAGTTCGAGGAGGTCTTCGCGCTCTGCGCCGACCCGGCCGAACGCGAGCTGTTCATCGGCCGGTTGCTGCACCCGGATCCCCGGCTGCGTGTACTGCTCGCCGTGCGCGCCGACTTCTACGGGCACTGCGCCGAACATCCCCTGCTCGCCGAGGCGTTGCGGGACACCACCCTGCTCGTCGGCCCGTTGGCGCCGCAGCGGCTCCGGGAGGCGGTGGTCCGGCCCGCGGCCGCCCGGCAGCACATCGTCGAACGTGCCCTGACCGCCCGGATCGTCGCCGACGTCGCCGGTGAACCCGGCGGACTGCCGCTCATGGCCCACGCCCTGCGCGAGGTCTGGCGCCGGCGCTCCGCCAAGACCCTGACCCTCGCCGCCTACGAGGCGGTCGGCGGCGTTCGGGGCGCCGTCGCCCACACCGCCGAGGAAGTCCACGCACGCTGCACCCCCGCCGAGGCGGCCGCCGTCCGCGCCCTGCTGCTGCGCCTGGTCACCCCCGGCGACGGCACCGGAGACACCCGGCGCCCGGCACGGCGCGCCGAACTCGGCACCGACCCCACCACCGCCCACGTCCTCGAACGCCTGGTCAGGGCCCGCCTGCTGACCGTCGACGGCGACACGGTCGACCTCGCCCACGAGGCCCTGCTCGGCGCCTGGCCCCGGCTGCGCGGCTGGATCGACGCCGACCGCGACCGCCTGCGTGCCCACCGCCGGCTCACCGAGGCGGCGGCCGCCTGGGCCGAGCTGGAGCGGGACGCGGGCGCGCTGTACCGGGGCGCCCGCCTGACCGAAGCGCGCGAGGCCTTCGCCGAAGAGGGGCCCTACCAAGGGGAGTTGAGCCTGCTTGAGCGGGAGTTCCTGACGGCGAGCGTCGAGTCGTACGAACGCGGGCAGCGGGCCGCCGTGCGGGTCGGGCGCCGGCTGCGGGCGCTGACCGGTGCGCTCGCCGTCCTGCTGTGTCTGGCCCTGGCCGCGGGCGCCGTCGCCTGGCGGCAGAGCGGGGTCAGCGCACGGCAGCGGGACCAGGCCGAGGCTCGCCGGGTGGCCGCCGTCGCCGACAGCCTGCGTACCGCCGAACCACGCACCGCGATGCGCCTCGCCCTGGCCGCCTGGCGTACCGCCGACCTGCCGGAGACCCGGCAGGCGCTGCGCACGGCGGCCGCGCAGAGCGAACAGGACCTGTTCGTCCAGCCCGAGGAGGGCGGCCGGGCCCTGAACGCACCCGTGTGGCTCAGCACGGACGGGCGGATCCTGACGGCGGTGGCGCACGACCGGGCCGTGCAGTGGGACGTCCGCACCCACCGGCACATCCACTCCCTGAGCCAACCCGGCCTGTCCGACGGGGTGATCGCCGTCAGCGACGACGGCCGGCTGATCGCCTCCCGGGCGCCCGGCGGCAGCGGCACGGTGATCCGCTCGCTCGCCGACGGCCGCACCCGGCGGCTGGCGACCGGCCCCTGGCGGGACGCCGACGGGATGTTCGGGCCGAACGGACACACCTTTCTGGTACGACGCCTCGCCCACGACCCGGGAAGCGACCGGGCGACCCTGGACCTGTGGGACGCGGACGGCGCCGACGACCCGGACGGCGCGGCGCGGCAACACCCGCTCCACCGATACCCCCACGGCGAGGACGACGGCCCGCTGCCCGCGCCGAGCCCGGACGAGCGGTACCTCGCCTGGTGCGGTCAGGACGCCACCCGACTGCGTGTCCTCGACCTCGTGGCGGGCCGCCTGCTCTCCGCCCGCCCGCCCCGCTCCACCGAGAAGCTGCTCTGCCAGGGGGAGGAGGTCGTCTTCACGCCGGACGGCCACGCCGTCGCGGCCGCCACCCCGGCGGGCGTGGTGACCTGGGACTTCCGCACCGGCCGGGAACGCCCCCGGCTGCCGCTCGCGGACGGCGCGAACACCGTCGTCTTCCGCGGCGCCTACGCCCTGACCTGGACCCCGGGCTCCCTCGCCCTGTGGCGCACGGACCTCCCGGCCCCCGCCGACGGCGGCCCGCGCACGCCCTTGCTCACCTACCCGGCGGCCGGCTCGGCCGTCGGCGGGCTCCGGCTGGACCCGGCGGCGGGCGTCCTGCGCTATCTGCAGGACGGCAGGACCAGCGCCGTGCACACCCTCTCCCTGCACGGGCTGACGGGCTCGGCCTGGCGGCGGAAGGCGGCGGCCCGGGCGGCGTTCGACACGCGCGGCAGGCCCGTGGCGGCCACCGGACCGCCGGTCGTGCACCGGGAGCGCACCGTCGGGGCCGACCCCACCGGCCGCACCGCGCTGACCTACGAGGGCTGGCTCGTGGACGTCACGACCGGCAGGCGGCGACCGGGCGGAGTGACGGGGGAGGACCTGCTGCGCACCGCCGCCTTCAGCCCCGACGCCCGCTATCTGGCCGCCGAGGACACGGTCGGCCGGGTCACCCTGTGGGACGCGCACACCTGGCGCAGGCTCGCCGTGCTCAGAGCGGCCGGGGCCACCGTGGTCACGTCCGCCCTGGCGTTCTCCGCCGACGGGACACTGCTCGCGGCGAGCACCGCCGACGGTTCGGCACAGGTGTGGGAGACGGCCCGCACCCGGCTGGACCCGGCGACGGTACCGGCCGGTGACGGACCGGTCCTCGCCCTCGGATTCACCCCGGACGCGGGGGAGTTGCACATCGCCACCCCGCATCTCCCCGACCGGAGCGTTCCGTTGCGGCCCGAGGAGAGCGCGAGCGAGCTGTGCGCCCGGGCGGACGGGGGTCCGACGCGGGCGCAGTGGCGGCGGTACCTGCCCTCCGTGCCGTACCGCGCCGCCTGCGGTGGTTGACATCGAGAGCGCTCGAAGTGATGGACTCCGGTCGATCACCAACCACCGGGGGAAATCATGAACGACTCTCCGGTCGCGCTCATCACCGGCGGCGATGGGGGTCCCCCCGCTCGAGCGAAGCCGAGAGTGGGGGAGGCATCGGCGCCGCCGTCGCACGCCAACTTCTCGACGCCGGCCACCGGGTGGCCGTCACCGGCCGGGGCGAGCAGCGGCTGCGCGCCTTCGCCCGCGAACTCGGCGACCCGGACGGCCTGTTGACCGTCGTGGGCAACACCGCCGAGTACGCCGACGTGCAGGCGGCGGTCGACAGCACGCTCAAGGCGTACGGCCGGCTCGACACCGTGGTCGCCAACGCCGGTTTCGCCACCCACGACACCGTCGCCGACGGTGACCCGGCGGGCTGGGCCGAGATGGTGCTCACCAACGTCCTCGGCCCCGCCCTGCTGATCCGGGCCTCCGTCGACGCCCTGAAGGCGAGCCGGGGGCGGATCGTCCTGGTCGGCAGCGTCGCCGGGTTCGTGAACACGCCCGGCAACCTGTACGGCGCGACCGTGGGGGTCCCCCCGCTCGAGTGAATTCGAGAGTGGGGGAGGGCGGTCACCGGGCTCGCGGAGAACACCCGCCGCCAGGTCACCGAGTTCGGCATCGGCGTCACGCTGGTCGCGCCGGGCCGGGTGGAGACCCCGTTCTGGGACGCCAACGGCAGCCTGCCGCCCGGCCTTCTGCTGACCGCCGACCAGATCGCCGACTCGGTGGTGTGGGCGATCCGGCAGCCGGCCGGCGTGGACGTCCACACCATCGTCGTACGACCGCTGGGGCAGCCCAACTGACGTATCGGGACGGCCCGGTACCGTGCGGTACCGGGCCGCCCGCCCTCCCCGGGTCAGTTGTTGGCCAGGAACTGCTTCGCCAGCTGGTCGCCGAGGGACACCGCCGCGCTGTGGCTCTCGATGGGGGAGGCCGTGGAGTTCTTGAAGAGTATGTAGGTGACGCCGGAGTCGGCACCGCCGGTCTCCGGGTCGGGGTCGATGCCGAGCGCCTTGGCGGTGGCGTACGACGCCTCGCCGATGATCTTCGTGGGGCCGGTGTCGCCGACCACCGCGTACTCGACCTTGTTGTTGTAGATGACGGCGACCACGCCGCCGCCCTTGATGCCGGCGCTGGAGTAGTTCCAGATGCTGCTGGAACTGGGGACCACGACGTACGGCAGCGACTCGGCCTTGAGGGGCTTGCCGTCGGACTGGTGGAACGCGGTGTCGTCCTGGTACCAGGGGTCGCGGTCCTCGTTGCAGTTGGTGGTGCGCTGGCCGTCGCAGTCGATGTCCATGTCGGACTTCCAGAACACCGCGCCGTTCTTGCCGCACACGGGGATCGTGGCCGAGGTCTCGTCGTCGGTCTTGTACTTGCCGCTGGAGATCTGGGAGCAGGAGGTCACCTTGGCGAGCAGGTCGGCCGCGCTGACCGAGCCCTCCTGGGCGGACTTCGGGACGGTGGCGCCGGACGCGCTCGCGGGAAGCACTCCGGCGGCCAGCAGTGCGGCCCCGGAGGCCGCGGCGAGGGTCAGTGTTCGGATGCGCACTGTGGGGGGTCCCCTTCTGTTAGGAAAGTTTCCTGACCGGGTGCCGTACAAGGTGGCCCCGGCTGCATGTCCGCGTCAACCCCTGGGTGTGAACTCGGGAAATTGTCATGCATTGCGGCGGTATGAAGCCCGGGGAACACTGGTGGGGCAGGACATTCCGAACATTTATGCAGGAGCCGTGCGAGGGTTGAGCGGTGGCTCCGGTGGCTCCGGTGGCTCCTGGGAGGCGAGGGGTCATGTTCGTACGCACGGTGTACGCCACCGGCGATCCGGCGCAGATCGAGTCCGCCATCCGGGCGCTGAACAGCGAAGGGCGCAGTCTGCTGGAGGAGCGTCCCGGGTACCGGGGCGCGGGCGTCTTCGTCGACCGGGACCTGGGCAAACTGCTCGCGGTGAGCTGGTGGGGCTCGGAGGAGGCCCGGCGCAACAGCGACCAGGTGATGCGCGAGCGGCGCGGGCCGATGCTGGAGCCGTTCGCGGGCACCGTCGCCGTCGAGAACTACGAGGTGGCCGTCTTCCACTCGGTGCAGCTGCCGAGGGTGGGCGGCGGAGTGCGGATGACCAGGGTGGAGTTCGACCCGTCCGACACGGACCTCTTCGTCGAGACGTTCCGGTCGTCGGCGGTACCCCGCCTGGAGACCCTGCCCGGGTTCTCGCGGTGTGCCCTGTTCGTCGACCGGGAGCTGGGGCGGGGCACGGTCGGTGTGCTCTTCGTCGACCGCGCCTCGATGGCCGCGTCCCGCGGCGGCCAGGCGGCCGCCCGGCGCCAGGACGTCGCCAAGGCGCATGTGGCCGTGGTCGCCCTGGAGGAGTTCGAGGTCGTCCACGCGGACGTGCACTCCGAGTGACGCGCCCCGCACGGGAGTCGGGGAACGAGCCCGGGGAACGCGAGCGGCCGTCCCGCCGTGCAATCGGCGGGACGGCCGGTGTGTACCGGGCTGCCGCTCAGCCCATGTCGAAGGTGGCCGGGTCCGGGCCGATGCGGCGGTCCTCGTTGAGCGCGCTGATCGCCGCGAGGTCCTCGGTGTCCAGGCTGAAGTCGGACACCTCGATGTTCTCCTTGATCCGGGACGGCGTGACCGACTTCGGGATCACCACGTTGCCCAGCTGGATGTGCCAGCGCAGCACGACCTGGGCCGGGGTGCGGTTGTGCTTCTGCGCGATGGCGACGATCGCCGGCACCTCCAGCAGGCCCTTGCCCTGGCCGAGCGGGGACCAGGCCTCGGTGGCGATGCCCTGCTCGGCATGGAACTCGCGGGCCGCGTGCTGCTGCAGATGCGGGTGCAGTTCGATCTGGTTGACCGCCGGGATGACCGACGTCTCCTCGATCAGCCGTTCGAGGTGCTCCGGAAGGAAGTTGGAGACGCCGATCGCCTTGACGAGGCCGTCGGTCAGCAGCTGCTCGAACGCCTTGTAGGAGTCGATGTACTTGCCCCGGGCCGGCAGCGGCCAGTGGATGAGGTACAGGTCCAGGTAGTCCAGACCCAGCTTCGCCAGCGACGCGTCGAAGGCGCGCAGCGTGGCGTCGTACCCCTGGTCGGCGTTCCAGAGCTTGGTGGTGACGAACAAGTCCTCGCGGGGGACGCCGGAGGCGGCGATGGCCTTGCCGGTGCCCTCTTCGTTGCCGTAGATCGCCGCTGTGTCGATGCTGCGGTACCCGGCCTCCAGTGCCGTGGCGACGGCCCGCTCGGCCTCGTCGTCCGGCACCTGCCACACACCGAAGCCCAGCTGGGGCATCTCGACGCCGTTGTTGAGGATTTTCGGGGGGACCTTGCTGCTCACGAGCTCTCGATCCTTAGGTTGTCGACAGGTGGAACTCCCATCGTCAACGATCACCGGCCGTGATGCATTCCTGAGCCCGGAATCCGCCGGAACCGAGCGGTGAGTCAGCCTCCCGGGACGGAGATTGGCCGGAAATGCATCCGACCTTATGGGTCCGGACCATTGACCGCGGCCCGTTTCTGCCGAGACTCTGGTTCGCATCGTCGGACGTATCGCTGAACCCGGTACAGGGATGTGAACCATCCTGTGGGTTTTCCAGCGGATCCCTGTGACCGCGACCCCCTGTCTGCGCTCTGAGACCCCCCAACCTCAGGAAAGCAGGTGTGCACCATGAACGAGACGACATCCGAAGACCGCCAGGCGGAACCCCCTCCTTCTGCAGACATCCGATGAAAAGGTCTGGCGAAGCCCTGGTTGTCAGGTCGTGGAGACCGCCCTGGACGTGATCGGCTGAAATGACCACGGCACGCCCGGCCGGGCTCACTCATGCCTGTCCGTTGCGCTGCGGGTATTGCTCCAACCTGGTCCGACTGATCGGTCGGTCAGCTGGGCTGGCGGCCGGGCGGTGGGCGGAGGCGTACCGGGAGGCCGGTGAGCTGGGTGTTGTGCAGACGCGTCGGTCCGGCGGTGAGCCGCCGCTCAGGCGGGATCTGTCCGGCCTGGACCCGCTGAACGTCCGGGAGCGCGAACTCGTCTGGACCGGGCGGAAGTCGAAGGCCTTCGACGTCTGCCGGGGCGAGTTCTGGATGCGTGGTCCCTGCCGCGGCTGCGCCCTGTGCTCCACCGACCTCGGCGGCTGCCGCCGCCAGGCGTACGCGCTCACCGCAGACGCCCGCAACACCGACCCGGCCCGCCGCCAGGCACCAGGCCACCGTGCCGTAACCCTCCGGCGGACCACCGCGGCCGCCGCCCACCGAGCAGGAGGACCATGAAACGCCTACGAGCCGCCCTCGTGGCCGTCGCACTCACCACCGCCACGGCGGCCACACTCCCCGCCGCGGTGTCCCCACCAGCCGCCGCAGCAGCCACCACGGCTCGCGCGACCAGGCCCGCCGCCGCCACCGACCGGTCCACCGCGGTCGTCGACTCCACCATGGCCCGCTACGCGCCGAGCACCATCGGCGGCTGGTCCTACCCGGTGGGCCTCTACCTCTACGGCCAGTACCTCACCTACAAGCGCACCCACGACCCCCGCTACCTCACCTACCTCAGGAACTACGTCGACCGGTTCGTGAAGAGCGACGGCTCGATCGACCAGTCCTTCAGCAGCCTGGACAGCATGCAGGCGGGCCGGCTGCTGGTGATCCTGCACCACGAGACCGGCCAGGACCGCTACCGCAAGGCCGCCAGGAAGATCCGCGACCGCCTGAACACCTACCCCCGGACGAGCGACGGCGGCTTCTGGCACGCGGACACCTCCAGTCGCGCGCACCAGCTGTGGGCGGACGGCGTCTACATGGTGAACCCGTTCCTCGTCGAGTACGGCAAGGAGTTCGGCGACAGCGCGTACACCGACGACGAGGCGGCGAGGCAGCTCGCCGTCTACGGCGGCCACCTCCAGGTCGCGAACGGGCTGCTCAGGCACGCCTACGACGAGTCGAGGAGCGCGAGTTGGGCGGATCCGGGGACCGGTCTCGCGCCCGAGCACTGGTGCCGTGCCGTCGGCTGGTACGCGATGGCGATCGTCAACGTGCTGGACGCCGTCCCGGCCGATCAGTCCCGCCGGCCCCAACTGCTCGACATCTTCCGGAAGCTGGCGGCGGGGCTGGAGAAGTACCAGGACCCGGCGACCGGACGCTGGTTCCAGGTGATGGACAAGGGTGGGCGTAGCGACAACTGGACCGAGACGTCCTGCTCCAGCATGTTCACCTACGCCCTCTCCCGCGGCGCCCAGCAGCACTACCTCGACCCGCACTACGCGGACGTCGCCCGCCGCGGCTACCAGGGCGTGCTCGCCGAGCTGTCGGTCGGCCCGGACGGCCGCACCGACCTCGCCGACATCTCCATCGGCACGAACGTCGGCGACTACGCGTACTACGTCGCCCGCACCCGGGCCACGAACGACTTCCACGGCCTCGGGGCCTTCCTGATCATGAACGAGCAACTGCGAGGTGCATCAGTGTCATGAGCACAACATCCGAGCTCCGCGGCCATCAGCTGGTGTGAGGAACCGCCACCATGAAACCCCCCACTGTCACGCGGCACCGGGCTGCCGCGATCGTCCTCTCCGTCCTCGCCGTCGTCCTCGGGCTCTCCCGGCCCGCGGCCCTGGCATCCCCGCACCCCGCGCCCCACGCGGCCGCCGTCTACGACGTGCGTGACTACGGCGCCAAGGGCGACGGCTCCAGCAACGACACCCCGGCCATCGACAAGGCCGTCGACGCGGCGAGTTCGGCGGGCGGCGGCACCGTCCGCTTCACCGCCGGCACCTACAAGTCCAAGAACACCATCCACCTGAAGAGCCATGTGACGCTCCAGCTCGACAAGGGCGCCACCCTCCAGGGTTCCAGTGCCGACACCTACGACAAGGCCGAGTCCAACCCGAACGACGACTACCAGGACTACGGCCACAGCCACTTCCGCGACGCGATGATCTACGGCGACAGGCTCACCGACATCGGCTTCGTCGGCCAGGGCGTCATCGACGGCGCCGGCGACCTGATCACCGGCAACCCGAAGTCCGGCGAGGCCGACAAGATCATCTCGCTGACCCGGTGCGACGGACTCAGGATCGGCGACGGTCTCACCCTGCGCCGCGGCGGCCACTTCGCGGCCCTGGTCAACGGCTGCACCAACGTGACGTCCGACCACCTGACCATCGACACCGCGAGCGACCGCGACGGCTGGAACATCATCTCCACCACGAACGTCACGGTCACCCACGCGGACATCAAGGCCAACGACGACGCCCTGGTCTTCAAGAGCGACTACGCCCTGGGCGCGAAACTCCCCAACGGGCATGTCCGGGTGAGCGATTCCTCCCTGTCCGCCAGGTGCTGCAACGCCCTGATGTTCGGCTCCGAGACCTGCGGGGACTTCTCCGACTACCAGTTCGAGAACATCCGTATCGAGGGCGCCGACAAGTCCGGCCTCGGCATGGTCTCCATGGACGGCGCGAAGATCTCCGACGTCCACTACAAGGACATCACCATGACCGGAGTGCACTCCCCGATCATGGAGAAGATCGGCACCCGCAAGCGCTGCGGAAACAGCCCGGGCATCGGCTCGATCAGCGATGTGACGTACGAGAACATCACCGCCACCGGCACCACCCCGTCCTTCAGCCCGACCCTGTGGGGCGAGAGCGGCCACCGGATCCACGGGATCACCTTCACCCATGTCGACATCACCGTGCCCGGCGGCAACGGCACCATGTCGACCGCCGTACCGGGCAACGACCCCAAGGACTACAACCCCAAGGCCATCGGCACCCGGCCGGCCTACGGCTGGTACCTGCACAACGCCGACGACGTCCGGTTCACCGACAGCTCCGTGAAGTTCGCGGCGGACGACGGACGGCCGGCGGTCATCGCCAACGCGGCGAGCGGCATCCGCCTCACCCGCTTCACCGCGCAGAAGGGCGGCGGCTCCCCGTACGACATCGGCCTCCAGGACGTCACGGGCGCCTGCCTGACGGACAGTCACAACACCTCCGGCGGTGCCCTGCGCGTCTCGGGCGGCCAGGACTGCGGTACGGCCGCGAAGCCGCTCGACCTGGAGAACCCCCGGCAGGACTTCCTCCGGGGCTCCGTCGGCGGCCTCTTCCTGCACTGGGGCCTGCGCACCGCCCCCGCCCACACCAGCTGCACCGCCTGGGAGAACGACGTCACCAGCGGCGGCTGGAACCCCGACTACTGGGTGAAGGAGGCCCAGAAACTGCACACCCAGTACCTGGTCCTCGCCACCTTCCACAGCCGCCTCGGCTACGCCCGCCCCTGGCCCTCGAAGATCCCCGGCTCCTGCGCCACCAAGCGGGACTTCCTCGGCGAGCTGATCACCGCCGCCAAGGCCAAGGGCATGAAGGTCATCCTCTACATGACCGACGACCCCCAGTGGCACGACGAGGGCGGCCACGAGTGGCTCGACTCGGCGGCCTACTCCGCCTACAAGGGCAAGGACGTCGACCTCACCACCCGGGACGGCTTCGGCCAGTTCGGCTACGACAACTTCTTCGAGGTCATGGACCGCTATCCCGACCTCGGCGGCTTCTGGATCGACAACGACAACGCGTACTGGGAGAGCCACGACTTGTACGCGCAGATCCAGCAGAAGCGCCCGAACTACACGCTCAGCAACAACAACGAAGACACGCCGATCATGGACATGATCAGCAATGAGCAGAAGACCGGGATGACCCCGGCCTACGACTACCCGCAGGCGGTCTACACGGCCCAACCCCGCCTGACCGAGGCCGACTTCAAGCTGCCCTCGACCGGTGCCTGGTGGTACGACGGCTCGGACCCGACCGTCGACCGCAAGCTCACCCTCGGTCGGCTGGTCACCAACGCCGGCTCCTCGGTGAAGGCCCTGATGGCCGAGACCGCCCAGGTCAACGGCAGGTTCCCGGCCAACCAGGCCGCCTTCAACACCTTCGCCGACTCCTATCTCGACCCCATCTGGGAGTCCCTGCACGGCACCGAGGGCGGCGGCTACCTCTACGGCGGCCTCAAGCCCGGCTTCTGGAACGACGGGGCACACGGCGTCACCACCATCGCCAAGGACGACCCGAACCGTCAGTACGTCCACGTCCTGACCCCGCCGTCGACCAGCACCCTGCGGATCCGCGACAACGGCTACCGCATCGCCTCCGTCACCGACCTCCGCACGGGCAAGGCGGTTTCCTGGTCCCAGTCCGGCGGAGTACTCACCCTCACCGGCCTCGGCTCCTGGGACCCGTACGACACCGTCTTCAAGGTCATGACCGCCGGCCGCCAGGGCATCCTCTCCGGAGCCAAGATCACCGCGAGCGCCTCGGCGAGCGGTCACGCGGACTCCGCCGCCGGTGACGGCGACTACCTCACCTACTGGGACAGCGACAGGACACTGCCCGTGAACCTGACCTTCGACCTCGGCTCGGCCAAGAAGGTGCAGTACATCGGCCTCAACCAGCGCGAGGACTCGGTCGCCTACGCCCGTTCCGACATCGAGCAGTCGGCGCGCATCAAGGCGTACAAGGTGTTCCTCAGCAACGACGGCACGAACTGGGGGAGCGCCGTCAAGTCCGGGGAGCTGCCCAGCCGGCGGGGCATCCAGGGGATCGACCTGACCGCCGCCACCGCCCGCTATGTCCGCCTGGAGGTGGACTCCACCTGGGCCGCCGCCACCGACACCACGCGCTACAAACGGCTGCGCGTCGACGAGGCCTGGATCGGCACGGCCTACGCGACGCCCGTGAACGGAGGACGCCCGTGATCCGGATCAGAGCACTGACGGCGGCGGTCGCCGGAGTGCTGGTCGCCGCGGCGGTACCGCTCGTGGGCACCGCCCACCCGGCCACCGCCTCCGACAACGGCCAGGCCGTCCGGCCCGCCATGGGCTGGAGCAGCTGGAGCTTTGTACGCCGCCAGCCCACCGAGGCCAAGATCAAGGCTCAGGCCGACGCGCTGGTCGCGAGCGGGCTGAAGGACCACGGCTTCGTCCACGTCAACCTCGACGACTTCTGGCAGAAGTGCGACTCGAACGGCTTCACCGTCGACTCGTACGGCCGCTGGGCCGTCGATACCGCCAAGTTCCCCGGCGGCATCAAGGCCGTCGCCGACTACGTCCACTCCAAGGGCCTGAAGTTCGGCTTCTACGTCACCCCGGGCATCGCCAAGAACGCCGTCACCAGGAACACCCCGATCGAGGGCACCGCGTACCACGCGAAGGACATCGCGGACACCTCGAAGACCGAGAAGAACTACAACTGCAAGAACATGTACTACATCGACTACTCCAGGCCGGGCGCGCAGGAGTTCGTGAACTCCTGGGCGGAGCAGTTCGCCTCCTGGGGCGTCGACTACCTGAAGATCGACGGGGTGGGCAGCCAGGACGTCCCGGACGTACGGGCCTGGTCTCAGGCGCTGCGCGGCACCGGACGGCCCATCATCTTCGGGCTTTCCAACAACCTTCCGATCGCCGACGCCCCGACCTGGCGGCAGTTCGCGAACAGCTGGCGCACCCAGGGTGACGTCGAGTGCTACTGCGGTCCCGGCGACAACGGGAGCGGCTACCCGCTCACCGACTGGTCGCATGTCTCCGCCCGTTTCAACACGGCCGCGAGCTGGCAGCCGTACGCCGGGCCGGGCGGCTGGAACGACCTGGACTCCCTGGAGATCGGCAACGGCGACCAGGTCGGCCTCACCGCCGACCAGCGGCGCTCCCACTTCACCCTGTGGGCGATGGCCGCCGCGCCCCTGCTCCTCGGCACCGACCTGACCCGTCTCGACACCGTCGACAAGGCCATGCTCACCAACGACCGGCTCATCGGCGTCGACCAGGACGGGGCCGCCGCGAAGCGGATCGTGAACAGCGGGGTCAAACAGGTGTGGAGCAAGAAGGAGAGCAGCGGCCAGTACGTCGTCGCCCTCTTCAACACCGGCACCTCCGGCAGCTCCACGGTGAGTGTGGACTGGTCCCAGGTCGGCTTCTCCGGCTCCGGCGACGTCACCGACCTGTGGTCCGGCTCCCACAAGGGCGTGACGGCCGACTCCTACAGCGCCACCCTGCGGCCGGGCGAGACCCGTCTGATCCGCGTCGAACCGGTCGACTCGCCCAAGGCGGCAGCGGCTTCACTCCGGTACCCGGGCTGAGAGGGAGCAACCTCCATGAATCCCAAGAGAGTTCTGCCCTACGGGCTGGCCGCGGTGCTCGCGCTGCCGCTGGCCGGGCTGAGCCAGGGCACCGCCCTCGCGGCCACCGAATACCAGGCCGAGAGCGCGACGATCTCCCAGGGCACGGTCGCCACCAACCACACCGGCTACACGGGCACCGGCTTCGTCGACTACACCAACATCAAGGGCTCCTACGTGGAGTTCACGGTGAGCGCGACCGTGGCGGGCACCTCGGCGCTCACCCTCCGCTTCGCCAACGGCACCGCCGTCGACCGGCCGATGGACATCTCCGTCAACGGCACGGTCGTCGCGTCCGGCGTCTCCTTCCCGGCCACCGCCGACTGGAACACCTGGACCACCAAGACCCTCGACGTCCCGCTGACCGCGGGCTCCAACAAGATCCGTGCCACCGCGACCACCGCCAACGGCGGCCCCAACCTCGACAAGGCCGGCCTCGACACGGCCGCCGACACCCAGGCCCCCACCAGCCCCGGCCGGCCGTCCTGCTCAGACATCGGAGAGGACCGACTCACCCTCGGCTGGGGCGCCGCCACCGACAACGTGGGCGTAACCGCGTACGACCTCTACGAGCACGGCAACAAGATCGGTGAGGCGCCCGGTGGTTCGACGTCGAAGGCGCTGACGGGGCTCACCCCGAACACCACCTACGACCTCACCGTCATCGCCCGTGACGCGGCAGGGAACACCTCGCCGGCCAGCCCGGTGGTCGACTGCACGACGAAGCCGAGTTCCGACACCACCCCGCCCACCCGGCCCGGCACCCTGTCAGCGGCCGGCATCACGGCGAACACCGTCGACCTCACCTGGGGTGCGTCCACCGACGACCGGGCGGTGACCGCGTACGACATCCGCAGCGGGGCGACGGTCTACCGGACGGTCACCGGCGCCACGAACAGCACCCTCACCGGCCTCGCCTGCGACAGCCCCTACACCCTGGACGTCGTCGCCCGGGACGCGGCCGCCAACGTCTCCGAGCCGAGCAACAGCGTCACCTTCACCACCAAGGCCTGCGCCACCGACGGCGGTGTCCCCTCCTCCGTCGCCACGCTCTCCTCCGGGTGGACGATCCCCTGGGGCACCTACTGGATGCCCGACGGCAAGACCGCCCTGGTCACCGAGCGGGACGACTTCCGGGTCTGGAAGGTGACCAAGGACGGTACGAAGACCCAGGTGGGGACCGTCCCGAACGCCGTCACCACCAACGGCGAGGGCGGGCTGCTCGGGGTCGCGGTCGACCCCGGGTGGCAGACGAACCACTACGTCTACTTCATGCACACCGCGTCCGAGGGCAACCGGGTCGTGCGCATGACCTACGACGGCACCAAGCTCAGCGACTACAAGATCCTGCTCCAGGGCATCAAGAAGAACCGCTACCACAACGGCGGACGGCTTCTCTTCGGCCCCGACGGCTATCTCTACGTCTCCACCGGCGAGGCCCAGACACCCGATCTCGCCCAGGACAGGAACTCCCTGAACGGCAAGATCCTGCGGATGACGACGGACGGGAAGGCGGCCCCGGGCAACCCGTTCGGGAACTACGTCTACAGCCTCGGCCACCGCAACCCGCAGGGCCTCGCCTTCGACCGCAACGGGCGGCTGTGGGAGGCCGAGTTCGGCAACAGCTCCAAGGACGAGCTGAACCTGATCAAGCCGGGCGCCAACTACGGCTGGCCGACCTGCGAGGGCACCTGCTCGGTCGCGGGGATGACCAACCCGAAGGCCACCTGGAACGTGTCGGAGGCCTCGCCGAGCGGGATCGCCATCGTCCGCAACGTCGTCTACATGGCGTCCCTGCGCGGCGAACGGCTGTGGCGCATCCCGATCAACGGCGACGGCGAGAGCGTCGGCACGCCGACGGCGTACTACGTGGGCACGTACGGTCGCCTGCGGACCGTGACCAAGGTGCCGGGCGCCGACCAGCTGTGGCTGTCCACCACCAACTGCGACAACAACGGCAACGAGCCCGACGGATCCGACAAGGTCTTCCGGATCGACATCAAGTGACCGGCTGACGGGCCGTCAGGCCCGGTAGAGGGCCTCGACCTCGTTGGCGTAGGCGTTCTCGATCGCCTTGCGCTTCAGCTTCAACGACGGGGTCAGCAAGCCGTGTTCCTCGGTGAACGGCTGGGCGAGGATACGGAAGGTACGGATCGACTCGGCCTGTGAGACCAGGGTGTTGGCGGCCACCACCGCGCGCCGCACCTCGGTCTCCAGGTCGGCGTCGCGCACCAGCTGGGCCTCGGACATCCGGGGCTTGCCGCGCATCTGCAGCCAGTGCTCGACGGCCTCGGTGTCCAGCGTGACCAGGGCCGCGATGTAGGGGCGGTCGTTGCCGACGACGATGCACTGGTTGACCAGCGGATGGTCGCGCACCCGCTCCTCCAGGACACCGGGGGAGACGCTCTTGCCGCCGGAGGTCACCAGGATCTCCTTCTTGCGGCCGGTGATGGTGAGATAGCCGTCCTCGTCCAGGGAGCCCAGGTCGCCGGTGGCCAGCCAGCCGTCGTGCAGGGAGGCGTCGGTGGCCTTCTGGTTGTTGAGGTAGCCCTGGAAGACATGGCCGCCGTGCAGCCAGACCTCGCCGTCGTCCGCGATGTGCACGGTGGTGCCCGGGACGGCCTGGCCGACCGTGCCGTAGCGGGTGCGCTCGGGCGGGTTGGCGGTGGCCGCCGCGGTCGACTCGGTCAGGCCGTAACCCTCGTAGATCTGCACGCCCGCGCCGGCGAAGAACAGGCCGAGCCTGCGGTCCATGGCCGAGCCGCCGGACATGGCGTTGCGGATCCGGCCGCCCATCGCCGCCCGCACCTTGGAGTAGACGAGCTTGTCGAAGAGCTGGTGCTGCATGCGCAGTGACGCCGACGGGCCGGGTCCGGTGCCCCACGCCTTCGCCTCGACGGCGTCCGCGTACTTCACCGCGATCTCCACCGCCTTCTCGAACGGGCCGCCCTTGCCCTCCTTCTCCGCCTTCCGCCGGGCCGCGTTGAACACCTTCTCGAAGATGTAGGGCACGGCCAGGATGAACGTCGGCCGGAACGCGGCCAGGTCGGGCAGCAGCGCGGCCGCGTTCAGCTGCGGCTGGTGGCCGAAGCGCACGCCGTGCCGGATCGCGGCCACCTCCACCATGCGGCCGAAGACGTGCGCGAGCGGCAGGAAGAGCAGGGTGGAGACCTCCTCGCCCTTCTTCGCCCGGAACACCGACTCCCAGCGGCCGACGACCGTGTCCGACTCGAACATGAAGTTGCCGTGCGAGAGCACACAGCCCTTCGGGCGGCCGGTGGTGCCGGAGGTGTAGATGATCGTGGCGACCGAGTCCGGGGTGACCGCCTGCCGGTGCCGGTGCACGACCTCGTCCTCCAGGTGCGCGCCCGCGTCGTACAGCTCCTGCACCGCGCCGGAGTCCAGCTGCCACAGCTGGCGCAGCTGCGGCAGCCGGTCGATGACGGTGGCGATCGTCATCGCGTGGTCCTCGTGCTCCACGATCGCGGCCGTGCACTCGGCGTCGTACAGCATCCAGAAGCACTGTTCGGCCGACGACGTGGGGTAGACCGGCACCACCTGGGCACCGATCGTCCACAGGGCGAAGTCGAACAGGGTCCACTCGTAGCGGGTGCGGGACATGATCGCGACCCGGTCGCCGAACCGGATGCCGCGCGCCAGCAGGCCCTTGGCGAGGGCCAGGACCTCGTCGCGGAACTCGGCGGAGGTCACCTCCCGCCACTGGCCGAGGTCGTCCTTGCGGCCCAGGGCGATGTGCAGCGGGTCCGCCAGGGCATGCTCGAACACACAGTCGGCCAGACCGCCGACCGGCGGTGCCGACGCCAACGGCGGGTTGGTGAACTCGCGCAAACCCCGCTCCCGCTTCTCGCTCCCCAGTCACGCTCCGCACAGCGCCGTGAAAGCTACCCCACCGGCAGACCGTTCGGGAGGGGGTGCGAAAACGAGCATTGCTCTCGTATACGCCCGCCGGTGCCTGGAAAATACCCTCACATGGGGAAGGGTCGGACAGAATCCTTACGGTTGAGTAAGTTCCGCCTCCGTAATCTCCACTGAATCTGTACGACCCGATTACCGCCCCCGGCCGGTTACCGGCCGGTCAGGCCCGCGGCAGTGCCGTGTCCTCCGAGGACTGCGCCGTCGGCGCCGTTTTCGTCACTGGGCCGTCCACGCGCGGGGCCCGCACCAGCACCAGGACCAGCGCGCCCGCCACCACCGAGGCACCCCCCAGCACCAGCAGGGCACCGTTCAGCCCCGAGGCGAAGGCCGAGCGCAGGGTGTGCTCGGCGAAGGTCCCGCGCAGGGCTCCGGTGCCGCCGCCCGCCAGTGTGTGCGCCGCGTCGTGCGGGAGGGCGCCGGTCATCCTGGAGGTCACCACGGTCCCGGAGACGGCGACCCCGAGCGCGTAGCCCAGCTGCCGGACCGTGTTCACCGCACCGCCCGCCATCCCGGCCCGCTCCGCGGGCACCGCGGCCAGCGCCGCGCCCGCGACCGTCGGCGACACGAGCCCCGTGCCGACACCCACCAACACGAACCCGGGTATCAGCGCGGTCCAGGAGGAGCCCGCGCCCAGCACGGCCTGGCAGAGGTCGCCCGCGCCGATCAGCAGCAGCCCGCCGCCGACCGTCAGCCGGGCCGGCGCCCCGTGCAGCAGCCGTCCCACCAGCACCGCGACCACCATCGCCGCCACCGTCATCGGCAGCAGCGTCAGGCCGCCCCGCACCGGGGTCATCCCGAGCAGGGTCTGCATCCAGATCGACACGTACGGCAGCGCCCCGAACGCGACCCCGCTGAACGCGAACGCCCCCAGCATCACGCCGGTGAACGACCGTCCGCGCAGCAGCGACAGGTCCAGCAGGGGATGCGCGGCCCGCCGTTCCACCAGCACGAACACCAGCAGCCCCAGGGCCGCCGCGGCGAACGCGCCGAGCGCCGCCGACGCCGTCCAGCCGTCCTCCCCGGCCCGTACGACCCCGTAGGTCACGCCACCGGCGAACAGCGCGAACGCGACCGTACCCGCCCAGTCCACGCGCATCCCCCGCGGACCCCGAGACTCCGGTACGACCCGCAGCGTCAGCCACACCGCGACCACGCTGACCGGCAGGTTCACCAGGAAGATCCACCGCCAGCCGGGCCCCGCCGTCAGCAGCCCGCCGACCACAGGGCCGACCGCCGCGGCCCCGCCGTTCACCGCGCCCCACACGCCGAGCGCCGCCGACCGCTGCCGCCCCTGGTAGACCGAGCCGAGCAGCGGCAGCGTGGTCGCGAACATCGCGGCCGCGCCCACCCCCTGCACGGCCCGTGCCGCCACCAGCGTCCCCGGCCCCGGCGCCAGCCCGCACAGCAGGCTCGCCGCGGCGAACAGCACGACACCGGCCACATGCACCCGGCGCCGGCCGAGGATGTCGGCCGCCGCCCCCGCCCCCAGCAGGAGCGCGGCCAGCGCCAGGGCGTAGCCGTCCACCACCCACTGCAGATCGCTCAGGGACGCGTGCAGTGCCGCCGCCATGTCCGGCAGCGCCACCACCACGATCGTCACGTCGAGCAACAACATGAACGTTCCCAGACACACCGCGGTCAGCGGCCCCCACCTGCGCATCTCTTCACTCCTCGGCAGAACGGCTCGATGTCACTCCGTACCATGGGGCCCCTCCGGCCGATCAGGGCGGTGAAGTGAGGGTGATCGGCGGAATCCGATGGGAGAGGTCGTGCTGGCGCTGGAATCCGACACGTTCGACGAGCTGGACCTGCGGCTGCTCAGCGCGCTGGAGGTCGACGGCCGGGCCTCCTTCAGCCGGATCGGGGCGGTGCTCGGCGTCTCCGACCAGACCATCGCCCGCCGCTACCGGGGACTGTGCGCCGAGGCCGGACTGCGGGTGGTCGCGGTCCGGGACGCCGAACGGCTCGGCCAGGACCAGTGGATGCTCCGGCTGCGCTGCGCGCCCGACGGCGCCGCCGTCATCGCCGACGCCCTCGCCAAACGCCCCGACACCGCCTGGATCGGGCTGGCCTCCGGCGGCACCGAGATCGCCTGTATGACCCGGCCGCGCCACCCCGGCGACCACGACGACCTGCTGCTCGGCAAGCTGCCGCGCACCCCCAGCGTGGTGGAGATCCGCGCCCAGCAGATCCTGCACCGCTTCTACGGCGGTCCGTCCGGGTGGATGCGGAAGTTCCGGGCGCTGACCGACGACCAGGTCGCCGCCCTGCGCCCGCCGGTGACCGGGGGCGACGGGCCGGCGCGCCTGGACCCCGAGGACGCGCCGCTGCTCGCCGCGCTGGAACGGGACGGCAGGGCGACCTACCCGGAGTTGCAGCGGGCCACCGGGCGGTCCGAGTCGGCGGTGAAGCGCCGGCTGGCCGCGCTGATCGCCTCCGGGGCGGTGTACATCGACATCGAGTACCGCTCCGAGGTCCTCGGGTACGGCACGGCGGCGGTGCTGTGGATCACCACCGCGCCGTCCGCGATGCACTCCGTGGGGGAGGCCCTCGCAGAGCACGACGAGGTGGCGTTCGCGGCGGCCACCGCCGGGCCCTCGCACATCGTCGTCACCGCGGTGGTGCGGAACACGGCCGGTCTCTACGCCTACCTCAGCGGGCCGCTCGGACGGCTGGAGGGGGTGCAGCACGTGGAGGCCACGCCGTTTCTGCGCAGGGTGAAGCAGCTGACGTATCAGGAGGTGTGGTGAGGCGCGCGTCGCCGGGGCGGAGCCGAGACGGTCAGCTCCTCCGGTGCAGGCGCTCGCCGCCCCGGAGGATCGCCGCCGCGAGCGCGTCCGCCGCCGACTGCGCCGGTGAGCGCCGGTGGCCGTGCACCAGTACGAAGTCGATCTTGTCCAGCTCCGGGAGGCCCGCCCGGTCCGGGACGCGGAACAGCCCCGGCGGGACCAGGCCCTTCGAGTGGGCCATCACCCCCAGGCCCGCCCGCGCCGCCGCGATCAGGCCGTTGAGGCTGCCGCTGGTGCAGACGATGCGCCACTCGCGGCCCTGGCGTTCCAGCGCCTCCAGGGCCAGGGCACGGGTGATGCCCGGCGGGGGATAGACGATCAGCGGGACCGGGCGGTCGGGGTCCAGACGGAGCCGCTCCGCACCGATCCACACCAGGTCGTCGTGCCAGACCAGCTCGCCCAGCGGATCCTCCGCGCGCCGCTTCGCCAGCACCAGGTCCAGCTTCCCGGCCGCCAGCTGCTCGTGCAGGGTGCCCGACAGCTCCACCGTCAGCTCCAGGTCGACCTCGGGGTGGTCGGAACGGAAGCCCTCCAGGATCTCCGGCAGCCGGGTGAGGACGAAGTCCTCCGACGCGCCGAACCGGAGCCGGCCGCGCACCCTGGTCCCGGTGAAGAAGGCCGCCGCCTGCTCGTGCACCTCCAGGATCCGGCGGGCGAAGCCGAGCATGGCCTCGCCGTCCTCGGTCAGTTCCACCGAGTGGGTGTCCCGGGAGAACAGCTGGCGGCCGGCCGCGTCCTCCAGACGGCGTACGTGCTGGCTGACCGTCGACTGGCGCAGTCCCAGGCGGCGGGCGGCCTGGGTGAAGCTGAGTGTCTGGGCCACCGCGAGGAAGGTCCGCAACTGCGTAGGGTCGTACACTCGAACATGTTATCGCGGAACGCGATGGCAGTCAGAGTGGTATACCGGATTCCCGATCACGTGCCGGAGGAGGACGATGGAGAGGGCCCTTCCGGCCACCGGCGAGAGCCCGGCGTCCGCGCCGGTTCGACACCATTGACCGACCGCAAGTGGAGCACCGTGAAACGCCTGAGCTGGCCCCGTTGGATGCCGATCGACCCGTACGTCCTGCTGTTGCTCGGGACGGTAGGCATCGCCGCGCTCCTCCCGGCCCGGGACACCGCCGCCGACGTGGCCTCCGGCGCCTCCACGGCCGCGATCGCCTTTCTCTTCTTCCTCTACGGCGCCCGGCTCTCCACCCGCGAGGCCGTCGACGGACTGCGGCACTGGCGGCTTCATGTCACGGTCCTGGTCTGCACCTTCGTGATCTTCCCGGTGCTCGGCCTGGCCGCCCGCGGCCTGGTGCCCGTGCTGCTCACCCATCCGCTCTACCAAGGGTTGCTCTTCCTCACCCTGGTGCCCTCGACCATCCAGTCGTCGATCGCCTTCACCTCGATCGCCCGGGGCAACGTGCCCGCCGCGATCTGCGCCGGGTCCTTCTCCTCGCTGATCGGCATCGTCCTCACCCCGCTGCTCGCCGCCGCCCTGCTCGGCGGCAACGGAGGCGGCTTCTCCGCCGACTCGATCGTCAAGATCGTCCTCCAGCTGCTGGTGCCGTTCGTCGCCGGACAGTTGCTGCGGCGGTGGATCGGGGAGTTCATCGCCCGGCACAAGAAGGTCCTCGGCCTGGTCGACCGCGGCTCGATCCTGCTGGTCGTCTACACCGCGTTCAGCGAGGGCATGGTCCGGGGCATCTGGCACCAGGTCAGCGCCGTCCGGCTGGCCGGGCTGCTCGCCGTCGAGGCGGTGCTGCTCGCCGTGATGCTCGTCCTGACCTGGTACGGCGCCAAGGCGCTGGGCTTCGGCCGCGGCGACCGCATCGCCATCCAGTTCGCCGGGTCGAAGAAGTCCCTCGCCTCCGGACTGCCCATGGCCAGCGTCCTGTTCGGTGCCCACGCCTCGCTGGCCGTGCTGCCGCTGATGCTCTTCCACCAGATGCAGCTCATGGTGTGCGCGGTCATCGCCAAGCGCCGCGCCCACGACCCGGAGGCCCAGGAGGACCCCGTGGACCCCGCGCCTCCGCCCGCCCCCGCGGCGCAGTCACGGTCGGCCGTCGGCACCGGGACCGCCGGCCGCTGAGCGGCCGGCGAAAGGCGCGGCCACCGGTGTCGCCGGCTGCCGAACGCGACCGGTTCACGGGCCTGTTGATCCGGATTTCCGGTACGGACGGCTGATGACGGCTAACGTTCCGTCATGACCGCACCCCTGGCGCTCGACCCGGCGCGCACCGCTCTCGTCCTCGTCGACCTGATGGACCGCATCGTCGCGCTGCCCCTGGAGCCCCGCAAGGGCACCGAAGTCCTGCACACCGCGGAGGAGCTGGCCCACTCCTTCCGTGCGGCCGGCGCACCCGTGGTGCTCCTGCGCGTCGAACGGCCCGCGCTCGCCGAGCAGCCGCCGGGCAGCGGACTGGTGGCCGGACTGCGCAGAGACGCAGACGTGGAGATCGTCAAGCGCACGATCGGCGGCTTCCAGGGCACGGAACTCGACGCCCGGCTGCGCCGGCTCGGCGTCACCCGTCTGGTGTTCGGCGGCATCGCCACCAACCTCGGCGTCGAGTCCACCGCCCGCGCCGCCGCCGACCTCGGCTACGACCTGGTCTTCGTGGCGGACGCCATGGCCGCCCTCACCGCCGCCGAGCACGAGGCGTCCGTCCGGCTCGACTTCCCGCGCCTGGGCACGGTCGTGACCGCCGCCGACGTACGCCTCACCCCGGCCTGACCGCTCAGACCAGCGACCCGCCCCCGTCCACGACCACCACCGACCCGGTGCTGTACCCCCCACGCATCAGGTAGAGGTACGCCTCCGCCACATCCGCCGGCTCGCCGACCCGCCCCACCGGCAGCGACTCGGCGGACGACCGGAAGAGACCGTCCCGGTCCGCCTCCGGCAGCTCCCGCCACAGCTCGGTCCGCACCACTCCCGGCGACACCACGTTGACCCGCACCGGCGCCAGCTCCACGGCCAGCGCCCGGGTCAGCGCCTCCATCGCCCCGCACAGCGCCGACGCGACGCTCGAACCCGGCATCGGCCGCTGCCCCGCCGTGCCCGTGGTCAGCACCACCGACCCACCCGGGCGGATCGACCCGGCGCCGTACTTCACCGCCGTGTACGCACCGAACAGCCGGGTGTCCAGGAAACGCCGGGCCGCCCCGACGCTCGTCTCGGCCACGGTCTCCAGCAGCAGCGACTCACCCGCCGTGAACACCAGGTGGTCGTATCCGCCGAGCCGCGCGAAGAAGCCGCGCACCGCGTCCTCGTCGGTGGCGTCCAGCAGCTGGCCCTCGGCGTCCTCGGGCAGCACCTTCAGCGCCGCGTCCACGCTCTCCTGCCGGCGCGAGGCGACGACCACCCGCGCGCCCTCCCGCGCCGCGCCCTCGGCGACCGCGAGCCCGATGCCCGACGTACCTCCGATGACGACGACACGCTGTCCCTGCAGACCCATGGCCTGCTCCTCTCCAAGCTGCTGTTCCGTCCCGTTCGGACGCTTCCAGCCTGCGGCCCGGCGGCACCGGCCGTCCAAGACCTCTTCCGGCGGTGGCGATACCCTGAAGGCATCGCCGTCACCGGCCAGGAGGTGTGGGCATGGACCTGGATCTGCGCAAGATCCGTTACTTCACGGCGGTCGCCGAACTCCTCCACTTCGGCCGGGCGGCCGAGCTGCTGCACATCGCCCAGCCGGTGCTCAGCCGTCAGATCCGCGCGCTGGAGAAGGACCTGGGCGCCGAACTGTTCGTACGGGACAGCCACGGCGTCACCTTGACCGACGCCGGACGCCAACTCCTCGACGACGCACACCAGTTGCTGGCCACCGCCGACGGCACCCGGCGCCGCGTCCTCCAGGCCGCACGCGGCCGGCGGCGGCTCGTCGTCGGCTTCCGCGCCGGTGTCGTCGTCACCCCCGCGCTGCGCGCCTTCACCGCGGCCCACCCGGACGTCGAGGCGGGCGCCCGCCGCATCGAGTGGGACGACCAGGAGCAGCTCGTCCTCGACGGCACCGTCGACATCGCCTACGTACGGCGGCCCGTCCGGGAGGACGGACTGGAACTGCGCCCCCTGTACAGCGAGCCCCGCGTGGCCATGCTGCCCGCCGAGCACCGGCTCGCCGGGAAAGCGGAGATCTCGCTCACCGACCTCGACGGCGAGCGGTGGCTGCGCTACAACGATCCCCTCCCCGGCGACCTGCCGCTGCGCACCATCGAGGAGAAGTTCGAGCGCGTGGCCGCGGGCAGCGGCATCACCCTGGTGCCGCACTCGGTCGCCGAGCAGTACTCCCGCCCGGACATCGCCTACGTCCCGGTCTCCGACGCCGATCCCGACCGGGTGCTGCTGGCCTGGGCGGCCGGCCGGCGCTCTGCGCTGATCGCCGCGTTCGCCGAGGCCGCGGCGGGCGTCGCGGTGCCCGACTGAGGCGGGGCCCCTGCGGCGCAGGGGGCGCTCCCCGCCGGTCGGGGCCCCGCCGCCGTGCCGCGGGGAACCGTTCAGCCCTGGGCGGCCGCGGCCCGCAGGGCGATACGGTCCTCGCCCGCGTACACGTTCATGTTGCTGCCCCGCAGGAAGCCGACCAGGGTCAGCCCGGTCTCCGCCGCCAGGTCCACCGCCAGCGAGGACGGCGCGGAGACCGCCGCCAGCAGCGGGATGCCCGCCATCACCGCCTTCTGCGCCAGCTCGAAGGAGGCCCGCCCGGAGACCAGCAGGATCGCGCGGGACAGCGGCAGGCCGCCGTGCTGCAAAGCCCGCCCGACCAGTTTGTCGACCGCGTTGTGCCGGCCGACGTCCTCCCGGATGTCCAGCAACTCCCCGTCCTCGGAGAACAGGGCCGCCGCGTGCAGCCCCCCGGTCCGGTCGAACACCTGCTGGGCCGCGCGCAGCCGGTCGGGGAGGCTCGCGAGTAGCTCGGGTCCGACCCGGACCGGGGGAGTGTCGGCGATCGGCCAGCGAGCCGTCGTACGCACCGCGTCGAGGCTGGCCTTGCCGCACAGCCCGCAGGACGAGGACGTGTAGACGTTCCGCTCCAGAGTGAAGTCGGGCAGCTTGACGCCCGGCGTGGTCCGCACGTCGACCACGTTGTAGGTGTTGGACCCGTCGACCGTGGCGCCCGCGCAGTACACGATGTTCTGCAGGTCGTCGGCGGTCGCCAGCACCCCCTCGCTGACCAGGAACCCGGCCGCCAGCGCGAAGTCGTCGCCGGGCGTGCGCATCGTGATGGCCAGGGGTTTCCCGTTGAGTCTGATCTCCAGCGGTTCCTCGGCGACGAGTGTGTCCGGCCGGGCGGAGACCGCTCCGTCGCGGATGCGGATGACCTTGCGTCGTTCCGTGACTCGTCCCATGGTCTGATCAGCCCCGGTTCTGTACGTGCTGGTAGCCGAAACGGCCCTTGATGCAGAGGTTGCCGTGGGTCACCGGGTTGTCGTGCGGCGAGGTGACCTTGACTATCTCATTGTCCTGCACGTGGAGCGTGAGGTTGCAGCCCACACCGCAGTACGCGCACACCGTGGTCGTCTCCGTCTGCCGGGACTCGTCCCAGGTGCCCGCCGCCCGCATGTCGAACTCCGACTTGAACGACAGCGCCCCGGTCGGACACACCTCCACACAGTTCCCGCAGTAGACACAGGCCGAGTCGGTCAGCGGGGCGTCGTGCTCGACGGCGATCCGGGCGTCGAAGCCCCGCCCGGCGACCGAGATCGCGAAGCTGTTCTGCCACTGGTCGCCGCAGGCGTCCACACACTTGTAGCAGAGGATGCACTTGTCGTAGTCGCGCACATACAGATCGTTGTCGACCCTGGGCTCCTCGTCCAGGCGGGCCGCGTCGGGGCCGAAACGGTCCGGTTTCGCCTCGTACTCCTTGATCCACTCGGCGGCCCGCGGGGTCGTCGACAGGTCCACCGAGGAGGCCAGCAGCTCCAGGACGATCCTGCGGCTGTGCCGGACGCGCTCGGTGCCGGTGCGCACCACCATGCCCGGCTCGGCCTTCCGGGAGCAGGCCGGCACCAGGGTCCGGGACCCCTCCACCTCGACCACGCACACCCGGCAGGCGTTCTTCGGGCGCAGGGTGTCGCCCTCGCACAGCGTCGGGACGTCCTCCCCGGCCGCCCGGCAGGCATCCAGGATCGTCGAGCCCTCCGGGACCCGGGCCTCCCGGCCGTCGAGCGTGAACTCCAGCAGCCGGCGCGGGATCCCCAGCGGTATGACGGTCATGCGTACGCCCCCAGACGGTCGATGGCGGATTCCACGGCGTTCCAGGCGGTCTGGCCGAGACCGCAGATCGAGGCGTCCCGCATCGCCCGGCCGACCTCGCGCAGCAGCGCGATGTCATCGGCCGCGCCGGCGCCGGTGCGCTCGGCGATCCGGTGCAGCGCCTCCTCCTGCCGGACCGTCCCCACCCGGCACGGCACACACTGCCCGCAGGACTCGTCCCGGAAGAACTCCGCGATGCGGAGCAGGAGCCGGGGCAGCGGCACGGTGCCGTCGAAGGCCATGACGACACCGGAGCCGAGCGTGGTGCCCGCCTCCCGGGTGCCCTCGAAGGTGAGCGGGATGCCGAGTTCGTCCGGCCGTACGAAGCCGCCGGCGGCCCCGCCGAGCAGCACGGCCCGCAAGTCGTCCTGCACTCCGGCGAGTTGCAGCAGCTCGCCGAGCGTGGCGCCGAAGGGGAGCTCGTAGACACCGGGGCGGGTCACGCTTCCCGACACGCAGAACAGCTTGGGCCCGGTGGACCTGGCGGTCCCGATCGCCGCGTACGCCGGGGCGCCCATGGTCAGGATCGGCAGGACGTTGACCAGTGTCTCCACGTTGTTCTCGACCGTCGGTCTGCCGAACAGCCCCTTCTCCACCGGGAACGGCGGCTTCGAACGCGGCTCGCCCCGGTAGCCCTCGATGGAGTTGAACAGGGCCGTCTCCTCACCGCAGATGTACGCCCCCGCCCCGCGCCGGATCTCGATGTCGAAGGCGAAGCCCTGACCGAGGATGTCGTCGCCGAGCAGACCGCGGGCGCGGGCCTGGTCGACCGCGTGCTGTATCCGCCGTGTCGCGCGCGGATATTCGCCGCGGATGTACAGGAAGCCCCGGAGCGCGCCGATCGCGTACGCCGCGACGGTCATCGCCTCCACCAGCGCGAACGGGTCGCCCTCCATGAGGACGCGGTCCTTGAAGGTGCCCGGCTCGGATTCGTCGGCGTTGCAGACGAGGTAGTGCGGGCGGTCCGGCTGGGACGCCGTGGCCTGCCATTTGCGGCCGGTGGGGAAGGCGGCGCCACCGCGCCCGACCAGGCCGGAGTCGGTGACCTCGCGGATGACCCCGGCGGGCCCGAGGGCGAAGGCCTGGCGCAGGGCGGTGTAGCCGCCGTGCGCCCGGTAGTCGTCGAGCGAGGACGGGTCGACCACGCCCACCCGCTGCAACAGGGTCAGACCCTCCTGTCCCGCCTGCGGTACGGCCGTCGCGGCCGACGGCTCCTCGGCGGCCGAGTCGGGCGCGGTGGCCGCGAGGACGGCCGTCCTGACCGTCGCCGGGGCCGCCACCGCCGTACGCACCGGATCCCCGGCCCGGATCGCGAGGGCGGCCGGGGCCCGCTCGCACAGGCCCAGACAGGGGCTGCGCTCGACGTGCACCCCGGGGCCGAGACCCTCCTCGACCCCGGCGCACAGTGCGGACGCCCCGGCCGCCGTGCACGCCAGGTCCGTGCAGACGTGCAGGACGGTCGCCGGGCGGGGCCTGACGGAGAACATCGCGTAGAAGGTGGCGACCCCGTAGGCCTCGGCCGGCGGGACCGTCAGGCGGCGGCAGAGGTAGTCGAGGGCACCCTCGCTGATCCAGCCGATCCGGTCGTTGATCGCGTGCAGCCCCGGCAGCAGCAGGTCGCGGCGGTCCCGGGCCTCCCGGCCACCGCGCGCCCACCGCAGATCCGCGTCGGAACGGTCGGCGCCCTCCCAGGAGGACTCCGGAGGGCCGAGCAGGGCGTCGACGGCGGCCCGTTCCTCGTCCGTCGGTTTGCTGTCGCCGAAGTGCAGGTCCACTTACGTCACCTCACGATGGTCGCGACCGGGAGCTTGTCGATACGGATCGCCGACGCCTTGAACTCCGCCGTCCCCGCGATCGGGCAGTTGGCCTCGATCGTCAGCTGGTTGGTGTCCACCTCGTCGGGAAAGTGCATGGTCATGAAGGCGAGACCGGGGCGCAGGGCGGTGTCGATCCAGACGGGGGCCACGACCGAGCCCCGCCGCGAGGACACCTGGACCTCCTCGCCGACGACGACCCCGTACCGCTCGGCGTCCTCCGGGCACAGCTCGATGTACTCGCCGCGCCGCAGCGGGGAGGCGTAACCACCGCTCTGCACACCGGTGTTGTAGGAGTCCAGCCGCCGCCCGGTGGTGAGCCGGACGGGGTACTCCTCGTCGGTGAGGTCGACCGGCGGATCGTGCCGGACCAGCCCGAAGGGGGCCGGCATGCCGCGCCGCGCCGGGTCCTTCTCCCACAACCTGCCGTGCAGATAGGCCGGTTCGAGGCGCTCGGTGCTCGGGCACGGCCACTGGATGCCCTGGTGCTCGGCGAGCCGGTCGTACGTCATCCCGTAGTGGTCCGGGGAGACCGACCTCAGCTCGTTCCAGACGGCCTGGGCGTCGGCGTACTTCCAGTCGTGGCCGAGGCGGGCGGCGAGGTCGCAGAGGATGTCGATGTCCTCGCGGGCCTCGCCGGGCGGGGTCACGGCCCGGCGCACCCGCTGCACCCGCCGTTCGCTGTTGGTGGTCGTGCCCTCGGTCTCCGCCCAGCCGGCGGTCGCGGGCAGCACCACGTCCGCCAGCTCCGCCGTCTTCGTGAGGAAGATGTCCTGGACGACCAGGAAGTCGAGGGCGCTCAGCCGGCGGATCGCCTGCTCGCTGTCGGCCTCCGACTGGGCCGGGTTCTCGCCGATGCAGTAGACCGCTTTGAGCGTGCCCTCCTCCATCGCCTCGAACATCTCGGTGAGGTTCAGCCCGTAGTGCGGCTGGATGACCGTGTCCCAGGCCGACTCGAACTTCAGCCGGGCGTCCGGGTCGAGGATGTCCTGGAAGCCGGGGAGGCGGTTGGGGATCGCGCCCATGTCGCCGCCGCCCTGCACGTTGTTCTGGCCGCGCAGCGGCTGCAACCCGGCGCCGTAGCGGCCCACCTGGCCGGTGAGCAGGGAGAGGTTGATCAGGGCGCGGACGTTGTCGGTGCCGTTGTGGTGCTCCGTGATGCCGAGGGTCCAGCACAGCTGGGCGCGCTCGGCGCGGGCGTAGGCGTGCGCCAACTCCCGTATCGCGGCGGCCGGAACGCCGGTCACCTTCTCCGCCAGCGACAGCGTCCACGGTTCGACGAGCGCCCGGTACTCCTCGAAGCCGGTCGTCGCCCGCTCGACGAACGCCTCGTTGGCCAGCCCGGCGTGGATGATCTCCCGGCCGATCGCGTGCGCCATCGGGATGTCCGTGCCGACGTTCAGCCCGAGCCAGCTCTCCGCCCACTCGGCGGTGGAGGTGCGGCGCGGATCGACGGCGTACATCCGGGCGCCGTTCCTGATGCCCTTCAGCACGTGCTGGAAGAAGATCGGGTGCGCGAAGCGGGCGTTGGAGCCCCACATCACGATGACGTCGGTGTGCTCGATCTCCTCGTACGACGACGTGCCGCCGCCGGAGCCGAAGGCGGCGCTCAGGCCGGCCACGCTCGGGGCGTGGCAGGTCCGGTTGCAGGAGTCGACGTTGTTGGTGCCCATCACCACCCGGGCGAACTTCTGGGCCACGTAGTTCATCTCGTTGGTGGCGCGGGCGCAGGAGAACAGCCCGAACGCGCCGCGGTTGCGGTCCAGGCCGCGGGCCGCGCGCTCCAGGGCCTCCTGCCAGCTCGCCCGCCGGAACGGCTCGTCACGGGAGTCCCGCACCAGGGGGTGGGTGAGCCGGGTATAGGTCTTCTGCTGCCGTTTCCTCATGCGGCGCTCCTCAGCGCGAGCAGGTCCGAGATGGCGTGCACGGTACGCAGGGTGGGCACCTGCACGCCGGTGATCTCCGCCAGCTCGACGACGGCCGCCAGGAGCACGTCGAGTTCCAGCGGCTTGCCGCGCTCCAGGTCCTGGAGCGTGGAGGTGCGGTGGTCGCCGACCTTCTCGGCGCCCGCGAGCCGGCGTTCGATGGAGACACCGACCTCGCAGCCGAGCGCCTCGGCGACCGAGAGCGTCTCGCGCATCATGATCTCGATGACCCGGCGGGTGCCGCCGTGCAGGCACATCTGCCGCATGGTGGCCCGGGCCAGCGCGCTGATCGGGTTGAAGGAGATGTTGCCGAGCAGCTTGAGCCAGATGTCGTTGCGCAGCCCCGGCTCCACCGGGCACTTCAGCCCGCCGGTCTGCATCGCCTCGCTGAACCGCAGACAGCGCTCGGACACACTGCGGTCGGGCTCGCCGATCGAGAACCGGGTGCCTTCCAGGTGCCGTACCACGCCCGGGGCTTCGAGCTCGGTGGCCGCGTAGACGACGCAGCCGACGGCGCGTTCGGGGGCGAGTACGGCGCTGACCGCGCCGCCCGGGTCGACGCTCTCGACGCGGTGGCCGTCGTGGGGGCCGCCGTGCCGGTGGAAGTACCACCAGGGGATGCCGTTCTGGGCCGCGACCACCGCCGTGCGCTCGTGCAGCAACGGCTCGATCAGCGGCCCGCACGCCGCGTACGAGTTGGCCTTCAGGCCCAGGAAGACGTAGTCGACCGGGCCGACCTCGGCCGGGTCGTCGGTGGCGTGGGTATGCGCGGTGAAGTCGCCGCGCGGGCTGAGCACCCGTACTCCGTACTGCCTCATGGCCGCCAGATGGGGTCCACGGGCGACGAGGTGCACGTCGGCGCCCGCGCGGTGGAGCGCGGCACCGACATAGGCGCCGATCGCACCGGCGCCGAGGACTGCGACTTTCACGGAACACTCCGTTCGGTTTGAGGGATACCGCGGAGGTGGCCTCGGGGGAGACCGGGTCGTGTCCGGATCGTGTGAAGCATCGGCCGAATCATGTCGACGAAATATTGTCTACAGTATGGAGTCAGGCCCGACAAGGGTTCGGACAGCGACCGTTCGGCGCATTCTGGATACCGCTCATCGCATACGATCGAGTCGTCGGGTTCTCAACCACCCTGGCCAGGCCCTACCGTTCGGGACTCATGAGCAGCCCCCCTGTAGCACCGCCGGGCTGGAGCCGCTGGCTCGTCCCGCCCGCCGCCCTCTCCGTCCACCTCTCCATCGGCCAGGCCTACGCCTGGAGCGTCTTCAAACCGCCGCTCGAATCCGCGCTGAACCTCAGCGGCACCCAGAGCGCGCTGCCCTTCCAGCTCGCGATCGTGATGCTCGGCCTGTCGGCCGCGTTCGGCGGCACCCTCGTCGAGCGCAACGGACCGCGCTGGGCGATGACGGTCGCCCTGGTCTGCTTCTCCACCGGCTTCCTGATCTCCGCGCTCGGCGCCGAGACCAAGCAGTACTGGCTGATCGTCCTGGGCTACGGCTTCGTCGGCGGCATCGGCCTCGGCATCGGCTACATCTCGCCGGTCTCCACCCTGATCAAGTGGTTCCCGGACCGGCCCGGCATGGCCACCGGCATCGCCATCATGGGCTTCGGAGGCGGCGCGCTGATCGCCTCGCCCTGGTCCGCGCAGATGCTCTCGTCCTTCGGCAGTGACAACGATGGCATCGCGCTCGCCTTCCTGGTGCACGGGCTGTCGTACGCCGTCTTCATGACCCTCGGCGTGCTGCTGATCCGGGTGCCGCGCAGCGAGGACCGCGAAAGCACAGCGGACGCGCCGAGTGCCTTCGAGGGCGTGCAGGTCTCGGCGAACACCGCGATCCGCACCCCGCAGTTCTGGTGCCTGTGGGTCGTGCTCTGCATGAACGTGACCGCGGGCATCGGCGTCCTGGAGAAGGCCGCCCCGATGATCACGGACTTCTTCGCCGACAGCTCCACCCCGGTGACGGTGTCCGCGGCGGCCGGGTTCGTCGCCCTGCTGTCCGCCGCCAACATGGCGGGCCGCATCGGCTGGTCGTCCACCTCGGACCTGATCGGCCGCAAGAACATCTACCGCGTCTACCTCGGCGTCGGCGCGCTGATGTACCTGCTCATCACGTTGTTCGGGGACTCCTCCAAGCCGCTGTTCATCCTCTGCGCGCTCGTGATCCTCTCCTTCTACGGCGGCGGCTTCGCCACCGTCCCCGCCTATCTGAAGGACCTCTTCGGCACCTACCAGGTCGGCGCGATCCACGGCCGGCTGCTCACCGCCTGGTCCCTGGCCGGTGTGCTCGGGCCGCTGATCGTCAACTGGATCGCCGACCACCAGAAGGACGCCGGCAAGCACGGCGCCGACCTGTACACCCTGTCCTTCGGCATCATGATCGGGCTGCTCGTCATCGGGTTCGTCGCCAACGAGCTGATCCGGCCCGTCAACGTCCGCCACCACATCCCCGCCCCCAGGGAGGCCGTCGATGTCGAACGAGAGCAGCCCGCCTGAGACCGACCGCCGCTGGCTGATCGCCGTCGCCTGGCTCTGGGTGGGCGCGCCCTTCGCCTACGGAGTGTATGAACTCGTACAGAAAGCGACACAGCTGTTCAACGGGTGACCCAGAAGGATGTTCGGGCGTCTGAGTGTCTGCAAGAAGCCGACAACTCGGGCGCCCGTTTCCTGTGGCCTTACGTGCCGTCGTACCCGTGAGTCACTGAACAGACTGGTGGGCCCACACCGAGGCAACGAGGGGGACCCACCACCCATGAACGGCTCGCGCATCGCCGCCGTCGGCCACTACCAGCCCGCCAAGGTGCTCACCAACGAGGACCTGGCGGCTCTGGTGGACACCAGTGACGAGTGGATCCGCAGCCGGGTGGGCATCCGCACCCGGCACATCGCGGGGCCCGACGAGCCCGTCGACGAACTCGCCGCGCACGCCGCGGCCAAGGCCCTGGCCGCCGCCGGTCTCACCCCCGGCGACATCGACCTGGTGCTGGTCGCCACCTCCACCGCGATCGACCGCTCCCCGAACATGGCCGCTCGCGTCGCCGCCCGGCTCGGGATCCCGCAGCCCGCCGCGATGGACGTCAACGTCGTCTGCGCCGGCTTCACCCACGCGCTCGCCACCGCCGACCACACCGTACGGGCCGGGGCCGCCACCCGGGCCCTGGTCATCGGCGCCGACAAGATGTCCGAGGTGACGGACTGGACCGACCGCACGACGTGTGTGCTGGTCGGAGACGGCGCGGGCGCGGCCGTGGTCGAGGCCTGCGGACCGGGCGAGGAGCCCGGGATCGGCCCGGTGCTGTGGGGTTCCGTCCCCGAGATGAGCCATGCCGTACGGATCGAGGGCACTCCGCCGCGGTTCGCGCAGGAGGGGCAGAGCGTCTACCGCTGGGCCACCACCCAGCTGCCGCCCATCGCCCGGCGCGCCTGCGAGAAGGCCGGGGTGGACCCCGTCGACCTCGCCGCCGTCGTCCTGCACCAGGCCAACCTGCGGATCATCGAGCCGCTCGCCCAGAAGATCGGCGCGGTCAACGCGGTGGTCGCCAGGGACGTCACCGAATCGGGCAACACCTCGGCCGCGAGCATCCCGCTCGCGCTGTCCAAGCTCGTCGAGCAGGGGCGCGTCTCCAGCGGCGACTCGGTCCTGCTGTTCGGCTTCGGCGGCAACCTGTCGTACGCCGGGCAGGTCGTGCGGTGTCCGTGAGAGCGCGTTCTGCGGTGTGACGTGGTCAACTCGCGCTTCCCCTGGCAGTTGTGCGCCGTAGACTGTAGACGAAAGACAATCGATACTGAGTGTCCGCTCGTAACGGGTGTCTGCCGAAGGGGGACCCGATGTTGTCAGCCGGACTGCCGCAGGGCGCGGTGCCCAAGCTCGAACGCCCCGGCCCGCTCCGTGACCGCGTGTACGAGGCGCTGCTCGAACTCATCACCACCCGTGCCCTCCAGCCCGGCCAGCACCTCGTCGAGAGCGAACTCGCCGGCCACCTGGGCGTCTCCCGGCAGCCGGTGCGCGAGGCGCTGCAGCGGCTGAACACCGAGGGCTGGGTCGACCTCCGGCCCGCCCAGGGCGCGTTCGTCCACGAGCCCACGGAGGACGAGGCCGACCAACTCCTCACGGTCCGCACCCTGTTGGAGGCGGAGGCGGCGCGGCTGGCGGCGGCCAACGCGGGCAGCGCGGGAGTGGCCGCGCTGGAATCCCTGTGCGCCGAGGGCGAGAAGGCCGTCGCCGCGGACGACGTGGACGGGGCCGTCGCCCTGAACGCCGCGTTCCACACCAAGATCATGGACCTGGCCGGGAACGCGGTCCTCGCCGAGCTCGCCGCCCAGGTCGACCGCCGGGTCCGCTGGTACTACACGCCGGTGGCCCGGCAGCGCGGCCACCAGTCCTGGATCGAGCACCGCGAACTGATCGCGGCGATCACGGCCCGCGACGAACAGCTGGCGACCCGCCTGATGCGCGAACACACCGAGCACACGCGGCGGTCGTACCACGAGCGACCGAAGGCCTGAGCCGACCCCGACAGCAGCCCTCCACGTTCTTACGGCACGCGGGCGACGCCGACGTAGAAGCCGCTCAGCTCCTGAGTGGGAGCCGGTGAGTCCTTGTACCAGTTGGTCGCTGTGACCAGCCCCGGAGCCACCAGTTCCAGGCCCTCGAAGAACGGCTCGATCTCGGCCCGCGTACGCATGCGCAGGGGGATCTCGCCCTTGCGGTAGGTCGTGGTCACCGACTTGGCGAGGTGCGGGTGCTCATCCGTGGTGCCGTGCGAGAACATGAGGTAACTGCCCGAGGGCAGCGCGTCGAGAAGCGTCCGCGTCAGACCGTAGGGGTTCTCGTCGTCGGTGATGAAGTGCATCAACGCGATCATCGACAGCGCGACGGGCCGGGTGAAGTCCAGGAACGTACGGGCGTGGTCGAGGATGGTTCCCGGCTTCCGTACGTCGGCCTCGATGTAGTCGGTGCTTCCCTCGGGACTGCTGATGAGCAGAGCCTCCGCGTGCCGCAGCACGATGGGGTCGTTGTCGGCGTAGGCGATCCGCGCCGACGGCGCTATGCCTTGCACGATCTGATGCAGGTTCGGCTGGGTCGGGATGCCCGTACCGATATCGAGGAACTGGTCGATGCCGTTGCCGGCCAGCCAGGCCGCCGCGCGGTGCATGAACGCCCTGTTGCGCATGGCGTTGAGACGCGCTTCCGGTGGCAGTTTCGACGCCACCTCCTCATCAACCGGATAGTTGTCCTTGCCGCCCAGCAGCCAGTCGTAGACGCGTGCCGGGTGGGGCCGGCTCGTGTCGATACGACTTTCGCGGGTGGGGTCTGCCGTCATGCATGGCTCCAGCGTGTACTCGATCGCTGACCGACTCACCGAGGTCGCTTCGTGCGCCGTGGATGAGGCAGTAGAGGGCATCGCGATTGTGCCATTGGCCTGACCCTCGCGCTGAGTTCGGGGCGTAGGCGAGGGGTGTCACCCGGCGGGTGTACAGCGGTGGTGGGGGCAGGTGCAGCGGCGGATGAGCAGGATCCCTCGGCTGTGGGGGAGCGGGATGTCCTGGGTCTGGCTGCACTTCTCGTGCCAGGCCGAGTAACCCGGCCGCTGGGCGAGCGCGCATTCCGCGGACATGGTCGAGGTGTCCTGGGTGCGCGCGGTCACGAGAAGATGCCGCCGCTGCTGAAGGAGTTCAGGGCGCGGGTGCGCTCGGCTAGGGCTCTCAGCCGCTCCTCGTCCGTGGCGCGCCGGACGTGAGCGGGGTCGGCGTCCCACTCGCGCCCGCCGGCGACGGGACGTAGCTGGACGTACGGCCCCTCGTGCCCTATGACGTAGCCGAGTTGGTCGCGGGCGGTGTCGATGGCCAAGGTGCCGAGGGGCCGCTGCTCCTCCTCGGCGGTCACTCGCGGGTCCCCTGCTGGAGCGCACTGGCGAGGCGGATGGCGACGTCGACGCGCACCCGTCCCAGCTCGACCAGCTGCAACCCGGGCGACGCCGGATCGACCCTCAGTGAGGGGAAGACGATCCCAGCCTTGGTCAGGGCGGCTCTGAGTGCCTCGACTGCGGCCTGCGTGTCGGTGACGTTCTGCACTTTCTTCGTAGCCATGAACAGGACGCTAGGTACCGGGCGTTGGGGAGCGCTACGAGAGTTTCTCGAAGTTTCTTGATATCGGCACGGAATTACGCGATGTTATCCACGAAGGCCAGCCGAACCGCGTGAACGGGACGTTGGTAACCATGATGCTTGGTGGGTCAGTCTCCGAGGGAAGGAACTGGTCATGGCGCGACGACTGCGCTTCAACGGCACTGGTAGCGGCGGTGGTTCCTGCCCCGCGATCCATGAGGACCTCGACACGGGCGAGATCATCGTGCACGGTCCCCGGCTCACCGATCCGGCTTCCATCGCCCAGCTCCAGCACCTGGACGAGGACGAGATTCCGATCGTGGTCCCGCGTAACACCCTGATCGACTTCGGGCCGAAGGAGCGCGACAACGAGCCGCGCATCCTCGACCCGGCCACCTTTGCCCGGCTCTTCGAGAACTTCCAGCACAGCGCCTGGCACCTGGAGATGCGCAGGGGCTACGCCGTCGACCAGGAAGAGGACACCTACGCTCAGTTCGTCCGGGGCGAAGAGCCGACGTGGGACATGGACGCACCATGGGCGCACACTATCCTCCCCAAGACACAGGGCGGGGCGTACGTGGGGCGGGTCCGGATCGTCGACAACCCGCCGACCGAGGGCCAGCTGTACCTCCTGGCGCATGCCGAATACAACGTGGCCCTCGGCGAAGAGGTCCGGAACATGTGGCGCGAGGACGCCAAGCGGGTCAACCTGCCCGACGAGGACTTCTGGATCTTCGACTCGCACATCGTCGCCCTGTGCCTCTTCGATGACGCTGACGTCCTCACGGGCGCTGAACTCATCACAGAGCCAGCACGCGTGAACCAGTACAACCGTCTGCGTGACGTGGCCCAGCACTACGCCACCCCGTCCAGTAAGTTCGCGGCGCGCTTGAACGTCAAGGGGTAAAGCAGGTGAGTACCGGTGAGCACGGACTACCAGCAGGCTCGTGAGGCACTTGGGACGCGGCTCCGGGAGCTGCGGTATACGTGCCCGGACGGTCGGCTCACCGGTACTCAGCTCGCCGAGCGGCTCGGCGCGGGCTGGACCAAGGTAAAGATCAGCAAGCTGGAGAACGGCAGGCAGACGGCCACCGCCGAGGACCTGCGGGCCTGGGCCGACGGAACCGGCCAGCCCGAATCCTACGACGACCTTCTGGCCAGGCTCCGGGGCTTCGAGTCGCACATCCGCTCCTGGCGGCGGCAGCTTGCCGCCGGACACCGGGCCGTCCAGGACGCGGCGACCGTGGAGCACGAGCGCTCCCGTGTCCTGACCATCTGGGAGAACGTCCTCATCCCCGGCATGCTCCAGACACCGGACTACGCCCGGCACACCTTCAACCGGCACGCCGACCTGATGCGCTCCCCGCGAGACACCGAGGAGGCCGTACGCGCCCGGATCCAGCGCCAGGAAGGGCTGTACCGGCCCGGTCGCAAGTACCGGATCATGGTCTGGGAGGGGGCGCTGCACTCCCTGATCTGCCCGCCGTCTGTCCTCGCGACGCAGCTGCACCACGTGGCCGGCGTCATCGGGCTCGACACTGTCGAACTCGGCATCATCCCCTTTACTGCCTGCCTGAAGATCTGGCCGGGCAACAGCTTCTGGGTCTACGACGAACGTTTGGCGATCGTCGAGGACTGGCACGCCGAACTCTGGATCGATGATGCCGACAGCGTGGCCACCTACCTCCGCGTCTGGAACACCCTCCGTGAATCCGCCGTCTACGGCGCCGACGCCCACAAGGTCATCAATGCCGCCCGCAGCGCTCTCGACCCGCGCTGATGCCGCCGTTCGGCAGAAACCAGACAGGGCACCCCTTATATCCGCGGGGTGCCCGTTCTGCAGCCAGAAGGCCAAGGTCGAGTCCCGGATGCCGGTCCGGGACTCAACTGGCCCACGTCGAAGGGGTACGGAGAGCGCGGACCCGTCAGGTCGCCGTCTGTGGCTGTATCGCCCCCACCTTCGCCCTCGTGCCCGGGCCGTGGCCCGGCTGCCGGAGCAGGAGTGCCACCCCCGCCGCCAGCATCGAGATGCCGCCGGCCAGGGCGTACGCGCCGTTGTAGCCCCACGCGCCGACCACCATGGAGCCGAGGCCGCCGCCGAACAGGCCGCTGACGAGTTTGCCGCTGTAGACCAGGCCGTAGTTGGTCGCGTTGTAGTTCTCGCCGAAGTAGTCCGGGGTGAGGGCGGCGAAGAGCGGGTAGAAGGCGCCGCCGCCGAAGCCGGAGAGGAAGGCGAAGAACAGGAACAGCCACTCGCTCTTGACGTCACCGGCCCAGATCACGCCGAACTGGGCGAGGCCCAGCACGACGATGACGAAGACGAGCGTCGGTTTGCGGCCGAGGCGGTCGGAGAGCCAGCCCACCACGCCCCGGCCGATGCCGTTGATGACCGCCATCACGCCCATCGAGGAGGCCGCGACCAGCGGGCCGAAGCCGACGTCCTTGGCGAAGTCCACCTGGAAGGAGATACCGAAGATCGAGACGCCCGCCGTCATCACGATGGAGATCCACATCAGCGGGAGCATGCCGGTGCGGATCGCCTCCTTCGGCGTGAACTGCCGCACCGCGGGTGGGTTCTTGACGAGGGCCGTCGCGGTCCTGGTGTCGCTCGCTTGGGCGAGCGGGTCCACGTCCGCCGGCCACCAGTTCTTCGGCGGGTCCTTGAAGAAGAACGCGGTGACCAGGACCACGACCATGACGTAGGCGCCGATGAGGTCCAGCACCCGGTGGTAGTTGGCCGTGTCGAAGGCGTAGTTGAAGATGAAGATGAAGGGCAGTGAGCCGTAGGCGAAGCCGCCGTTCACGAAACCCGTGCGGGCGCCCCGGCGTTCGGGGAACCACTTGCCGACCATGTTGATGCAGGTCGCGTAGACCAGGCCGGAGCCGAGACCGCCGATCACGCCGAAGCCGAGTATCGCCAGCCAGATCTCGCTGATGTGCGAGAGGGCCAGGAACCCGATCAGGCACATACCGGATCCCGTGTACATCGCCCGGCGTGCGGTCAGGATGCCCTTCTCGCGCAGCCAGCCCGCCGGGAAGGCGATGCCGGCCTGGAAGAACACCCAGACGCTCAGGATCCAGAAGGTGTTGGACTGCGTCCAGCCGTGCGCGTGGGACAGCGTGTCCTCCGCGGAGCCGTACGCGTACTCGAAGACGCTGATGGCCATCATGGCCACCCACGGGAGATACACCATGAAGTTGCGGGAGTGGCCGAGGATGTCCCGGTCGGTCTCCCCGATCCGGTACACCCGGCCGCGGGCGTCCGTCACCTCACGGTACGGGCGTCGTTCGGCACCGGTGCTGTTCGTGGCCACAGGGTCTGCCGTCATATCACGCCATCTCCTCGCCGAGCGGATGCGGGTTGGGGACGATGCGCCGGGCGCTGGGCCTGCCCGGTGCCTTGAGGAAGAGCGCCAGCACCGCGGAGGCCAGGCCGACGGAGCCCGCGAGGACGAACGCGCCGTGGTAGTCCCACTCACCCACGACGACCGCGCCCAGACCGGAGCCCACCAGGCCGGAGATCAGCTTGGAGCTGTAGACCATCCCGTAGTTGGTGGCGTTGTTGTTCTCACCGAAGTAGTCCGCCGTCATGGCCGCGAAGAGCGGGAAGATCGCCCCGCCGCCGAACCCGGAGACCATGGAGCAGAACAGGAAGAACGGCATGCTGCCCATCTGGCCGGAGACCAGCACACCGAACTGCGCGCTGCCGAGCACGATGCACACGATGATGAGTGTGTTGCGGCGGCCGTAGCGGTCGGAGATCCAGCCGATGACCCCGCGGCCGGTGCCGTTGACGATCGCCTTCAGGGACATGGCCGTGGCCACGATCCCGCCCGCGAACCCCATGTCCTTGCCGAACGGCACCTGGAAGGCGATGCCGAAGATATTGATCCCGGCCGTGCAGAGCAGGCAGAACCACATCATCCACAGGACGGGCGTACGGGCCGCCTCCTTCGGCGTGTACTGCTTGACCGCCGGCGGGTTCTTCTCCAACGCCCGCCTTATCCGCGGGTCCTGAGTGGCCTTCAGGGGGTCGACGTGCGCCGGCCACCAGTTCTTCGGCGGGTCCTTGAAGAACCAGCCGGCCGACGCCACCACCAGACACAGTCCGACGCCGACGGCGGTGAGCAGGACCTTGTAGTTGCCCAGGTCGAGGACGGAGGTGAAGAGGAACACGAACGGGACGGACCCGTAGGCGAAACCGCCGTTCACGAAGCCCGTCTTGCCGCCCTTGCGCTCCGGATACCACTTGCCGACCATGTTCACGCAGGTCGCGTAGACGAGACCGGCGCCGATACCGCTGCACATGCCGAAGCCGAGATAGGCGACGACCACGTTCGGCGCGAACGCCAGCGCCACATAGCCGAGCAGGGTGCCGACCGCGCCGATCAGCATGGCGGTCCGCGCGGGAAGCCGTCCGCTCTCCCGCAGTTGCCCGGCCGGGAAGGCCACGGCCGCCTGGAAGAACACCCAGACGCCCATCAGCCAGAAGATGTGCCCGCTGCTCCACAGATGTGCCTCGTGCAGCGTGTCCTCCGCCGACGTGAACGCGTACTCGGCGGAACTGATGCCCATCATGCCCACCCAGGGCAGGATGACCATCCACTTGCGTGTCCGGCCCATCAGATCGACGTCGGTCTCGCCGATCCGGTATGTGCGGCCGTTGCGGTCCGTCACCTCCCTGAAGGGGACGGATGTCGTTAGATCGATGGATGACATGTTCGTTCAGCACCCCTTGCGTCGAAAGCTCTGGCCAGCGCCCCCTGTCCAATGCCTTTCGTGCGCGCACGGGTCCCGGGGCCGGCCGCAGCGCACCGCCGGCCGGCCCCCTCCACGGCTAGGTCATGAGCCGCCCCCCAGCAGTCCGGCCGCCCGCGCCCAGCGGTACTTGGCGCCGAGCACGGCCACCGGCCGTTCGGTCGTGTACGGATACGCCACGACCCCCCGCTCGTACAGGTACTGGCAGGCCTCCTCGACCTCGACGTCCCCGGCGAGCGAGGCGACGACCGGCTTCTCGATGCCCCGCTCCCGGAACTCCGCGACCACGCGCGCGGTCAGCTCCGCGAACACCATCGGCGGGGTGACGATGGTGTGCCAGTAGCCGAGGACCAGGGCGTGGATGCGCGGGTCCTCAAGACCGAGCCGGATCGTCGCCTCGTACGTCGACGGCGGCTCGCCGCCCGTGATGTCCACCGGGTTGCCCGCGGCTCCGAACGGCGGGATGAAGCGGCGGAACGCCTCGTCCAGGTCCGGCGGTATCTCCATCAGGGACAGGCCGTTGTCGGTGACGGCGTCGGACAGGAGCACACCGCTGCCGCCCGCGCCGGTGATGATCACGACGTTGTCGCCCTGCGGGGTCGGCAGCACCGGCAGGCCGCGCGCGTACTCCAGCATGTCGTTCAGGCCCGGCGCCCGGATGACTCCGGCCTGCCGCAGGATGTCGTCGTACACCGCGTCGTCGCCCGCGAGCGCGCCGGTGTGCGAACCGGCCGCCTTGGCACCGGCCGCCGTACGGCCCGCCTTGAGGACCACGACGGGCTTCTTCGGTACGGTGTTCCGCGCCGCCTCGACGAAGGCGCGGCCGTCCTTGAGGTCCTCCAGGTGCATCGCGATGCAGTCGGTGTGCGGGTCCTCGCCGAACCAGGTCAGCAGGTCGTCCTCGTCCAGGTCCGACTTGTTGCCGAGGCCGACGATCGCCGAAACACCCGTCTTCGTGGTCCGCGCGAAGCCCAGGATCGCCATCCCGATGCCGCCCGACTGGGACGTCAGCGCCACGCCGCCCTTCACGTCGTACGGCGTGCAGAACGTGGCGCACAGGTCCTGCCAGGTGGAGTAGTAGCCGTAGATGTTCGGGCCGAGGAGGCGGATGCCGTACCGCTCGCCGATCGCGACGATCTCCTCCTGGAGTTCGTGTTCACCGGTCTCCGCGAAACCGGAGGGGATCAGGACGGCGTTGGGGATCTTCTTCCGGCCCACCTCCTCCAGCGCCGCTGCCACGAACTTGGCGGGAATGGCGAAGACTGCCACGTCCACCTCACCGGGAACGTCCGTGACACTCTTGTACGCCTTGCGGCCCAGAATGTCATCGGCCCTGGGGTTCACCGGATGGATCTCCCCGGCGAAACCGCCGTCCACGAGGTTGCGCATCACCGAGTTGCCGATTTTGCCCTGCTCGTTGGAGGCGCCGATCACGGCGACCGAGCGGGGCTGCATCAGCCGGCGCATGGAGGTGAGGATCTCCTCGCGCGCGTACTTCCGGCGCTGCGGCGGCTGCTTCTCGGCGAGGATGATCCGGATGTCGGCGGCTACCGCGCCCTCCGCAGTGGCGATCACCGGGTTGAGGTCCACCTCGGCGATCTCCGGGAAGTCCGCGACCAGTTGGGAGACCCGGCGGATCTGCTCGGCGACCGCCCACCGGTCCACACCGGCCTGCCCGCGCACCCCGCGCAGCACTTCGGCGGCCTGGATGGAGTCGAGCATGGACAGCGCCTCGTCGGCGGAGACCGGCGCGAGCCGGAAGGTCACGTCCTTCAGCACCTCGACCAGCACCCCGCCGAGCCCGAAGGCGACGACCTTCCCGAAGGTGGGGTCGGTGACCGCGCCGACGATCACCTCCGTGCCCTTCGGCAGCAGCTCCTGGACCTGGACGCCCTCGATCTTCGCCTCGGCGTCGTAGGCCTTCGCGTTCCCGACGATCCGGTGGAAGGCCGCGCGTACGTCCGCCGCGCCCTCGACCCCTACGATCACCCCGCCCGCGTCGGTCTTGTGCAGGATGTCCGGCGAGACGATCTTCATCACCACCGGCCCGGCGAAGCGCGCCGCGTACGCCACCGCCTCGTCCACGTCGGTCGCCAGCTCCTCGCCCGGTACGGCGATCCCGTACGCGTCGGCGATCACCTTGCCCTCGGGCGCGGTGAGCGCGTCACGGCCCTCCGCGCGCACGGAGTCGAGGAGCGCGCGGACCCGCAGCTCCCGGTCCTCTGCCATCACGTCAGATCACTCCGTTCGACTTGAGCAGGCGCAACTCTTCGTCGCCCAGACCGAGTTCGCCGATGTAGACCTCTGCGTTGTGCTCGCCGAGGAGCGGTGAACTGGTCACGTCCACGGGGGAGTCGGAGAGCTTGAGCGGGCTGCCGACGGTGACGAACTCACCGCGCTCGGGATGCGGGACGGTGACCACCATCTCGTTGGCGACCAGCGACTCGTCCTCGATGATCTCCTTGGTGGAGAGGATCGGCCCGCACGGGATGTTGTGGGCGTTGAGCTGCTCCAGCACCTCCCACTTGGGGAGCGTCGAGGACCACTCCTCGATCAGCTGGAACATCTTGTTGAGCTTGGGCAGACGGGCCTCCGGGGTCGCCCACTCCGGGTCCTCCGCCAGCTCCGGCCGGCCGATCAGCCGGGTGATCGGCTGCCAGCCGACGGGCTGCACGATCACGTACACGTAGTCGTTCGGGCCGCCCGGCGCGCACTGGACCGCCCAGCCGGGCTGGCCGCCGCCGGAGGCGTTGCCGGAGCGGGGCACCTGGTCGCCGAAGTCCTCGTTGGGGTACTCGGCGAGCGGCCCGTGCACGAGGCGCTGCTGGTCGCGCAGCTTGACCCGGCAGAGGTTGAGCACGGCGTGCTGCATGGCGACGTTGACCCGCTGGCCGCGTCCGGTCCGTTCCCGCTGGAAGAGTGCCGCCAGTATCCCGGCCACTGTATGCACCCCGGTGCCCGAGTCACCGATCTGCGCGCCCGTGGCCAGCGGCGGACCGTCCTCGAAGCCGGTGGTGGCCATCGAGCCGCCCATCGCCTGGGCGACCACCTCGTACGCCTTGAAGTCGGTGTACGGGCCCTCCCCGAACCCCTTGATGGACGCGTACACGATCCGGGGGTTGATCTCCTTGATGCGGTCCCAGGTGAAACCCATCCGGTCGACCGCGCCAGGACCGAAGTTCTCCACCATCACGTCCGAGCGGCGTATCAGCTCGGTGAGCAGCTGCTTTCCGCGCTCGGTCTTGGTGTTGAGGGTGATGCTCCGCTTGTTGCAGTTGAGCATCGTGAAGTAGAGGGAGTCGACGTCCGGGAGGTCACGCAGCTGCTTGCGCGTGATGTCACCGGTCGGCGCCTCCAGCTTGACGACGTCCGCGCCGAGCCAGGCGAGCAGCTGGGTGGCGGACGGCCCCGACTGGACGTGCGTCATGTCGAGGACGCGGATGCCTTCGAGTGCCTTGGTGGTCATCGGCGTTCACCTCACTTGTACATGGTCTGGTTCATGGTTCCGGGGGCGTACGCGTCCGGGTCGACCCAGACGTTGATCAGCGACGGCTTGCCCGACTCCCTGGCCCGGCGCAGGGCGGGGCCGATGTCGGCGGGGTCGCGGACCTCCTCGCCGTAACCGCCCAACATCTGGGCGAACTTGTCGTAGTGGACGTCCCCGAGGGTGTTGCCGACCCGCTCGCGCTCCTTGCCGTACTTGGCGGCCTGGCCGTAACGGATCTGGTTCATCGAGGAGTTGTTGCCGACGATCCCGACGAAGGGGAGGTCGTAGCGGACCAGCGTCTCGAAGTCCCAGCCGGTGAGGGAGAACGCGCCGTCCCCGAAGAGGGCGACGACCTCCTTGTCGGGCCGGGCCTGCTTGGCGGCGAGCACGAAGGGGACGCCGACGCCGAGGGTGCCGAGCGGGCCCGGGTCCATCCAGTGGCCAGGCGACTTGGGCTGCACGACCTGTCCGGAGAAGGTGACGATGTCGCCGCCGTCGCCGATGTAGATCGAGTCCTCGGTGAGGAAGTCGTTGATCTCGCTGACCAGGCGGTACGGGTGGATCGGCGAGGCGTCCGACCGCAGTTGGGGCAGCCGCTTCTCGAGCGCGGTCTGCTCGGCGGCCCGCAGCTCGTCGAGCCACTCCTTGCGCCTGGAGGCGCCACCATTGACGCGTCCCGAGGCCGCCTCGGTCACCGACTTCAGGACCAGCCCCGCGTCCCCGACGATCCCGAGGTCGATGTCCCGGTTCTTGCCGACCGTGCGGTAGTCGAGGTCGATCTGCACGACGGTGGCGGCGGGGGAGAGGCGCTTGCCGTAGCCCATGCGGAAGTCGAAGGGCGTGCCGACGATCACGATGACGTCGGCGTTGGAGAACGCGTACCGGCGGGAGAGCTGGAAGTGGTGCGGGTCGCCGGGCGGCAGGGTGCCGCGTCCGGCGCCGTTCATGTACGCCGGGATGTTGAGGGTGCGGACCAGCTCGATGGCGGCCGCGGTGCCCCGGGTCGTCCAGACCTGGCTGCCCAGCAGGATGGCCGGTTTCTCCGCGTGCACGAGGAGGTCGGCGAGCTTCTCGATCGCCTCCGGGTCGCCGGCCGAGCGGGTGGAGGCCCGGTAGGCACCGGACCTGGGGACGCGCGCCTTCTCCGCCGGGACCTTGGCGTCCAGGACGTCGCGCGGTATCTCCAGGAAGGAGGGGCCGGGGGCGCCGTGGTAGCACTCGCGGAACGCCATGGAGACCATGTCGGCGGCGCGGGCGGTGTCCGGGACGGTCGCCGCGAACTTGGTGATCGGCGCCATCATGTCGACGTGCGGAAGGTCCTGCAAGGACCCCATCTTGTGCTGGGTGAGCGCCCCTTGGCCGCCGATCAGCAGCATCGGGGACTCCGCGCGGAAGGCGTTGGCGACCCCGGTGACGGCGTCGGTCGTCCCCGGACCGGCGGTGACGACCGCGCAGCCGGGCTTGCCGGTGATACGTGCGTAGCCGTCGGCGGCGTGGGCCGCCACCTGCTCGTGGCGGACGTCGACGACTTCTATGCCCTCGTCTACGCAGCCGTCATAGATGTCGATGATGTGGCCGCCGCAGAGGGTGTAGATGCGGTCGACCCCCTCGGCCTTCAGTGCCTTGGCAACGAGATGACCACCGGAAATCACGTCCTGGGTGTCGTCGGGCATGGCGAAGTCCTGTCCCTTCGTAGGGGGTGGGATGCCGTCTTCGTACATTGCATACAGTCGACGAATACTGTATGAAGCTTGTTATCCCGCATCCGGTGGGTGGTGTCCAGGGGGCGTGCGGCACTTTTCAGTCATCGGAGTTCGGCCTCTCGATGACTTCTGGATGACTTCGCAGACAGGAGCCGGAATGGACCTGTACGAACACCAGGCAAGGGAACTCTTCGAGGAACACGGCATCGTGGTGCCGAGGGCCGAGGTAACCGACTCGCCCAAGGAGGCCCGGGAGATCGCCCGCAGGCTCGGCGGCCGGGTCGTAGTGAAGGCGCAGGTCAAGACCGGTGGCCGGGGCAAGGCGGGCGGCGTCAAGCTCGCCGCCGACCCGGCCGCCGCGGAACTGACGGCCCGGCAGATCCTGGGCATGGACATCAAGGGGCACACGGTCGGCAAGGTGATGCTGGCCCAACCCGTGGAGATAGAGAGCGAGTTCTACGTCTCCTACGTCCTGGACCGCGCGGCGGGCACCTTCCTCGCGATCGCCTCCGCCGAGGGCGGCATGGAGATCGAGGAGGTGGCCGCGGCCCGTCCCGAGGCGGTGGCCCGGGTGCCCGTCGATCCCGCGGTGGGCGTCACCTCCGCCAAGGCCCAGGAGATCGCCGGGGCCGCCGGACTGCCGCCGCAGACGGTGGACGTCCTGGTGCGGCTCTGGGAGGTGCTGGTCCGCGAGGACGCCCTGCTCGTCGAGGTGAACCCGCTCGTGCGGACCACGGAGGGCCGGATCCTGGCGCTCGACGGCAAGGTCACCCTGGACGACAACGCCCGCTTCCGGCAGGCCCGTTGGGGCGCGGACGAGGACGGGCACCACGACCCGCTGGAGGCGATCGCCGCCGCCAAGGGCCTCAACTACGTCAAGCTGGACGGCGAGGTCGGCATCATCGGCAACGGCGCCGGCCTGGTGATGTCCACCCTGGACGTGGTGGCCGGCTGCGGCGCGAGCCCCGCCAACTTCCTGGACATCGGCGGCGGAGCCTCCGCCCAGATCATGGCCGACGGGCTCTCGGTGATCCTCTCCGACCCGGCCGTGAAATCGGTCTTCGTCAACGTCTTCGGCGGGATCACTGCGTGCGACGCGGTCGCCGACGGGATCGTGCAGGCCCTGGAGACCGTCCGGCTGACCAAGCCGCTGGTGGTCCGCCTCGACGGCAACAACGCGGCCCGCGGCCGGGCGATCCTCGACGGCCGCGCGCACCCCCTGGTCGAACAGGCCACCACCATGGACGGCGCCGCCCGCCGCGCCGCCGAACTCGCCCACACCGCCTGAGGAGCCCCGACATGGCGATCTACCTCACCAAGGAGAGCAAGGTCCTCGTCCAGGGCATGACCGGCGGCGAGGGCATGAAGCACACCCGGCGGATGCTGGCCGCCGGGACCGACGTCGTCGGCGGGGTCAACCCGCGCAAGGCGGGCCAGAGCGTCGACTTCGACGAGCGTGCGGTCCCGGTCTACGGCACGGTCGCCGAGGGCATGGCCGCGACCGGAGCCGATGTCACGGTCGTCTTCGTGCCGCCCGCGTTCGCCAAGGCGGCGGTCCTGGAGGCCACCGACGCCGGCATCGGCCTCGCGGTCGTGATCACCGAGGGCATCCCGGTCCACGACTCCGTCGCCTTCACCTCGTACGCCCGCGGCAGGGGCACCCGGATCATCGGCCCCAACTGCCCCGGCCTGATCACCCCCGGCCAGTCCAACGCGGGCATCATCCCCGCCGACATCACCAAGCCGGGCCGGATCGGTCTCGTCTCCAAGTCGGGCACGCTGACCTACCAACTCATGTACGAGCTGCGGGACATCGGCTTCTCCACCGCTGTGGGCATCGGCGGCGACCCGGTCGTCGGCACCAACCACATCGACTGCCTGGCCGCCTTCCAGGAGGACCCCGACACCGAACTCGTCGTCCTCATAGGGGAGATCGGCGGCGACGCGGAGGAACGGGCCGCCGCCTACATCCGGGAGCACGTCACCAAGCCGGTCGTCGGCTACATCGCCGGGTTCACCGCGCCCGAGGGCCGGACCATGGGCCACGCGGGCGCGATCGTCTCCGGTTCGGCCGGCACCGCGCGGGCCAAGCGGGAGGCGCTGGAAGCGGTCGGGGTGCGGGTGGGGAGCACACCGACCGAGACCGCCCGGCTGGTCCTCGACCTGCTGGACGCACGGCAGCCGGAAGGGAGCTGAGCCATGGATCTTCTCCGTAAGCCCGGCACTGGCTGGGACGACGCCTGGGCGCGCTGTCTCGCTCTCGCCCCCGAGGCGTTCCGCGACGACCGTGTCCTCAACCTCTGGGCCGGCACCTGGCAGTCCGACGGCCGGCCGCTGCCCGCGAACAGCCCCGTCGACGGCAGCCCCATCGCCGGCCCCCCACGGCTCGACCGCGGCACCGCGCACCGGGCCGTCCGGGCCTGCCTCGACCAGCACCGCGCCTGGCGGCACGTCCCGCTGGAGGAGCGCCGGGCCAGGGTGGCCGCCACCCTGGACGCCCTGACCGAACACCGCGAACTGCTCGCCCTGCTCCTGGTCTGGGAGATCGGCAAGCCCTGGCGGCTGGCGCAGGCGGACGTGGACCGGGCGATCGACGGGGTGCGCTGGTACGTCGACGGCATCGAGCCGATGCTCGCGGGGCGCGCCCCGCTGGACGGGCCGGTGTCCAACATCGCCAGCTGGAACTACCCGATGAGCGTGCTCGTTCACGCGGTACTGGTCCAGGCCCTGACGGGCAACGCGGTGGTGGCGAAGACCCCGACCGACGGCGGGGTCGCCTGTCTCACCCTGGCCTGCGCGCTGGCCGCCCGGGAGGGCCTGCCGGTCACGCTGCTGAGCGGCAGCGGGGGCGAGTTGTCCGAGGTGCTGGTGCGGGCGCCGGAGATCGGCTGCGTCTCCTTCGTCGGCGGCCGGGACACGGGGGCCGCGGTGGCCACCGCCGTCGCCGACCTCGGCAAGCGGCACGTCCTCGAACAGGAGGGACTCAACACCTGGGGCATCTGGAACTTCACCGGCTGGGAGGCGTTCACCGCCGTCGTTCCCAAGCTTTTCGACTACGGCAAGCAGCGCTGCACCGCCTACCCGCGCTTCGTCGTCCAGCGCGAGCTGTTCGACGAGTTCCTGACCGCCTACCTGCCGGCGGTCCGGGGCCTGCGGATCGGCCACCCCCTGGCGGTCGCCGACCCCGGCGACCCACTGCCCGAGCTGGACTTCGGGCCGGTGATCAACGCGGCCAAGGCCAAGGACCTGACCGACCAGGTCGCCGAGGCCGTCGACCGCGGCGCCGTCCCGCTGCACCGCGGCCGCCCGGCCGACGCGCGCTTCCTGCCCGGCCAGGACACCGCGTCGTACGTCCACCCGGTCACCCTCCTCAACCCGCCCCGGTCCTCCCCCCTCCACCACGCGGAACCCTTCGGCCCGGTCGACACGATCGTCCTGGTCGACACGGAGGCCGAACTGCTGGCCGCCATGAACGCGTCCAACGGCGCGCTGGTCGCCACCCTGTCCACCGACGACGAGGCCACCTTCGCGCGGCTGGCCCCGCAGATCCGCGCCTTCAAGGTCGGCCACGGCACACCGCGTTCACGCGGCGACCGGGACGAACTGTTCGGCGGCTTCGGCGCGTCCTGGCGGGGCGCCTTCGTCGGCGGCGAACTGCTGGTGCGCGCGGTGACACAGGGGCCGATGGGAGAGCGGCTGCCGGGGAACTTCCCGGAGTACCAGCTCATGCCGTGAGGACGAGCACGTGAGTCGGCGGGCCACACCCTGCGGACAAGGGCGCGGCAGGCTCAGCACGTTGTGGTTCATCCCGGCCCGGACGAGGGCGGTGACCGTCGCCCGGGTGGCCGCGGGTTCGTCGTACGACACCAGGACCTGGACCGAGCGACCGAGCGGACGATCTCCGCCGGATCCCGGCCCGGTCCGGCGCGGTGCGCGCCCAGCACCCGGGCGCGCTCGGCGACCAGCCGCGGCGTCCGGGTGCCCCAGCCGCCGATGAGCGGCGGGGGACCCGGACGCCGTACCCGCCGGATTCTCGCCGGAGATCCCGCCCGAGCTGACCGACGCCGGGCGTGAGCGGATGGGGCGGGCCGTGCGTGCACCGGCACCGGTTCGGTAGTGATGCGGAGACGCACGGTGACGGCATGCCCCACCTGCGGAGATGTCGACGGAAACGCAGGTGAAGGGCACTCCGAAAGCTTGGTATTGTTGTCCATGTCGCCGCGGGGAACACCCCCGGTCAGGCGGCAGACACCTGGTCCGGGTGGCGGAATGGCAGACGCGCTAGCTTGAGGTGCTAGTGCCCTTTATCGGGCGTGGGGGTTCAAGTCCCCCCTCGGACACAGATCACAACCCCACCTCGTGCGGGTCGAGCTGAGCCTCGGCCCGCACGAGCTGTTTTCGGGGGTCCCGTAGGTGAGCTCGAGGCCGAGGTTCTGGTAGGCGTCGGGCCTGCCCAGGGGTGGCGTCCTCGCGGGTGACTTGGTCTGCTCCGGGGCGCGACCGATCCCCCCAGCCCTGCCGCGGGTCGGCGCCGACGCCACTGCTGTCCTTGCTTCTTGGTGAATCCGCCGGTCTTGCGTCCACGACCGCTCCGGAGTACGTTTCCAAACGGGTCGACCCGAATAGAAATAGCTGCATCGTGAACGTCGCCGGCCGGGCCGGCGTACCGGGAGCCGCACATGAACACCGAGGTCAGCGTTGTCATCGGGAACGGGGGGATGGGGCGCGCCGTCGCGCGGAGGATCGGTGCCGGCCACCGACTCCTGATCGCCGACTACAAGAAAGACGCCCTGGAGCCGGTCGCCGAGCAGCTGCGCGACGACGGGTTCGAGGTGACCACGCAGAGCGTGGACGTCCCTGGCAGCGGGTCTTCGACCTCAACGTCACCGTTCCCATGCGCCTGACCCGTGCCGTGCTGCCGCAGATGCTGGAGCGCGGCGAGGGCGCGCTGGTCTACGTCTCCTCCGAGGCGAGTTTCCGCTCCTCGCTCTCCGGCGCCGCCTACACCAGCTCCAAGCACGCCCTCAACGGCTTCGTGAAGTCCGTCGCCTTCTACTACGGCCGACGCGGCATCCGTGCCAACGCCGTCGCGCCCGGCGGGGTCGACACGGGGATGGACACCGCCTTCCGCTCCTCCTACGCCAAGGAGATGACCGCACCCGCCATCGCCGCCGGAACCCCTTCGGTCGCCCCCGAGGTCGTCGTCCACCCGCTGCTCTGGCTGCTCTCCGAGGACGCCCCCAACGTCAACGGCGTCATCCTGCCCAGCGACGGCGGCTGGACCACGATCTAGACCCGGCAGGAGATCCTGCGTGGCGCAACTACGGGGTGGCCGGGTCCGCCCGCAGGCCGCGCAGCAGCACATCGAGGAGCGAGTCCACCGACTCGATGCTCAGATCGCTGCGACGGGCGGTCACCCAGTACATGAGGGAGCCGAGGATCGCGTCCGCGACCGCGCCGAAGTCCGCGTCGGGGCGCACCTCTCCGGCCTCGGCCGCCACGCGCAGGCGGTCGACGAACCCGGTCCGCTGCACCTGGGTGAAGCGCTCGTAGAGCCGCTCCGCGGTGGCCGGGTCCTCGCTCGCCGCTGAGGTGACGGCCCGGATCCGGTCGGCCCGGACCGGGTCGACGAAGTCCCGGGCGAGGGCGTGCGCCCAGGTGCGGACATCCTTGTCCACCGATCCGGTGCGGGCCGGCGGGGCGAGGTGGAAGGGCTGCGCCTCGTCCATCACCGCGTCCGCCACGACCATTCCCTTCGAGGGCCACCAGCGGTAGATGGTGTCCTTGCCCACCCCGGCGCGCGCCGCGATCGCACCGATCGACAACTTCTCGTAGCCCTGCTCGCCGACGAGTTCACGGGTCGCGGAGAGGATGGCGAGCCGTGATGCCTCGCTGCGCTTGCGGCCCGGGGTGGGACGGGCATCCTCGCTGGTCGACGGGCGCTTGCTGGGCTGGTTCACCCGGCGAGTATAGGTCGCTCACCGGTCCATGGGACGGTCGCGTCCTGCCGCTCATCGCACCTGGTCCTACCGCCCCAGGAACCGGAAGTTCCCGTCCCTGGCCTGGTAGAGGAAGCTCGCGTTCTCCGGTTCCAGCATGTGCGTGGCGTCCTGGGTGAAGCGGATCGGCTTGGCCACGCCGTCGTAGGCAGTGCGGAAGAGGCGTTCGGCGACCTGGCCCGGCTCGACGCCGACAGACGAGGGCGGGAGCCCCGTCTCGCTGACTCCCGCCCTCCGTGTTGTGCCGCTCAGTTCGGCCGCCGCATGCGCCGACGCCACCACGCCAGACCCGCCCCGATCAGCAGGATCCCCGCCGCGCCCGAGACCGCCGACGCGGCGATCAGGCCGGTGTTGCGCGTGCCGTCGGCGGAGCCGGCCGGCTGCAGGGCGTTGCCCACCTGGTCGCGGAAGCTGTTGCCGCCGGCCGTGCCCTTCGCGAGCGGGCCTCGTGAACCCGCGACGGGCTGGGCCAGGTAGGGGAAGGAGTCGCCGAACTTCTGGTCGTTGGCGTTGACGGCATCCCCCAAGTCGTTATTGGAACCGACCAGTTCACCCTCGACGACCTGCAGCGCGATGTCCACGACGTCATCGGTGAGCCGGCGCCCGTTCGGGAATCCCGCCTTGTCGCCGTCGAGCACGCCGAGCCGTTTCGGCGCGGCGGTCGGCTTGATGGAGGTGTTCAGGCGCAGCATCTCCGCCGGTCGCACGTTCGGCGGCTGGTTGAGGCCCTTGACGCCCTTGAGGCAGACATCGACGAGATCGTTGCGCGGTTCTGCGGGCGCCTTGATCCCGTAGACGGCCTTGATGAGCTTCGGCAGTTCCGGATTGGTCACGTTCTTCAGGAACTGGCCGTCGTTCCACGGCGAGGACGCGTTGAACTTGTCCTTGTCCTTCAGCGGGTTGACAACCTCGTTGACCAGCGGGTTGCCCAGACGTGAGACCTGCTCGTACGAGCCCTGGGCGTTCCTTCGCTGGGTGGTCGACCAGATGCCGACGACCGGCTGGTCCTTCGACTGGGTGATCATGTCGGTGGGCAGTTGCAGGGCGACCGAGTTGACGTTGTAGCCCTTGAGGGTGTCGTTGCCGACCTCGGAGAGGTTGCCGCCGTACAGCAGGTCGAACACGCGCAGGTCCAGGAAGAACGGGTCGTCCGCCTGGCCGGCGAACGTCCGTGCTCCGTCGGCGAGTTCACGGACGGCCTGCCGGCGGAGCGTGTCGTAGTCCGGCATCGACGCCTTGCCGACGTTCGACGGGGCCACCGGTATGTCGTCGGCGAGCTTCGTCTCCGACACGACCTGCTGGTCGTGCAGCTTGAGCAGGTCGATGTCGTAGGTCTGCGTGACGTTCAGGTCCGGGTCGTCCAGGCTGGTGACCGGGCCCGTGTTGTACAGGAACGTCTTCTTGTTCTTCGTGTCGGTCTTGAAGGTGTAGCGCAGCAGCAGTTCGCCCTGCGCGTCACCGTTGTTGTCGATGTGGATGTCGTACTGGGCGTCGTCCGCGAACGTGTAGAAGTTCGGGCCGCCCGCCGGGTCCTCGAACGGGATCCAGTTCGCGATGATCGTCGTCGTCTCCGGATGGTCCGGACTCACGAAGGCGTACACGTCCGTGTTGTCGTACCGGGATTGTCCCGAGATCAGCGGGGCCTCCCGGTGACTGGAGGCGGAGGCCGCCCCCGGTTCCAGCGTGGCCATACCGGCGGCTGCGAGTCCCCCGGCGGCCAGCGCACCCGCGATGAGGGTCGCGAGGCCCCTGCGCCCCGCACCGCTCCTGGCAATAGGTGTCATTCCGTCCGTCCTCCATGCCAACTTCCCTGACACCCGAGGATTCGGAACGGCCACCCCATGCGGATTGGTGAATATTGACTGATCTGACCGATCTATCGGTTGATCTATTGATTGATCTGGACTTCTTCGGCCGTCTTGCCCTCGCCCAGTGGGTCGTCTCCGTCAGCCCGCGTTCGTCCATGCGTCTGGGCGGGGTACCAGCACTGCGGAGACCACCGCGTGGGACGAGGCCATGACATCGCCCACGAATCGCAGGCGTCCGACGCCGAGCCGGCGCAGTGCCGGACCGTGGTCGGCGGCGACGACGAGAGAGGCTGCGAGCAGAAGAAGTCGCCACACGGCCATCACCGGGCGGCGCACGGCGTGGGGGAGCTCCGCCAGGGAAGCGTGCAGCCGCTCGCAGTGGAACGGGACGTGACGCTCCTCGTCGGACAGGATCCGCCCCGCCACCTCCGTAGTGAGCGCGTCGTCGGTGCCATCGCGCAGGGCCCGGTAGTAACGCAGCGCCACGACTTCCGCGATCATCAGCACCAGCAGTTCCATGCGCAGGCCCATGAGACGCCGCAGCCGTACGAAGACCGTGTCGCTCCAGTGCCCGGTCAACGTCGGCACGCCCCCCGCGGCCAGCAGACGGGCCAGCAGACGGGCATGGTTCTGTTCCTCGGCGACGAAGAGCCGGACCGCCTGCCCGTAGTCGGTGTCGCCGGCCTGGTCCGCCTTGCTGACGAGGTTGGCACCGTCACCGTCCTCGCCGACCTGGAAGCGCTGGATGCCGGCCCACACCGCCGGATGCAGCGTCGCGCCTCGGCCCCAGTCCGGATCGCCTTGGGCACGCCTGCGCTCGCGCTCGTCCTCGAACCGCCTTGTCCACTTGGCGAACCCGTCCGTATGCACCCGGTCTCCCCTCTGCGGAGCACGGCCACCGTGCTCCGCAGAGGGACGACGCAGGCGGACACCGAACCGTTCCACGGCCGGCGCTTCACGTACGCGCTGCGCCGTCAAGACGCCTTGCGTTGCCGCCTGATGGGTTCTCCCACCCGGTGCAGGTGCGCGAGGGCCTCGCGGTAGGAGCGCAGCAGCCCGGTCTCGTGGTACGGCACACCGATCTCCGCGCAGTACTCCCGCACGATCACCTGGGCGCGTCGCAGATGCGGTGTGGGCATGCTCGGGAACAGGTGGTGTTCGATCTGGTAGTTGAGGCCGCCGAGCATCATGTCCGTGAACCGACCGCCCCTCACGTTGCGGGAGGTGAGCACCTGACGCCGCAGGAAGTCGGGCCGTTCGTCGCCGGTGAAGGTGGGCATGCCCTTGTGGTTCGGGGCGAACGTACAGCCCAGATAGACACCGAAGAGACACTGGTGCACGGCGAGGAACGCCACGGCCTTGCCGGGCGAGAGCACCAGGAACAGCGCGGACAGGTAGGCCGCCAGGTGCAGGAGGAGCAGCGTGCCCTCCAGCATCCGGTTCTTCATGGACGGCGAGCGCAGCGCCCGCATGCTCGACACGTGCAGGTTGAAACCCTCGAGCGTCAGCAGAGGGAAGAACAGGAACGCCTGGTGGCCGCCGATGAACCGGGCCAGGCCGCTGCTGTCGCGTGCCTGGTCGGTGGACCACACCAAGAGGTCCGGAGCGACGTCGGGGTCGAGTTCCTCGTGGTTGGGGTTGGCGTGGTGACGGGTGTGCTTGTTCATCCACCACCCGTAGCTCATGCCGATGGCGAGGTTGCCGAAGAGGCGGCCCCATGTCTCGCTCGGGCGGCGCCGGCGGAAGACCTGCCGGTGAGCCAGATCGTGCGCCACGAGGGCCACCTGGCCGAAGACGAGGGCCATGGCGGCGGCGACAGCCAGCTGCCACCAGGTGTCGCCGAGCGCGAAGAAGGCCGCCCCGCCCCCCAGCAGAGCCGCGATCACCAGGCCGAGCCGCACGGTGTAGTAGCCCGGGCGCCGGTCCAGCAGGCCCGCCGCGCCGATGCGTTGGGAGAGTCTGGCGAAATCGCTGCCGGAACCGGCGGGCCGCGCCGGGGCGGTGGGCGTTGCGGCCGCGACTGGAGCGTCGATGGAGAACGTCATACCGCCGAGTCTGGGCATGGCCGCACCGCGCCGACAGCTGGCCAGCCACCGGATCCGTAGGGGGGATGCCTCCCGGCCCCCGGGGGGCTACCACCACTCGTACGCTGCTGACCTCGGCGCCTTTCGAGGAGGCGGGCCGGTGGCGTGACCAACCGCGTGACCAACGGCCCGGAGCGCCGGCGGATCAGCGCAGGCCGGCGAAGAGGTCGTTCTCGGGCACGGCGGCGCCGGTGGTGTCCTGGACCCGTACGAAGGTCTCGACGCCCATCAGCTCGGTGAACCTCTCCCGGCCCATCCTGAGGAAGAAGATGTTCTCGCCCTGACTGGCGTGCGCGGCCAGCGAATCGAACTTCTGGCCGCCGAACGCGGTGGTGTCCACCCAGGTGGTGATCTCCTCGTCGGGCAGACCGATCTTCGCCAGCGCGGCGGCCTCGGCGGGATCCGGCTCCGGTACGTCCGCACCGAACTCGCGCATGGCCTCCCCGAACCGCTGCATCATCGAGCGGGGCGCCGTCGTCCAGTACACCTTCGGTGTCGGGGCGGTCATCGCCAGCGCCGCCATCGTGATGCGGTTGGCCTGGATGTGGTCGGGGTGGCCGTAGAAGCCGTTCTCGTCGTAGGTGACGACCACATCGGGCTGGTAGCGCCGCAGGAGTTCCGCGAGTTTTGCAGCGCCCTCCGCCACGGGTGTGTGCCAGAAGGATCCGGGGGCGTCGTTGGTCGGCCAGCCCATCATTCCGGAGTCGGCGTAGCCGAGCATCTCCAGATGGCTGATCTTCAGGATGTCGCAGCTCGCCTCGAGTTCCTGACGCCGGATCGAGGCGACGGCCGCCGGATCATGCCCGGGATCACCCGGTTTGACACCCCCCGGCCCGTCACCGCAACCGCCGTCGGTACACGTCACGAGGACCGTGCGCATGCCCTCCGCCGCGTACCGTGCGAGGACGCCTCCCGTTCCCGTGGCCTCGTCGTCGGGGTGGGCGTGTACCGCCATGAGCGTCAAGGGCCGGTCGTTCATGAATCAGTCCTCCTGTGTGAATGGGCTCGGTCCGAGTCCGCGGCGCACCTGGCCAGGTACCCCTCAATAGCAGATGACCGGGTGTGCCGCGGACCCGAGGGCACCGGATCACGCGGGAGCGGGTGGTCCTTTTGTCTCTTTCTTCCCCACGCGCGCGACGCCGGTCTCCCAGCCGGTGCAACACCGCCGGCCGGACAGACTGTTCCCGCCGTGGCAGGGGCCCGGGCAACGGCTTTCGATCACCACTCGGACCCGCCCCCGCCAGCGTCTTCACCCCGCGCGCAGGGGCTGATGGGCCTCGCGGAGCGCGGTGGCGGCTTCGGCCGCTCCGGTGCCCCAGGCCGCAACAGATCAGTGATTCTTGCGTCGTTGGGGGATGCCTGGTAGGACTGTGGCGCGCCGTCACCGTCACATGTTCGATTTCGCGGGGGTTCATGTGGTCGCCACGGCCTTCACGACTTCGCCGCGGCGACGCCCGGATCCTTCGCGCCCGGCCCGGCGGCTTCCCACCGTTGCCAGGCGGGCCACACAGCACGGGCTGGTGCTGACCGCTGTCGCGGTGACCGTGCTGCTGTGCGCGACGGCGCTGGCCGCGCTCGCGGCGCTGGCGGGGAGTTCGGTGCAGGCCGGGGCCGTGCGGCGGCTGGCCGCCGACCTCGACGCGCAGGTGGCCGTCAACGCGTCCTTCCGGGCCGGGGGAATGGCCGCCGCCGACCGGGATGTGCGGGCCGCCGGCGACCGGGTGTTCGCCGGGGTGCCGCACCGGACCTATGTGGGGCTGCTGGGCACGTCGCCGGTCTCGGTGACGGGGATCGACGGGGCCGCTGGCCCGCCGCGCGGTCCCGGGGGCAGCGGGCTGCACCCGGTCGCGGTGCAGGACGGCGGCGGGTTCGGGCGGTTGGTCGCCGGGCGATGGCCGGCCGGCACGGCCGACGCCCCGGCCGCCGCCTTCACCTCGCTGCCCGGTGTCCGGGCCGCCACCGGGTCCACCGCCCCGGTCGACGCGGCGGTGCCCGACGCGCTGGCCAAGCGCCTGGGTGTCGAACCCGGTTCCGGCCTCCAGGTGCGGGACGCCTTCGACCGCACCATGACCCTGCGGATCACCGGCGTCTTCCGGGCGACCGGTGCCGTCGGGTTCTGGCCCGCGATGGCCGGCGTACTGACCCAGGGCGAGACCGCCGACCAGGACCTGCTGGTGGTCTCGCCGTCGGCTCTCAACGGCAGCGCCGTCCTGAACGGGCACCTGACAGTGCACTGGACCGTGCAGCCCGACTTCTCCCGTCTCGACGCGGGCAGCCTCGCCGGTCTGCACGACCGGCTGCGTGCCTTCTCCGGCAGCCAGAGCGGTGTGTCGGTGTTCGGCGGGCGGCAGCCGTCGCTGGACGACCTGACCGTGAGCTCCGGTCTGCCGGGCGCGATCGACGACCTGACGGTGCCGATGGTGGCGGCCCGGTCCTCGCTGTACCTGCCGAGCGTGCTGCTGGCGGTCCTCGCCCTGGCCACCCTGCTGCTGGCCGCTCGCCAGTTGACCGTACGCCGGCGCGGTGAGCTGGCCCTCCAGCAGGCCAGAGGCGCCGGCACCCTGCGGTTGCTGCGCGGCGCGGCGGCCGAGTGGGCGCTCACCGGCGTCCCGGCCGCCGTCGCCGCGCCCTTCCTGGCCGGGCTGCTGCACCCCGGCAGCCGGGGCACCGGCGCGTGGGCGGCGGTGGGTCTGACCCTGCTGGTGCACGCCGCGGCGGTGCTGCTGCCCGTGCTGCCGTCGGCGCGGTCGCGGCCGGCCCGCGGTGCGCGGGCCGCCGCCGCGCAGCGGCTGGGCGCCGACCTGGCCCTGCTGGCCGTCGCGACCCTGGGGTATCTGGAGCTGCGGCGGCACCACTCGCTGATCGCCGACGTGGGCTCCGGCGGCGCGTCCGCGGACCCCGTGCTGGTCCTGGTGCCGACCCTGGTGGCCGGCACCGCCGCGCTCCTGCTGCTGCGGCTGCTGCCGCTGACCTCCCTGCTGCTGGACGCGTTCGGCCGTCGTAGCCGGGGCCTGGTCCTCGCGCTGGCCGGCTGGCAGTTGAGCCGGCGGGCCGCGCGCAACGCGGGACCGGTGGTGCTGATGTGCCTGGCCGTGTCGGTGAGCGCCTTCGCCACCACCGCGCTGGCCTGCCTGGGCGGCCTGGCCTCCGAGCAGGCCGCGTTCACGGTCGGCGCGGACGTGCGGATCTCCGCGTCCGCGGACGACGGCTACCCCTCCTCCGTGCTGGGCGCCGCCTATCGCGCGCTGCCGGCGGTGACCACCGTGACACCGGTGACGCAGTCGACGGTGAACCTGCCCGGCGGCGCCACCGAGGACCTGGTCGGCACGATCGGCGGGCCCGCTCCCCGCACCCCGTCACCGGTCGTCTTCGGGATACCGCTCCCCGGGCGTCCGACCGCGCTGCTGCTGGACGAGCGGCTGCGCAGCGACGGCAGCCGCGCGGCACCGAGCCTGGAGCTGACCGTGCAGGACGCGTCCGGCGTCGTCAGCACCGTGGCGACCCACCTGCCCGCCGCCGACGGGGCCAGGCACACCGTCGTGGTCCCCCTCGACGTGGCGCTGAGCGGCGGCCACCCGCGGACGTATCCGCTGACGGTGACCGCCGTCGACGTCCTGCCGCAGCCGAACATGCGTCCCGCGCGGCTGGACCTGGAACTGCTCCGGGTGGGCGCGCGCGGCACCGCGGACACCTGGGTCCCCCGGCTGCCCGGCGGGCAGGTCTGGGCCGACGGCACGGACCGCGCCGCCGACTCCACCGCGGGGGCCTGCGAAGGAGAGCCGGCCGGCCGCTACGATCCCGGCACCCCCGGGGTGTGCTCGATCGTTCCCGGCGGCTCCGAGGTCCTGCGGACCACCCTCAGCACCGGCAGCCGGCCCTCCCAGGCCATCAGCGACGCCTTCGGCGGCCTGGCCGACAGCGACTACGACACCCGGCCCGGCAGCCAGGTGCGGCTCGTGGCGGGCCCGGCCGGCCATCCGGCGCCGCTGCCGGTGCGCGCCGACGCCTCGGCGCTGCGCGACGCGCGCCTGAGCGTGGGCAGCACCACCAGACTGGATCTGGGCGGCGGCCGGGTCACCGCCCAGATTGTGGGCCGGGTCGACTCGCTGCCCGGACTGGGCCGCGGACAGGGACATCTGATCGCCGACCAGCGCCGGCTCGCCACCGCGCTGACGCTGGCCGGTGCCGACCAGCAGGATCCCGCGTTCTGGTGGATCGGCAGCACCGACAGCGCGCGCACGGCCGCCGCCGCCGAGGCACAGCCCGCGCTGGGCCGCGTCACCACCACGGCGCGCACCGCCGCGTCCCTGCAGGCCGATCCGTTCCGCAGCGGGCTGCGCCGGGTGCTGGAACTGGTCCGGTATCTGGCCCCCGCTTTCGCGGTCATCGCCTTCACCGTGCACGCGGTGGTCTCCACCCGGCAGCGCCGCAAGGAGTTCGCCCTGCTGCGGGCGATCGGCGTCCGTTCCCAGAGCCTGTCCGGGCTGCTGGGCGCCGAGCAGCTGAGCCTGGCGCTGTTCGCGGTGGTCCCGGGGGCGCTGATGGGCATGGCCCTGGCAGCGGCGGTGCTGCCGCTGGTCACCGTGGACGACAGCGGACAGACCCCCTATCCGCCGCTGCCGCAGGTCATACCCTGGGGCACCGTGGCGCTGACCGCGGTGGCGACCGCGCTGGCCATCAGCGCGGTCGTGCTGGCGCTGGCCCGGCTGCTGGCCCGGGTGGACCTGGTACGTGTACTGCGAGCGGGGGAAGACCGTTGAGCCGGGCGGCCGGACACGACCGGAAAGGGCGGACGGGCACGCAGCCCATGGGCACGGGCGCGGCGGAGACCCGACCCATGAGCACGGGCGCGGCGGTGACCCAGCGCCTGATACGCAAGGAGAGCCGCGGCGATCTGCCGCTGCTGGCCTGTCTGGCGGTGCTGGTCCTGATGCTGACGGCGCTGTGCGCCTGGGCGCCCGTCTTCGCGGGCCGCCAGGAGGACCGGGCACTGCGGCAGCGCGTCGACGCCGCGCAGGTTCAGGCGCCCCTGATCAGCCTGAGCACCACACCGGAGGTCTTCAACACCTCGCCGCCCGCCGTGAACATGGCCACCCTGCTCGGCGCCGGCCGCACCCTCACCGACCACCTCGGCGGCTCCGCCGCACGGCATCTGACCTTCGCCGGCGGCGGCAGCTACGACTACAACCAGGCGTCCCTGATCTCCCCGCGGCCGCCGGGGCGGGCGGACACCAGCACCCGGCTGACGGTCAGTTACCTGCCGTCCGCGCGGGCCCATCTGCACTACGTCAGCGGCCGTGCGCCGGCCGACCACACGCCGCTGGGCACCGCGCCCCAGATCGGGCTGTCGCAGGCCACCGCGCAGGCGCTGGGCGTCCGGGCCGGCAGTCGGCTGACCCTTGACTTCGACAAGACGCTCGGAGTGCAGAACGCACCGCCCCGCGCGGGACTGGTGGTGAGCGGCGTCTACCGCACCACGGCCGCGGCGGACGACTTCTGGACCGGCCGGGAGACGTTGGACCAGCCGTCGCGCTACCCGGCGGAGCGCTCCGCCGGCACGGTGCTCGCCGTCCGCGGCCTCGTCGGCCTCGACGCCGCCGACCTGCTGGCCGGCGTCGGGGTGGGCGGCCCGCGGGTGACCTGGCAGGTGCGCGCCGACCTGTCCGGGGCGGCGCTCGACCGGGCCCGCGCGCTGACCGGGCCACTGTCCCACTACAGCGCGGACCTGAGCGCCACCCTGTGCCAGGGGGTCGACCCGATCACCGGCGACATCAGCTGCCAGGTCGGCGGCCAGGCCACCGGGCCCCTGCTGGTGAACGACTTCCTGACGCCGCTGCTCGCCGCGTTCACCGCTCAGGACCAACAGGCCAGGGCGCTCGCGACGTTCGCCGTCGACGCGCTGGCCGCGGTCGCGCTGGCCACCGTCACCGTCGCGGTACGGCTGCTGCTGCGCCGGAGGCAGGCGCACCTGCGGTTGCAGCGGGCGCGTGGCGCGTCCACGGCGCGGCTGGTGCTGCTGCGCTGCGCCGTGGCCTGGCCGGTGGTGCTGATCGCCGCCCTGCTCGGCTGGGCGGCCGGACGGGCCCTCGCCCCCACCGGCACCTCCGGATCACCGCAACCGGTGCCCGCCGCCCTCGCCGCCGCGGTGGTGGTGCTGACGGTGCCGCTGATGACCTGGCTCGCGGTCCGCGAGCCGCGCAGGCCCGGCCGGCTGCGGCGCTCGCGCCGGAAGACCGCCGTCGGCCGGCGCGTGGTCCTGGAACTGACGGTGCTGCTCGCGGCGGCCGCGGGCGTGGTCGCGCTGCGCTCGCAGGGCCCCGACGGGATCCTGGGCGCGGTGCCGGTGCTGGTGGCGCTGGCCGTCGCACTGATCCTGCTGCGGATCTGTCCGCTCGTGCTGCGCCTGGTGCTGCGGCAGGCCCGGCGCGGCCGGGGAGCGGTGGGCTTCATCGGAGCGGCCCGGGCCGCCCACGACGCCCCGGCGACCGGGCTGGCCCTGTTCGTCCTGGTCCTGACCCTGGGCACGGCCGTGTTCGGTGGCCTTGTGCAACGGACGATCGGCGACGGCCTGGCCACGGGAGCGGCCTGGACCACCGGCGCCGACGCGAGCGCGACCGTGGCCGGGACCGTAACCTCAGCGCCCACGGCAGACACCGGGATACGGACCGCCCTCCAGCGTCTGCACACCCTCGACCTGGCGGGACAGGCCGACGGCGCGGTGATCTCCCGGGTCGCCGTGATCACCGTGGATCCCCGCCAACTGGCCGCCATCGCCCCGAAGTCGCCGCTGGCCGACGCCCTGCTGTCCGGGCTGGCCACCCCGCCGGGGACCCGGGCCGGCGCGAGCGCCCCGCTGCCGTCCTTCCTCTCGCCCGACCTGCGGGCGAGCGAGCGCACCGGCGGCTTCACCGCCACGGTGGTGACCCAGGGGCAGCCCCCGGTGGACCTGAACCTGAAGCCGGTCGGCACCCTCACCGCCGCGGAACTGCGCGACCCCCTCCTCGGGCCGGTCACGGCGGAGATCCCCGCCGGGACGCCCCTGCTGATCACCACCGCCACCGCCGAGCATCTGATGCCCCAGCAGTCCTCGGGAAGCACGGTCCTGCTCCTCAAGGGCAGTGCATCCCGCGGGCCCGCCACCACCGGGCCCGCGGCACTGCGGTCGGCGGCGGCCAAGGCACTCGGGCCGCTGGCCCGGATCCGCGTCCGCTCCGAGACACTGAGCACCCTGCGCGCGGACGGCCTGACGCGGGGACTCGGCACGATCTACACCATCACCTCGATCCTGGCCGCGCTGTCCGGCCTGCTCGCGCTCGCCCTGGAACTGACCCTCACCTCCCACGAGCGCGGCCGCACCGCCTCGTTCCTGCGCACGCTAGGACTCGGCGGCAAGGAAGCCGGGGCGCTGCACTTCGTGCAACTGCTGCCGCTGGCGGTGGCATCGGCGGTGGGCGGCACGCTGCTCGGCCTGCTCGAACCGCGGCTCATGGCCCCGACACTGGACCTGCGGCAGTTCACCGGCGGCCCCGCCCAACCGGCACTGCGGACCGACTACTCGCTGACCGTCGCCCTGGTCGCAGGCGTGACCGCGCTGATCCTGGCCGCCGCGGCCACCGAGACCGTCCTCGCCCGCCGGCGCCGCCTGGGCGCCGTACTGCGCCTCACCTGAACGGCCGCGCACACGGCGGGTGCGCGCGGCGGCCCCCGGAGGAACCGCCTACTGCGCGTTCGCGGCGTTCGGGCCGCCACCGGCCGCGTTCTCCGTATGCTCCGCGCGCTCCGTATCCTCCGTATCCTTCGTATCCTCGGCGTTCTCCGCGTCGGACTTCGCCCGCCGGGCGGCCTCGTCGGGCCATACGCCGATGTGGTCGCTCTCCAGGGCCAGCCGTACCCGCCTGCGCATGTGCAGGCGCTCGGTGAACTCGCCCGGCAGCTGCAGCCGACCGCTGGCGTCCAGTACCGCGTACTCCTCGGCGGTGAGCACATCGACGCCGTCCTCGCCGGTGGCGACCCGGCGCAGCACCTCTGTCGAGGTACGGCCGTTGCGGATCCGTACGGTGCGCTGGACCTGCTCGGACACCAGCGCGTCGTGGGTGACCACGATCACGGTGACGCCCAGGTCCTCGTTGGCCCGGCGCAGCGCGGCGAAGACCTCGTCACTGGTGGCGGTGTCGAGTTCGCCGGTGGGTTCGTCGGCGAACAGCACCCGGGGCTCGTTGGCGTTGGCGACGGCCACGGCGACCCGCTGCTGCTCGCCGCCGGAGAGCGTGTCGGGCATGCGGTCCCGGCAGTGGCCGACGGACAGCAGGTCGAGCAGTTCCTCGGCCCGCGCGCGGCGCCGGGCGCGCTTGACCCCGGTGTACGTCATCGGAAGCATCACGTTCTCGGCCGCCGAGAGGTAGGGCAGCAGGTTGCGGGAGGTCTGCTGCCAGACGAAGCCCACGGTGGTACGCCGGTACTCCAGCCGCTCGCGGCGCTTCATCGTCAGCAGGTCGTGTCCGGCGACCTCGGCGGCACCCGCGGTGGGCACGTCCTGGCCGGAGAGGATGCCCAGCAGGGTGGACTTGCCGGAGCCGGAGGCCCCGATCACCGCGATCATCTCGCCCTGGGCCACGGCCAGGTCGAGGCCCTGGAGGGCCTGCACCTCGACGCCCTCGGTCTGGTAGATCCGCACCAGGTTCTCGCAGACGACCAGCCCCTCCTCGCGCCGCGGGGCGGCTGCCGCGGCGGCCCGCCGGCGCAGCTCGTCCAAGTCCGGTACCCCGGTCGCCTGTTGGTGCACTGCCACGCGGTCCCCCGAGGAGGTGAAGTCTGCGGATGACACTGTCGGACAGCCGCCAGGGTAGTGCGGAAGTCCGTGCCAGGTACGCGCCGTCCAGGGCGTTCCGCCGGCGGACGCCGCCGGGCCGCGGGCGGTGCCGTCAGCCGCCCTCGATGATGCGGCCGTCGCGGAGTTCGAGCACGCGGTCCGCCAGCGCGAGGAGTTGCGTGTCATGGGTGGCGACCAGGGCGGTGACGGATTCGCTGCGGACGACGGCGCGCAGCAGGTCCATCACGGTGAGACCGGTGTCGGCGTCGAGCTGGCCGGTGGGTTCGTCGGCGATGATCAGCGCCGGGTTGTTGGCGAGCGCGCGGGCGATCGCGACCCGCTGCTGCTGGCCGCCGGACAGCTCGCCCGGACGCTGGTCGGCGTGGTCGGAGAGGCCGACCAGGGAGAGCAGAAGGGCGACGCGGGCTTCGCGGTCGCGGGCCGGGACCTTCCGCAGGCGCAACGGGACCCCGACGTTCTCGGCGGCGGTCAGAATCGGGATGAGGCCGAAGGACTGGAAGACGAAGCCGATGCGGTCGCGGCGCAGCGCCAGCAGGTCGTCGTCGCCGAGGCCGGCCAGGTCGGTGCCGTCCAGGATGATCCGGCCGCCGTCCGGGGTGTCGAGGCCACCGACCAGGTTGAGCACGGTGGTCTTGCCGGAGCCGGAACGACCTCTGAGGGCGACGAGTTCGCCGCGCGCCACGCTGAAGGAGACACCGCGCAGGGCGTGGACGGCGGTGTCGCCGCTGCCGTAAGCGCGGCGCAGGTCTTCGACCACCACCATCTCGCCGGCCGGCGTCCCGATGTCCGCAACAGCGCTGTGACCGCTGGACTGCTCGCTCATACTCCCTCTCCGGCCCCGCCCGGCTCGGCCGGAGCGGTCCTGCATTCGCACCGTACGGTACGCCGGACCTCCGCCGGAAGGTCAGCCACGGACGTACCACCCGGCCGCACCCTGCTCCCTCTGCCGCCCCGGCCGGCCGCCGGGAGGCGCCGGAGCCTGAGACGCCCCCTCCGCGATCGCTGGCCGTCCGTGACATCGAGGATTTGCATCACGAGGAAAGAACCTTGCAGTTACTTGGGAGATTAATTCTTTACTTCGTCGGAATCTAGCGGGGTGGATGAGGGCTCTGTACGGTCGGGGCGCCGGTTTCCCCCCACTCCGTGAAGGAGCCTCACATGCTGACGATCTCCAGACCCCGGCGACTGGCGGTGGCCGCCGTCGCCGCGGTCGGCGCGATGTGCGTGTCCGTGTTACCCGCCGCCGCCACACAGGCGGCGCTGCCGTCCGCCGCGCACGCGGCAGCGAGCGCGGCGGTGGGTGCGACGACGCCGTTCTCGGTCTACGAGGCCGAGGCAGGAACGCCGGGCGGGGGCGCGGCCGTCCGGTCGCTGACCTCGGCGCCGACGACCCAGTACTCGAGCGCCGCCCTGGAGGCTTCCGGCCATTCCTACGTCCACCTGGGCGACACCGGCCAGTCGGTGCAGTGGACCAACACCACCGGGCAGCCGATCTCCTTCCTCAACGTCCGCGCGAGCATCCCGGATTCGGCGTCCGGCGGCGGCATCACCGGAACGCTGAACCTGTACGTCAACGGGGTGTTCCGGCAGGCGCTGAACCTCAACTCGAAGCAGACCTGGGTGTACGAGGGCAACGGCAACTACAACACCAGCGACAACCAGAACCCGGCCGACGGCGACCCGCGGGTCTTCTGGGACGAGTCGCACACCTTCGTCACCGGGGCCCCGATCCCGGCGGGCGCCACGTTCTCGCTGCGCAAGGACTCCGCCAACAGCGCGTCCTTCTACGACGTGGACTCCGTCGACGTGGAGAACCCGCCGGCGCCGCTGACCCAGCCCGCGAACTCGATCTCGATCACGAGCTGCGGCGCGGTGGCGGACAACACCCCGACCAACGGCGCGGCCGACAGCCAGGCGGTGGACAGCCGGGCCGCCATCCAGACCTGCATCGACCAGGCCCAGTCGCAGGGCAGGACTCTGTGGATCCCGCAGGGCACCTTCTACGTGAAGGGCACCGCGGGACTGAACGCACAGGGCATCACCATCGCGGGCGCGGGGCTCTGGTACAGCACGGTCTACCGTGACGTACCGGTCCCCAACAGCACACCGCTGGCAGCCCTGTTCGACCTCACGTCCTGCACGGTGCGTGACTTCCACATCGACGCCAACGCCGTCAGCCGGAGCACCATCGGCGGGGACGGCGGCGCGATGGACACCACCGGCACCGACTGGCTGGCCGACGGGATCTGGACCCAGCACACCATGTCGGGCTTCTGGGCTTCCGGTACCGGCGGCAAGGTGCAGAACAGCAGGCTGACGTCGATCTGGGCGGACGGGATCAACGTCAACAACGTGTCGCTGAACGCGGACACCGGGAACAACCTGACGGTCACCGACAACTTCGTCCGCGGCACCGGGGACGACGCGATCGCCATCAACTCGGTGAACTACAACACCAACAGCGACGGTTCCCAGACCTTCTACAAGCCGATGACCAACGTCACCGTCAGCGACAACACCTCGATCGCGCCCTGGGGCGGCAAGGGTGTCGGGATCTACGGGGGCAGCGGCCACCAGGTCAGGAACAACTACATCAGCGACACGGCCCGCTACATCGGTCTGGGCGCCGGGCGCTTCGGTGTCAACGGCAGTGACCTGCTGTCCGCGACCGTGACGGGCAACACCGTGGTCCGCTCCGGCGGCAACGCCTACAGCCAGGGGCAGCCCGCCCTGCACATCGGCAACGGTGGCGACGGCCAGAACACCGGGACCGTCGACAAGGTCACGGTGACCGGCAACACCGTCAACGACTCCCTCTACGACGGGATCGCCTTCTCCACCTCGACCAACACCCTGCTCCAGGACAACACGGTCAACGACCCAGGCCGCAACGGCATCGCGATCTCGCCGTCGTTCTACCCCGCGCCCACCGGCTCCGCGACGATCACCGGCAACACGGTCACCGGACTCGACCCCGGTGCCTCGGCCTTCGTCAACAACTCCACCGGGTTCGTCGCGACGCTGAGTGACAACCACTGGCCGCCGCCCGCGCCCGAGGGCCCCTACGGCGGCACCCCCGCCGCCGTGCCCGGCACGGTGCAGGCGGAGAACTACGACACCGGCGGCCAGGGGGTGGCCTACAACGTCACCTCCGTCAACGGCAACGCCAACTCCTACCGCGCCGACGGCGTGGACCTGGACAACACCTCGGACACCGGCGGCGGTTACAACCTGGGCTGGACCGGCGCCGGACAGTGGTTCCGCTACACCGTGGACGTCGCCACGGCCGGGACCTACACCGTCAACCTGCGGATCGCGGCACCGTCCGCGGTGACCGGCGCGCTGCACCTGTCGGACGCCTCCGGCACGAACCTCACCGGCGCCGTCGACCTGCCCGTCACCGGCGACTGGCAGACCTGGGGCACCGCGACCACCCACGTGACCCTGCCCGCCGGGCGGCAGACTCTGACGCTCAACCAGGACACCGGCGGCTGGAACTTCAACTACCTCGACTTCACCGCCGGCACCGTCACCCCCGGCACCAACCTCGCCGCCGGCAAGCCCACCAGCGAGTCCAGCCACACCGACGTCTACCCGTCGTCGAACGTGACGGACGGCAACCAGGGGTCCTACTGGGAAAGCGCCAACAACGCGTTTCCGCAGTGGGTCCAGGTCGACCTGGGCTCGGCCCGCAGCGCCTCCCGCGTCGTCCTGCAACTGCCCGCCGGCTGGGGCGCCCGCAACCAGACCCTCACCCTCGGCGGCAGCACGGACGGCACCACCTTCACCACCCTGAAGTCCTCGGCCGCCTACACCTTCGACCCGACTACCAGGAACACCGTCACGCTCACCTTCCCCGCCACCACCCAGCGCTACTACCGCGCCACCATCACGGCCAACAACGGTTGGCCCGCGGGCCAGGTCTCCGAGTTCCAGATCTGGGCCCCCTGACCCCACGCTCCCCACGGTGCCGCCGGACACTCCGTCCGGCGGCACCGCCATGTGCGCGATGCCTTAGATCTTGCGGGCCGCATTTTTATTTGTTGCAGAGTTCTGTCTAGTTATTGCGTGATCATGTCAACGATATTACGGTCCCCCATGCATCGTCACCAACCCCCTGTCTCCCCTCCCTCTCTGGCGGCACTAGCGGGACAGTTCCGGCATTTGGTTACGTAAGGAGTGGCAAGTGTTCCATTCCATCCGAGATCTGAGACGAGTCCTCGTCTGGTTGGTCAGCACCGCGATGGTGGCTGCCGTCGGCGTCGTCGCTCTGGCCGTCCAACCGGCCTGGGCGGCGTCCACCGCCACCGGCGGCAGCGGTGCCAGCCTGCCGTACGTCGAGGTGCAGGCGGAGAACTCCGCCACCAACGGCACGTCCATCGGACCGAGTTACACCCAGGGCCAGCTGGCCGACGAGGCGTCGTACCGCAAGGCGACGACGCTGCAGGGCACCGGCAAGTACGTCACGTTCACCACGCCGGTGGCGACCAACTCGATCAACTTCCGCTACAGCATCCCCGACACCTCGAACGGCTCGGTCTACACCGCCGCGCTGTCCCTGTACGTCGACGGCGTCAAGCAGCCCGACTTCACCCTGACCAACGCCTACAGCTGGTACTACGGCAGCTACCCCTTCACCAACACTCCGGGCAGCAACCCGCACCACTTCTACGACGAGGCCCACCGCCTGTTCTCCACCACGTATCCGGCGGGAACGACCTTCAAGCTCCAGGTGGACGCGGGCGACACCGCATCCTCGTACACGATCGACTTCGCCGACTTCGAGCAGGTCGGCGCCGCCCTGACCGCACCCTCGGGAGCGGTGTCGGTGACCAGCAAGGGCGCCGACTCGACCGGTGTGGCCGACGCGACCAGCGCGTTCAACGCCGCGATCAGCTCGGCGGGCCCCGGCGGCACCGTGTGGATCCCGCCGGGCACCTACAACATCCCGGGCCACATCAGCGTCAACAACGTCACGATCGCCGGCGCCGGCATGTGGTACTCGACCGTCATCGGCACGGCCCCCGGCTAGCAACTCAGCGCCCAACGCGAGCACCGGTGTGCGCCTGCAGAACTTCGCGATCTTCGGCAATGTGCAGGAACGCGACGACAGCGCCCAGGTCAACGGCATCGGCGGCGCGATGAGCGACTCGACCGTCTCCAACCTGTGGATCGACCACATGAAGGTCGGCGCCTGGATGGACGGGCCGATGGACGGGCTGACGTTCACCGGCATGCGCATCCGGGACACCACCGCGGACGGCATCAACTTCCACGGCGGCGTCACCAACTCGAAGGTGACCAACAGCGACATCCGCAACACCGGCGACGACGGCATCGCCACCTGGGCGGACTCCGGTATCGGTGCCGACGCCAACGACACGATCTCCAACAACACCGTGTCCCTGCAGATCCTCGCCAACGCCATCGCGATCTACGGCGGCCACGACAACACCGTCAGCGGCAACCGGGTGGTGGACACCGGCCTCGCCCAGGGCGGCGGCATCCACGTGGGGCAACGCTTCACGTCGACACCGGTCGGCCTCACCACGATCTCCGACAACACCATGATCCGGGCCGGCAGCCTCGACCCCAACTGGCAGTTCGGGGTCGGCGCCCTGTGGTTCGACGGTAGCCAGGGCGCGATCACCGGCCCCATCAACGTGACCAACGCGCTGATCCAGCAGAGTCCCTACGAAGCGGTCCAGTGGGTCGAGGGCACCATCAGCGGTGTCAACCTCAACAACGTGACCATCGCCGGCACCGGAACCTTCGCGCTCCAGGAACAGACCGGCGGCGCCGCCAAGTTCACCAACGTCACGGCGACCGGCGTCGGTTACTCGTCCCCGGTCTACAACTGCTCGGGCGGCAACTTCGTCGTCACCGACGGCGGCGGCAACTCCGGCATCAGCGGCACGCCGTACTGCGGCGGCTGGCCGGCTCCGGTCTTCCCGCCCTATCCGTCCGAGGGCGTGACGGCCACCCCCGGCGCGCTGAACTTCGGTTCGGTCGCGACCGGTTCGACGAGCGCCGCGCAGACCGTGACGGTCTCCAACCCGACCAACACCGCCGCGTCCGTCTCGTCGATCTCCACCAGCGGTGACTACTCCCAGACCAACACGTGCGGTTCGTCGATCGCGGCGAACGGCTCGTGCACCGTCAGCGTGAAGTTCGCGCCGACGGCGACCGGCAGCCGTAACGGCACTCTCACCGTCAACGCGGGCGGGATCACCAACACGGTAAGCCTCTCCGGTACCGGCACCGCGCCGGGCCCGGTGCTGAACACCGACCCGGCGAGCCTGTCCTTCGCCGGCACGGTGGTCGGCTCGTCGGCCACCGCGCAGACGGTGACGGTGACGAACTCGGGCACGGCGTCGGCTACCGTCTCGGCCGTCGCGGCGACCGGTGACTTCAGCCAGACCAACAACTGCGCCACCCTCGCGGTCGGCGCGTCCTGCACGGTGAACGTCGGGTTCAAGCCCACCACGGGCGGATCCCGGGCCGGCAACCTGACCATCACCAGCAACGCCAACAACAGCCCGACCACCGTCGCCCTGACCGGCACCGGCATCGACAGCACCACGAACATCGCCGCAGGGCGACCGGCGACGGCGAGTTCGAGCTCCAGCCCGTACGTCGCCTCGAACCTCACCGACACCGACGCCTCGACGTACTGGGAGGGCACGAACGGCTCGTTCCCGCAATGGGCCCAGGTCGACCTCGGCCAGAACTACAGCGTCGGCAAGGTCGTGCTCAAACTCCCGCCGGCCACCGCATGGTCGGCGCGCACCGAGACCCTGTCGGTGCAGGGCTCCACGGACGGCTCCAGCTTCTCCACGATCAAGGCGTCGGCCGGGTACACCTTCGACCCGAACGCCAACAACAACACGGTGACCATCACGTTCAACGCCGCCACGGCGAGATACGTGCGGGTGAACATCACCGCCAACACCGGGTGGAACGCCGCCCAGTTGTCGGACTTCCAGGTGTTCCCCAGCTCCGGCGGCTCCTCGCCGGCGACCTTGTCGACCAGCCCGACGTCGCTGTCGTATCCCACCCAGGCGCTCAACACCTCCAGCAGTGCGCAGACGGTCACGGTGACCAACACCGGAACCGCCGCCGCGACCGTCTCCGGCATCACCGTCACGGGCGACTTCTCGGGAACCAACAACTGCGGGACGTCGATCGCGGCGGGCGCCTCCTGCACGGTGAGCGTCACGTTCAGGCCCACCGCGTCCGGCACCCGTACCGGCGACCTCAGCATCGCCAGCAACGCGTCGAACGGCACGGCCACGGTCGCGCTGACCGGCACCGGTGCCGGCACGGTGAGCCGGAACCTGGCAGCCGGCGCGGCCACCACGGAGTCCAGCCACACCGACGTCTACGCCTCGTCGAACGTGACGGACGGCAACCAGGGCTCCTACTGGGAGAGCGCCAACAACGCCTTCCCCCAGTGGGTCCAGGTGGACCTCGGTTCCGCGCAGAGCGCCAGCAGCGTCGTCCTCCAGCTCCCGGCGGCCTGGGGCGCCCGTAACCAGACGCTGTCCCTGTCGGGCAGCACCGACGGCTCCGCCTTCACCACCATCAAGTCGTCGGCCACGTACACCTTCGACCCCGCCACCAACAACACGGTCACCATCACGTTCTCCGCGACCACCCAGCGATACGTCCGGGTGAACATCACGGCGAACAACGGCTGGCCGGCCGGTCAGATCTCCGAGTTCCAGGTCTGGAACAGCTGAACCGACCCGATGGTGCCGCCGGGCGCGGGCGCGCCCGGCGGCACCGACCACCGAATGGAGTCCAGATGGGTGTCACACGCAGAGTCTTCTTGAGGGCCGCGGTCGCGGCCACCGCGGTGGGAACCGTGGGCGCGACCGAGACCGTACTCGCCCAGACCGCGTCGGCGGCCGGCTCGCCCGGCGACGTGGTCGGCAAGATCACCGTCGGCTACCAGGGCTGGTTCGCGTGCGTCGGCGACGGTGCGCCCATCAACGGCTGGTGGCACTGGAGCCAGGACTGGGGCCAGTCGCCGTCCCGGAACAACACCAACATCAAGTGCTGGCCCGACGTCCGCGACTACACCAGCACGTACCAGACGTCGTACGCCGCCCTGGGCAACGGCCAGCCCGCCAAGCTGTTCTCCTCCTACGACCAGCAGACCGTGAACACCCACTTCCTGTGGATGCAGCAGAACAACATCGACACCGCCGCGCTCCAGCGCTTCAACCCCACCGGCGGCGAGGGTCCCACCCGCGACGCCATGGCGACCAAGGTGCGCAGCGCCGCCGAGTCGTACGGCCGGAAGTTCTACATCATGTACGACGTCTCCAACTGGACGAACATGCAGTCCGAGATCAAGACGGACTGGACGAACAAGATGTCCGCGCACACCGCGAGTTCGGCGTACGCGAAGCAGAACGGCAAGCCGGTCGTCTGCATCTGGGGCTTCGGCTTCAACGACCCCAACCACCCCTTCACCCCCGACGCCTGCCTCGACGTCGTCAACTGGTTCAAGAACCAGGGGTGTTACGTCATCGGTGGCGTCCCGCGCGAATGGCGGACCGGCACCGGGGGCTCACAGGCCGGCTTCCTGGGCGTCTACCACGCCTTCCACATGATCTCGCCGTGGATGGTCGGCGCCATCGGCAACGTGGCCGAGGCCGACAACGCCTACACCACCTACACCGTTCCCGACCAGGCCGACTGCAACGCCAACGGCATCGACTACCAGCCCTGCGTCCTGCCCGGCGACGTCTCCGGCCGGCAGCGCGCGCACGGCGACTTCATGTGGCGGCAGTTCTACAACGTGGTGCGGGCCGGGGTGCAGGGCATCTACATCTCGATGTTCGACGAGTACAACGAGGGCAACCAGATCGCCAAGACCGCCGAGACCCAGGCCTGGGTGCCCACCGACTCCGGCTTCCTCGCCCTCGACGAGGACGGCACGGCCTGCTCCTCGGACTACTACCTGCGCCTGACCGGCGACGGCGGCCGCATGCTCAAGGGCCAGATCGCGCTGACCGCCACCCGCCCCACCCAGCCGACCCTCCCCACCGGCGGTGACACCACACCGCCCACCGCGCCGAGTGCCCTGACCGCCACCGGGCACACCGCCAACTCCGTCTCGCTGACCTGGAACCCGTCGACCGACAACGTGGGCGTGACCGGCTACCGGATCCTTCAGGTGTCCGGCTCGACCAGCACCCAGGTGGGGACCACCAGCTCAACCTCCTTCACCGTCACCGGACTCGGCGCGTCCACCGCGTACACCTTCGCCGTCGCCGCCCTCGACGCGGCGGGCAACGTGTCGCAGCCCTCCAACCAGGTCACCGTCACCACCGACCCCCCTTCCAGCACCACCAACCTCGCCCTCCACCGCCCCACTTCGGAGAGCGGCCACACCCAGATCTACGGCTCGGGGAACGCGACCGACGGCGACGCCAACACCTACTGGGAGTCCGCCAACAACGCCTTCCCGCAGTGGCTCCAGGTCGACCTGGGCGCCGCCACCGGCATCAAGCGGATCGTCCTCAACCTCCCCCCGGCCACCGCCTGGGCCACCCGCACCCAGACCATCTCCGTCCAGGGCGGCACGGACGCCGGCACCTCCACCCAACTCCTCGCCGCAGCGCCCTGTACCTTCAACCCGGCGACCGGCAACACCGCGACCCTCACGCTCCCCGCCACCGTCACCATCCGCTACGTACGGCTCACCTTCACCGCCAACAACGGTTGGCCGGCCGGGCAGGTCTCGGAGTTCCAGGTCTTCGGCGCCTGATGCGAACGTCCGCGGCCGGTCTCACCCCCGTCGACCGCTTCGCGACCGTCCCCGTGAACCACCGGCGGAAACCCTGTGGAAGTGCTGTCGGTGCTGCCGCTTATGCTGCACCCGACGATCACGCGGATCCTGGGGAGGGCGCGGCATGTTCGACAAGCTGTTCGGCAGGGGCGGGGAGAGACCGGCCGCGGATCCGCACGCCCTTCCCGCCCCACGCAGGCTGGGGAACGGCATGTACACGCTGCGCGCACTCGGAGACGCGCGGGTGCTCGCGCTGGTGGAGGCGGCCGAAGCCGGGGACTGGACGGCGGTCAAGGCGGCGCTGGGCCCCTTCGACCTCGGCCGGGACGACCAGATCCTCGGCGAACTGGCCGAACTGGACGGTGTGCAGGACTGGATCGGCCGGGCCGTCGAGGAGGACAAGGAGCACCGGGCCACCGCGCTGCTGATATCCGGGGCGCGCCACATCGTCTGGGGCTGGGAGGCGCGCACCCGCGCGAGTGCCGTGGACGTCACGCCCGCGCAGTGGCGGGTGTTCCACGAGCGGCTCCGCATCGCCGAGGATCAGCTGCTGGAGGCGGCCGAGTTGCGGCCCGAATGGGTCACACCGTGGCGCCGCCTCCTCACCTCCGGCCGCGGCATGTCGCTGGGCCCCGCGGTCAACGAGACCCGCCTCGACGCCGCCCTGCGCCGCGACCCGCTGGACCCGGAGACCCACATCGAGTGGGTGTCGCACCTGCAGCCCCGCTGGAGCGGTGCGCCCGGTGAGGCCCTGGCGTTCGCGCGTGGGGCGTTCGCCGACGCGCCCGACGGCCATCGTCTCGGCTGTGTGATCGCCGTGGCGCACATCGAGGACTGGGTCGAGGCCGACCGCAAGAACTGCCTCGTCACCCCCGATATCCAGGACGAGTTGCTGGACGCGGCCGAGCGCAGCGTCCTCCACCCCGCCTACGTACGGCGCACGGGCTGGCAGCAGGACTTCAACGCGTTCGCCATGGCCCTGTCCCTGGCCTCCGAGCGGATCGCGCTGCCGCAGGTCTTCCGTGAGCTGCGCGGCGCGTACACCTCCTGGCCCTGGAGGTACATGGCGCAGCCGGAGAAGATGTACGCCCGCGCCCGGCGCAACGCCTGACCCCGGCCGGGCGCACCGCCCGAGCCCGCCACCCCCGCCCGCCGCCCGTCGCTCACCTCACCCCGGACTGCCCGATGACTCTGCCCGACACCCCTTCGAGCCCGGCCGGCGCCGACCGCACCTTCCAGGTGGACCTGCGCGGCCTCGTCGACCTCCTCTCCCACCACCTCTACTCCAGCCCCCGCGTCTACCTGCGCGAACTCCTGCAGAACGCGGTGGACGCGCTGACCGCCCGGCACGCCCTCGAACCGGGCGCCGCCGACGGCGCGTTCGGCATCCGTCTGTACGCCGACGGTGCGGTGGTCCGGGTGGAGGACGACGGTGTCGGTCTCACCGAGGCCGACGTGCACACCTTCCTCGCCACGATCGGCCGCAGCAGCAAGCGGAGCGAGCAGATCGCCGAGCAACGCGCCGACTTCATCGGCCAGTTCGGCATCGGTCTGCTCTCCTGCTTCCTGGTCGCCGACGAGATCCACGTCGTCAGCCGTTCCGCCCGCACCCCCGACGCTCCCGCCGTGGAGTGGCGGGGCCGCGGCGACGGCAGTTACTCCGTCCGCACCCTGCCCGCCTCCGCCCGCCCACGGCCCGGCACCACCGTCACGCTGACGCCCCGCGCCGACATGGGCGAGTGGACCCGCCCGGTCCAGGTGCAGGCGCTGGCCCGGCACTTCGGCTCCCTGCTCCGCCACCCGGTGACCTTCGACGGCGGCACCGGAGGTCCGGGCGCGCTCGTCAACCCCGAGCCCGCACCCTGGGCGCGTACGTACCCCACACCGGGAGCACGCTCGCGGGCGCTGGCCGCGTACGGCGAGGAGATCTTCGGGTTCACGCCGCTGGACACCATCGACCTGGACCTGCCGGCCGTGGGCCTGAAGGGCATCGCGTGCGTGCTCCCCGAGACGGTGCCGGCCGGGCGCCGCCACGGCCACCGCGTGCACGTCAAGGGCATGCTGCTGTCCGAGCAGGCCCAGGAGATCCTGCCCGATTGGGCGTTCTTCGTCCGCTGCGTCCTCGACGCCGAGAGCCTGCGCCCGACCGCGTCCCGTGAGTCCCTGTACGAGGACGACACCCTCGCCGCCGTCCGTGACGCCCTCGCCGATCGGCTGCGTGCCTGGATCGCCCGCACCGCCGCCAGCGACCCGGACCTCCTCGGCCGCTTCCTCCAGGCCCACCACCTGGCCGTGAAGTCCCTCGCCGTGCACGACGACGAGATCCTGCGGATGCTGCTGCCCTGGCTGCCGTTCGAGACCACCGCCGGACACGCCACGCTCGACGAGTTCGCGCGCACCCACCGCACGGTGCTCGTCACCTCCAGCGTGGAGGAGTTCCGGCAGGTCGCCGCGATCGCCTCGGCCGCCGGACTCGGTGTCGTCAACGGCGGTTACACCTACGACCGTGAACTCGTCCACCGGCTGCCGGAGATCAGGCCCGAGGTCAGCGTCGCCGACCTCGACCCGGGCACCCTCACCGCCCACCTCGACCCCGTCGACCGGGAGACTGAGCTCGCCGCCGGGGCCTACCTCGCCCTGGCCCGCGACGCCCTCGCCGTCTTCGACTGCGACGTCGCGCTGCGCACCTTCCAGCCGGCGTCCGCCCCCGCCCTCCTCCTCGACAGCCGCGAGGCCCGGCACGACCGCACCCGCTCCCAGCTCGCCCGCGAACAGCAGGGCGGCGTGTGGGGCGACATCCTCGGCCACCTGCGGCAGGAGGCCCCGCGGGCCCAGCTGATCCTCAACCAGCTCAACCCGCTGGTCCGCACCGCGGTCACCATCGACGAGCCCGAACTGGCCCGCACCAGCGCCGAAGCCCTCTACGGGCAGGCCGCGATGCTGTCCCGGCGCCCGCTGAGGCCCGCCGAGTCGAGCCTCATCAACCGCTCCTTCCTCGACCTCCTCGCCCACGCCCTCCGCAAGGACAGCTGACGATGCCGACCGCACCCCATCCCCAGAACACGGACGAGCTGTACCGGGCGCTCCAGGAGAACGACCGGCGCCCCTACGGCCGTACCCGCACCGTCACGGCCGAGGAACTCGTCGACACCGCCGAGCAGTTCGCGGAGCCCCGCCCGCTCGTCCACGCCCTCCTCGCACTCCAGAAGGCGTACAACTACGGCTCCGAACCCAGGAAGTCACCCGTCGTCTTCGCCCGCCTGCTCACCCTCTTCGACGAGCAGCCCGACGTGTTCGACGAGCGGCTGCGGCACACGCTGTTCTGGCGGTTCAAGTGGGTCGCCAACGCCCTGCTCGCCCTGCCCGAGATACCGCTGGCCAGCCTGCGCCAGTGGCTGACCGAGATGCGTGACCGCTACGCGAAGGCCGGCCTCGGGCTCCAGCCCTACTACGGACAGGCCTACCGGCTCGCCTCACACGTCGGCGAGGACACCGCCCCGGCCTTCGAACTGTGGGCCGGACGGACCCGAACCAAGCTCAGCGACTGCGAGGCCTGCGAGATCTGCGAGCGCGCCCTGTACCACCTCGCGGCGGGCGACGACGAGCGGGCGCTGCGCACCTGGGAGCCCGTCCTGGCCGGGAAGGAGTCCTGCCAGGAGGAGCCCGCCCGCTCCGTCTCGTACGCGCTGCTTCCGCTGCTGCGCACCGGCCGCTCCGACCGGGCCCGCGAGCTGCATCTCACCGGCTACCGCGCCTGCCGCCGCAACCCCGCGATGTCCGGCGAGGTCGGCCGGCACCTGGAGTTCTGCGCGCTGACCGGCAACGAGGCACGCGGCCTGGAACTCCTCGCGGAGAACCGGAACCTGTTCGGCGAGGTCGACTCGCCGCTGGACCTCGTCAGCTTCCTCACCGGCGTCGAGGTCCTCCTCCAGCGCGTCGAACTCCTGGGCCACGGTGACCTGCCCGCCGCCGGATACGCGGGCCGCACCTGGACGGTGACCGGCCTGCGCGCCGAGGTACGCGGCCGCGCCGCCGACCTCGCCGCGCGTTTCGACGCCCGCAACGGAACCACCGCCCACACCGACCGGCGCACCGCCCGCCTCGACCGTGCGCCCCTCCTGGACGCACTGGAGCTGACCCTGCGCGCCCGCGGTCTCGACGACGTGGCCCCGGCTGCCGCACCCGAACCCGCACCCGAACCCGCACCCCTCGTCCCTGAGTCGCTGGCCGAACTCATCGTGCGGGCAAGGGAGTCGGAGGCGCAGGGGCATCCGGACGCGACGGCCTGCTGGGCCCGGCTGCGCACCCTCGTCGCCGCCCCCGGCTACGCTCACCCCCACGACCCGGCCGTGGGACCGCTCGTACGACTGCGCGCGGACCTGCTGGCCGACGAGGCGGCCCGGGTGGGCGAGAAGGACGAGTACGACAAGGCGGCCGCCCTGTGGGAAGCGGCCGCGGGCCTGTACGACGAGGCCGGAGCGCCGGGTGACGCGGCACTCGCCCGCGCCTGCGCCGTGCTGCCCGCGGCGGAGCTTCCCGAGGAGCGCGCCGACGGAGCCGAGGCGAAGGCCGCCGCGCTGACCGCCGCCCACGCGGCCCTCGTCCGGCTGCAGGAGGAGACACCCGACCTCGCCCCGTACCAGGAAGCCCGTGTGCTGCGGCTGCGGGCGAGCGCGCTCGGCCTGCGGCTGCAGGCGACGAGGGACGAGGAGCACATCGCGCCGGTCCTCGCCGAGGTGGACCTGCTGCTCGCCTTCGCCACCCGGCACGACATCACCGGCCAGATCTCCGGCGCCCACCTGCTGCGGGCCAGTACCCAGGCCCTCTCCGGCGATCTGCCCACCGCGCTCACGGAGACCGACGCTCTCCTGGACCGGCTGAAGGCGGACGGCCCCGCCTGGCACCTGCCCCGCACGCTCGGCCTGCGCGGCCGGCTCCGGCTCGGCCTTGGAGACGCGCAGGCCGCGCACGCGGACCTGACCGAGGGCCTGCGGCTGGCCGCCGACTGGCCGTCCGACTACACCGACACCGCACGGCTGCACGGTGATCTGGCCCAGGCCTGCATGCGCCTGGGCCGCCCCGACGAGGCGCTGCGGCACCTGTCGCGCTCCGCGGAGCTGGACCTGCGCCACGGCAGCCGGACGGACGCGTTCTGCACCTACGGCAACGTCGCCCAGCTCAGCCTCGAACTGGGTCGCGTCGAGGACTGCATCGCGCTGCTCGACTCCCTCCTGACCGAACCGGACGTCGCCGCCGGCGAGCTGGACGACCGGCTCGTCGCCCAGCTGCGCCTGTACCGCGCCCGCGCGCTGCACGCGGGCGAGGACCTCAAGGCCGCCACGGCGGAGTTGGCCGCCCTCGCCGCCGAGTCGGCCGGCTGGGACGACGACCCCGGGAGCCACGCCATGATCGCCGCGGAGACCGCCGTACTCCTCGCCGAGTCCGGCGAGTTCGGCCGGGCCCGCGAGGCCGCGGACCAGGCCCTCGCCGCCCATGCCCGGGCCCCGCGCTACGAGCAGCTCAGCAGCTGCCTGCGCGAGCTCGCCCGTCTCCAGACCCAGCGGCAGGGTGCCGAGGGCCTGGCCGACGCCCTCGCCGTCCTCGCCGACGCGGGCAGGGTCGCCGACGAGGCCCGCGCCGCGGAGTACGAGGCCCGCGACCGCTCCCTGGACAGTGCCCTCGCCTACGAACACGGACGGGTCAACGCCTACGCCGGTGAGTACGAGACCGCCCTGGCCGCACTGGACAGGGCCGTCACCCTGCTCGGCGAACCGGGACCCGACGACGACCACGCCGGCGAGTGGGCCGAGTGCGTCCGGCTCGCGTCCGTCGTGGAAGGCCTCTACCTGGAACGCCCCGTCCCCGCCCTCACCCGCCTCGACGCGGCGATCTCCCACCTCACCCCCCTGGGCCACACCGAGGAGACCGAGCCGCTGACCTCCCTGGCGGCCCAGCTGCGCGACGAGGGGTGAGGACGGGGGGGCAGGGAAGGCGCGTCGGCCGGAACTCTTCCTCGCCGAGAAGGAAGCCTATGCTGCGGAGCCGTAACTCCCGCAAGGATTCGCGCGGTTCGGCGCGGCTCCCGGTCCCTCCCGCGCCGAAGGCGGGCTCGCGTCCTCGACGGCGCGGGCCCGTGCGGACGGATGGGCCGGGGTGCGGCCGCATGAGGCCAGGTACCCGGCCGTCCGTGAACTTCGCACTCAGAAAGTCTTGTTGGCCTCGTTGACACGCCGCAAGCACAGGCGTTTCACTCGACACTCGTGCATGGCAACGTTGTCAGGCCGTGGGAGCGACTCGAACCGTTGCCTGTCGCCGGCATTCCGGTGTTTTTCGGCGCGCCGACACCTGATGTGCGAAGCACGAACCGCTGCGGAGGCAACCGATGGTGAGATCCCGACGTTCAGCTGCACCAGCCGACCGAGCAAGATTCCGCCGACGCCTCGTTGTGGTCTGCGTCCTGGGCATGGCAGCCCTTCCGCTTCCGGCGGTCGGAAGCGCCCAGGCCGCGGGCAACGCGACGCCGCCCCTCGTGAAGGACCCCGCGTCCCTCGTCAACCCCCTCATCGGCACCTCCGGTGCGGTGGACACCTTCCCCGGCCCCGACATGCCGGCCGGCATGGTGCAGTGGGGCCCCGACACCACCCCGCACCGCCCCGACGGCGGCGGCTACGAGTACACCGCCGACAAGATCTCCGGCTTCAGCCTCACCCACGTCTCCGGACCCGGCTGCCCCGTCGCGGGCGACCTGCCCATCCTGCCGGTGACCGGTGCCCTGTCGGGTGACCTCGGCAGCACGTCCGTCGGCTTCGGCCACGACAAGGAGCAGGCCGGCATCGGGTCCTACAAGGTCACCGACGCCAACGGGGTCAGCACCGAGCTGACCGACACCACCCGCGCCGGGCTGGGCAGCTTCACCTTCCCCTCGGGACAGCAGGCGAACCTGCTGTTCAAGCTCAGCGGGGGCGCCACCCAGGTGGACGGAACCCGCGTCCAGGTGGTGAACAGCAAGGAGATCAGCGGCGCGATCGACAGCGGTCACTTCTGCGGCGCGAACAACCGGTACACGCTGCACTTCGACATCAAGTTCGACCGGCCGTTCACCGCGAGCGGCACCTGGGTCGGCAGCACCATCACCCCCGACGCGACGTCACTGAAGGCGGGCAAGGTCGGCCAGACCCCGCGGAAGTCCACGTCGAAGCCGCTGAAGGAGAAGCACTTCACCGTCCCGGCGAAGCCGGCCCCGACGGTCCACGGGAACGCCGCCAAGGCCTCCGCCACGGCTTCCGCGGCCCCGAGCGCCAGTGCCGCCTCCCGGCTGTCCAAGGCCGCCGCGGCCGCCCAGCCGCCCACGACCGGCGCGAACGGCATGTACCTGACCTTCGACACGTCGTCGAACACCAAGGTGACGGCGAAGGTCGGTATCTCGTACACGAGTGACGCGAACGCGGCGGACAACCTCGCCCGCGAGATCGGGAACTGGAACCTCGGCGCCGTCGAGCGGGCCAACCACGACGCCTGGAACACGGTACTGAAGAACATCCAGGTGGGCGGCGGTTCCGCCGACCAGCAGACGCAGTTCTACACCGCGCTCTACCACGCGCTGCTGCACCCGAACGTCTTCTCCGACGCCAACGGCCAGTACATGGGCATGGACAACCAGGTCCACAAACTGGCCAAGGGGCAGAAAGCCCAGTACGCCACCTACTCCGGCTGGGACACCTACCGCTCCCAGACCCAGCTGATGGCGATGGTCGAGCCCAAGGTCGCGAGCGACGTCGTCACCTCGATGCTCAACGGCTACGACCAGACGGGCCTGCTGCCCAAGTGGGCCTCGAACAACGGCGAGAGCTACGTGATGGTCGGCGACCCGGCCGCCGGCATCATCGCCGGCGCGTATGCCTTCGGCGCCACGGACTTCGACACGGGCAAGGCCCTCGCGGCCCTCCAGCACGAGGCCACCGTCCCGAACAACGACCGTCCAGGCGAGTCGGTCCGGGACGCGAAGGGCTACCTTCCGCTGGACGAGAGCTACGGCTGCTGCAACTTCTACGGCCCGGTCTCCACCCAACTGGAGTACGACTCCGCCGACTACGCCCTCGCCGCCTTCGCCAAGTCGCTCGGCAAGACGTCCGTCTACGAGAAGTTCGCCACCCGCGCCCAGGACTGGATGAACGTCTTCAACCCGCAGACCGGCTACCTCCAGGCCAAGAACAAGGACGGCCAGTTCGCGGGCGGTTTCACTCCCGGCACCTCCAACGGCTTCGTGGAGGGCACCTCCGCCCAGTACACCCCCATGGTCCCCTTCAACCTGAAGCAGCTCATCCAGGCGCGCGGCGGCACGAAGGCGTACTCGTCCTACCTGGACAGCCTGCTCGACGACATCACGAGCCCCGGCAGCACCGACGCCGACCTGAGCAACGAGCCCAGCGTGGAGATCCCCTGGGAGTACGACTACACCGGCGAGCCGTGGAAGACCCAGGCGGCCGTCCGTGCGGCCCAGCAGGACCTGTACTTCAACGCGCCGGTCGGCTCGTTCGGCAACGACGACCTCGGCGCCATGAGCTCCTGGTACGTCTGGTCCGAGCTGGGCATGTACCCGGAGACCCCGGGCGCGGACACCCTGGTGCTCGGCAGCCCGGTGTTCCCGGTGGCCCAGGTGACCGTCGGCGGCAAGACGGTGCGGATCAACGCCCCGCAGGCCGCGACCGACGCGCCGTACGTGCAGTCGCTCGACGTCAAGGGCACGGCACGGAACACCTCCTGGCTGACGTACCAGCAGTTCAAGGGCGCGGGCACCATGGACTTCACGCTCGGTACCGAGCCCGACACCTCCTGGGCGTCCGGGCCGTCGGCGGTGCCGCCCTCGGACACCACGGGCGGCGGCCGGGTGCTGGCGGCGACCGGCCCCAGCAACGGTCTGGTCCTCCAGCCGGGCACGGGCGATGACGGCACCCTCGACCTGACCAACCTCGGCGACCAGGCCGTCACGGTCGACTGGACGGCGACGGCTCCCACCGGCGTCACCCTCGACACGGCGTCCGGCTCGCTCACCGTGCCCGCCGCGGGCAGCGCCGAGGCGAAGGTCCACGTGACGGCGGGCCCGGACGAGGGGACGTACCCGGTCGCCTTCGCCCTGACCGACCACGGCACCGGTGCGGCACTGCCGGGGGCGGTCCTCCGGGTGGCCGTGGCCAAGGCCGGTGCGCTGTGGCCGTACGACACCAACGAGGGCATCTACCCCGACGGCAGCGGCTTCTCGGGCGGGTTCGACGGCGGCGGCTGGGCCTTCTCGCAGAACGCGCTGGCGGCCGCCGGTGTCACCAGCGGCTCCATCCTCACGGTCGACGGCATCTCCTACCGCTGGCCGACGGTGACGTCCGGGCAGCCCGACAACCTGGAGATGGCCGGCCAGACCATCCCCATGCCGGCCGGCACCTCGGGTGCGTCGCTCGGTCTGCTGGGCGCGGCGGTCAACGCGCCGACCGACGGCAGCGGGGTCTCGGGCACACTGACCGTCACCTACACCGACGGCACCACCTCCCGGGCGACGGTCGGCTTCTCGGACTGGACGCTCAACGGCGGGCCGAGCAAGCCGCTGCCGGGTGACACGACGGCCGTCACGACGACCTACCGGAACACCGGGAGCGGCGGCCGGGACAACGTGAAGACCTACGTCTTCGCCACGAAGGTCCCGCTGGACCCGTCGAAGCAGGTGGCATCGGTCACGCTGCCGGTGACCGGCCAGACGGGCACCGACCACCTGTTCTCCTACGGCTTCGGCCAGTAGGAGCACCTCGGCACCGACGAGGAGGGGCGGTTCCCGGACTCACCTCCGGGAACCGCCCCTCCTGCGTGCGGACTTCGCTCAGGCGAGGCTGAAGTCGTCGGCGTAGACCGCGGCCTGGCCGTACCAGCCGTGGACGTAGACCGTGACCGTTCCGCTGCTGCCGGTGGTGAAGCTGACCTTGAGCTGGTTCCAGCTCGCGCCGTTCGACCAGGTGCTCGCGGTGGCACCGCCGCTGACACCGACGTAGGCGTACGGGCCCTGCACCCAACCGGAGAGCGTGTAGGTGTGGTTGGGGGAGAGGGTGACGGTCTGGTCGCATTCGCCGGTGCCGCTGGAACTCGGCGTCACCTGGAGACTGTGGCTGCCGCTGTGGACCGGGGTGGAGACGACCGTGCTGCCGCCGGTGCAGGTCCAGGGGCTCGGACTGCCGGTCTCGAAGCCCGCGTTGGTCAGCGAGCCCCCACCGCCGCCGCCTCCGCCGGAGGAGGTGACCGTGAGTGTGTAGGTCGCGCTGTGGCTGCCGCTCGCGGCGGTGCCGGTGACGGTGATCGGGTAGCTGCCCGCGGCCACCGACGAGCCGACCGTCGCCGTCAGCGTCGAACTGCCCCCGGACGTCACGGAGCCGGGGCTGAAGGAGACGCTGACCCCGGAGGGCGCGCCGGAGGCGGAGAGGGCGACGGACTCGGCGCTGCCGGAGGTGACGGCTGTGGCGACGGTCGCGGTCGCCGAACCTCCCTGGGCGACCGACGCGGAGCCGGGCGACAGGGCCAGGGAGAAGTCGGTGGTGGTGCCTCCGCCGCCGCCCGAACTGCCCGCGTAGGGCACGAACGCGTCGGTGAACGCGAGGCTGTTCTGGCTGATCTCGCTGCACGTGGGCAGGGAGTTGGCGTTCCCGCCGCACGCCTGGTCCCGGGTGATCGCCCAGAACGCCAGGCGCCCGACGCCGTTCTGCGCGGCGAAGCTCTCCACCGTCTGGGCGTCCGCCAGGGTGAAGGTGGACCCGTCGTCGTTCTTGCCGATCATCGGGGTGATGCCGAGGTTGGCGTAGCTGTAGCCGGAGTCGACGGACTGCATCTGCGCCAGCGTGGCCCGGGACGCGGAGAGGGCGGCCTGGCCCATCTCGGTGCCGGTGCCGGCGTAGTAGTCCATGGTCATGATGTTGACGACGTCGATCTTGACGCCGGCGTTCTTGGCGGCCTTGAGGATGTTGACGCCGTCGCCGGTCAGCCCGCTCGTCAGCACCGGCAGGGTCATGGAGAACTGGAGGCCCGGGTTGGCGGCCTTGAGGTCCTTCATCGCCTGCATCTGACGGGCCGCGGCCGCGGTGTCCGCGATGGCGGCGCCCTCGATGTCGAAGTCGAGCTGGGTGACGCCGTAGTCGTTGATGATGGCCTGGTATCCGGCGTCGATGCTGCTCTGGTTCGAGCACGTCCAAGCGAGCGGCTCGCCGGCCGCCCCGCCGGAGGAGATGATCACGGAGGCGCCCTCGGCCTTCGCCCTGGCGATCTCCGGGTCGGTGTAGGAGTCGTTGCCGATGGGGAGCGTGTCGCCCCAGATCTGGGTGCAGCCCACGCCGAGGACGAAGGCCGCCGTGTAGGCCTTGAGCCCGTGACCGGTGACGGCGGTGTCGAGCAGGCCTTCCTGACCGTTCGACATGTCGACGTAGGGCGCCACGGAGTAGACGCTGCCCGCCGCTGCGGTGCCGGCGGGGGCCAGTGCGACGGCGGCGCCGGTGGCCGCGAGGGCGAGGGCGCACGCGGAAGCCGCGAGTCTTGCCAGGTGCATGACAGTGGCCCTTTCGGGATGCCCAACGAGGGCGGAGGGGTGGGGGAGGGGCCGGGAGGGGTATTGGTACATACCAAACTCCCCGGGGTCTTCGCCGTCAAGAGGACTAGACCAAAGGCTCTCCCAAGACGCGCGGCTCCGTCAGACGCGCGGCTCCCGTCTCCGGCGGGCCGGCAGGCGGGCCGGAGACGGGAGACACCGGGCTACTTGGCGGTCAGGAACTCGTCGCCGGACAGCGGGCGGTTGACAATCCGGATGTCGCCGATGCCGCCGTGGAACACGATGTCGACGGCGCCCGCGTACTCGTGACCGCCCACCAGCCAGGGCAGCCCGAGCGAAGTGAGGCCGACCGACAGGCGCTTCGGGTTGTCGACGACCGGAGCGCCCTCGACGTACAGCTTCGTGTGACGGCCGTCGTTGACCACCGCCAGATGCCACCGCTTGAGCTCCACCAGGCCGTGGCCCCAGTTGGTGGTCGGCCAGCGCCGCGTTGCGGAGGAAACCACGCCTGCTCTGCCCGGCCGTTGCTTGTGACGGAGTGTCATCCTGCATGGAGACGGGGCCTTCCCGGGTCGATGGTCCAAACGGCGACGACGCTACCCAGAAGGGCCCCGAGTCGGGCGGACAGGAGATGACAGGCGAAAGCCGGGCAGCTGTCCGGGATCCAAAGACCGACAGGCGCCCCGCCGTTCGGCCCGGCTGCCTTCCGGCCGCCAGGTCGCTCGCTCAGGCCGAGGTCTCCGTCACCGTGTGCTCGCCGCGCCGGACGGTGACGAGGGCCGCCCACGCGATGGCGACCAGCGGAATGACACCCGAGACGATCACCTGGCCCTGGCTGGAGACCAGGCTGTTCGGGGTGCCCAGCAGGAAGCCGAGGCCGATGCAGCTGCGGGACAGCGCCTGGAAGCAGGCCCAGGCGCTGCCGTGCACCTCGGCCGGTACCCGCGAGTGCACCGCGTTGCGCAGGCCGACGTTGCACGCGCCGTTGCCGAAGCCCGCGATCAGGAACAGCGGGAAGATCACCGCGGCGACCGGGATCAGACCGGTGAGGAGCAGGCCCAGGCCCATGCCGGCGATGCCGCCGAGGATCAGCAGGGTGTGCCGGTCCGCCCAGTCCACACGGCCCGCGAGCAGAGCGCCGGGGACGGACCCCAGGGCCCAGGTGGCCAGGAAGAGGCCGAAGACGGTGTCGTTGCCGTTGACGACGTCCCGGAGATAGAAGACGCCCGCGACGTTCTCGATGCTGGTGGCCAGCATCGCCGCCGCCAGCGCCGGCATCAGTGTGCCCACCACCGGGGCGTCGCGCAGTGCCCGGTAGCCGTCCGCGAGTCTCGTGGCGGGGCGGCGGCCGATCGCCACGTCGACGCTGCTCGGCACCGCCAGCATGGTGCAGCCCGCGAGCACGAGGAAGGACCCGGCGTCCACCGCGAGGAGCACGCCGGTACCCCACTGGGAGTTGAGGAAGCCGGCCAGCGGAGGCCCGATCAGCCCCGCCACGGAGAGGCCGGCCGTCAGCAGGCTGTTCGCCCGGCCCGTGTGCCGGTCACCGGCGACGGCGGGCAGCATCTTGAACCCGGCGGCCACCGAGGCCACTCCGGCCAGGGCCGACAGCGCGATCAGCGCGACCCGCACATGGAACCCGCCGACGACGGTGGCCGCACCGAGGGACAGCGACTGGGCCAGCAGCGCCCACAGACACACCGCGCGCGCACTGAACCGGTCCACCACGGAGCCGATCAGCGGTGCCGCGAGCACCGTGGGGATGAGTTCGGCGAGCATCACCTCGGTCACCCCGAAGCGGATGTCGCGGTCCGCCGCGTGCAGCACCAGCCCCAGCGAGGCGAGGGTGTCGCCGAGACGGGAGAACAGCGTTCCCGCGATGAGCACCTGCGCGGCGACCGGCATCGCGGTACCCCGGCGCAGCGCGGCGAACGGCGCCCTCCGCGTCTTTTGCGTGTCCAATCCAGTCCTGTCCTGTCCGTCCACCTGCTGTGCCCATTCAGTCTGTTCGCCGATCAGATTAGGCTCGTCCGCGGAGTGGTGGAGCGTTCACCGGCCACCTGGACGGGCCGCTTTCCGTCCTTTGTGTGCCCTGCCCGAATCCGGGGCGTGATCCTGATTTCTCAGCCACGCGCGATGCTTCACCGAAAATCCACACATGTTCCACATCGGCCCCGGCCGGGCCGGGGCATGCCGGCGGGTTCCTGGTGTCACCCGCGACGATGTGCATCCGGGGCGTTCCGGACGTCCTTTACCGGGTCGGCCGGGCAGGTGAAGGGGATGAACGACCTGATGTCCCGCTGGGCGCCGTAAAGCGTGTTTTTCGGCCAATCGCTGGAGTTGCGGCGGTCTCTTCCGGTGAACCTGCTCCACCGCCGTTCACCGACTCGGAAAGCGCCTTCCGGGGCGGCGGAGTTATCGATGTCGGCCAGGTGAATGTCCGGAAAATGTCGGGACTGCGAGCCCCCTCATTCCCCGAGGAGCGGCGAAAAGGGAACGAACCGGTATCTCCGGGAAGCGCAGGTCCCCTGGTCGGAAAACCGGGTGCCGTGTCCCGCACCCCCTGCCTACACTCGCTCGGTATCACGCACCGTAGCCGCGGAAGGCGGTCGCGGTGCTTTGCCGTGACGAGTTCGGACGATTGAGGGGAGAGGGGCATGTGCGACCGCGCGACTGCCGTCTCTTCCCGTTCCCGCTACGAGGTGATCCTCGTGTCCCCGTCCCTCCGGTGCCCGCTGCGCGGCCGGCACCGGACTCCGTGACGCCCGATCCGGCTCATCAACTCCTGGCACATGCCCAGACATTGACGTTCCGTCAGTTGCTGCCCGGTGAACTCCGCCGCACGGGAATTGCGCCGCCCATTCCAGGACCCGCATGCGAAAGGCAACGGGCCATGCGCACCGAACTCCACCCGAACTCCGTCAACCCCCTTGCGTCCGTTCGTAACCTGGGCATCCTCGCCCACGTCGACGCCGGAAAGACCACCGTCACCGAACGCATCCTCTTTGCCACCGGCACCATCCACAAACGCGGCGAGGTCCACGACGGCACCACCGTCACCGATTTCGACCCCCAGGAACGCGACCGCGGCATCACCATCTTCGCCGCGGCCGTCAGCTGCGCCTGGGCCGGCCACCGCGTCAACCTCATCGACACCCCGGGGCCATGTCGACTTCGCCGACGAGGTCGAACGCTCCCTGCGGGTCCTCGACGGCGCGATCGCCGTGTTCGACGCGGTGGCCGGCGTGGAGCCGCAGAGCGAGTCGGTGTGGCGGCAGGCCGACCGGCACGGCGTGCCCCGGATCGCCTTCGTCAACAAGCTGGACCGCGCGGGCGCCGCGCTCGACAGCGCCGTCGAGTCGATCCGCGCCCGGCTGCACCCGGCCCCGCTCGTCGTCCAGCTGCCGGTCGGCGCGGAGGACGGCTTCACCGGCGTCGTCGACCTGGTACGCATGCGTGCGCTGCTCTGGCCCGACGACAGCGGTACGGCGGTGACGGGACCGGTCCCCGAGGCGCTGCGCGCGGAGGCGGACCGCCGGCGGCACGCCCTGGAGGAGACGGTGGCCGCGCTGCACCCGGCCGCGCTGGAGGAGTTCTGCGCGCCGGCCGGCCGACTGTCCGACGCCACGCTGGCCACCGCCCTGCGCGACCTCACCCTGACCGGCGAGGGCGTCGTCGTCCTGTGCGGCTCCGCCTACCGCAACCGGGGCATCGAACCGCTGCTGGACGCGGCCGTGGCGTATCTGCCCTCACCGCTCGACGTCCCCGCCGTGCGCGGCACCCACGAGGGCGCCGAGCGCCGGCGGGCCGCCGACCCCGAAGGGCCGTTCGCGGCGCTCGTGTTCAAGGTGACCGCGACGCCCACCGGACGCCTCACCCATGTCCGCGTCTACTCGGGCACGATCGAGAAGGGAGACACCGTGTGGGACCCCGCGACCCGCCGCACCGAACGCGTCGCCCGCATCCTCCGCGTCATGGCCGGCCGGCACGAGCCCCTCGACCGGGCGGTGGCCGGTGACATCGTCGCCGTCGTCGGACCGAAGTCGGCCCGCCCCGGCGCCACGCTGTGCACGCCGGACGCCCCGCTGCTCCTGGAGCCGCCCGTGGCCCCGGAACCGGTGGTGTCCGTCGCCGTCGAGGCCCGCCGCCGTACCGACACCGGCCGGCTCGCCCAGGCGCTGGCCCGGCTGGCCGAGGAGGACCCCTCGCTGGTGGTGCGCACCGACGCGGAGACCGGGCAGACCGTGCTGTCCGGGATGGGCGAACTGCACCTGGAGGTCGCCGTGGCCAAGATCCGCGGGGACGGCGGCCCCGAGGTCGCGGTGGGCCGACCGCGGGTCGCCCTCAGGGAGGCCGTGGTGCGCGGGGTGACCGGCTTCGGGTACCGGCATGTCCATCAGACCGGCGGCGCCGGGCAGTTCGCGCACGTCGTGCTGGACGTCGAACCGCTCGGGCACGAGGCGGGCTTCGAGTTCCGGTCGGCGGTCGTCGGCGGCCGGGTGCCCCAGGAATACGTCCGCGCGGTCGAGGCCGGCTGCCGGGACGCGCTCACCGAGGGCCCCCTCGGCGGGCACCCGGTCACCGGAGTGCGGGTCACCCTCACCGACGGCTCGACGCACGTGAAGGACTCCTCCGACACGGCGTTCCGTACGGCGGGCAGGCTCGGTCTCCGGGAGGCCCTGCGCGGCTGCGCGACGGTCCTGCTGGAGCCGGTCGCGGAGGTCACGGTCACCGTGCCCGAGGACGCGGTCGGCGGCGTACTGGGCGACCTGGCCGCCCGGCGCGGCCGGGTCACCGGCTCCGCGGCCCGGGGCGGGTCGGCGGTGCTGACCGCCACCGTGCCGCTTGCCGAACTCTTCGGCTACGCGACCCGCCTCCGCGGCCGCACCCGGGGCCGGGGCACGTTCACCACCCGCCCGACCGGCTACGCCCCGGCACCGCTCACGACAACCGCCCGCTGACACCGGAAAGGGGCCCGGGGACAACCTCCCCGGGCCCCACCGCCGTAGCCGACGCCCCGCGTCCGCCGTAACTGACGACCCGCGTCCGCTGTGCGTGGTGACCCGCCCCTGCTGTATGTGGTGGCTCGCGTCCGCCGTAGCCGACGGCCCGTGTCCGCTGTGCGTGGTGGCCCGTCCCCGCTGTGCGTGGTGGCTCGCGTCCGCTGTAGCCGACGGCCCGTGTCCGCTGTGCGTGGTGGCCCGCCCCTGCTGTGCGTGGTGGCTCGCGTCCGCTGTAGCCGACGGCCCGTGTCCGCTGTGCGTGGTGGCCCGCCCCTGCTGTGCGTGGTGGCTCGCGTCCGCCGTAGCCGACGGCCCGCCCCCGCCGTGCCCGATCGACCGGCATCGCCCCCGTCGTGAGCCACGGCCCGCGCGCCTCGCCGTATCCCCGCGCCGCACCGCATCCCCCCGTCGAAACACAACCGTTGTGGAACGCCCCGCCGGCCCTCTCCGCCCAGGTCACCTGGCTTCGGCGCAGGTCACGACGCCGGGCGTGGGCGTACCACCGGCCCGGAGCCCGGTGTTCCCCGGCCCGCCTGCGCGGATACCCGTGCCGGATCCCTTGACGAGTTACTGTTCGGGGGGTTAACTCACGTCCTAAATTAAGCCATGAGGGGCTTCGGAAGCCGAACGGTGGTCTCGGCCTTCGCAATCGCGGGCGCCGGCCTTCGCGAAGCCCTCTCGGGGTTCTCGACTCCCGGAAAGGCACAGCAGGAGCCATGCGCAGCATCCGAGCCGCGGCCGTAGGCGCCGTCACCATGTCTCTCGCCCTCGCGGCCACGGCCTGCGGTGGCGGTTCGTCCACCGGGGGCGGGTCCAACGACTCCCCGAAGACGCTCACATACTGGGCCTCCAACCAGGGTGCCAGCATCGAGATCGACAAGAAGGTACTCCAGCCGGAACTCGACAAGTTCCAGAAGCAGACCGGCATCAAGGTCAAGCTGGAGGTCGTGCCCTGGTCGGATCTGCTCAACCGGATCCTGACCGCGACCACTTCCGGCCAGGGCCCCGACGTGCTGAACATCGGCAACACCTGGAGCGCCTCGCTCCAGGCCACCGGTGCGCTGCTGCCCTGGGACGCCAAGAACTTCGACAAGATCGGCGGCAAGGACCGCTTCGTCGACTCCGCGCTCGGCTCCACGGGCGCCGAGGGCAAGGACCCGGCGGCCGTACCGCTGTACTCGATGGCCTACGCCCTCTACTACAACAAGAAGATCTTCGCCGACGCGGGGATCGCCAAGCCCCCGGTCACCTGGGACGAGCTGATCGCCGACGGCAAGAAGATATCCGCCAAGGGCAAGTCGGTGCTCGGCGCCGAGGGCGGCAACGTGTCGGAGAACATCCACCACACCTTCGTCTTCGCCAAGCAGCACGGCGCCGACTTCTTCACCGCCGACGGCAAGCCCAACTTCACCGACGACAAGGTCGTCGCCGCGGTGAAGCAGTACGTCGACCTCATGGCCAAGGACAAGGTCATCCCGACCGGCGACGCCGAGTACGCGCAGAACCAGTCGGTGAGCGACTTCGCCAAGGGCAAGCTGGCGATGCTGCTGTGGCAGTCGGCGTCCTCCAACCTCAAGTCGCAGGGCATGAGCGACAGCGACTACGGCATCGCCCCGGTGCCCGTGCAGTCCGGCACCCCCGGCACCGGCGCCCAGGTCAACTCGATGGTCGCCGGCATCAACCTGGCGGTCTTCAAGAACACCAAGAACCTCGACGGCGCGACGAAGTTCGTGAAGTTCATGACCAGCGACGACGAGCAGAAGATCCTCAACACCTCCTACAGCTCCATCCCGCCGGTCAAGGCGGCCCAGGAGGACCCGGCCTTCAACACCCCGGCCAACTCGGTCCTGAAGAACACGCTCGCCACCAGCGCCTCGGCCCTGCCCCAGGTGGCCGCCGAGTCGCAGTTCGAGACGACCGTCGGCACCGCAGTGAAGAACCTGTTCGCCGCCGCGGCCGCCGGCCACGACGTCACCACCGACTCCGTGAAGGCCGAGCTGGAGAAGGCCCAGCAGCAGATGCCGGCGGCCTGAGCACCATGACGACCACCACCACTGCCGTGCACGAGCCGGTACGTGCGAACTCCCCCGGGGCGGCGGGCGGCTCGGGCCGCCGCCCCGGGCGGATCCGCCGGATCGGACTGCCCTACCTGCTGCTCCTGCCCGCCCTGCTGCTCGAACTCCTCGTCCATCTGATACCGATGGTCATCGGCGTCGTGATGAGCTTCAAGGAGCTGACCCAGTTCTACATCCGCGACTGGGGCACCGCCCCCTGGTCCGGGTTCGACAACTACCGGACGTCGATCGAGTTCAACGCCCCGGTCGGCAAGGCCCTGTTGCACTCCTTCCTGGTCACCGTCGGCTTCACCCTGCTCTCGGTCGGCCTGTGCTGGCTGATCGGCACCGCGGCCGCGGTGTTCATGCAGGACACCTTCCGCGGCCGGGGTCTGCTGCGGACCCTGTTCCTGGTGCCGTACGCGCTGCCGGTCTACGCGGCCGTCATCACCTGGGTGTTCATGTTCCAGCACGACAACGGCCTGGTGAACCACGTCCTGCACGACCAGCTGCATCTCACCGACAAGCCGTCCTTCTGGCTGATCGGCGACAACAGCTTCTGGGCGCTGCTGACCGTGTCGGTGTGGAAGGGCTGGCCGTTCGCCTTCCTGATCGTGATGGCCGGGCTCCAGAACATCCCGAAGGAGCTGTACGAGGCGGCCGCCCTGGACGGTGCCGGCATGTGGCAGCAGGTCCGCCGGATCACCCTGCCCTCGCTGCGCCCGGTCAACCAGGTGCTGATCCTGGTCCTGTTCCTGTGGACGTTCAACGACTTCAACACGCCGTACGTCCTGTTCGGCAGGGCCGCCCCGGAGGCCGCCGACCTCATCTCGGTCCACATCTACCAGGCCTCCTTCGTCACCTGGAACTTCGGCACCGGCTCGGCGATGTCCGTGCTCCTGCTGCTCTTCCTGCTGGTCGTGACCGGCGTCTATCTCGCGCTCACCTCACGCGGACGGAGGACCTCCGATGTCTAGCCCCAGTTCGCCGATGGCCCCGCCGCGCTCCTTCCTCTGGGCCCGGGCGATCTTCCTCACGCTGCTCACCGGGTTCGTGCTGATCCCCGTGTACGTGATGATCTCCAGCTCGCTGAAGCCCCTCGCGGACGTCACCGGCAAGTTCCGCTGGCTGCCCAGCGGGCTGACCATCCGCCCGTACATCGACATCTGGTCGACGGTCCCGCTCGCACGGTACTTCGTGAACTCGCTGATCGTGGCGGTCGCGGCGACCGTCTGCTCGGTGGTGGTCGCGGTGTTCGCCGCCTACGCGGTCAGCCGTTACGAGTTCCGCGGCAAGCGGGTCTTCACGGTCACCGTGCTGTCCACGCAGATGTTCCCGGGCATCCTCTTCCTGCTCCCGCTGTTCCTGCTGTACGTCAACATCGGCAACGCCACCGGCATCGCCCTGTTCGGATCCCGCGGCGGCCTGATCCTCACCTACCTGACGTTCTCCCTGCCGTTCTCGATCTGGATGCTGATCGGGTACCTCGACTCGGTGCCCAGGGACCTGGACGAGGCGGCGCTGGTGGACGGCTGCGGGCCGCTCGGCGCGCTGTTCCGGGTGGTCGTGCCGGCCGCGATCCCGGGGATCGTCGCGGTCGCCGTCTACGCCTTCATGACCGCCTGGGGCGAGGTGCTCTTCGCGTCGGTCATGACCAACGACACCACCCGCACCCTCGCCGTAGGCCTCCAGGGCTACTCCACGCAGTACGACGTCTACTGGAACCAGATCATGGCCGCCTCGCTCGTGGTGAGCGTCCCCGTCGTGGCCGGCTTCCTGCTGCTCCAGCGCTACCTCGTCGCCGGGCTGACGGCGGGCGCCGTCAAGTGAACCCCCCTAGTTCCGAAGCTTGTCGCGAAAGGAATTACGTGACCATCGACCTCGCCGCACTCCCGCACGACTTCCTGTGGGGCACGGCAACCGCGGCGTACCAGATCGAGGGAGCCGTCGCCGAGGACGGCCGCTCACCCTCCATCTGGGACACTTTCTCGCACACCCCGGGGAAGATCGCGGGCGACGACAACGGCGACATCGCCTGCGACCACTACCACCGCTGGCGCGAGGACATCGGCCTGATGGGCCGGCTCGGCATCAACGCCTACCGGTTGTCGGTCGCCTGGCCGCGCGTGCGGCCCGGCGGGGACGGCCCGGTCAACGCCAAGGGCCTCGACTTCTACGACGAGTTGATCGACGCCCTGCTGGCGGCGGGGATCACCCCGTCGGTCACGCTCTACCACTGGGACCTGCCGCAGGTCCTCCAGGACCGGGGCGGCTGGCCCGAGCGGTCGACCGCCGAGCACTTCGCCGCATACGCCTCCGTCGTCGCCGAACGCCTCGGCGACCGGGTCCACCACTGGACCACCCTCAACGAGCCGTCCTGCTCCGCCTGGATCGGCCACCTGGAGGGCAAGATGGCCCCCGGCTGGACCGACCTCACGGCCGCCGTACGCGCCTCCTACCACCTGCTCCTCGGCCACGGCCTGGCCGCCCAGGCGATCCGCGCCGCCGCGCCCGGCGCCCAGGTCGGCATCGTGAACAACCTCTCCACGGTCTTCGCCGCCTCGGACCGTCCCGAGGACGAGGCCGCCGTCCGCCGCCACGACGGGCACGTCAACCGCTGGTGGCTGGACCCGGTGCACGGCCGCGGCTTCCCGGCCGACATGGTCGAGACGTACGGCGTCGAACTCCCCGAGCGCCCCGGCGACCTGGAGACCATCGCCACCCCGCTCGACTGGCTGGGCCTGAACTACTACTTCCCGGCGTACATCGAGGACGACCCCAACGGACCCGCCCCGTACGCCCGTTCGGTGCGCCGCCCCGACGTCCCGCGCACCGGCATGGACTGGGAGATCGACGCGAGCGGCATCGAGACGCTGCTGCTGCGCCTCACCGACGAGTACGGCGCCCGCAAGCTCTACGTCACCGAGAACGGCTCGGCCTACCCGGACGTGGTCCGCCCCGACGGCACGATCGACGACCCCGAGCGCCAGGAGTACCTGGCCGGCCACCTCGCCGCCTGTGCCTCGGCGGCCCGCAAGGGCGCCCCGCTCGCCGGGTACTTCGCCTGGTCGCTGCTGGACAACTTCGAGTGGGCCTACGGCTACGACAAGCGGTTCGGCCTGGTCCACGTCGACTACCGCACCCAGGTCCGCACCATCAAGGGCAGCGGCCACGGGTACGCGGACATCATCCGCGAGCACCAGGGGCAGGCCCGCCGGGCGGCCTGACCGGAACCGCGGTGGGCGCGGACCAGGGGAGTTCCGCGCCCACCGCACCGCACTCTCACACGCATGCACGACGGTCCGTGGACAGCACACTCTGATCTGTCATGAACACAACATGTGCACCATCGACACTCAGGAGACCCGCATGCCGACCCGCATTCCCCGCACCCTCCTGGCCGCCCTCGCGACGGCCGCCCTGCTGGTCTCGGGCCCCGTCCTGGCCTTACCGGCGTCCGCCGCCGCTGCCGCCGTGACCTGGGACACCGACCGCGCGAACACCGCCTACACGGGAAACCCGAACGCCGTCACCGCCTCCGGCAGCGAGAACGGCGGCACCACTCCCGGCCTGGCCTTCGACGGCAACGGCGCGACCCGCTGGTCCAGCAACTTCGCGGACGACGCCTGGATCCGGATCGACCTCGGCGCCACGATCCGCATCGACCGCGTGGTCCTCGACTGGGAGGCCGCCTACGGCAAGAGATACGTCCTGGAGGCCTCGAAGAACGGCACGGACTGGACGCCGTTCTACACCGAGACCGCGGGCACCGGCGGCTCCGTCACCGCGAGCACCTACCCGCAGGAGGTCACCGGCCGCTACGTCCGGATGCGCGGCATCGAACGCGCCACGCCCTACGGCTACTCGCTGTGGAACTTCAAGGTCTACGGCGGCGAACCGGCCCCCGCGTCCTCGACCGTCACCAACCTCGCCCTGAACCACCCGGCGTACTCCAACTACTACCAGCACGCGGGCAATTCACCGGCGTTCGCCACCGACGGCGGCTGGCCGGCCGACCTGAAGGGCGACTACACCCGCTGGTCGAGCGACTGGAACGCCGACCGCTGGATCTCGGTCGACCTGGGCGCCACCTCCACGATCTCCTCCGTGGACCTGTACTGGGAGTCCGCGTTCGCGGTCGACTACCTGCTCCAGGTCTCCGACGACAACGTCAACTGGCGCACGGTGTACGAGCCGTCGGCCGCGGCCATCGCGGCCCGCCGTGCGAACGTCGCCGCCCCCGGGGACGCGGCGGGCCTGCAGGACACCGTCACCCTGCCCTCCCCGGCCACCGGCCGCTACGTCCGGATGCTCGGCAAGGAGCGCCGCAGCTTCTACAACCCGGCCCCCTACACCGCCCAGTTCGGCTACTCCCTCTACGAGTTCCAGGTCTGGGGCACCGGCGGCAGCGCGCAGGCGGCCTACCCGGCCCTCCCCGCCGACCAGTCGGGCACCTACCAGACCACGTTCTTCGACGACTTCACCGGCGCCGCACTCGACCGCTCCAAGTGGCGGGTCGTCCGCACCGGCACCGAGATGGGCCCGGTCAACGGCGAGTCCCAGGCGTACGTCGACTCGACGGACAACATCCAGACGCAGAACGGCGAGCTGCTCCTGAAGGCGAAGTACTGCAAGGGCTGCACCCAGGCGGGCGGCGGCACCTACGACTTCACGTCCGGCCGCATCGACACCAACACCCACTTCGACTTCACGTACGGCAAGGTCAGCGCCCGCATGAAACTCCCGGTCGGTGACGGCTACTGGCCCGCCTTCTGGCTGCTCGGCAGCAACGTCGACAACCCCTCCGTCTCCTGGCCCGCCTCCGGCGAGACCGACATCATGGAGAACATCGGCTACCCGACGTGGACGAGCACCGCGCTGCACGGCCCCGGCTACTCGGCCGACGGCAACATCGGCGCCCGCCAGACCTTCCCGAACGGCGGCACCGTCGACCAGTGGCACACCTACGCGGTGGAGTGGACGCCGACGGCGATGCGCTTCTACGTCGACGACACCCTGGTCCAGGAGACGACCCGCAACAAGGTGGAGTCGACACGCGGCCAGTGGGTCTACGACCACAACCAGTACGTCATCCTCAACCTCGCCCTGGGCGGCGCCTACCCGGCCGGCTGGAACCAGGTCACCAGCCCCTACTGGGGCCTGCCGCAGTCCAGCGTGGACAAGATCGCGGCCGGGGGAGTGCAGGCGGAGGTGGACTGGGTGCGGGTGGAGCAGAAGAAGTAGCGGTTCCGGGCCGGGCGGCGGTCCGCCGTCGCCCGGCCTCCGCCCGCACAGCAAACCACGGCCGCCGCACGGGAAAACCCCAGCCGTGAGTGAACGAGGCGTCCGCACCTCGCGAATCCCCCGACCGTGGGAGGATCGCTCACCATGAATGCGTCACCGGCGGTGCGGAGCCTGCGTGCCGCGGTGTTCGCCGCGGTGTGCGTGCTCCTGGCTGCCGCCGGTCACGGCCTCGCCATGGGTGCCATGCCGCCGCTGTGGGCCGACGCGGCCGGATTCGTCGCCGTCTTCGGCCTGGGGCGCGCCCTCGCGGGGCGGGAGCGCGGACTGCCGGAGATCGGCTTCGGCATGCTGCTCACCCAGGCCGGCCTGCACTTCGGCTTCGACGCGGCCCGCGCGTTCACCCCGGCTCCCGCGCCCACCATGACCATGGCCCACATGCGCATGCACGGTCACGTCATGGACGGCATGGTGCACCACCCGCACGCCCTGACCGCGCACGCCACCGGCGCCCACGTTCTCGCCGCCCTGGTCGCCTCCTGGTGGCTGCGGTGCGGCGAGGCCGCGCTGTGGTCGCTGTTGCGCCGCGCGGCGGCCCTCGTACCCGGTCTGGCCGCCTGGTGGTGCGACGCCCCGCTGCCCGCCCCGGCCGCCGGCCCGCTCCGGGCCCCGGCCGATCCGATACGTCCCCGTCGGCTGCTCGCGCTGCGGCACGCGGTGAGCCGGCGCGGCCCCCCTTCCGCGATCCCGTACCCGGTCTAACACCCGTAAGACTCTCTAACAGACTTCACTCGTACGGAGATCCCTCGCCCATGTCTGCCAACTCTGCCCTGCGCCGTGCCGCCACCGTCACCGCGCTCACCGCCGCGTCGGTCCTCGTCGCCGCCGGTGTCGCCTCCGCGCATGTCACCGTCCATCCCGAGAGTTATGCCAAGGGGGCCACGGACGGTGTGCTGACGTTCCGTGTGCCCAATGAGGAGGACACGGCTTCCACCACGAAGGTGCAGGTGTTCCTGCCCACCGACCATCCGGTTCTGGGTGTCCTGGTGTCCCCGGGGGACGGCTGGACCGCCAAGGTGACCACGACCAAGCTCAAGACGCCGGTGAAGACGGACGACGGGACCATCACCGAAGCCGCCTCCGAGATCACCTGGACCGGCGGGAAGATCGGGGCGGGGCAGTTCGAGGACTTCGACGTGGCCTTCGGTCAGCTGCCCGAGGACACCGGTCAGCTGACGTTCAAGACCCTGCAGACGTATTCCGACGGCAAGGTCGTGCGCTGGATCGAGGAGGCCGGGAGCGGAGGCGAGGAGCCGGAGAACCCGGCGCCGACGATCAAGCTGACGGCGGGGGACGACGCCACGACCTCGACCGCACCGGCGACGCAGAGCAGTGCCAAGGCGACGCCGACCGCGTCGGCCGACTCCAGCGACTCCACCGCGCGGGGCCTCGGCATCGCGGGCCTGATCGTCGGCGCACTGGGCCTGGCCGCGGCCGCGTTCGCCTTCGTACGGACGCGGGGAGCAGGGTCGTAGGCGCCAACGGCCGTAGGCCTACACGCGTTGGCCCACGCTCGTAGGCAAACAACAGGGGCCCGGACCATCCCCCGGTCCGGGCCCTTGCGCCGTGCTCGGTCAGTTCACCGAACCGCCAGTTCCAGCATCTCCATCTCCTCCGCGCGCACCTCGACCCGCGCTTCCACGCGCACCGTCAGCCGCATCTCGGCCGCCCGGGCCTCCACCCGGTCCTCCTCCGCGACCGCGGCCACCGTCGGCGTCGCCTCCGGCGCCGTCACCGTCGCCTCCCGAGAGTTGCGCCACAGCCACACCACATCGCGCCCGAACGACCACAGCAGGGAGCCGAGGGCCAGCAGCGCCACCCCCAGGTTGGCCAGGTACGGGAGCAGGTCCGCGCCCGCGAGGAGCAGGCAGATGCCCTGGATCGCGGCGACGGTCTTGCGGGCCATCGACGGCGGCAGCGGGGCGTTCAGCCAGGGCGCGACCTTCGCCGCCGCGACGAACGCGTAGCGCATCGCGCCGATCAGCAGCACCCACGGGCCCAGCTGCGTCGAGACGTACACGCTCAGCACCAGGATCAGGAACGCGTCGACCTCCATGTCGAAGCGCGCGCCCAGGGCCGTCGAGGTACCCGTGTGACGGGCCACCTTGCCGTCGACGCCGTCGAGGATGAGGGCGACGGCGGTCAGGCCGACCAGGAGGGAGACCGGCGGGGAGCTCTCGAAGGAGTCGGCGACCAGGGCCGTCACCCCGCCGACCAGGATCGCGCGGCCGAGGGTGACCCGGTTCGCCGGGCCGAAGGTGCGCGGCCGGGTGCGGTGCAGGGCCCGGGAGAGCACCGCCCAGGTGGCCACCGCGAACGCGAGCCCCGTCAGCCATCCGGCCGGCCCCATGCCGATCGCCGATCCGAGCAGGACCAGCAACAGGATCTGTACGCCCGCTCCCACAGCGGTCTCCTGCTGGACCAGCCTGGCTTCGTAAGTGTTGTTCAGGGCCACCGCACGTCCTCCGGCCGAGTGACAGAGTCGATCAACGCCGCGTACTGTGCGCGGCCTGTGCACTTCTTGCTGTGCACATCTCGGTACGTGAACAACTTCCCGATCGTTCAGGAGGATGCCGATGAACCGCTCGGCCCGCGCGTTCTGGCTCCGCTCTCCAGGCCGCGGAGAGCTGCGTGACGTCACCCTCACCGAGCCCGCCGAGGGCGAGGTGCTGGTGCGCGCGCTGTACTCCGGAGTCAGCCGGGGCACCGAGACACTGGTGTTCCGCGGCGGGGTGCCGGAGAGCCAACACGCGGTGATGCGGGCGCCGTTCCAGGAGGGCGAGTTCCCCGGGCCGGTGAAGTACGGCTACCTCAGCGTCGGCGTCGTAGAGGCGGGCCCCGCTGAGCTGATCGGGCGTACGGTGTTCTGCCTGTATCCGCATCAGACGCGTTACGTCGTTCCGGTGACCGCGGTGACGGTGGTACCGGAGCGGGTACCACCGGCGCGTGCGGTGCTCGCGGGCACCGTGGAGACCGCCGTGAACGCCCTCTGGGACGCCGCGCCCCTCGCCGGCGACCGGATCGCGGTGATCGGCGGCGGCATGGTCGGCTGCTCGGTCGCCGCCCTGCTCGCCCGCTTCCCCGGCGTACGGCTCCAGCTGGTCGACGCCGACCCGGCCCGCGCCAAGACCGCCGAGGCGCTGGGCGTGGACTTCGCGACGCCCGAGGACGCCCTGGACGGCTGCGACCTGGTCGTCCACGCCAGCGCCACCGAGCAGGGCCTCACCCGCGCCCTGGAGCTCCTGGCCCCCGAGGGCACGGTCCTCGAACTGAGCTGGTACGGCGACCGGCGCATCGCCCTGCCGCTCGGCGAGGCCTTCCACTCCCGCCGCCTCACCGTGCGCAGCAGCCAGGTCGGCACCGTCTCCCCGGCCGCCCGCGCCGGCCGTACCTACGCCGACCGGCTCGCCCTGGCCCTTGACCTGCTCGCCGATCCGGCGCTGGACGCCCTCATCACCGGAGAAAGCGCGTTCGAAGAGCTGCCGGAAGTGCTCCCGAAACTCGCCTCGGGGGAGATCCCGGCGCTCTGCCACCGGGTCCGCTACGGCGACGTCGGCTGACGGAATGTCCAATGCGGGCGGCCAAGAGGTCCTGACCTGAGAAAAGAGTGAGAGTGGACTGAACACGGGGAAGCCAAGAGCCGTATTAAGGGCATCCCCCGGCAGGGATCAGCCGAGGGACCAGACGCGCCGCACCTGGAGGGTCGTCCGTTGTTCAGCATCACCGTCCGCGATCACATCATGATCGCCCACAGCTTCCGCGGCGACGTGTTCGGGCCCGCGCAGCGCCTGCACGGCGCCACGTTCCTCGTGGACGCCACCTTCCGCCGTGAGCAGCTGGACGACGACAACATTGTCGTCGACATCGGTCTTGCCACCCAGGAACTCGGCGCCGTGGTCAGCGAGCTGAACTACCGAAACCTGGACCACGAGCCGGACTTCGCCGGGATCAACACCTCCACGGAGTTCCTGGCCAAGGTCATCGCCGACCGGCTCGCCGAGCGGATCGAGAAGGGCGCCCTAGGTGAGGGCGCCCGGGGCCTCGCGGGCCTGACCGTCACCCTGCACGAGTCGCACGTCGCCTGGGCGAGTTACGAGCGTGCCCTGTGACCGACGTGACCATCGGCCGGGCACCGGCCCTCACCTACGTGCCCGCGCAGCGCGCGGCGACCACCGACCCGGCCGGCGAGAACGCCCCCGCGAACATCGGGATCCTCCCCATGTCCCTGCGCATCGTGCACTTCGTCATGCCCGGTGGTGTCGACGACCTGGCCACCCCGAGCGGCGGCAACGCCTACGACCGGCGGGTCTGCCTGGACCTGCCCGGCTTCGGCTGGCAGGTCACCAGGCACGCGGTGTCCGGCTCCTGGCCGCGCCCCGACGCGGCCGCCCGGGACACCCTCGCCCGCACCCTGCGGGACATGCCGGACGGGGCGGTCGTCCTCCTCGACGGCCTGGTGGCGTGCGGAGTCCCCGAGATCGTCGTACCGGAGGCCGAACGGCTGCGGCTCGCCGTCCTGGTGCACCTGCCGCTCGGTGACGAGACCGGACTGGATCCGGCCGTGGCCGCCGACCTGGACGCCCGGGAGCGCGCGGTGCTGCGCGCCGTGCCGGCCGTGGTGGCGACCAGCGACTGGGCGGTACGACGGCTGGTCTCGCACCACGGCCTGGCACCCGAACGGGTGCACGTCGCCACCCCGGGTGCCGACATCGCCCCGCTGGCCGGCGGCACCGACGGGGTCTCGCACCTGGTGTGCGTCGCCGCCGTCACCCCGCGCAAGGGCCAGCACCGGCTGGTCGAGGCGCTCGCGGCGGTCCGGGACCTGCCGTGGACCTGCACCTGCGTCGGCGGCCTCGGCCAGGACCCCGAGTACGTCGCCCATCTGCGGTCGCTGATCGCCCGGCACGGCCTGACGGACCGGCTGCACCTCGCCGGCCCCCGCTCCGGCGCCGACCTCGACGCCAGTTACGCCGCCGCCGACCTGATGGTCCTCACCTCGTACGCCGAGACCTACGGCATGGCGGTCACCGAGGCCCTCGCCCGGGGCATCCCGGTGCTCGCCACCGACGTCGGCGGCCTGCCGGAGGCGGTCGGTAGGGCTCCCGACGGCGGGGTACCCGGCATCCTCGTGCCGCCGGAGGACCCCGCCGCGCTCGCCGCCGAACTGCGCGGCTGGTTCGGCGAGGCGGACGTACGCCGTCGTCTGAAGGCCGCCGCGCGCGGCCGGCGGGCGGCGCTCGACGGCTGGGCGACCACCGCCCGCAGCCTGGCCGGAGTCCTGCTGAGGCTCCCCGACGAACCCCGGAGGGCGGCATGACCAGCGAGACGACGACCACTACTCCGGTCGGCGCGATCCCCGCGCAGCCCGGGCCCAGGGAAGTTACGGATGCAGGGGTGGGACGAGAGCACATGGATGCCGCAGCTTCCGGGGAGCCCGGACAGTCCGAGGTGATAGCCGGGGCCGGCCCCGTCGTACGCCTGGGCGAGCGGGCCACCGTACGCCTGCGCGAGAGCGAGCCCGAGGAGCCGCCGCGGTACGCCCCCGAGTGGCTGGAGCTGCGGGAGAGCGCGGACGCGGCCGCCCGGGCGCACGATCTGCTGGACCCGCTGCGGATCCGGCTGGCCAACCTGCCCGGCAGGGCCGGCGGGTTCGTCGTGCACGACCTGGGCTGCGGCACCGGCTCCATGGGCCGCTGGCTGGCCCCCCGCCTGGACGGCGCGCAGCACTGGATCCTGCACGACCGCGACCCCTACCTCCTGCACTTCGCCGCCGTCGCCTCGCCCCGGGTGGCCGCCGACGGCAGCCGGGTCACGGTGGAGACCCGCCGCGGTGACGTCGCCCGGCTCACCCCCGACGCGCTGATAGGCGCCTCCCTGGTGACCGCCTCCGCGCTGCTTGACGTCCTCACCAGGGAGGAGGTCGACACCCTCGCGGAGGCCTGCGCCGGGGCCGGCTGCCCCGCCCTGCTCACCCTGTCGGTCGCCGGACGGGTCGAGTTCGGCACGCCCCATCCGCTGGACGCGGAACTGACGGAGGCCTTCAACGCCCACCAGCGGCGCGGCGGGATGCTCGGCCCGGACGCGGTCACCGCCGCCTGCGAGGCGTTCGCCGACCGGGGCGCCACCGTCAAGGTGCACCCCAGCCCCTGGCGGCTCGGCCCCGACGAGAAGGCACTCACCGAACAGTGGCTGCGCGGCTGGGTCGGCGCGGCCGTCGAGGAGCGCCCCGAACTGGCCGAGCGCGCCCAGGCCTACCTGGCCGAGCGGCTCGCCGCCTGCGCGGCCGGTGAACTGCGGGTCGTCCTGCACCACAGCGATCTGCTGGCGCTCGCCCGGCCGACCGGAGGCACCTCATGACCACCCCCACCCTGGTCCGTGAGACCGCCCCCGTCACCCCGGTGACCGTGCCCCGACGCCTCAACTTCCGCGCCGTGCGCACCCACCTGGGCACCGCCGCCGGAGTCGCCATCATCGCCGTGCTGCTGTGGCGGCTCGGCACCGGTGTCTTCCTCGACGGACTGCGCCGCATCGACACCCCGACGCTCGTCATCGGCCTGGTGATCGGCGCGGTCACGACCGTGCTGAGCGCCTGGCGCTGGCAGTTGGTGGCCCGCAGCCTCGGCCTGCGACTGCCGCTCGGGCCCGCCGTCGGCGACTACTACCGCGCGCTGTTCCTCAACGCGGCCCTGCCCGGCGGGGTGCTCGGCGATGTACACCGGGCGGTCAGGCACGGGCAGAGCGAGGGCGACGTCGGGCGCGGGGTGCGCGCGGTCGTCCTGGAACGGACCGCGGGACAGATCGCGTTGACGGTGTTCGGCGCGGGCGCGCTGCTGATCCTGCCCTCGCCGGTCCGCGCCGAGGCGCGCAGCTTCGCCCCGCTGGTGGCGGCCGGCCTCGCGGGCGCCTGCGCGGTCGTGATCGCGATCCGCATGAACCGGGCCCCGGGCAAGCGCGGCGGCGCCCTGCGCGCGACGCTCGCCGAGGCCCGGCGGGCGCTGCTGTCACGGCGGAACGGGCCGGGCGTCGCGCTGTCCTCGGCGGTCGTCCTCGCCGGGCACGTCGGGATGTTCGTGGTGGCCGCCCGGGTCGCCGGCTCCGCCGCCTCCGTGGCGGCGCTGACGCCGATCGCGGTCCTCGCCCTGGTCGCCATGGGCCTGCCGCTGAACGTCGGCGGCTGGGGCCCCCGGGAGGGCGTCACCGCCTGGGCGTTCGCCGCGGCAGGCCTCGGCGCGGACAGCGGGCTCGCCACCGCCGTCGTCTACGGCGTGCTCAGCTTCGTGGCGGCCCTGCCGGGGCTGGTGGTCCTGGTCGTCCGCTGGTACGCGGGGATGCGCTACGCCCGCCCCGCGGTGAGCAGTTCGAAAACCGCGCCGAAGGAGTCGGCCAGGCTCGCCAGGAGTTCCTTCCCCTTTTCCGCCGACCCCAGGGAGGGACGGCCGATGACGCCCGACTCGGTATAGGCGGACATTCCCAGGGTGAGGAGATGACGGCGGTCGTCAGCGGTGAAATCGGCGGACTCGTGACCAGGGCGGACCAATTCGGGATGAGCGTGCAGCAGAATCGACGTCTCGATTTCTCCCGCGTGCATGTCGGTGAGCGCCGAGGTCTCCACCCCGGACCGTCCGAGCGCTGTCTCCCAGTCCTCCGCGGCCGGGTACAGCGCCATCCGCTCCCCCCGTGCGGACGCCTCCTGGACGACATTGCCCAGCACGTAGTTGCCGCCGTGGCCGTTGACCACGACCAGTGCCTCGACGCCCGAGCGGTGCAACGATTCTGCGATGTCCCGGACCACCGCGTGCAGGGTCACCGAGGAGATGCTGACGGTCCCCGGCCAGGCCGCGTGCTCGTGCGAGCAGGAGACCGTCACCGGCGGAAGGAGGTGCACCGGGAACGCGGCGGCGATCTCCCGGGCGACGGCACAGGCGACGAGGGTGTCCGTCGCCAGCGGCAGGAAGGGGCCGTGCTGTTCGAAGCTTCCCACGGGAAGGACGGCGACCTGAGTTGAAACGCCCGCCCCCCTGGTCCGTACCTCTTCCGTGGTGTCCGCCGGCAACAAGCCGTATGCCGCCGTACGCGCGCCCGAACCATTCATCTTTTCACGGCCTTTCGTCTCCTCTTAGGAATCAGATCATGACAGAGAACATCGGCGTACTCGGCAAGAAGTCCCCACGGCGTTCGGGCGTGGAACGCGTCGTCAATGCACCGCTGCCCACCGTTTACGGGAAATTCCAGGCGATCGGCTACCTGGACCACGAGCGCGGTGACGAACAAGTGGCCCTGGTCTACGGGGACATCGACAGCGACCGGGTGCTGACCCGGCTGCACTCGGAGTGCCTGACCGGTGACGCGTTCGGCTCCCAGCACTGCGAGTGCGGCGACCAGCTGGCCGCCGCCCTGCGCGCGGTCGTGGCAGAGGGCAGCGGCATCGTCGTCTACCTGCGGGGACACGAGGGCCGCGGCATCGGTCTGCTCGCCAAGCTGCGCGCGATGGCCCTCCAGGCGGAGGGTCTCGACACGGTCGAGGCCAACCTCGCGCTCGGGCTGCCCGTCGACGCCCGCGACTACGGCGTCGCCGCCGGCATCCTGCGCGACCTCGGGGTGAGTTCGGTCCGCCTGATGTCCAACAACCCGCGCAAACGCGAGTCCCTGGTACGCCACGGCATCGAGGTCGCCGAGACGGTCCCGCTGCTGATCGAGCCGTGCGAGAACAACATCACGTACCTGCGGACCAAGCGCGAGCGCCTCGACCACGTGCTGCCCCACCTGGACGCGGTCGCGCACTGGTCCTGAGGTACCGGGTGCCCTCCCGGGGAAGGAACAGGGGAGACCGACAGGAGGCGCACGCGTGAATCTTCGGGCCCAGGTCGTGATCATCGGCGGTGGGGTGATGGGCACCAGCATCGCCTACCACCTGGCGAACGCGGGAGTCCGTGACGTCGTCCTCGTCGAACGGGACGAACTCGCCGCCGGATCCACCTCGAAGGCCGCCGGCGGAGTGCGCGCCCAGTTCTCCGACGAGCTCAACATCCAGCTGGGCGCGCGCAGCCTGGCCGCCTTCGCCCGCTTCGGGCAGGAGATCGGGTACGACATCGGGCTGCGCCGCGTCGGCTACCTCTTCCTCCTGTCCACCCCCGAGGAGGTCGCCTCCTTCGAGGCCGGCGTCCGCCTCCAGAACCATCTCGGCGTGCCCAGCCGGATGCTCACCCCGAAAGAGGCGGCCCGGCTCTCCCCGCTGATCGCCACCGACGGACTGCTGGCCGCCGCGTACTCCCCGGACGACGGCCACTGCACCCCCGAGTCCGTCGTGCACGGCTACGCGGCCGCCGCCCGCGCCCACGGCGCCCGGGTACTGCGCCACACCGAGGTCACCGGCATCGAACGGGACGGCGCCTTCGTCACCGCCGTGCACACCACCCTCGGCCGGATCGCCACCGACACGGTGGTCTGCGCGGCCGGGGCCTGGTCGCGGGCGGTCGGCGCGATGGCCGGCGTCGACTTACCCGTACAGCCGCTGCGCCGTCAGATCGCGGTCACCGAACCGGTCCAGGGGCTGCCGCCGACGCTGCCCATGACCATCGACTTCAGCACCAGCCTGTACTTCCACGCCGAGGGCCCGGGACTACTGCTCGGCATGTCCGACCCGGACGAGCGGCCCGGCTTCGCCACCGACCCGCACGACCGCTGGATCCCGCGCCTGTGCGCGGCGATGGAGCGGCGCGCGCCCGCCCTGCTCGACCTGCGGCGCACCGGCGGCTGGGCCGGCCTGTACGAGAACACCCCGGACCACAACGCCCTGATCGGCGAGGCGACCTCGGTCTCCCGGTTCCTGTACGCCACCGGGTTCTCCGGCCACGGCTTCCTCCAGGGCCCGGCCGTCGGCGAGGTGATCCGCGACCTCTACCTGGGCCGCGCCCCCTTCCTCGACGTCCGTCCACTCGACGCCGGCCGGTTCGCCGCCGACGCCTCCCGCCCGGAGACCAACCTGGTCTGACCGGACGCCCCTTGACCCGGGAACGTCCCAGTCCTGGATCAGCCCTGGATCAGTCCTGGATCAGTCCTGGATCAGCCCTGGATCAGTCCAGGATCGTCTCGTGGACCAGCCGGCGCAGCTCCGGGAGGATCTTCAGGGTCTTGGGGCGCACCTGGGTGTGGAACTGCACGGTCAGGTCGTGGGTGGGGTCGACCCAGAAGGCGGTGGTGGCCGCACCGGTCCAGCCGTAGCTGCCGGGGCTGCTCGGCGAGAGGGTGCGGGCGGGGTCGATCACCACCGAGACGCCCAGGCCGAAGCCGAGGCCGTCGTTGCCGGGCTCCTGGTGCGGCGGGGCGCCGAAGACCCGCAGGTCGGTGCCGCCGGGCAGGTGGTTGCTGGACAGCAGGCCGACCGAGGCGGGGGAGAGCAGCCGGACGCCGTCCAGCTCGCCACCCCGGCGCAGCATCTCCATGAAACGGTGGTAGTCGTAGGCCGTCGCCGCGAGGCCGCCGCTGCCGGACAGCAGGCGGGGGCGACCGCGCAACGGCAGCCCGGGAATCGCCGCGAGGCCGCCGTCCTCCGTCTCGCCGTACAACTCCGAGAGCCGGTCGGCCTGTTCGGGCTCGATGTGCAGGCCCGCGTCCGGCATGCCGAGCGGGCGGAAGATCCGGTCCGCGAAGAACTCGTCGAGCCGCTGCCCGGAGACCACCTCGATGACCCGGCTGAGCACGTTGAAGCCGACGGAGTAGTTCCACTGGGTGCCCGGCTCGAACTGGAGGGGCATCCGCGCGTACACCTGCATGGTCTCGGCGAGGTCCGCGCCCGTCGGCACCGAGAACTCCAGGCCCGCCTCGCGGTAGCGGGCGTCCACCGGATGCGAGTGGTAGAACGCGAAGGTCAGCCCGGCGGTGTGGGTGAGCAGATGCCGGATCAGGATCGGCCCGTCGGCCGGCCGGGTCACCATGGTGTCGCCCGAACCGCTCACGTACACCCGGGGATCGGCGAACTCGGGCAGCAGGCGGCCGACCGGGTCGTCCAGGGACAGCAGGCCGTCCTCCACCAGCAGCAGTATCGCCACCGCGGTGACCGGCTTGGTCATCGAGTACACCCGCCAGATGGTGTCCGGCTCGACGGGCAGTCCGGCCGCGCGGTCGCGGTGGCCCTGCGTGGTGAGGTGGGCGATCCGGCCGCCGCGCGCCACGGCCACCAGGTAGCCGGGCAGGCGCCCTTCGTCGACGTAGTGGGCGAAGTGCTGGTCGAGGCGGTCCAACGCCTTCACGTCCAGCCCGACCTCACTGGGGTCGACTTCCTGTCGCAGCTGTGCCATCGCTCTCCTCGGGTCGTGTCGTCCCGCTGTGCGGTCCGACCTCGGACCTCATCGTCGCGCAGGAACAGGGAAACGGTCCCGCTCATCCGCGTGTGGTGTGACGGACGCTATAGAAGAGGCGCCGGGTAAGGGAGACGCGGCCGCCACGCCGAGCGCGGCCAGGAACGCCAGTACGAGCAGCGGCTTTACGACCCCTGACCCCACCAACGTGCCCGCCACGGCCACTCCCAACGCAGGCCCGAGGTTGAGCGCGGTCTGCTGCACCCCGCCCGCCACCCCGGCCGACCCCACCTCCGCCCGCCGTACGACGACCTGGGTCGCCGCCACCATCACGGTGCCGAACCCGGCACCCAGCAGCCCGAACCCGCCGTACAGCGCGGGCGCCGCCGAGGGCCGGATCAGCAGCAGGACGCCGAGCGCGAGGAGCGCCATCGCCGTCGCGGTGGTGCGGCGCGGGCCGAGGCGGCGCAGGAGGACCGGGCACGCGGCGGCGGACCCCACCATCAGTACCGGCAGCGGCAGACTGCGCAGGGCGCTGGCGAACGGATCGAGGCCGAGCGCGCGCTGCAGGGCGTACACGGCGACGAAGAGCGTGCCGGACAGGGCCGCCGAAGCGGCGACCAGGATGCCGAGGGCCGCCCCGACCGCCGGGGCGCCGATCAGCCCGGGCGGCAGCAGCGGACTCGCCGACCTCCGCTCGTGCCGGACGAACGCCACCCCGGTGACCACGGCCACCGCGAGGCTCACCGGCGTACCGGTGACCAGTCCGTGTACCAACCCGGCCGCGGTCACCGCCAGCAGCACCGCGCCCGGCACGTCCAGCGACGTGTGGACCGCGGACTCCTGCTCCCGCCGGGCCAGCGCGAGCACCCCGAGGACGGCCGCCGGCAGCACATGGAGGAAGAACACCGCCCGCCAGCCCAGCCCCGTCACCAGTGCGCCGCCGACCAACGGCCCGGCCGCGGCGGACAGTCCGATGGCCGCGGTACGCACCGCGAGCGGTCTGGCGAGCCGGTCCGGCGGGTACCCGGCCCGCAGCATGCCGAGCGTGGCCGGTTGCAGCAGTGCCCCGAACACACCTTGTACTGCCCGCAGTCCGATCACCCAGCCGATCCCGGGCGCGAGGCCGACGCCCGCGGAGGCGGCGCCGAAGCCGAGCATGCCCAGCCCGAACATCCGCCGCTGCCCGTACCGGTCGCCGAGCCGCCCGGCACACACCAGCAGGCTCGCCACCGCGATGAGATAGGCGGTGCTGGTCCACTGCACTTCGGCGAAGGATGCGTGCAACTCCCGTTGCAGGGTGGGCTGGGCGACCGTGAGGACGGTGCCGTCCAGAGCGACGACCATGGCGCCCACGACACTGCTCGCCAGCGTCAGCCGCCTGTTCACCGGCCCGCCTCCGGCCCGAGGTGGGCGTCCAGCGCCGCACGCAGCAGCGGCGCGAAGTCGTCGGCGCCGGTGGCGAGTCGGAGGCTGCCCCAGGCCCACAGCTGGGCGATGCCGTGCAGGTTCGCCCACAGGGCGCCCGCGACGATCCATGCGTCCGCACCGGGACGCGCCTGGCCGACCAGGTCCGCCAGCAGGCCGAACAGCGGCAGGCTGGTCTCCCGCAGCCGCAGGTGACCGCTCTCCAGCAGATCATGACGGAACATCAGCTCGTACATGCCCTGGTTGTCCCGCGCGAACTCCAGGTACACCCGGGCCAGCGCGGCGACCTGTGCGCCCGGCGCTGCCCTTTTGTCACCCCGCGCCTCCCCTGCGCGTACGGCCAGTTCGGTGAAGCCCCGGCGTGCGATGGCGGAGAGCAGTTCGAGATGCGTGGGGAAGTGGCGGCGCGGTGCCCCGTGCGAGACCCCGGCCCGGCGGGCGATCTCCCGCAGGGTCAGCGCCCCGGCGCCCTCGGCGGCCACCAGGGCCACGCCCACGTCGACCAGCCGGTCCCGCAAGCTCATGTCGGACTCGCTCATGGACACTGTTTACCAAGGGGCAGTAGACACTGTCTACCGAATCGGGTGGCGGGAATGCCGGGCGGGCGCCGCGGGGTTGTTCCAGGCATGACCCAGGACACTCTTCTGAAGCTGCTCTCCGAAGGCCATGCCGGCGTGCTGGTCACCCTCAAGAGCGATGGCCGCCCCCAGCTGTCCAATGTCAACCACGCGTACTACCCGGACGAGCGGACCGTCCGGGTCTCGATCACGGACGACCGCGCCAAGACCCGCAACCTGCGCCGGGACCCGCGTGCCTCGTACCACGTCACCAGCCCCGACCGGTGGGCGTACACGGTCGCCGAGGGCACCGCCGAGCTCTCGCCGGTCGCCCAGGAACCCTACGACGAGACCGTCGAGGAACTCGTCCGCCTCTACCGAGACGTCCAGGGCGAACACCCCGACTGGGACGACTACCGCGCCGCGATGGTCCGCGACCGCCGGCTGGTGTTGCGGCTGCGCGTGGAGCGGGCGTACGGCATTCCGCGCGCCTGACGGCTCCTGAGGGCCGGGCCTAGGACCTGTGATCGAGGGCAATCGGCCGATGGTTCCGTGCGGGCCGGATGCCTAGGCTGCTGGGCAGGCAACGGCAGCTCAGGAAGAGGTCACCATGCCCGTGAACGGTCGCAGTCACATCCGCGTCGCCCGGCCCTCCCGGGATCTCGCGGCGGCCGAGCGTTTCTGGGTGCGGGGGCTGGGGCTCGGTGTGGTGTGGCGGGCCGAGGGGGGACCGGAACCCGGCGAGCACGACCTCCTGATGCTGGGCTGGCCGGACGCCGGCTGGCATCTGGAGCTGGTCCACGAGCCCGCCCGGCCCGTCGAGCCGCGGCCCACCGAGGAGGACCTGCTGGTGGTCTACGTCGACGGCCCGGTGCCGGACGACCTGGTCGCCCGGCTGGAGGAGCACGGCGGCAAGCGGGTGCCATCACCGAACCCGTACTGGAACCGGTGGGGCGTCACCGTCGAGGACCCGGACGGATACCGGCTCGTGCTCTGCGAGCGGGGCTGGTCCAACGCGTAGGTGTGGGGTGCTTGCCGTTCGCCCCGTCCGCCGCTAGCCTCCGCGCGTGATCAATGGGGCACATGTGGTGATCTATACACGCGACGCCGAGGCGGACCGTGCCTTCCTCCGGGACGTCCTGGACTGGCCGCACGTCGACGCCGGACACGGCTGGCTGATCTTCGAGCTGCCGCCGGCCGAGGTGGCCTGCCATCCGGCCGGCGGCGAACCGTCGCACGAGCTGATGCTGATGTGCGACGACCTCGACGCCACGACCGCGGAACTCACCGCGAAGGGCGTGGAGTTCAGCCGACCCGTCCAGGACGCGGCCTGGGGCCGGGTGACCGGCTTCCGGTTGCCGGGCGGAGGCGAGGTCGCCTTGTACGAGCCGCGCCACCCGCGCGCCCAGCACCGGCCTGCTCCCGCACCCAGCTCTCCAGCAGGGACGTGAACTCGGTCGCCTTGTCGGGCCAGTTGAAGTGCGTGACGGCCGCCTCGCGGCCCCGCTGGGCCGCGGTGTGGCGCAGTATCGCGTCGGCGCCCAGCCGCCGTATCGCCTCCGCTGCCGCGCGCGGATCCTCGTAGGGGACGACGAGACCGCAGCCGTGCCGCTCGACCATGTCGGCCGCCAGCGGGGTGGGCGTGGTGATGACGGGGACGCCGTGCGCCATGTACTCGACGACCTTGGTGGGCCGTGAATGGCGGTAGTTGGGCTGGTCGTGCAGGAGGGAGAGGCCGGCCAGGGCGCCCGGGAGCAGCGCGAGGGCGCGGTCGTTGGGCAGGAAGCCGTGCCAGCGCAGCACGCCGTCCCGGTCGGCCGCCGTGAGCACGTCCCGGACGTCCGGGTCGGCCGCGCCGGCCACCTCGACGCGCAGTCCCGGCCCCAGGTGCCGGGCGGTCTCGATCAGGTCCAGCGCGCCGCGGGCCCGCGACAGGTGACCGACGTAGACGACGCGTTCGCTGCCGGGAGGTTCGGGCGCCTGCACCGGTGCGGTCGTGAAGTTGGGCACCACCGGGTGGGTGCGGCGGAACCGCTCCTGGTAGGCGTCCTCGGCGAGCAGCAGCCGCAGATGGCGTTCCGCAAGCCGCTCGGCCGCCCGCACCCCGAGCCGCAGCGGCGGCCTGAGCACCCGGGGCACCCAGCGTTTCACCGCGAGTGCGGCGGCGGTGTCCTCGTGGACGTCCCACACGACCACCGGGGCCGCCTCGGACCGCCGCCAGCGACGCAGGGTGCCGGGCAGGGCGAGGAGCAGTTCCGGGTCGTGGAGGAGGATCACGTCCGCCTCGTGGCCGCGGTCGGCGAGCAGCGCGCGGGCCGCGCCCACCGCCGCCCGGCGGCTGCGGCCCGCCGCCCGGGGCAGGTCGATGCCTTCGAGGTCGGCGCGGGGGCGCACCTCGCGGGCCGAGAACGGCGCCGCGTACACGACGTGGTGCCCCCGGTCCCGCAGCGCGGTGATCTGCCGGTGCAGTATGCGCGCGTCCTCGGGGTGGTGGACGACGGTGACGACGAGTATCCGCATCTGAGCGCCTTTCGACTCCGCCGCCCGGAGCCCTCGGACTCCGGACGGCGGAAGGGGAGTTGCCACCGAGGCCGGCTACAGCACCTCGACTCCGGGCCGGAAGATCCGCCCGCGGGTGTCGAAGAGCAGCCGGGCCTCGTCGCCGAGGGCCGGGAGGTCGTAGGCGGAGTGGTCCTGGAGCAGGATCGTCAGATCGTGCGAGCGCACGGCGGCCATGACGTCGGTGACGCGCGGCACGGCCTCCCCGTCCACGAACCAGGCGGGCACGAACGGGTCGTGGAAGGCGATCTCCGCCTCCCGGTCCCGCAGCAGCCGCGCCACCGGGACCGCCGGCGCCTCGCGCTGGTCGGCGACGTCCGGCTTGTAGGTGACGCCGAGGAGCAGCACCCGGGAGCCGTGCAGTGCGCGGCCCTCGTGGTTGAGCAGATCCTGCGCGCGCCGGACGACGTACTCCGGCATGTGCGCGTTGATCTCCCGGGCCAGTTCCACGAACCGGAACTCGTAGCCGATCGAACGCACCTTGTACGAAAGGTAGTTGGGGTCGATCGGGATGCAGTGCCCGCCCACCCCGGCGCTCGGCCGGAAGGCCTGGAAGCCGAACGGCTTCGTGCCGGCACAGCGGATCGCGTCCCATACGTCGACGCGCAACTCCTGGCACAGGATGGCCAGTTCGTTGACCAGGGCGATGTTGACGTGCCGGTAGGTGTTCTCCAGGAGCTTGGCCATCTCGGCTTCCCGGGTGCCCTTGGCCTGTACGACGGTGTCGACGAGCTTGCCGTAGAAGGCGGCCGCCCGGGCCGCGCACGCCGGGGTGTGGCCGCCCACCACCTTCGGTGTCTCGCGCAGCCCGTGGGTGGTGTTGCCGGGGTCGATGCGCTCCGGTGAGAACGCCAGCGCGAAGTCCTCGCCGGCCCGCAGCCCCGACTCCTCCAGGATCGGTTTGAGCACCTCTTCGGTGGTGCCCGGATAGGTCGTCGATTCGAGGACGACGAGCCGGCCGCGGCCCAGCCTGCCCGCCACCGCCCGCGCGGCGGAGGTCACCGCGCCGAGATCGGGACCGCCGTCCTCGCTGAGCGGGGTCGGCACACAGATCACGATCGTCTGCGCACGGGCCAGACAGGCGTCGTCCGTGTACGCGGTGAAGCCGGCCTGCCGCATGCGGGCGACGTCGTCGTCGGAGACGTCGTCCACATGGGAGTGCCCGGCGTTGAGGCCCTCCACGACCCGTGGGTCGAGGTCGAGCCCCGCCACTCTCAGCCCGACCAGCGACGCCTCCCGCGCGAGCGGAAGCCCGACGTAGCCGAGCCCGATGACGGCCAGTTCGAAGCCGTCGGTCCGTTCTGCATCCCCGAGCGATTCGCTCAATTCCCCGAGCGGTACGGCCTTTTCGACCTGCATAGGGATTCACTCCGCCCTCAACGGCAGACGCCGTATGGATCCGAAGGGCCCGGACGGTGCGATTCCGGGCGAGGGGGGCCTCAGACACATCCAAGAGCGCGATACGCGTCTCGGGTCGTGGCAGCGACCCTTTTCCAGGTGCGGTCACGCGCTACCAGAGCGCGGGCGGCCGCTCCCCATTCATGCCGCCGTTCTCGACTGTAAAGCAATACTTCGAGAGCTTCTGCCCAAGCATGCGGAGATTCAGGCGAGATCAGCTGACCGTTGACTCCCGATTCGACCACTTCCCGCAGGGCTGTGAGATCACTGGCCGCCACCGGAAGACCGCTCGCCATCGCTTCGACCGGCTTGAGCGGGGTGACCAGACGGCAGACCCGTTCAGCGGTGCGCGGCACCGCGAAGACATCCAGAACCGCGTGGTAGGAGCGCACTTGGCGGTGCGGAACGCGGCCGGTGAACAGCGCGACGCCGGCGCCGAGACCCAGCCGCTCGGCCAGCGCCTCGAGTGCCCCCCGCTCGGGTCCGTCGCCGACGATCAGCAGCCGCAGCGGAACCCCACGGCGGCGCAGCTCGACACCCGCATGGAGCAATGTGCCGATTCCCTCGTGTGGAGTAAGGCTGCTGACGGTGCCCACCACGAAGTCGTCCGCCGCGATGCCGAGCCGGCCGCGCAGTTCCGCCCCGTCCGGCGGCGGGGCGAGGAAGGTGTCGTCCACCGCGTTGGGCACGATCAGGACCCGCTCCTCGGGCACCCCGCGGGACACGATCTCGGCCTTCATCGCCGTGCCCAGCGTCAGCACCAGATCGGCCTGGCGCATGCAGTACGTCTCCAGGGCGCGCCGCGCACGGTAGGTCGGGTGGTCCGGAGTGCGGCCCGCCGCCTGGGTCAGCCAGGTCTCCTCCAGGAACCCGCGCACCTCGTACACCACCGGCAGCCCGTAGGTCTCCCGCAGGGCCAGCGCCACCCGCCCGTTGCCGTGGTCGGTGGCCGCGTGCAGCACGGCGGGCCGCAGCCGCTCCACCAGACGCCCGGCCAGCTCGGCGTTGCGGGCCAGCACCGCGCCCTGCCCGTACGGCAGGTTCAGCGGCAGCAGCCGGTGCTGCGGCACCCCGTTCACGATCTGCAGCGGGCGGGCGTCCAGAACGCCCTGCGCCACCGGGAACCCGATCCGGGTCACCACGTGCGGATCGAGCCCGGCGGCCCGCTGGGCCTCGGCGAGGGCCTGGGTGCGCACGGTGTAGCCGGCGTGCTTGAACGGCAGCCCGTTGGTGACCAGATGGAGCACCCGGCCGGGCTCGGGCCTGACCGGCCGCCCGGCGGGTGCCGCCACCCGGGCGGCGGACGGCGTCGCGGTCGGCCCGGCCGTGCGGGCCCGGGCGGCGAGCCGCCGCTCGACCGGTCCGAGCCCGCGCCGCACCCGCCCCGGCAGCAGCCGTACGCCGAGCAGCGCGGCCCGCGCGGGGTCGCCGCGCAACTCGCCCCATGCGACGGATGCGGCCAAGCTGAGTGCACGGGGAATCCGAAGAACACGGCGCGGCATGTGCGGGAACGGAAGTCGGGCCATGTCGCCAAGGTAGGCCGACAGAGCGGAGAACGTACGACATGAACGGCCGCGTACTCCATGTCGTAGGGACCAGGCCGAACTTCGTGAAGGCCGCGCCCGTCGTCGCCGCCCTGCGTGCGACCGGGCACGACCAGGTCCTGGTGCACACGGGTCAGCACTACGACGAGCGGATGTCGCACATCTTCTTCCGGGAGCTGGGCCTGCCCGCCCCGGACTCCGACCTGGGCGTCGGCTCCGGCAGCCAGGCCCGGCAGACCGCCGACCTGCTGGTGGCGCTGGAGGGCGAGCTGCTGGTCCGCGCCCCGGCCCTGGTCGTCGTGTACGGCGACGTGAACTCCACCCTCGCCGCGGCCCTGGCCGCCGCCAAGCTGGGCATCCCGGTCGCCCATGTCGAGGCGGGCCTGCGCAGCTTCGACATGGCGATGCCGGAGGAGGTCAACCGGCGCGTGGTCGACCAGTTGGCCGAGCTGCTCTTCGCGACCAGCCCGGAAGCCGTCGGCCACCTCGCCCGCGAGGGCGTCGACCCGGGCCGGGTACACCTCGTCGGCAACCCGATGATCGACACCCTGCTCACCCATCTGGACCATTTCGACCCGGTCGCCGCCCGCACCGCCCACGCCCTGCCCGAACGCTATGGCGTGGTCACCCTGCACCGGCCGGCCAACGTCGACGACCCCGAGGCCGCCGCGGCCGCCGCCCGCGCGCTCACCGAGGCGGCCGGCCACCTGGACCTCGCCGTGCCCCTGCACCCGCGCGGCCGGGAGGCACTGCGCAAGGCGGGTCTCGCCGACGCGCCCGGCATCCATCTGCTCGAACCGCTCGGCTACGTCGAGTTCATGGGCCTGGTGCGGGGCGCCGCCGCCGTGATCACCGACTCCGGCGGGGTCCAGGAGGAGACCACCGTGCTGGGCGTCCCCTGTCTGACGCTGCGCACCACGACCGAACGCCCCGTCACCGTCACCCACGGCACCAACCGGCTGGTGAACCACGGCGAACTGGTGCCCGCCCTGCGCAAGGTCCTGGACGGACAGCCGCCCGCCGACCCCGAGGGGCCGCCGCTGTGGGACGGCAAGGCCGGCCCCCGCATCGCCCGCGTACTCACCGAGTGGCTGGAGCGCCATGACTGACGCCACCCGCACCCGCCCCGACGGTCCCCGCACCCTCGGGCACACCGCCCGCACCTACTGGGACACCCGGCACCGCGAACGCGACGACCTCGCCTCCGGCGGCCACATCGGCCTGGACCGGCCCGGCAACGAGATCTTCTACGCGGTACGGCTCGGCCAGCTGCTCACCCTGATCGGCGACCTGTCCAGCCCCGCCTCCCCGCTGTTCGTGCTCGACGCCGGCTGCGGCAAGGGGCACTTCGCCCGCGCACTGGCCCGCTGCGGCCACCACGTGGACGCCTTCGACACCAGCGAGGAGGCCGTCAGCCAGGCCCGGGCCGAGGGCGGCGGACCCCGCTACGCGTTCGCCGCCCTCGACGAGTGGCGCAGCCCCTGGCTCTACGACGTGGTGATGTGCGTGGACGTCCTCTTCCACGTCATGGACGACGCGGAGTGGGCGGCCGGCCTGCGCAACCTCGCCTCGCTGGTCCGGATCACCGGCCGGCTGATCGTCACCGACGAGCACACCGAGGAGCCCGTCCCACGCGGCGACTACATCGTGCACCGGCCGATCGCCGCCTACCGCAAGGAACTTGAGCCCCTGGGCCTGAGCCACTCCCTCTTCCGGCCCTACGGCTTCCGCGAGAACCGGGTCGGCTTCCATGTCTTCACAAGGACCCGCTGATGCGCCTGACCGATCTGCTCCACCCGCACCTGGACGACGTGACCTCGGTCGTGGACGCGACGCGCGGCGGCCTGCGTCTCGACCCCTATCTGCACCTCCCGCCGGGCGTCGAACCGACCCGGCACGAACAGCCGGTCGGCGAAGGGGAGCTGATGCTCCTCTGCTACGGCCCCGACCCCGCCCTGCACGGCGACGAGGCGGACTGCCTCGCCGCACTGGAACGGATGCGGCCCGGCGGCCGCGGCCTGATCGTCTTCGGCCACCCCGGGACCGACCTGCCCTACCACCGTCTCCTCGACGCCCTGGTGGCCCACCGCTGCCAGGTGCTGCACGCCGCCGCGCTCGGCTACACGCATCTGCACGCCGGCGCGGTCTTCGCCTGCACCGAGGAACTCCTGCCGCCGCACGACTGGTTCGGCCACCCGCTGCCGGCCGACGGTTTCGCCACGGCCCTGCGGATCGCCGACGAGTACGTCCTCGCCGACTTCGTCTCCCGCTCCCAGCGGGCCCGCCTGATCGACCTGGAACGCGCGGCCGAGGAGACCGCCCGCGCCCTGGAGACCGCCCGCGAGGACGGCCTCGCCGAACGGCTGGCCGCCGCCCTGCGGGACAAGGACCAGCTCACCTCCGCCCTGCGCGGGGCCCGGGAGCGGACCGGGGTGCTGGAGGCCCGCGTGGCCATGCTGGAGGGCTCCACCTCGCTGCGGGTCGGCAAGGCGCTGGTGTCCGCGGCCCGGTCGCCGGGGCGCGGCGCGGCCCGGCTGCCCGGGGAGCTGTACGGGCTGTGGCGGCAGCGGAAGGCCAAGGGACGGCCGGCGCGGGCCACGAGCGCCGCCCCGGCACCGGAGGCACCGGCCGACGACCGCTTCTACCTCTCCCACCGCGCCCTGTCCGTGGCACCCCGCGACCGGCTGGTGATCACCGGCGTGCTGACCGACCGCACCGCCGCCGACTTCGCGGCCGACGCCGTGGTCAGCCGGGTGCTGCCGCACGACGGGCGACTGCTGGTCGAGCGCACCGACCCGGACGTCTTCCTCGTCCAGCTCGGCGCGTGCACCGGCGAGGCCGGCCCCTGGACGCTCACCGGCACCGGCCACGCCCCCGACCTGGACCGGCGCCTCGCCGAACTGATCGGCCAGGCAAGGGGACTGGGCCGTGCCGCGGTGCTGTGGCGGGACGGCCCGGCGTCCTCGGCGCCGGGCCTGTCCCAACTGCCCTGGGACGCCGTCCTCGACGGTGACACCGGGACGGCGCTCTCCCGCCTCGACCCGGTCACCGACGGCCGGGACCGGCTCCGGGACGTCTTCCAGGAGGACAGCACCCGGGTACGACTGGCCCGGCTCGCCGAAGTGGCCGGCGCCCCCGACCCGACGGCCGAGCGTCGGGTCGCCGTCCTGGCCGCGCCCCGGGACGCCACCGACGTCGCCCGGCTCGTCGCCCAGACGCTCTGCCAGCTGCACCGGCCGGCCGAGGTGGTCGTCGCCGACCCCGTGGGGCTCGACCTCGGCGAACTCACCGCCGCCTCCGTCACCGTCCACTCCGGACCGCCCACCGCGCCCTGGGTCGCCGACTGGACGGATCTGACCGAGGACCGCCCCGACACGCTGCTGCTCGACCTGCTCTGCGCCCAGGAGTTCTCGGGCGCCGACGCGGTGGGCCACACCCCCGCCGCCGACGACTACGCCTTCGTGCCGGCCCTGAAGCCGCTGCTCGTCCGCCGGTCGCTCCTGGACACCGGTACCCCGCCGGACACCTGGTCGCGTGCCGGGCACCGCCTGTTCGCCGTGCGTGGAAAGGAACCGTCATGACCCGCACCCTGAGGGCGCTCGTCTACGGCGACGTGGACCTCAACCTCATCGACGGCTCCGCCGTCTGGGCCCAGTCGACGGTACAGGCGCTGTCCCGCGCGGGCTGCCGGACCCGGCTCGTCCTCAAGGCTCCCGTGGAGACCGGCCGGCTGACCGACCCGCTGGCCGGGCTGCCCGGGGTCACCGTGGTCCGGCCGTACGAGGAGCACCTCGTCCCCGGCCAGGGCGCGCGCCCCCTGTCCCCCTACCAGGCCTCGCAGCTGCTCGCCCGCCTGGACGAGGAGGAGCCCTGCGACCTGCTCGTGCTGCGCGGCCGCCGGCTGGTGAAGCAGATCGTCGGCGACGGCAACTTCCACGGACGCGTCTGGGCCTACCTCACCGACATCCCGCAGTCCCCGGCCGAGATGACCGAACAGGACCGCGTCGACCTCGCCCGTATCGCCAACGCCTCCCGGCAACTCCTCTGCCAGACCGAGGAGTTGCGCTGCTTCCTGGAGGCGTCGGTGCCGGAGGCCTGCGGCCGGGCCGTGCTCTGCCCGCCGGCGGTGCCCGAACCCGGCGTCCCGCTCCCGCAGCGCGACGGACTGCACGACCCCGTACGCCTCGTCTACACCGGCAAGTTCGCGCCCCGTTGGAACACCCTGCCCATGACCCGGCTGCCCGCGCGGCTCGCCGAACGCGGCATCCGGACCGAACTCCACGCCGTCGGCGACAAGATCCACAAGGATGCCGCCCACCCCGGCTTCGACATCGCCATGGCCGAGGCGCTGCGCACCACCCCCGAGGTCGTCCACCACGGCGGTGTGCCCCGCGAGGAGGCCATGCGCATCGCCGCCGACTGCGACCTCGGCCTCGGCTGGCGCGACTCCTCCCTGGACGCCAGCCTCGAACTCTCCACCAAGGTGCTGGAGTTCGGCTCCCTCGGCCTGCCCGTCGTCCTCAACCGGACCCCCGCGCACGAGGCGCTGCTCGGCACCGACTACCCGCTGTTCGTGCCCGGCGACGCGACCCTCGCGGACGCGGTGGACGCCGTCACCGTCGCCGTACGCGACGCCGAGGCCAGGCAGCTCGCGGCCGACCGGTGTGCGGAAGCGGCCCGGCAGTACACCATGGAGGCCGCGGCCGCCCGCTGGCGCGCCCACCTCGACGGCGCCTTCCCCTCCGCACCCGCCGCCGTCGCCACCCGCGGGCGCCCGCTGCGGATCGGGGTGGCGGGCCACGACCTGAAGTTCCTCACCCGGCTGCTCGACCACTTCCGCGCCCTGCCCGGCCTCGACGTACGCGTCGACGCCTGGCCCGCGCTCGCCCGGCACGACCCGGCCGCGAGCCGTGAACTCGCCGACTGGGCCGATGTGGTGGTCGTCGAGTGGTGCGGCCCGGCCGCGGTCTGGTACAGCCGTCACAAGCGGCGCGGCAGCAGGCTGATCGTCCGCCTGCACCGCTTCGAACTCGACGCCGGCTACCCGCAGCAGGTCGACATCGACGCCGTCGACCGCGTGGTGTGCGTCAGCCCGTACTACGCCCGCAGCACCCGGGAGCGCACCGGCTGGCCCGCCTCGAAGATCACCACGATCGGCAACTGGGTCGACGTCGACCAGCTCGACCGGCCCAAGGCCCCCGGCGCCCGGCACCGGCTCGGCATGATCGGCATCGCGCCCAGCCGCAAACGCCTCGACCTGGGCCTCGACGTCCTGGAGGCGCTGCGCGCCCACGACCGGCGCTGGCACCTCTCGGTCAAGTCCAAGCCGCCGTGGGAGTACTGGTGGATCTGGAACAAGCCCGAGGAGCGGGCCCACTACGAGGCGATCCTGCGCCGGATGCAGACCTCGCCGCTGCTCGAAGGTGCCGTCGTCTTCGACCAGTTCGGACCGGACGTGCCGAACTGGCTGCGCCGCATCGGCCATGTCCTGTCCACCAGCGACGACGAGAGCTTCCACCTCGCCCCGGCCGAGGGCATGGCCTCCGGCGCCGTACCCGCGCTGCTGCCGTGGCCGGGCGCGGACGAGATCTACGACCGGCGCTGGATCCACGACACCCCGGAGGCGATGGCCGGGTCGATCGCCGCACTGGCCGACCAGGACGACTGGCGCGCGGCCGGGGAAACGGCCCGCGGCCAGGTACGGGAGGGCTTCTCGCTGGAACGGGTGGCGAAGGAGTGGACGGAGCTGCTGGTGTCCGGCTGATCGGCGCGCCTCCTGAACCGCGCCTGCCCGTCCGTCGGGTCAGGCCGCGGACTCCTGCTGGGCGGCCGGTTCGGGCAGCAGGCGGGCGCCGAGACGGTCGGCGCTCGGCCAGCGGACGTCGTGGGCCCAGCCCAGCTTCTCGAACATCCAGATCAGGCGGGCCGACGGGTCGATCTGGCCGGGCAGCACACCGTGGCGCGCGCCCGTGGGGTCGGCGTGGTGCGAGTTGTGCCAGTTCTCGCCGAAGGACAGCAGGGCGAGCGGCCAGAAGTTGGTGGCCTTGTCCCTGCTGGCGAAGGGCCGCCTGCCCGCGACATGGCAGACCGAGTTCACCGACCAGGTGACATGGTGCAGCAGCGCCATCCGCATCAGGCCGGCCCAGAAGAACCCGGTCAGCGCACCGGTCCAGGTACCGGTGACGAGCCCGCCGACCAGCGCGGGGGCCAGCAGCGAGACGATGGTCAGCGGTCCGAAGAACCGGCCGACGAGCCGCAGGTCGCGATCGGCGGCGATGTCGGGCGCGAACCTGGCCCGGTTGCTCAGTTCACGCTTGAGCATCCATCCGATGTGCGCGTGCAGCAGGCCCTTGAGCAGCGCGCGCGTGTCGGTTCCGAAGCGCCAGGGGGAGTGCGGGTCGCCCTCGCGGTCGGCGAAGGCGTGGTGGCGGCGGTGGTTCGCCACCCACTGCACCGGCGAGCCCTCGACCCCCATCGAGCCCGCGACGGCCAGGGCGATGCGCAGGCCCCGCTTCGCCTTGAACGAGCGGTGCGTGAAGAGCCGGTGATAGCCGACTGTGAGGCCGAAGCCGGACACCAGGTAGGCGACCACGGCCATGACGACGTCCAGCGCGGACAGACCCCGTCCCCACACCAACGGCACGGCGACGACCAGGCAGATCAGTGGGCCGACGACGAAGATCCACATTGCGACGCCCGCCGCGGCCGTCTGCGGGGCGTCGAGCAGCGGCTTGGCCCCGGCCGCGGTCTCGGCGTCGCTTTCGGCGACGGCCTGTTCGGAACGGTCGGCTTTGCTCGGGTTCATCGCTTCCTCGCCGTTGCTCGAGGTCGTCGGACACAGTGCCGGAACGACCGGGAGAAGGCGCGCGCGTGCGCTGTCGAGAGTGCTCGGCGGCCTACGCCACACGATCGCACCGGACGGCATCCCCGCAGGTCACCGCTCATGTCCAGGGTGTGAACGGCGTGGGACCAAATCTCCTTCGCGACCCGGCGGAACCGTCGGTCCTCGCCGGGCCGGCGGCCGGGTCCACGAACCGCCCTCAGTGCGCCACGACTCGACAACTCCCGGACCTCCGGCGGTGGTTGACCCGAGCCGGCGGCGTGCGGGGCCCGCCCCCAGTCCCTGGAAACGCTTGATCTCAAGTGCACTTGAGGTTCTACAGTCGGATGCGCTGATGCCGACATCGTGGAGAGGAACGGCCATGAGGACACTGGTGCTCGGGAGGACGCCCGCCAGGGTGACGGCCGTGTTGGCCACGCTGCGCGCGGACGGCTTCGACGCGGAGGGAGTGAGCACCGACGACGAGGCCCGGAAGCTGCTGGAGACCGGGCGATTCGGGGTGCTGATCATCGGCGGGGGCGTGGGGCCCGAATCCCGCGCGGAGATCAAGGAGTTCGCGGCGGGTCACCAGGTGCGGCGGGTGATCGACGGCGCCCTGTCGGAGCCGTTCGACGTCTACGTACGGCGGGAGTTCGAGCCGCTGATCCGGGAGGCCGCCGCAGGGTGACGGCCGCGGTCCGCCCGGACTCCGGTCCGGGCGGACGTACGGCTGCTCCTCGTCGGCAGGGCTCAGGCCGTGACCGTTTCCGGGCGGGACGCCTCCCGAGAGGTGCGTGCGCCGAGGTCCTCCGTGGCCAGCCTGTGGGTCTCGCGCGCCGAGAGGGCGGCGATGACCGGCGGCACGCACAGGGCCGCGGTGAACAGCGCCACCGCCGACCAGTCGTCCCCGCCCGGACCCGCGATCTGCGCCGCGAAGGTCACCGCGAACCCGGCCACCGCGAACCCGATCTGGGTACCGATCGCCATACCGGAGAGCCGTACCCGGGTCGAGAACATCTCGCCGTAGAAGGACGGCCAGACACCGTTCGCCGCGCTGTAGACGACACCGAAGGCGACGACACCGAGGACCAGGATCAGCGGGTACGAACCGGTGGAGATCGCCCACAGGTAGCCGGACATCGCCACCGCGCTGCCCACCGCACCGATCAGGTACACCGGCCGCCGGCCGATCCGGTCCGACAGCGTCGCCCACGCCGGGATCGCGCCCAGCGCCACCAGGTTCGCCAGCGCGCTCACCCACAGCATCGAGGTCTTGGACATGCCGACCGAGTCGCTCGTCGCGTAGGCCAGCGCCCACACCGTGAAGATCGTGCTCACCGAGGCGATCAGCGCGCCCCCGACCACCCGCAGCACATCCGCCCAGTGGTGCCGCAGCAGCGTCACCAGCGGCAGCCGTACGACGCCCTCGGCCGCCGCCTGCCGCGCGAAGGCGGGCGTCTCCTGGACCGTGCGGCGGATGAACCAGCCGGCCACGGCCACCGCCGCGCTCAGCCAGAACGGCACCCGCCAGCCCCAGGACAGCAACTGGTCCTCGGGCAGCCGGGAGACCGGGATGAAGACGAGGGTGGCGATCAGCTGGCCGCCCTGGGTGCCGCTCAGCGTGAAGCTGGTGAAGAAGCCACGCCGGTCCGGCGGCGCGTGCTCCAGACTCATGGAACTGGCGCTGGCCTGCTCGCCGGCGGCCGAGACGCCCTGGAGCACCCGGCACAGCACCAGCAGCACCGGGGCCAGGCCGCCCACCTCGGCGCGGGTCGGCAGACAGCCGATCAGGAACGTCGACAGGCCCATCAGCAGCAGCGTGAAGAGCATGATCTTCTTGCGGCCGACCCGGTCCCCGAAATGGCCGAGGAAGAGCGCGCCGACCGGACGGGCCGCGTACGCGACACCGAAGGTGGCCAGCGACAGCAGGGTGGCGGTGGCCGGGTCCGACGCGTCGAAGAAGACCTTCGGGAAGATCAGCGCGGCCGCGCTGCCGTAGATGAAGAAGTCGTAGTACTCCAGGGCGCTGCCGATCCAGGCGGCCAGAGCGGCCTTCTTCGGCTGGCCGCCGGGTGGCACGGCGGTGTCGGCGGACATGGCGGGGACGGACACGGCGGGGCTCCTTCGGGGGACTCCGGCGTAGGCGGAGTGAGCGGCGGGGGAGGAGGCCGGTTCCCAGGGATGACGGGTCGGCGGACCCAGCGGGCGGTGCTAATTAACCCACTAGGTAGTTAGTCGCGATGGGTAGGGATGTTGCGCTCGCGTTTCCCCGCTGTCAAGAGGTCGTGCGCGTTCCCGGGCCGTCAGTCCGCCGTGCGCTCCGCGGTGAGGTAGGCGATCACCATGTCGCCGAGCATGGTCCGGTAGTGCGCGCGCTGCGCCGGGTCCACCAGGTCACGCCCGAAGAGGGCGCCGAAGGTGGCCCGGTTCGCGACCCGGAAGAAACAGAACGAGCTGATCATCGCGTGCAGGTCGACCGCGTCGACGTCGGCCGTGAACAGCCCGGACTCCTGGCCCTGGCCCAGGATCCGGCGGATCACCTCAAGGGCCGGTGAGCCGATCCTGCCGAGCTTCTCGGAGGCCGCGATGTGCTCGGCGCCGTGGATGTTCTCGATGCTGACCAGGCGGATGAAGTCCGGGTGCTGCTCGTGGTGGTCGAAGGTCAGCTCCGCCAGCCGGCGGATCGCCGCGACCGGGTCCAGATGCTCGACGTCCAGCTGCTGCTCGGCCTCGCGGATCACGCCGTACGCCCGCTCCAGGACCGCCGTGAACAGCTGCTCCTTGCCGCCGAAGTAGTAGTAGATCATCCGCTTCGTGGTGCGGGTGCGGGCTGCGATCTCGTCGACGCGGGCACCGTCGTAGCCGGCCCGGGCGAACTCCTGCGTGGCCACGTCGAGGATCTCGGCCTGGGTGCGGGCGGCGTCGCGGATCCGCCCGTTGGTCTGTGCCGGTTCTTCGACGCTGGTCATCGGGTTCCTTCGGGAGTACGGCTCCGGTGCCGGAGATTCTAGAAGGCGGGCCGGGCCCGGCGGCCAGGGTCTTCCCGGAGGACGGCTCGCCTGATATAGCTAACGTACTAGTTCGTACATTGGAGCTCAGCTCAGGAGGTCCCCGTGGCCAAGGACTCGTTTCTCGTCGGACTGATCGGCTCCGGAATCGGACCGTCGCTCAGCCCGGCCCTGCACGAGCGGGAGGCCGACCGGCAGGGGCTGCGGTACCTGTACCGGCTGATCGACATCGACGTGCTGGGCGTGCCGCCCGAGGCCGTCGGGGATCTGCTGCGGGCCGCCCGTGACCTCGGCTTCGACGGGCTCAACATCACACACCCCTGCAAGCAGCTCGTCATCGAGCACCTGGACGCGCTCGCCCCGCAGGCCGAGGCGCTGGGCGCGGTCAACACGGTGGTCTTCGAGGGCGGCGGGAGGGCGGTCGGCCACAACACAGACGTCACCGGGTTCGCGGCGTCGTTCGCGCGCGGGCTGCGGGACGCTCCGCTGGAGCGGGTCGTACAGCTCGGTGCCGGGGGCGCCGGGGCCGCAGTCGCGCACGCGACGCTCACGCTGGGGGCCGAGCGGGTCACTGTCGTGGACGCGCTCGCCGACCGGGCCGCGGATCTCGCGAGCTCTCTGAACCGGTACTTCGGCGAAGGGCGGGCGGTCGCCGCGACGCCGGACCGGCTGGCGGGGCTGCTGGCCGATGCCGATGGACTGGTGCATGCGACGCCTACGGGGATGGCCGCGCATCCTGGGCTGCCGTTGCCGGCCGAGCTGCTGCGTCCCGGGTTGTGGGTGGCCGAGGTGGTGTACCGGCCACTGGAGACTGAGCTGGTGCGTACCGCCCGGGCGTTGGGGTGTGCCGTGCTGGACGGGGGCGGGATGGCGGTGTTCCAGGCTGCGGATGCGTTTCGGTTGTTCACGGGGAGGGAGGCCGACAGCGGTCGGATGCTCGCCGACATCGCGGAGTTGGCCGAGAAGTCGGTGGGTCAGGTTGCGTGACGGGTGCGGGCCGGACGTGGCTGGTCGCGCCCACGCGGCGGCAGCCGCACATCGATACAGCCCCGCGCCCCTGAAGGGGCGCGTTGCAGTGGACGTGAGGAATAAGGGCATGCGTACTTCCATAGCCACCATCTCGCTCAGTGGGTCCCTCACCGAGAAGCTCACCGCGGCCTCCCGGGCCGGGTTCGACGGTGTCGAGATCTTCGAGAACGATCTGCTCGCCAGCCCGCTGTCTCCCCGCGAGATACGGGTCCGGTGTGCCGATCTTGGGCTCACCGTCGACCTCTATCAGCCCATGCGGGACATCGAGGCCGTCCCCGATGACGAGTTCGCGCGCAACCTCCGCCGCGCCCGGCACAAGTTCGAGCTGATGGGGGAGTTGGGGGCCGACACCGTCCTCGTCTGTTCCTCCGTCTCCCCGCTCGCTCTCGACGACGACGATCTCGCGGCCGAACAGCTCTCCCAACTGGCAACGCTCGCCCAGGAGTCCGGCATCCGCGTCGCCTACGAGGCACTCGCCTGGGGCCGGCACGTCAGTACGTACGACCACGCCTGGCGGATCGTGGAGGCGGCCGACCACCCCGCCCTCGGGACCTGTCTCGACAGCTTTCACATCCTCTCCCGGGGCTCCGATCCCAAGGGCATCGAGGCCGTCCCCGGCGAGAAGATCTTCTTTCTCCAGCTGGCCGACGCCCCGCTGCTCGCCATGGACGTGCTCCAGTGGAGCCGTCACCATCGGTGCTTCCCGGGGCAGGGCGGCTTCGATGTCGCCGGGCTGGTGCGGCACGTGCTGCGTACGGGATACGACGGGCCGCTCTCCCTCGAAGTCTTCAACGACGTCTTCCGGCAGGCCGAGGCCGGGCCGACCGCCGTCGACGCGCACCGTTCGCTGCTGGTGCTCCAAGAGGCCGTGGGCATAGGGGAGTTGCCTGCGCCGGTCGTGCCGACGGGAGTCGCCTTCGCCGAGCTCGTCACCCCGGACGCCGAACCCGTCTCCGCGCTGCTCGGCGCCCTCGGCTTCGCCCGGACCGCCCGGCACCGCAGCAAGCCGGTTGACCTGTGGGAGCGCGGCGAGGCCCGGATCCTGGTCAACACCGGTCCCGCCGCCCGCCGCGAAGGCACCCAGCTCGCCGCGGTCGGCCTGGAGTCACCCGACCCCTGGGCCGCCGCCCGCCGCGCCGAGGCCCTGCTCGCCCCCGTACTGCCCCGCCGTCGCGCCCCCGAGGACGCCCCGCTCGACGCGGTCGCCGCCCCCGACGGCACCGAACTGTTCTTCTGCGCCACCGGCCGTGGCCCCGAACTCCCCGACTGGCGAGCCGACTTCATCGGCATGTCGCACACCCCGGCGCCCGTCCCGGCACGCATCGACCACCTCGCGCTCACCCAGCCCTGGCACCAGTACGACGAGGCGGCCCTCTTCCACCGCAGCGTCCTCGGCCTGCACGCCCAGGAGAGCGTCGACGTCGCCGACCCCTACGGGCTGCTGCGCTCCCGCGCCGTCACCAACGCCGACGGCAGCGTCCGGATCGCCCTCGGCGTCGGCGCGGCCCCGGCCGACGACACCCTGCACGCCCAGCACATCGCCCTGGCCACCGACGACGTCGTCGCCGCGGCCCGCGTCTTCCGCGCCGCAGGCGGCAGCCCGCTGCCCATTCCCGCCAACTACTACGACGACCTGGCCGCCCGGTTCGAGTTCGCCGACGGCGAGCTGGAGACGTACCGATCCCTCGGCATCCTCTACGACCGGGACGCCGGCGGTGTCTTCCGGCACTGCTACACCCGCACCGTCGGACGGGTGTTCTTCGAACTGGTCGAGCGCGATCCCGGCTATCGCGGATACGGCGCCCAGAACGCGCCGGTGCGCCTCGCGGCCCAGCACGCCGGGCGGCCGGCCCGCTGAGCCGCCAGGTGAGCCTGCGGTGAGAGGCCGGTGAGACACGCCCCGGATTCAGGCTGGTCACAGGCGCTGCGGCGGATACTCACGAAGATCCTGAATGTTCTCACCGTTCCGGATGTGACCTTCGTCGATTTCCACCCGTCCTAGAGGCCGTAGCAATCCAGGACGTACCGGAAGTCCTGGAACCCGGGAGTCCTGGAGGCCGCCTCCGATGCCGAGCCCTGCCGTCACCGCGCCGCTCGTCCGTGTCCAGGGTCCGCCACCTCCGCCGACCCCGGCGCGGACCCGCACCGAGCGCTACGAGCGCCCGTTGCTCGGCGCCGTCACCGCCGTCGCCGCGCTCCTCTACTTCTGGGGCATCTGGCACAGCGCGTACCACGCCTTCTACGCGAGCGCGGTCCGCAGCATGACCGACAACCCGGTCGCCTTCTTCTACGGCTCCTTCGACCCGGCGGCCTCGATCACCCTGGACAAACTGCCCGGCTTCCTGTGGCCGCAGGCCCTGTCGGCGCTGGCCTTCGGCTTCCACCCCTGGGCCCTGGTGATCCCGCAGGGCCTGGAGGGCGTGGCCGCCGTGCTGCTGCTGCACGTGGTGGTACGGCGCTGGGCGGGGGTGGGGGCGGGGTTGCTGGCCGCCGCGTTCCTCACGCTCACCCCGGTGACCGTGGGCCTGGCCCGGTCCGTCACCGAGGACGCGCCGTTCGTGCTGTTGCTGCTGCTCGCCGCCGAGGCCGCCCAACGGGCCACCGCCCGCGCCCGGATGCGCACCCTCGTCCTGGCGGGCGTCTGGGTCGGGGTGGCCTTCCAGTGCAAGATGCTGGAGGCCTGGGCGGTGCTGCCCGCGCTGGCCGTGCCCTATCTGGTGGCCGCGCCGACGTCCCTGCGCCGCCGGATCCGCGACGTGGCCGTGGCGGGCGCGGTCATGCTGACGGTGTCCCTGTCCTGGATGCTGGTCGCCACGCTCACCTCGGCGTCGGGCCGCCCGTACCTGGACGGTACGACCGACAACTCGCCGTTCGGGCTGGTCGTCGGCTACAACTTCCTCACCCGTTTCCGCGCACTGGGCGTCGACGCCGCCGGCACCGGCAGCATCGTCGCCGACCGGGCGCACAGCAGGCTGTCGCCGGGCATGGGGGACAGCGTCTGGAAGATGTTCAGCCCCGGCATCGCCACCCAGACCGGCTGGCTGTATCCGCTCGCCGCGCTCGGCCTGGTGGCCGGAGGGCTGGCGCTGTGGCGCCGCCGCGTCCCGCGTACCGACCCCGTCCTGGCCGGACACCTGATGTGGGGGGTGTGGCTGGTGACCTTCTTCCTGGTCTTCAGCTTCGGCAGCGTGACCGGGCACACCTACTACATGGGCGTGGTGGCGGTGGCCCTGGCGGCGCTGGCCGGGGCGGGCGTGACACAGCTACGGCGGCGCGGCGTGCTCGGCGCGGTGCTCGCCGTCAACGTCGCCTGGTGCGCGGCCCTCGCCCTGACCTACCCGCACTTCTTCGCCTGGTCGGTCGCCGTCGCCGTAGGACTGTCCCTGCCGGCCCTGGCCCTGCTCGTCGCCGACCGGCCGCGCCGGCACCGGACCGGACTCGCCGTCGCCCTCATCGCCGTCCTCGTCATCCCCACGGTGTGGTCCGCGTCCGCGCTGTCCCTGCGGTACAACCAGCCTGGCGGATTCGGCCGGGTCGGCCCGGCCAGCGTCCGCGTCCACAACGCCACCTCGGCCCTGACCCCGGCCCAGCGGCGGGTCCTCGCCTACCTCACCGCGCACCGCGACGGCGCCCGCTATCTGGCCGCCGTACCCCGCTGGCAGGCGGCGGCGCCGTACATCCTCGCGGCCAACGCCCCGGTCCTGCCGGTGGGCGGCTTCACCGCCCATGTGCCCTTCCCCGCCGCCACGGCCTTCCACCAGCTGATCGACACCGGCAGGCTCCGGTACGTCCTCCTGGGCCGTGCCGACCTCACCCACCGTGCCCGGGGCGCCAGGACCCCGGGCCGCGCCCTGATGCGCTGGGTCATCGGCCACTGCTCGCCGGTTCGGGTCTCGGCCTACACGGTGTACCGCTGCGGGCCGGGACACGGCGGGTGACCGGGCCGAAGGGTCAGCCGATGTCCGAGAACACGAAGGAGAACTCGGCCGGTCCGGCGTGGAGTTGGTACGGCGGCAGGACACCCGGGCCGCAGGACTGCGAGCCGATGCCGTGCTGGCCGTGGTCCAAGTTGACCCACACGGTGGGACCCGGGGTGAGGTCGGTGCGGTGGGCGGCCGCGTCCAGCTGCTCGGTGGTCCAGCGTCGGGCGGTGAACCAGAACTCCGGGTCTCCCTCGATCCGCAGGCCGCCGATCTCCGCCCAACGGACGTCCGCGCGGGCGCCGTTCTCCTGCGGGCGGACGTACGGGGTCTGGAGGTCGTCGACCGTCGACTCCCAACGGCTGATCAGGGCGGCCGACCTGGTGTCCGGGTAGGCCTCCTCGGGGCCGCCGCCGAACCACCGCACGCGCTCGGCCGCCGGGAGTCCGAAGCGGATGCCGAGCCGGGGCAGCGGCACCGTCCAGTCGCCGTCGGGGGACACCGAGACGGTGAGCTTGAGGCGGTCGCCGTCCGAGGTCCAGCGGTAGACCGTGACCAGGCCGAACTCCCAGGCCGCCGGGGCCACTCGGGTGCGTACGGTCAGCGCGTCGCCGTCCGCCTCCACCGCGTCCAGGCGGTGCCGCATGCGGTGCAGACCGAACTTGCGCCACAGCTGGCCGTAGCGGATGTCGCTCTGCCAGGCCGCGCCGTCGTCGTTGTCGGTCGTCGCCCGCCAGACGTCCAGGCGCAGTCCGGTCACGTCCACCGGGCCGATGCCGAGCAGCGCGCCGCTGCGGGCGTCGAAGGTGGCGGGGCCGAGGGCGATCCGGCCCTCGCCGGGCACCGGCCCGACGGTTGCGGCGAGTGACGGCAACTGCCGTGCTGTGACCGGGATGTGGCCCCAGGCCACGACATGGCCCTGCGACCCCCAGGCGGTGTCGGCCGCGAGCAGCGCCCGTACCGTCCACCGGGTCTCGCCGCCGCCCGTGACGGCGGGCGGTTCCGGCAGCTTCACGTCCGCCGACTCACCGGGCGCCAGTGCGGGTACGGCCAGGCCGCCCGACTCGACGGTCTCGCCGTCGACCTCGTACGACCAGGTGAAGGCCAGCGCGGACAGGTCGGCGAAGTCCTGCTTGTTGGTGATCCGGACGGCGGTGCCGTCGCCCTCGAACCGGACCGGTTCGATCACCTTCTTGTACTCGACCAGACCGGGGGAGGGCCGCCGGTCTGGGAAGACCAGTCCGTCGCAGACGAAGTTCCCGTCGTGCAGCTCCTCGCCGAAGTCGCCGCCGTAGGCGTAGCCGTAGCGGTCGTCCTTGATGCCGTGGTCGATCCACTCCCAGATGAAGCCGCCCTGGATCCGGTCGTACGACTCGAAGATCCGCTGGTAGTCGGCCAGGCCACCGGGGCCGTTGCCCATGGCGTGCCCGTACTCGCAGAGGATGAAGGGGAGCCGGCGGCGCCCGTGGGTGCCGCCGTCCAGGCCGCGGCCGATCCGCTCGACCTCGGCGTGGTCGGCGTACATCCGCGAATAGACGTCCGTGTCACGGCAGTTGATGTCACCCTCGTAGTGCACGAGCCGTGACCGGTCCCGGCCGTGGATCCATTCGGCCATCGCGGTCAGGCCCCGGCCGGTGCCGGCCTCGTTGCCGAGCGACCAGATCACCACCGACGGGTGGTTCTTGTCGCGCTCGACCATCCGGGCCGCCCGGTCGAGCAGGGCCGGGGTCCAGCGGTCGTCGTCGACCGGGTTGTCCCGCCAGGCCTGTTCGGTGAAGCCGTGGGTCTCCAGGTCGCACTCGTCGATCACCCACAGGCCGTACTCGTCGCACAGGTCCAGGAAGTCCGGGTGCGGCGGGTAGTGGGAGGTGCGGACCGCGTTGATGTTGTGCCGCTTCATCAGCAGCACGTCCGCCCGCATGGTCTCCAGGTCGAGGGCGCGGCCCCGCTCCGGGTGCCACTCGTGCCGGTTGACGCCCTTGAAGAGGACGGGCGTGCCGTTGACCTTGATCAGCCCGTCGGCGAGCGCCACCGTCCGGAAGCCGATCCGCAACGGCACCCGCTCGCCCTCGGTGGCCAGTACCCCGTCGTACAGCTTCGGGGTCTCCGCCGTCCACGCCTCGACCGGGACCGTCACCGGCTCGCCGGTCGAGACATCGATGTCCAGGGCGGGCACGGACACCCGCCCGTCGACATCGGAGTCGATGCGCAGGGTGCCCTCGCCCGTGCGGTGGTCGTAGGAGGCGTGGACGAAGAAGTCCAGGACGCTGCCCGCCGGGCGGTGCAGCAGGGTCACGTCACGGAAGATGCCGGGCAGCCACCACTGGTCCTGGTCCTCCAGATAGGAACCGGCCGACCACTGGTGGACACGGACGGCGAGCACGTTGCCGGCCGGCCTCAGCAGGTGGCCGACCGCGAACTCGTGCGGCAGCCGGGAGCCCTTGAACTCGCCGATGTCCGTGCCGTTCAGCCAGACCCGGGCGCAGGACTCGACCCCGTCGAAGCGGAGCACCGCCCCGCCGTCGGTCAGGTCCCACTCCCCGGGAAGGTCGAAGACGCGGAGATGGTCGCCGGTGGGGTTCTCGGTCGGGACCCTCGGCGGGTCGACCGGGAACGGGTAGAGGTGGTTCGTGTAGATCGGTGCGCCATGGCCCTGGAGCACCCAGTGGCCCGGGACCGAGACCTCCGCCCAGCCGCCGGCGTCGTACCCGGGCTCGGCGAACGAGTCGTCCTCGGCGTCGGCCGTGGCCGACAGCCGGAAGCGCCAACTGCCGTTCAGTGAGAGCGACTCGGCGTCCGAGTGCGGGTACCGGGCGCGGGGCGGCAGGGCGCCCGAGCCCGGGGAGACGTCCTCGACGTAGTCGGTGGCGGAGGTACGGAAAGACATCGGTCTCCAGGTCTTCGGAAGGGTGTCAGCCCTTGATACCGGTCTGCGCGATCCCCTGCACCAGCCAGCGCTGGAGGAAGAGGAAGACGAACACCAGGGGCAGGATGGAGATGGCGGTGGCCATGAAGATCAGATGGAAGTTCACCGTCTGGTTGGTCATGAAGGAGGAGAGTGCGATCTGCACGGTCCAGGAGCTCGGGTCCTGGCCGATGACCAGCGGCCACAGGAAGGAGTTCCAGGCGCTGATGAAGGTGATCGTGGCGATCGCCGCGAAGAAGTTCAGCGAGTTGGGTACGACGATCCGCCAGTACGCGCCCCAGTAGCCGAGCCCGTCCACGCGTGCCGCCTCCTCCAGCTCCTTCGGGAATCCGAGGAAGTACTGCCGGAAAAGGAAGCAGGTGAAACCACTGAAGAGGCCCGGGATGATGAGACCGCGGTAGGTGTCCACCCAGCCGAGTGACGAGACGAGCACGAAGCTGGGCACGAAGGTGACGGCCGTGGGGACCATCAGGGTCGCCAGGACCGCGTAGAAGACCTTGTTGGCGTGCCTGTACGGGATGCGGGCCAGGCCGTAGCCGGCCAGGGAGCACACCAGGAGCGTGCCGGCCGTGGTCAGGACGGCGACGACCAGCGAGTTCACCATGGAGCGGCCGAAGTCGACCGTGGGGTCGTCGAACAGCTCGGAGATGTTGCCCCACTGGAAGGAGGGCAGCACCTTCCAGTTCTCGCCCGTGATCTCCAGATCCGTGGAGAGGGCGTTGCGGACGATCAGGTAGAAGGGGATCAGAAAGAGCAGGGCGGCGATACCGACGGCGACGTACAGCCCCGTGTTGCCGAGGACGCCCCCGCCCTTCCTGTGTCGCTTGCCGACCTGAGACGTGGTGGTGGTCATGTGGACTAGTCCCCCCTTCCGAAGCCCATGAACTTGCCCTGGAGCAGGGTGACGAGGCAGATGAGCAGCGACAGGATGACCGCGCCGGCGCTGCCCGCGCCGTAGTCCTGGCTGGTGCCGAGGGCCGTCTTGTAGAGCTCCATGAGCGGCGTCTGCGCCCAGGTCGCCTTCTGCCCGACGATGTTGAAGAACTCGTCGAAGGCCTGGTAGGCGGCGATGAGCAGCAGCAGGATCACCGCGGTCGAGGTGGCACGCAGTTGCGGCAGTGTGATGTGCCGGAAGGTCTGCCAGCCCGGCCTGGCGCCGTCGATGGCGGCGGCCTCGTACAGCTCGGCCGGGATGTTCTGGAGCGCAGCCAGGAACAGGATCATGTAGAAGCCCGACTGGATCCACAGCCGCAGGGTCACGATGACCAGCCAGTACCAGGGCGGGGTGGGGTTGGACATCCATGCGACGGTGTCGGCGCCGAACCAGCCGATGACCGTGTTCGCGAGTCCGAAGCGGACACCGCTGAAGATGGACATCTTCCAGATCAGGGCGGCGGCCACGTACGAGACGGCGGTCGGCAGGAAGAACACCGACCGGAAGAACGCCCTCATGAACCGCAGGCGGTTCACCAGCAGCGCGAGCCCTAGCGACAGCGCCCAGGTGGTCGGCACGATGAACGCGGCGAACACGGTGAACGTCAGCAGCGAGTCGGGGAAGCCGCTGTTGGTCAGGATCTGCTTGTAGTTGTCGAAGCCGATGAAATGGCTCGGTGTGACGGTGTAGCGGGCGTCGAAGAAGCTGAGCCAGATGCTCCAGCCGATCGGCACGATGACGAAGATCGCCAGACCGATGAGGAAGGACCCGGTGAAGAGCCAGAAGTTCACGGTCGGGTTGCCCCGCAGGCCCCGCCGCGGCCGCGCCGAGGTGGCCTTGGCCGGGACGGGCTGGGCGACCCCGCGTGTGGTGGTGGTCGACATGTCGTGGTCTTCCCGGTGGCCTATCCGAACAGCTTCTTGAGCTCGACATTGACCTTTTTGTCGCAGGTGTCGAGCGCCGCCTCGGGGTCGCCGTTCTTGCGGACGGAGGACGCGATCACGTTGGCGAACGCGGTCTGCATCGTCTGGTCGTAGGCGATGTTGTCGAAGTGGCCGTAGTCGGTGAAGAGCTTCACGCCCTCGGCGGCCAGGCCGGACTTGAGCTTGGTGGCCCCGCTGGCGATCGAGGTGCGCGGCGGGATGTGGAAGCCGTACGAGGTGGCCCAGTCCTCCTGGTACTGCTTCTGGTCGATCCACAGCCACTTGACGTACTCCTTGGCCGCGTCGACGTTCTTGCCCTTGGCGTTGACGAAGATCGACCAGCCGCCGTTGTAGACGGACGGCTTGCCGGCGCTGCCGATCTTGGGGAACGGGAAGATGCCGAGGTCGTCGCCGAGGGCCTGCTGCATGGCCGGCATGGACCACATACCGCCCCACTGGATGGCACACAGGCCCTGGTTGAGCGAGGACGGGTCCCAGAAGTCGGTCGGGGCGTCGAGGAGCACGTTGCCGCTGGTGAACAGGGTCCGGAGCTGCTTCAGGCCCCCGACGACGCCGTCCGTGTGGTATGCGATCTCGTTCTTGTCGTTGATGGTGTCGGCGCCGGCGGACCAGATGATGGGGTTCTGGATCGCGCTGAAGTCGTTGCCGAGGAAGACGCCCTTGACCTTGCTGGTGGTGAGCTTGGCGGCCGCCTCGATCAGTTCGTCGAGCGTGGTCGGCACCTCGACCTTGGCCTTCTCCAGCATCGACTTGCGGTAGTAGAAGAACTGCGGGTCGTCGATCATCCGGATCCCGTAGATCTTCCCGTCGACCGTGTGGGAGTTGATGTCGTTCGGGTTGAAGTCGTCCTTGACCGGGTCGATGATGTCGCTCAGGTCCGCCACCTGGCCGCTCTTGACGAGCTGGAGCTGCGGGTGGAACTCGAAGACGTCGGGCGCCTTCTTGGTGAGCAGGGCCGCGAAGAGCGCGGACTCGAAGTTGTTGCCCGTGATCCAGTTGGTGCTCACGCCGGCCTTCTTGTACGCCGCCGCGTAGCGCTTGAGGGCCTGCTCGGTACCCGCTTCGCCGTAGGCGTGGAAGTACTGGGTGAGCTGCGTGCCCGACCCCGACCCTCCGCCCCGCCCGTTGTTGCCGCCGCACGCGGCCAGCGTGCCGGCTGCGGCCATGCCCGCGGCCGCCCGGAAGAGAGACCGGCGGGACCAGTTGTTGTTGCTGAGTGCCGACATGCTGACGTCCTTGTCTGTCGAGTGCGGCTGCGGCTCTACGGCCGTGGGGAACCCCGGAAGCCAGATGGCTGAAATTGCGCTGCGGTGCGGGACGTTAACCTTCGGCTAATGCTTCGGCAAGAGGTTGGACGAAGTCTGCGCGAAACGTTGTACCCGGTTCGGAATCACGAACGGACGCGAATGCGGGGTCAGTTGAGGGCCGCCGGGTCAGGGGGTGGCCGGCGACCCTCGGTTCGTGCGAAGCGGTGCGGCTACTGCCTGGTCCAGGCCTCGTTGGCGCCGCCGTTGCAGCTGTAGAGGATCACCTTGCCGCCGTCGGCGGTGGCCTGCCCGCTCACGTCCAGGCACTTGCCGGACGCCTCGCTGAGGATCTGGCCGTTGGCGTTCAGCAGCCGGCGCCGGCCCGCGTCACCGGTGCGGTCGGCGGTGGTCGTCAGACCTAAACCCGAAGCCGTCAGATAGCCGTTCGCGCCCTTCAGGGTGCCCTGCGCGTCGTACCAGGACTGGCCGTCGGCGCCCGTGCAGGTGGCGAGGGCAGCCCCGGAGGCATCCGCCGTCAGGCACTTGCCGGACTGCATGCCCACCAGTGCGCCGGTCACCGCCGAACTGCCGTGTCTTTCCTGGTCGAAGACGTACGGCGTGATCGAGCGGGCCGCGAAGGTCGCGGAGACTGTCTCCAAACTGTCTGATTGTCGTTCGTCGCCCGCCGCGTAGTCCGGGTCGTATTGAAGTGCTCTCCCTCGTGAACGAGGGAGATTCCTGCCTACCTTGCGGTGGCGGGCTTGACGCCACGGGGACGCCTGACGACTGCCCTCCCGGCAGCCGGGATGAGCGCGTGGCCCATCTGGTACAGGTGCAAGATGTTCCGGCCCGCGTTGTGATCGGCGTTGCCGGACCATCCGCAGTCGGGGTTCTTGCATACGAACGTGGCTTGGTCCTCCCGGCTTCCGGGTGTGGTGAAGCCACGTGCAGAGCAGCGCCGAGAGGTGTCAGGGGCGGGAACCTTGTGCAGAGTGCCGCCGTGGCGGGCGGTCTTGTATGTCAGCAGCGTCACGGTGCGGCTCCATGCTTCTTGGCTGATGGAGCGGTTCAGGCCGGACTTCTGGGCGACGTTCCGGCCGGGTTCGGCGGTGGTGCCCCTGGCGGACTTGACCATGTTCTTGATGCTGAGCTGTTCGACCACAACCGTGCCGTACTGCCTGGCGATGCTGGTGGTGGTCTTGTGCTGCCAGTCAACGGCGAGGCGCGTGGCTTTTGCGCGGAGCTGCTTGATCTGGTCGTAGGTGTTCCGCAAACGGTGGGAGGTCTTCTCCCCCGCGCTTGCGGTACTGCTTGAGCTGGGCGGCACGTCGTTCCAAGCCCAGAAGCCTGGCCTTCTCCTGCGGGTTCAGCCACTTGTCGCGGTCGGCCGTGCCGTCGGGGAGACGTGGCGGGCGGCCGTGGTCCTGGTGGTTGCCGTCCGACAGGGCCAGGGGCAGGTTCACTCCGGCATCGATGCCGACCTGCGGGCCGGTGTGCGGCTCCGGCCTGGCTTGGAGTGTCTGGACGCGGAAGGCGATGTGCCAGCCGAGAGCATCCTTGACCAGCCGGGCCCCGGTGATCCGGTTCTCGGTGTCGGCCCGCTTGCCGACCGGGAGATCTTTGGTCCAGCGGAAGCGGACGCGGCCGACCCTGGGGATGTTGACCAAGCCCCAACGTCGGTGTACACGGGTGATGTTCAGGTCCCGACCCTGCGGGATGTCCACCGACATCACGTGCGCAGGCGGGGCTTGAAGTTCGGTGCGTCGGCGCGCCTGTCCCAGCAGTTCTTCCACGCCTGGAAGTACGTCTTCAGCACCGCCTGCGCAGCCTGGGCGGGGAGCATGCCGAACCAGTCGATGTCCTTGCGGGCCTGGCGGATCGCCGCGTCGGCCGCGGCCAGGGAACGCTTCTCCTTCGGGAGCATCGTCCACCAGTCGTGCAGGCAGTTCCACAGGGTGCGGGCCGCGTGCGCCTGGTCGTCCATGAGCCGGATCTGCGCTGGCGTCGGCGCCAGCCGGGCACGGTGCCCGAACTGTCGCATCTCCTGCACACGTTCCGTACTCACGCGATTACCGTACCATTGGGTCCATGTCGCGATGATGGAACCCAAATCCCGATGTGCGCACCGGACGTTCGTTGTTGTGCGGTGTCGGGTTGCGAGATCCACTGCGGGAGCTCGGAGATGAATTGCCTGGTCTTGCTGGACTCGTCGGCGATGATCGAGGTCTTCTCGTGTGAGGGCCTGTTGCGGCGTCCTTCCGTCGTCATAGGGGTGGTGCGGTACTGCGGCTCCTTGCGGTGGTGACGGTGCGTTTCGCGGTCCGCTGTCCCACCGACTCCAGGGCGCCCTCCAGCGCGAACGTGGCCGCGCCGAGACACACCGGGTCGGTGGGGACGGGGGAGAGGACGATCTCGGTGGTGGCGAACGGCCGCCTCAGCGCGTGCCGCCGGACGGCCTCGCGCACCTCGTCGAGCAGCGGTGTGCCCAGCTTCTTGGCGACCCAGCTGCTCAGCACGACCACCTCGGGGTTGAACAGGTTCACCAGGTCCGAGACGCCCGCGCCCAGGTAACGGGCCGTGTCTCGGACGACCTTGACGGCCACCGGATCGCCCGCGGCGACCCCGCGGGCCAGGGCGTCGACGGTCGCCGTCTGGTCCTCGGGATGCAACAGCGTGCTGCGCGGGCTGAGTTCGCGCAGATTGAGCATGATGCCGGGCGCGCCGACGTACGTCTCGACACAGCCGTGGTTGCCGCAGTGGCACAGCCGCCCGTCCAGCACGAGCGTCGTGTGCCCCCACTCCCCGGCACTGTTGCTCACCCCCCGGTACAGCCCACCGGCCAGGACCAGTCCGGCGCCCACCCCGGTCCCGAGGTTCACCACCACGGCGTCCTCGTGCCCGCGCGCGGCCCCGAACCACAGCTCGGCCACCGCGCTCGCCCGCAGCGGGTTGTCCAGGTACAGCGGGTAGGCGATGTGCTCGGACAGCAGATCCAGCAACGGCACCTCGTGCCAGTCCCAGTTGGGCGCGTACTCGGCGATCCCGCTGCCCCGGTCGACCTGGCCCGGCACGCTCACCCCGACGCCCAGCACCCGCGCGCCCTCCACCCCGGCCTGGGCGACCACCGAGCCGACGGCGGTGGCGACATGGCCGACCACCTGCTCGGGCCGGTGCTCGCCCGGGCGCATGTCCTCCACGGCGCGGGCCAGCACGTTCAGGCCCAGGTCGAACAGCTCGACCCGGACGTAGGTCTCCGCGATGTCGACGCCGATCAGCGCGCCGCCGGCCGCGTTGACGGCCATCAGACCCCGGGGGCGGCCCCCCGCGGAGTCCTCGAAACCGACCTCGGTGATCATCCGCAGGTCGAGCAGCTCGCCGACGAGCGTGGCGACGGTGGCGACGCTCAGTCCGGTGGCGGCGGCCAGCGTCTGCCGGGAGGTGGGGGACTGGGCGATGATCTGGCGCAGTACCTCGTAGCGGTTCGCGGTGCGGATGTCACGCGATGTGCGCTTCACGCGGCTGCCCCTCCCATCCCGTCACGACCGGGCCCGGTCGGACGACGGCACCGGCGCGGCGCAAGGCTATGGGCTTCGCCGGACTTTCGACAAGGGGTTAGGAAAGGGGCCGTAGAAACTCGCGACGTCCTGGCCCCGAGGTCGGCCCGAACCGCGGGCACCGCCCGGCGTGGTCGGGGGTGGTCCAACACGTCGAAACGGCCCGCCAGTTGCTACTGACGGGCCGTCACGAGATCGCTCACGGCGTCTTGTTCCACTCGGCGATCACAGGCCACCCGTGCTCCATGGACAACCGGCTGACCGTCCCGGTCGCCAGCTGGAACAGCCGGCCCTCGGCGGGCGGCAGCCCCAGGCGGCGGGCGGTGAGCACCCGCAGGAAGTGGGCGTGGGCCACGAGGACCACATCGCCGTCGTCGCCCGCGAGGGCCTTGTCCACCGTGGCGAGCACCCGGTCGGCCCGGGCCCCGATCTCCTCGGGCGACTCGCCGGGGTGGCCCGCCGGACCCGGGGGCACGCCGTCGGTCCACAGGTACCAGTCGGGGCGGGAGCGGTGGATCTCCACCGTGGTGATGCCCTCGTAGCCGCCGTAGTCCCATTCGTGCAGGTCGGGGTCGGGTATGACCCCGGTGAGGCCGGCCAGCTCGGCCGTGCGTGTCGCGCGGCTCAGCGGGCTGGCCAGTACCAGTGCGTAGGTCCGGCCGGTGAGCAGCAGGGCGAGGGACTTGGCCTGTTCCTCGCCGTGCTGGGTGAGGGGCAGGTCGGTCCAGCTGGTGTGCTGGCCCGACAGGCTCCACTCCGTCTCACCGTGGCGGACCAGAAGGAGGTCCCCCACCGTCGGTCAGTCCTTCGCGGACTCGACCGCGTGGCCGCCGAACTGGTTGCGCAGGGCCGCGATCATCTTCATCTGCGGGGAGTCGTCCTGTCGGGACGCGAACCGGGCGAACAGGGAGGCGGTGATCGCCGGGAGCGGCACCGCGTTGTCGATGGCCGCCTCGACGGTCCAGCGGCCCTCGCCGGAGTCCTGCGCGAAGCCCTTCAGCTTGTCCAGGTGCTCGTCGTCGTCCAGGGCGTTGACCGCGAGGTCGAGCAGCCAGGAGCGGATGACGGTGCCGTCCTGCCAGGAGCGGAAGACCTCGCGGACGTTGTCCACCGACTTGACCTTCTCAAGGAGCTCCCAGCCCTCCGCATACGCCTGCATCATGGCGTACTCGATGCCGTTGTGGACCATCTTGGAGAAGTGCCCGGCGCCGACCCGGCCCGCGTGGACGTAGCCGTACGGGCCCTCCGGCTTGAGCGCCTCGAAGATCGGCTGGAGCCGTGCGACGTGCTCCTTGTCGCCGCCGACCATCAGGGCGTACCCGTTCTGCAGGCCCCACACGCCGCCGGAGACACCGGCGTCGACGAAGCCGATGCCCTTGATGCCCAGCTCGGCGGCGTGCTTCTCGTCGTCCGTCCAGCGGGAGTTGCCGCCGTCGACCACCGTGTCGCCCTCGGAGAGCAGGTCCTTCAGCTCGTCGACGACACCCTGGGTGGCGGTGCCGGCCGGGACCATCACCCAGATCGTGCGCGGGGCGTCGAGCTTGTCGACCAGCTCCGCGAGGCTCTTGACGTCGGAGACGTCCGGGTTGCGGTCGTAGCCGATGACGGTGTGGCCCGCGCGGCGGATCCGCTCGCGCATGTTGCCACCCATCTTGCCGAGGCCGATGAGTCCGAGCTGCATGTCAGTTCACTTCCTTGAGCGTGCGGTACGTGGAGACCAGAGCAGTGGTGGACGGGTCCAGGCCGGGCACGTCGGCGCCTTCGGTCAGGGCGGGCTCGATGCGCTTGGCGAGGACCTTGCCGAGCTCCACGCCCCACTGGTCGAAGGAGTCGATGTTCCAGACGGCGCCCTGCACGAACACCTTGTGCTCGTACAGCGCGATCAGCTGGCCGAGCACGGACGGCGTCAGTTCACGGGCCAGGAACGTCGTGGTCGGGTGGTTGCCCTGGAAGGTGCGGTGCGCGACCTGCTCCTCCGCGACGCCCTCCGCGCGGACCTCCTCCGCCGTCTTGCCGAAGGCCAGCGCCTGGGTCTGGGCGAAGAAGTTCGCCATCAGCAGGTCGTGCTGCGCCCTGAGTTCACCGCTCAGCTCGGCGACCGGCTCGGCGAAGCCGATGAAGTCCGCCGGGATCAGCTTCGTGCCCTGGTGGATCAACTGGTAATAGGCGTGCTGGCCGTTGGTGCCGGGCGTGCCCCACACCACGGGACCCGTCTGCCAGTCCACCGGACGGCCGTCCCGGTCCACCGACTTGCCGTTGGACTCCATGTCCAGCTGCTGCAGGTAGGCCGTGAACTTGGAGAGATAGTGCGAGTACGGCAGCACCGCGTGCGACTGGGCGTCGGAGAAGTTGCCGTACCAGATGCCCAGCAGGCCGAGCAGCAGAGGCGCGTTGGCCTCGGCGGGCGCGGTGCGGAAGTGCTCGTCGACCAGGTGGAAGCCGTCGAGCATCTCACGGAAGTGGTCCGGTCCGATCGCGATCATCAGCGAGAGGCCGATGGCGGAGTCGTAGGAGTAGCGGCCGCCGACCCAGTCCCAGAACTCGAACATGTTGTCCGGGTCGATACCGAAGTCCGTGACCTTCTCGCCGTTCGTGGACAGGGCCACGAAGTGCTTCGCCACCGCCTTGTCGTCGCCGTCCAGGCCGTCGAGCAGCCACTTCCGAGCCGAGGTCGCGTTGGTGATCGTCTCGATCGTCGTGAACGTCTTCGAGGCGACGATGAACAGGGTCTCCGCCGGGTCCAGGTCCCGGGTCGCCTCGTGGAGGTCCGCGCCGTCCACGTTGGAGACGAAACGGAACGTCAGCTCCCGAGCCGTGAAGGCCCGCAGGGCCTCGTAGGCCATCGCCGGGCCCAGGTCGGAGCCGCCGATGCCGATGTTGACGACGTTCCTGATGCGCTTGCCGGTGTGGCCGGTCCACTCGCCGGAGCGGACCCGCCCGGCGAAGTCGCCCATCTTGTCCAGGACCGCGTGCACGGCCGGCACCACGTTCTCGCCGTCGACCTCGACCACCGCGTCGCGCGGGGCGCGCAGGGCGGTGTGCAGGACCGCCCGCCGCTCGGTGATGTTGATCTTCCCGCCGCGGAACATCGCGTCCCGCAGCCCGAACACGTCGGTGGCGGTGGCCAGTTCCTGGAGCAGGGCGAGGGTCTCGTCCGTGATCAGGTGCTTGCTGTAGTCGATGTACAGGTCGCCGACGCGTACGACGTACCGCTCGGCGCGAGCCGGGTCCGTCGCGAACAGCTCACGCAGGACCGGCTGTCCCTGGGCGCGGTGGTCCTCCAGGGCGGCCCACTCGGGTCGCCGGGTGAGCCGGGGGGTGTCAGACATCGGAAGCGGTCTCCTTGGTGCCCTCGCCCCGGAGAGCGATGGCGTACATCTCGTCGGCGTCGAGGCGGCGCAGCTCCTCGGCGATCAGTTCGGAGGTGGCGCGGACCTTCAGCGCGAGGGTGCGCGGCGGCTGGCCCGGCAGGGTCAGGGTGGCCAGCGGGCCCTCGGGACGGTCGATGACGATCTCGCCGGTCGCGGTGCCGAGCCGTACCTTCGTGACGACCGGGCCGGGGGAGACCACGCGGTCCACCTTGACGCCCAGGCGGGCCTCCAGCCAGCGGGCGAGGAGTTCGGCGCTGGGGTTGTCCGCCTCGGCCTCGACGGCCGCCGAGGTCACGGCGACCCGGGCCTGGTCGAGGGCGGCGGCCAGCATGGACCGCCACAGGGTGAGCCGGGTCCAGGCGAGGTCGGTGTCGCCGGGCGCGTAGTTGCGGCCGCGGGCCTCCAGGACCTCCATCGGCCGCTCGACGGCGTACAGGTCGGTGATCCGGCGCTGGGCGAGGGCGCCGAGCGGGTCCTTGGACGGGGTGTCCGGGGCCTCCACCGGCCACCACACGACGACCGGGGCGTCCGGCAGCAGCAGCGGCAGCACCACCGAGTCGGCGTGGTCGGAGACGTCGCCGTAGGTGCGCAGCACGACCGTCTCGCCGGTGCCGGCCTCGGAGCCGACCCGGACCTCCGCGTCCAGGCGGGAGGTGGTGCGGTCGCGCAGGGTGCGGGCGTGCCGCTTGATGACGACCAGGGTGCGCGAGGGGTGCTCGTGCGAGGCCTCCTCGGCGGCCTTGATCGAGTCGTAGGCGTTCTCCTCGTCCGTGACGATCACCATCGTCAGGACCATGCCCACCGCAGGGGTTCCGATGGCGCGGCGACCCTGCACCAGCGCCTTGTTGATCTTGCTTGCCGTGGTGTCGGTCAGGTCGATCTTCATGGCCTGCGCCAGCTCCGTCCGTCTCGTGCGAGCATCTCGTCGGCTTCCTTCGGTCCCCAGCTGCCCGACTCGTACTGCGCGGGCTTGCCATGCTTCGCCCAGTACGTCTCGATCGGGTCGAGGATCTTCCAGGACTCTTCCACTTCCTGGTGACGGGGGAACAAATTGGCGTCACCGAGCAGCACATCCAGGATGAGCCGCTCGTACGCCTCGGGGCTGGACTCCGTGAACGACTCGCCGTACGCGAAGTCCATCGTCACGTCCCGGATCTCCATGGACGTGCCCGGCACCTTGGAGCCGAACCGGACGGTCATGCCCTCGTCGGGCTGGACGCGGATGACGATCGCGTTCGCGCCGAGTTCCTCGGTGGCCGTCGAGTCGAAGGGGGAGTGCGGGGCCCGCTGGAAGACCACCGCGATCTCGGTGACGCGGCGGCCGAGCCGCTTGCCGGTGCGCAGGTAGAAGGGAACGCCCGCCCAGCGGCGGTTGTCGATCTCGACCTTGACCGCGGCGTAGGTGTCGGTCTTCGACCTGCGGTCGATACCGTCCTCCTGGAGGTAGCCGATCACCTTCTCGCCGCCCTGCCAGGCCTCTGCGTACTGGCCGCGCACGGTGTGCTTGCCCAGGTCCTCCGGCAGCCGTACCGACTTCAGGACCTTCAGCTTCTCGGTGAGCAGCGCGTCCGCGTCGAACGCGATCGGCTCCTCCATGGCGGTCAGCGCCATCAGCTGGAGCAGGTGGTTCTGGATGACGTCACGGGCCGACCCGATGCCGTCGTAGTACCCCGCCCGGCCGCCGATGCCGATGTCCTCGGCCATGGTGATCTGCACGTGGTCGACGTAACTGCGGTTCCAGATCGGCTCGTACATCTGGTTGGCGAAGCGCAGCGCCAGGATGTTCTGGACGGTCTCCTTGCCCAGGTAGTGGTCGATCCGGAACACCTGCTCCGGGTCGAACACGTCGTGCACGACCCGGTTGAGGTCCTGCGCCGACGCCAGGTCGTGGCCGAACGGCTTCTCGATGACCGCCCGCCGCCAGGACCCGGCCGGCGGGGTGGCCAGGCCGACCTTCTTCAGCTGCTGCACGACCTTCGGGAAGAACTTCGGCGGCACGGAGAGGTAGAAGGCGAAGTTGCCGCCGGTGCCCCGGGAGCCGTCCAGCTCGTCGACCGCGGCCTTCAGCTGCTTGAACGCCGTGTCGTCGTCGAAGTCGCCGGGGATGAAGCGCATGCCCTCGGCGAGCTGCTGCCAGACCTCCTCGCGGAACGGGGTCCGGGCGTGCTCGCGCACCGCGTCGTGGACGACCTGGGCGAAGTCCTGGTCCTCCCAGTCCCGGCGGGCGAAGCCGACGAGCGAGAAGCCCGGCGGCAGCAGACCCCGGTTGGCCAGGTCGTAGACGGCCGGCATCAGCTTCTTGCGGGACAGGTCACCGGTCACACCGAAGATGACCAGGCCGGACGGCCCGGCGACCATCGGCAGCCGCCGGTCGCGTGCGTCCCGCAACGGGTTGTCCCAGTCGGCTGCGGGCACCACCGGCACCCGCACCTCCTTGGCGGTCTCGCTCATTACGCGTCAACTCCCTTGCTGTTCAAGGACTTCGTGACGGCGTCCAGCAGCTCCTGCCAGGCCACCTGGAACTTGGCGACGCCCTCGTCCTCCAGCTTGCCCACGACCTCGTCGTAGGAGATGCCGAGCCGCTCGACGGCCGCCAGGTCGGCGCGGGCCCGGTCGTAGCCGCCGGTCACCGTGTCACCGCGGACGTCGCCGTGGTCGGCGGTGGCGTCGAGCGTCGCCTCCGGCATGGTGTTGACCGTGCCGGGCGCGACCAGCTCGTCGACGTAGAGGGTGTCCTTGTACGACGGGTCCTTCACACCGGTGGAGGCCCACAGCGGGCGCTGCCGGTTCGCGCCGGCGGACTCCAGGGCGGTCCAGCGGTCACCGGCGAAGACCTGCTCGTAGGCCTCGTAGGCGAGCCGCGCGTTCGCCAGCGCGGCCCGGCCCTTGAGGGCGAGCGCCTCGTCGGTGCCGAGGACCGTCAGCCGCTTGTCGATCTCGGCGTCGACGCGGGAGACGAAGAAGGAGGCCACCGAGTGGATGGCGGCGAGGTCCAGGCCCTTGGCGGCGGCCTGCTCCAGGCCGGCCAGGTAGGCGGCCATGACCTCGCGGTAGCGCTCCAGGGAGAAGATCAGTGTGACGTTGACGCTGATGCCCTGGGCGATGACCGCGGTGATCGCCGGGAGGCCGGCCTCGGTCGCCGGGATCTTGATCATCACGTTGGGCCGGTCGACCAGCCAGGCGAGCTGACGGGCCTCGGCGACGGTGGCGGCGGTGTCGTGGGCGAGGCGGGGGTCGACCTCGATGGACACCCGGCCGTCCACACCTTCGGACGCATCGTAAACAGAACGCAGGACATCGGCGGCCGCCCGCACATCCTGCGTGGTCATCATCCGCACGGCCTCGTCGACGGTGACACCGCGCACGGCCAGGTCGGCGAGCTGCTCCTCGTACCCCTCGCCGGAGCCGATGGCGGCCTGGAAGATCGACGGGTTCGTGGTCACGCCCACGACGTTGCGGTGTGCGACGAGCTCTGCCAGGTTGCCGGTGCTGATCCGCTTGCGCGACAGGTCGTCCAGCCAGATCGAGACGCCCTCGTCGGACAGGCGCTTGAGTGCTCCCGCGGTGGCGGTTGCTTCGGTCACAGTGATCATCTTCCTCTACTGAACTGTTTCTGGCTGGTGGATCAGGCGGTACGGGCGGCCGTGCGCGACTCGCGGGCCGCGGCGGCCACGTGCTCGGCGGTGAAGCCGAACTCGGCGAACAGGGTCTTGGCGTCGGCGGAGGCGCCGAAGTGCTCCAGGGAGACGATCCGGCCGGCGTCGCCGACGAACCGGTACCAGGTCAGGCCGATCCCGGCCTCGACGGCGACCCGCGCCTTCACGGCCGGCGGCAGGACGCTCTCGCGGTACTCGCGCGGCTGCTCCTCGAACCACTCCACGGACGGCATCGACACCACCCGGGTGCCGATCCCCTCGGCCTCCAGGAGGTCCCGCGCCCCGACGGCGAGGTGCACCTCGGAACCGGTGGCGATGACGATCACCTCCGGGGTCTCGGTGGACGACTCGCGCAGTACGTAGCCGCCCTTGGCCGCGTCGGGGTTCGGCGCGTACGTCGGCACGCCCTGGCGGGTCAGCGCGAGCCCGTGCGGGGCGGGGTGCGTGGCGTGCCTCTTCAGGATCTCGGCCCAGGCCGTCGCGGTCTCGTTGGCGTCGGCCGGGCGGACGACGTTCAGGCCCGGGATGGCGCGCAGCGAGGCGAGGTGCTCGACCGGCTGGTGGGTGGGACCGTCCTCGCCGAGGCCGATGGAGTCATGGGTCCAGACGTAGGTCACCGGGAGCTGCATGAGCGCGGCCATGCGGACGGCGTTGCGCATGTAGTCGGAGAACACCAGGAAGGTGCCGCCGTAGATCCGGGTGTTGCCGTGCAGCGCGATGCCGTTCATCTCGGCGGCCATCGAGAACTCGCGGATCCCGAAGTGGACGGTACGGCCGTACGGGTCGGCCTCGGGCAGCGGGTTGCCCTTCGGCAGGAAGGAGGACGCCCTGTCGATGGTGGTGTTGTTCGAGCCGGCGAGGTCGGCGGAGCCGCCCCACAGCTCGGGCAGCACCGGGCCGAGCGCCTGGAGGACCTTGCCGGAGGCGGCCCGGGTGGCGACGGACGTGCCCTCCTCGAAGACGGGGACCTCGGACTCCCAGCCCTCGGGGAGCTGGCCGGCGACGACCCGGTCGAAGAGCCGCGCCTGCTCCGGCCGGGCGGTGCGCCACTCGGCGATGCGCTTGTCCCAGACGGCGTGCGCCTCGGCGCCCCGGTCGAGCGCCCGGCGGGTGTGGGCCAGCACCTCGTCGGCGACCTCGAAGGTCCGCTCCGGGTCGAAGCCGAGGACGCGCTTGGTGGCGGCGACCTCGTCCGCGCCGAGCGCGGAGCCGTGGGAGGCCTCGGTGTTCCGGGCGTTCGGCGCGGGCCAGGCGATGATCGTGCGCATCGCGATGATCGACGGCCGCCCGGTCTCCGCCCGGGCCGACTTCAGGGCCGCGTACAGGGCGTGAACATCGACGTCACCCTCGGTGGTCGGCTCGATGCGCTGGGTGTGCCAGCCGTAGGCCTCGTACCGCTTCAGTACGTCCTCCGAGAACGCGGTCGCGGTGTCGCCCTCGATGGAGATGTGGTTGTCGTCGTAGAGGAAGACCAGGTTGCCGAGCTTCTGGTGGCCGGCCATCGAGGACGCCTCGGCGGAGACGCCCTCCTCCAGGTCGCCGTCGGAGACGATCGCCCAGATCGTGTGGTCGAAGGGGGAGGTGCCCTCCGGGGCCTCCGGGTCGAAGAGGCCGCGCTCGTAGCGGGCGGCCATCGCCATGCCGACGGCGTTGGCGACACCCTGGCCGAGCGGACCGGTGGTGGTCTCGACACCGGCGGTGTGGCCGTACTCGGGGTGGCCGGGGGTCTTGGAGCCGTGCGTCCGGAAGGCCTTGAGGTCGTCCAGCTCCAGCTCGTACCCGGCGAGGAACAGCTGGGTGTAGAGGGTCAGCGAGGTGTGGCCGGGGGAGAGGACGAAACGGTCCCGGCCGGTCCACTCCGGGTCGGCCGGGTCGTGCCGCATCAGCTTCTGGAAGATCGTGTACGCGGCCGGGGCCAGGCTCATCGCGGTGCCGGGGTGCCCGTTGCCGACCTGCTGCACGGCGTCGGCCGCGAGCAGGCGCGCGGTGTCCACGGCACGCCGGTCCAGGTCGGTCCACTCGAAGCCGTCTGCTGTCTGCGTGCTCATCTTCAAGAAGTCCTCGTTAGAAGCGTTCTGGCTGGCCTGACGCGTTCAAAACTAAAAGTCTGACTTTTGGGAAGGAAGGTTGGAGTGTGTCAGCCTGTGGTGAAAGTGGGACACGGATCTTCGACAGGGACGGCACGAGAAGGACATGGCGGACAGAACGCCCGAAGGGGCAGGCGACGGTGACGGAATCAGAACCTTCCCCTTCCCGGTGGATCTGAGCGTCGGCGGTGTCGGCATACAGGTCGGCCCGATGGGGACCGGGCGCATGTGGCACGCCGACGCCCCCCTGGAACGCGTCCACCGCATCGACTTCCACGTGGTCATGCTCTTCACCGGGGGCCCGGTCCGTCACATGATCGACTTCGCCGAGTACCAGGCACAAGCCGGTGACCTGCTGTGGATCCGGCCCGGGCAGGTGCACCGCTTCTCGCGGACCTGCGAGTACCGCGGAAGCGTCCTGACCATGCAGCCCGGTTTCCTGCCCCGCGCGATCGTGGAGGCGACCGGCCTCTACCGCTACGACCTGCCGCCCCTGCTCCGCCCCGACGCGCCGCAGCTCACCGCGTTGCGGGCGTCGCTCGCCAACCTGCAACGCGAGTACGAGGACACCGCGACCCTCCCCCTGAGCCTGCACACCTCGGTCCTGCGGCACTCGCTCACCGCGCTCCTGCTGCGGCTCGCGCATCTCGCGGCCAGCTCGGCGGAGGCGGCCCGCCGCCAGGCCGATACGACCTTCACCCTTTTCAGGGACGCGGTGGAGCAGGACTTCGCCACCAACCACAGTGTCAGCGCCTACGCCGACGCCCTCGGTTACTCCCGCCGCACCCTGGTCCGCGCGGTCCGCGCCGCCACCGGGGAGACCCCGAAGGGCTTCATCGACAAGCGGGTCGTCCTGGAGGCCAAACGCCTGCTGGCCCACACGGACCTCCCGATCGGCCGGGTGGGTGCGGCGATCGGCTTCCCGGACGCGGCCAACTTCTCCAAGTTCTTCCACCTGCACACGGGCCAGACCCCGGTGGCGTTCCGGGCGGAGCTGCGCTGACACGGCGACGGCGCCGGAGGGGATCCCCTCCGGCGCCGTGTGCCCGACTCCCGTGTCAGTGCCCGAAGTCGAACCAGTTCACGTTCACGAAGTCCGCCGACTGGCCGCTGCTGAAGGTCAGGTAGACGTCGTGGGTGCCGGTCACCGCGCTGATGTTGGCCGGGACCGTCGTCCAGGTCTGCCAGCCGCCGGTGTTGCCCACGGAGAAGCTGCCGACGGGGGCGTTGGACGGGCTGTCCAGACGTACCTGGACCAGTCCGCTCACACCGGAGGCCGCGCCGCTCGCCACCCTCGCGTAGAACTGGGTGGCCGCCGTGGAGCCGAAGTTGACGCCCTTGTACAGGGCCCAGTCGCCGTTGGCGATGTAGCCGAGGTCCTGGCCGCCGCCGGTGTCGGTGGTGGTCTCGGCGGTGACGCCGGACTGGCTGTCGTACGACTCGGCCTGGATGGCGCTGTAGGCGTCCCGGTTGCCGGTGGGCGGGGTGGTGGTACCGCTCCCACTGGCCTGCAGCACCTGGACGTAGTCGACGACCATCGGGTGGCCGGACTCGGTGGCGCTGGTCGGGCCGCCGCCGAACGCGGCCGGGAAGCCGCCGCCCATCGCCACGTTCAGGATTACGAAGAAGCCGTGGTTGGTGGCGTTCGCCCAGGTGGTGGCGTCCACCTGACTGGCCGTCACCGTCTGGTAGTTGACGCCGTCCACGGAGAAGCGGATCGCCTCGGGGCTCACCGAGCGGTCCCACTCCATCGTGTAGGTGTGGAAGCCGGACTGGCAGGTGGTGTTGGGGCAGGCGGTGGAGCCGCCGAGGCCGGTGGTCTCGTTGCAGGGGCCGCCGGGGCTGGTGCCGCAGTGCATGGTCGCCCACACCGTGTTCAGACCCTGGACGTTCTCCATGATGTCCAGCTCGCCGACGCCCGGCCAGTTCTGGTAGTTGCCCCGGTAGGGCGCGCCCAGCATCCAGAACGCCGGCCAGTAGCCGAGGGCGGCGTTGCCGGTGACGTTCGGCATCTGGATCCGGGCCTCGACGCGCAGCTTGCCGCCGGCCGGGGGCTGGAAGTCGGTGCGGGTGGTCTCGATCCGGCCCGACGTCCAGTTGCCCGACGCGTCGCGGACCGGGGTGATCTTCAGGTTGCCGCTGCCGTCGAGGGCGACGTTGGTGGTGCTGGAGGTCATCGTCTCGACCTCGCCGGTGCCCCAGTTGGCGGGGCCGCCGTTGTACGAGGTCCCGGTGTCGTACTGCCAGTTGGAGGTGGAGACGCCGGTGCCGGCGGTGCCGTTGAAGTCGTCGAGGAAGACCTGGCTCCAGCCGGACGGCACACCGGGTGCCGAGGCGCTGGCGGGGAGGGTCGCGGTCGTGGCGGCGGCGGCCGCCAGACCGATCGTGGCGAGTACGGCGACGAGGGCCCGGCGGAAGGAGCGCCGCCGTCTGTGGTCCGCAGGGGGTATACCGGAGGTTTCACTCATGGGGTGCCTCTCGGGTACGGAGTGGGGGTGCGCGGGATGCCTCCGAGAGCGCCGGGAGCGCCGGGAGGCGGTCCTGAGAGCGCTCTCAAAGTGGGCCCAATGTGCTCTCCGTGCCTGCGGTCGTCAAGACTTAAAACAGAGAATCTCCTTGTTTCCCAGGGGAGTTCAGGCGGTGAAGGCGCCGGGGGATCAGACCGCGCTGCCGGCCTTCCAGTCCGACCAGGACAGGTTCCAGCCGTTGAGGCCGTTGGAGGCCTCGACGGTCTTCTCGCCGGAGTTCTTGACGATCACCACATCGCCGAGCATCGAGCTCTCGTAGAACTTGTAGCCGGCCACCGACGAGTCGTTCGCGCCCTTGGCGTCGTGCAGGCCGACACAGCCGTGACTGGTGTTCTGGCTGCCGAACACCGAGGTGGACGCCCAGTAGTTGCCGTGCACGAAGGTGCCGGAGGTGGTCAGGCGCTGGGCGTGCGGGACGTCGGAGATGTCGTACTCGTCGCCGAGACCGACCGTGGAGGACTCCATCCGGGTCTGCTTGAACCGCTCGCTGATCACCATGATCCCGGACCAGGTGGTGTGGTCGGAGTCGCCGCCCGAGACCGGGTAGCTGGCGTACGTGGCGCCGTCCCGCTTGACCACCATCTGCTTGGCCGACAGGTCGACCGTGGAGATCTGCTCCCGGCCGATGTGGAAGGTGACGTCCTTCGACTGGGTGCCGTAGACACCGTCCGTCCCCTCGACGTCCTTCAGCCGCAGACCGAGGGTGATCTTGGTGCCGGCCGCCCAGTACGTCTCCGGGCGGAAGTCGAGCCGGGTGTCGCTGAACCAGTGCCCGACGATCTCGACCTCCGGCTCGGCCGTCACCGTGATCGCCTTCTGGACCGCCGCCCGGTCCGCGACCGCGTGCGTGAAGTTGATCGACACCGGCATGCCGACACCGGACGTGGAGTCCGCCTCCGGCGTGAAGTAGCCGAGGAAGGTCTCACCCGGGGACTTCGTGGTGAAGGTGGCCACCGTCTCGTCGGTGGCGCCCTGCGCCTTCGCGGTCACCGTGTACTTCGTGCCGGAGTACGGGTTCTTCGCCGACGTCCACTTCGTCTTCGCCTCGTTGAAGGTGCCCGACAGCGCCGAGCCGTCGTTGCCCGCGACGGTCACCGAGGCCAGCGTGCCGTCGGCCACCGTGACCTCGACCGGGCTGGTGAAGTCGGCCTTCCTGGTGCCGGAGACCGGGGTGACCGTGATCGTGGCCTTCTTGGTCGCGGACTTCACCGAGGCCGTCGCGCCCTTGCCGTCGGTGGTGGCCGAGGCGTCGGCCGAGGAACTGCATCCGGCCAGCGCGGCCCCCGCGGGCACCGCGCCGAGAGCGGCGATGAGCCCGCGCCGGGTCCACCTCCGCGACTGCCGACCGGACCCGTTCGATATGTGCTGGACGCCCACGACACGCCTTCCTGACTGTCCACCTGTGTCAGGGCATCCTGCGCCGGTTGTATGGGTGGTTCCTTTGAATGGCGGGGGTGATCCCTGAGATTCCGATGAGGAGCGCCGGGCGCCTCCGCGCGTCTCCGGGCGTCGCCTCGCGGAGCCGGAACGAGTCGACCGGAACCCCGGTTGTCCCCGCCTCCGTTCGTGAACAGAGTATGAACGCCCGACCGGCGGCCTGAGTTTCCGGTGAGATCCCCCTCCCGGGGTGGCTTCCCCACCTATCCGATCGGAATAGTAAAGAAGCAGTACGCCGATCCCCCGCCGGAGGTATTCCGTGACCGACGTCCGCAAGCGGCAGAGCGTGGCCATCGTGGGAGCCGGAGCGGCGGGCACCCTCACCGCCGTCCAGCTCTGCGAGACGGCGCACCGCCGCCGGACCCCTCTCGACCTCGTCCTGATCGACCCGGCCCCGGAGGCGGGCCGGGGCACCGCCTACGCCACCCGCGACCCCCGGCACCGCCTCAACGTGCCCGCCGGCAACATGAGCGCCTACCCGGACGACCCCGGGCACTTCCTCCGCTGGCTGTGCCGGCACGGCGAACCCACCGTCACCGGCGCCGACTTCGCCACCCGCTACCGCTACGGCGCCTACCTCGCCGACACCCTCGGCCAGGCCCTCGTCCGCGCCCACGGCACGGTCGCGGTCCGCCGGCTGCGCACCCTGGCGGAGTCCTGTACCGGCACCCCCGACGGCCGGGTGGAACTCCACCTCGCCGACGGGGGACCCCTGGTGGCGGACAGCGCGGTCCTGGCCACCGGTCCCGCCGGCACCACCGCCGGCTGGGCCCCGCCCGCCCTGCGCGCCTCGGACCGGTTCGTCGGCACCCCGTGGGCACCGGGTGCCCTGGATCCCGTACGGGACAGCCCCGAGGACGTCCTGCTGGTCGGCACCGGCCTGACCGCCGTCGATCTCGCCCTCACCCTCGACCGCCCCGGCCGCACCGTGCACGCCCTGTCCCGCAGCGGACTGCTGCCCCAGCGGCACGCCCTCGGCCCGGCCGGCGCCATGCCCGCCCCGGAGGGCCTCGACGACACCTCGCTGGGCCGGCTGCGCCGCGCCGTCTACCGGCATGTGAGCCGCTCGGTGCGTACCCACGGCGACTGGCGCCCGGGCCTGGACAGCCTCCGCCCGCACACCGCACGGCTGTGGCGCAGCCTCACCCCGGAGGAGCGTGAGGAGTTCCTGGCCCGCGAGGGCGCCCTGTGGAACACCCACCGTCACCGGATGGCCCCGGCCACCGCCGAGCACGTCTCCCGCGCCCGCACCGCGCGCCGCCTGCACGTCCACACCGGCACGGTCGCCCGCGTCACGGAAGGCGACGCCGGCTCCCTGGCGATCGAGCTCTCCAACGGCCATGTGGTGCCCGTCGGCTGGGTGGTCGACTGCACCGGACCCGGCCGCCGTCTCGACACGCCTCTGTGGCAGGCCCTGTTCACCGCCGGCCTCGCCGTCCCCGGACCGCTGGGCATGGGCGCCGCCACCCGCGAAGGCCGGCTCCTCGACGCCCGAGGCCGCGCCGCGGAGCCCCTGTTCACGCTCGGTGCCCCGCGCCGGGGCGAGCTGTGGGAGACCACGGCGATCCCCGAGATCCGCGTCCAGGCCGCCGAGCTGGCCCAGCGGCTGCTGCCGCTGCCCGGGCGCGGGCGGGCGTCCCGGCGTCCCGTCGACGGCCACGGGCTGCCCCTCTCCACCCACGCCGAGGCGGCCGCCGCCTACCGCACCGGTCTCGACCGGGTCCTCAAGGTGCGCTCCGGCGCCGAGGACGCGCTCGCCCGCGCGGTCGCCCTCGACCCCGGCTTCGCGCTCGGCCACGCGGCCCTGGCCCTGCTGGGCCACGAGTGCGCCGCCGCCGTCGACGTGCCCCGCGCCCTCGCCGACGCCCAGCGCTCGGCCCGCGAGCGTGCCGACGAACGCGAGCGGTCCTTCGTGGACGTGGTCACCCGCCGGGTCACCGGTGACGACGGGGACGAGGCGCTCGTACGGCATCTGCGGGAGCACCCGGGGGACGCGCTGGCGCTCGCGGCGGCCGTGCCCACCATCGCGTTCTCCGGAGTGAGCGATCTCCAGGACGACGACGCCCTGCGGCTGCTCGACCTGACCTCGCCCGCCTACGACGGGCACTGGTTCCACACCTCGCTGCTGGCCTTCCTGCGCCAGGAGCAGGGCCGGCTGCACGAGGCGGGGGAACTGGCCCACCGCGCGCTGGCCGCCGAGCCCGCCTCCGGGCACGCGGTGCACGCCCTGGCGCACGTCCACTACGAGTCCGGGGCGCACGAGGCGGGCCGGGACTGGCTCGACGGCTGGGTGTCCGGGCGCGGGCGGGGCGCGGTGCACCGGGCGCACTTCTCCTGGCACATCGCCCTGCACGAACTCGCCCTCGACGACCCGGCCGCGGTCCGCCGCCGCTGGTTCGCCCAGCTCGCGCCGGGCCGGGTGCGCGGGGTGCGGGCGCTGGTGGACTCCGGTTCGCTGCTGTGGCGGGCCCGGCTCAGCGACAGCTGGGACGGGGACCTGCCGGCGGCGGACGTCCTGGACTCGGTGGCCCGGGAGGTGCTGGAACGGCCCACGACCGCGTTCACCGCGCTGCACGCGGCCGTCGCCCTCACCGCCGCCGGCGACCTGCCCGCGCTGCGCAGGCTGCGCGACCACGCGGCAGCGGCCGACCCGGTGCAGCGGGAGGTGATCGCGCCGCTGTGCGAGGCCTTCGCCGACCTCGTCGAGGAGCGCTTCCACGAGGCGGCCCGAGGGCTCGACGCCCTGCTGCCGATGCTGCGCAGGGTCGGCGGCAGCGCGGCCCAACGGGAGGTCGTGGCGGAGACGTTGCTGTACGCCCTGGTGGCGGCCGGCCGCTGCGACGCGGCCCGGCGCCTCCTGGACGCCCGCCTCGACCGCAAACCGGCGCCCCGCGACCGGCGGTTGCGCGCGGCCCTGCCCGCCTGAGCCGACGGCACGGACCCGGTCCCCGTCCTCGCCGGACAGCCGGCAGGGGCGGGGACCGGTGCGTTCCGCCCGGGTGGTTCCGCGTCCCCGGCCGGGAGGACGCGGGTCCGTTTGCGATCATTCTGATGCCGTGGAGGGCGAACCTCCGACCCCGGGATTCCCTCTTACGAGTCGCAACAGAGCGTTCACAGCGTGTGCATGGTCCTGGACGGATGGTCGCCGTCACCATCGGTCCAGCAGCACGCACCGCCGTCGCACCGGGGGAACTCCTATGCCCAGCCGCCGGCCGGGGCGACCGGCTCGCCGAGGCGCTGCGGCACGGCGACCTCAAGGCGATCCGGTTCGCGCCGGGCCAGAGCCTGCGGGCCCCGGACGACCAGTGGGACGTGGAGCTGTACGACCTCGCCCGGGACCCCGGCGAGGAGTACGACCTCGCCGCCGCCCGGCCCGCCCAGGCGGACGCCCTGGTGAAGCTGATGCGCCGGTCGTGGGCGCCGGTGTACCCGCGCAAGCCCTTCGGTGTGACCCTCGAAGTCGTCGGCGGGGGACCGGAGTTCACGGTCACCGCCACGCTCGCCAACGGCTCGGCCCGGCCCTGGACCGCCGCCCGGCTGATCCTCGACGTCCCGAGCGGCTGGGTGGTGCACGCCCGGGACGCGGCCACCGCGGCCCGCCTGGAGCCCGGCGAGCGCCTCACGGTCCGCTGGCGGGTCACCCGCCCCCAGGTCTCCACCGCCACGTCCCTCACCTGCCGGGGCACGGCCCGGCACGAGGACGACGAGCTGACCTACACGGCGACGACGGCCCTCGGCCGGCCCCACGTCACGTCTCAGCCGGGGCCCTGAATCGATCACGTGCCGGGAACGGGCGCCGCTACCCGGCCTGTTCCGGCCGTTCCGGCTGCCAGCCCAGGGCGCGGGAGATCCCGCGGCCCGCCAGCCGTACCGCCGGGAGCAGCGCCGGTACCTGGGCGCCGGCCTGGGGCACCACCACGGAGACGGCCGCGACCACCCGCCCCGCCGACCCGCGCACCGGAGCCGCCACCGACAGCGCGTCGTCGGTCACCTGACGGCTGCTCACCGCGGCGCCCGTGCGCCGCACTTCGGCCAGCGAGCGGCGCAACCGGCCCGGATCCGTGATGGTGTACGGCGTGAAGGCGGCCAACGGCCCATCGCAGTACTCCTGTTGGAACCCGGGTGTCTCGTGTGCGAGCAGGGCGAGGCCGACCCCCGTCGCGTGCAGCGGCCAGCGGGCGCCCACCCGGATGTGCACGCCCACCGCCGAACGCCCCGACAGCCACTCGATGTAGACGACCTCGGACCCGTCCCGCACCGCCAACTGCACGTTCTCATGGGTGGCTTCGTACAGGTCCTCCAGGTACGGCAGCGCGATCTGGCGCAGCGCGAGCCCCCGGGGTGCCAGCGCGGCCAGCTCCCACAGCCGCAGCCCCACATGGTAGAAACCGTCCGCGTCCCGCTCCAGCGCGCCCCAGGCGGTGAGTGCGCCGACCAGGCGGTGCGCGGTGCTCAGGGAGAGCCCGGCCCGGCGGCTGATGCCGCTCAGGCTGAGTGCCGGATGCCCGTGGTCGAACGCCGCCAGCACCGACAGCAGCCGGTCGGGCGCGGAGCGGGCGGCGGCGGTCATGGCCGGTCGGCGACGCGCAGCAGCAGACGGTGGAGCGCCTGGCGCTCGGCGGGGTCGAGCGGGCCCAGCAGATCGTTCGTGACGCGCTGGCCCGCCTCGTCGGTGTCCCGCAGGAAGGCGCCGCCGGCCTCGGTGAGGACCACGATCCGGCTGCGGCGGTCGTCGGGGGAGGGGCGCCGCTCGGCGAAGCCCAGCTTCTCCAGGTCGTCGACCAGTCCGACGATCGCGCTCGGGTCGTAGCCGAGCCGGGTGCTCAGCTCCCGCTGGAGGGCGCCCTCCGAGGTGGCGAGGAAACGCAGCACCGCGTAGTGGCGCAGCCGCACCCCCGACTCCTGCAAGAACGTGTTGAAGAGCTGCCCCGAGCGCAGACCCAGGCGGTACAGCAGGTAGCCGGTGTCCGCGTGCAGCCCGCGCATCCACGGCTCGTCCGCGTCGATCGAGGTCGGGTTCTCGGTGTGCTGGCGGGTGATGGCCGTCTCCCTGGTCCGGGCCCCGGCGACGGGGCGGTCTGTGGTGCGGATTCCAGCATGGCGCACCCGTGGATGGGCAACAACTATTGACGACAACAATTATTGCTCTTAGCTTCGATCTCGAAGCCGCACCCGTCGTATCTGCAAGCCGCCTCCGTCGTACCCGAAGGGACACCGCCCGTGCCCAGCATCGATCTCACCGGCAAGGCCGCCGTCGTCACCGGCAGCGGCCGGGGCCTCGGCCTCGCCTACGCCCACGCACTCGCCGCCCACGGTGCCTCCGTGGTCGTCAACGACGTGGACGAGGCCGTCGCCGAGCAGGCCGTGAAGTCCATCACCGAGGCCGGCGGCACCGCCGTCGCCGAGGTGGTCCCGGTCGGGACGAGCGAGGCCGCGGACCGGCTGGTCGTCCGGGCCGTGGCGGAGTTCGGGCGCCTCGACGTCCTGGTCACCAACGCGGGCATCCTGCGCGACAAGGTGCTGTGGAAGATGACCGACGACGACTTCGACGCGGTGCTCACCACCCACCTCAAAGGCACCTTCACCTGCGCCCGCGCCGCCGCCGTCCGGATGCGCGAGCAGGGCGAGGGCGGCACCCTGATCCTGGTCGGCTCCCCGGCCGGCCAGCGCGGCAACTTCGGCCAGACCAACTACGCCGCCGCCAAGGCCGGCATCGCCGCGATGGCCCGCACCTGGTCGATGGAGCTGGGCCGGGCGGGCATCACGGTCAACGCGATCGTCCCGGTGGCCGCCACCGCGATGACCGAGACCATCCCCGCCTTCGCCCCGTACGTCGAGGCCATGAAGAACGGCGAACGGCTCCCGGACTTCCTGCGCAAGGGCGAGGGCTTCGGCACCCCCGAGGACTGCGCCGCCCTCGTCCCCTTCCTCGCCTCCGCGGCCGCCCGCTCCATCACCGGCCAGGCCATCGGCATCGGCGGCGACAAGGTGGCACTCTGGTCACACCCCCAGGAGATCCGGGCCGCCTACGCCGACGGCGGCTGGACCCCGGACACCCTGGCCGACGCCTTCCCCACCTCGGTCGGCGCCGAACTCCAGACGGTCGGCATCCCGGCGCCCGCGTTCCCGGAGGCGTGATGGACATCGAGTCACTCACGGCGATCGACGTCCACACGCACGCCGAGGTCTCCGCCAAGGGGCACTCCTCCCTGGACGAGGACCTGCACGACGCCTCCTCCGCCTACTTCAAGGTCGAGGGCAAGCGGAAGCCGACCATCGAGGAGACCGCCGCCTACTACCGGGAGCGGAACATGGCCGCCGTGATCTTCACGGTGGACGCCGAGTCCGCGACCGGCACCGCGCCCGTCCCCAACGAGGAGGTCGCCGAGGCCGCCGCCGCCAACGCGGACGTCCTGATCCCCTTCGCCTCCATCGATCCCTTCCGGGGGAAGGCAGGTGTCCGGCAGGCCCGCCGCCTGGTCGAGGAGTACGGGGTCAAGGGCTTCAAGTTCCATCCCAGCATCCAGGGCTTCTTCCCGAACGACCGCGCGGTGGCGTACGGCCTCTACGAGGTGATCGAGGAGACCGGCACCATCGCCCTCTTCCACACCGGCCAGACCGGCATCGGGGCCGGCGTCCCGGGCGGCGGCGGGATCCGGCTGAAGTACTCCAACCCGCTGCACGTGGACGACGTGGCGGCCGACTTCCCGCACCTGAAGATCATCCTGGCGCATCCGTCCTTCCCCTGGCAGGACGAGGCCCTTGCCGTCGCCACCCACAAGCCGGGCGTGCACATCGACCTGTCCGGCTGGTCGCCGAAGTACTTCCCGCCGCAGCTCGTGCAGTACGCCAACACGCTGCTCAAGGACAAGGTCCTCTTCGGCTCCGACTTCCCCGTCCTCACCCCCGACCGGTGGCTCGCCGACTTCGCGAAGCTGCCGGTCAAGGACGAGGTCCGGCCGAAGATCCTCAAGGAGAACGCCGCCCGTCTGCTCGGGCTGACCAAGCCGTAAGGGGCCGAGATGCGCAACGAGGGACTGGGGTCGTGGCCCGCACGCCGGGCCCGCAAGACCCCGCACCGCACGGCGCTGGTACACGGTGGACACGCCACCGACTACCGCACGTTGTACACGCGCACCACCCGCCTCGCCCACGCCCTGCGCGCCCGGGGCGTCCGCCGCGGCGACCGCGTCGCCTACCTCGGCCCCAACCACCCCGCCTACCTGGAGACCCTCTTCGCGGCCGGCACCCTCGGCGCGGTCTTCGTCCCGCTCAACACCCGCCTGGCCGGCCCCGAGATCGCCTACCAGCTCGCCGACTCCGGTGCCAGGGCCCTGCTGTACGGCTCCTCGCACGCCGGTGTCGTCGCGGGCCTGCCCGGCACCACCGATGTCCGGACGTACGTCGAAGTCGGCGCCGAGTACGAGGAGTTGCTGGCGTCGGCGGCGGACGACCCGATCGACGAGCCCGTCACCCCCGACGACACCTGCGTCATCATGTACACCTCGGGGACGACCGGCCGCCCCAAGGGCGCGATGCTCACCCACGCCAACCTGACCTGGAACGCGGTCAACGTCCTGGTCGACACCGACCTGATCGCCGACGAACGCGCCCTGGTCTCGGCCCCGTTGTTCCACACAGCGGGCCTCAACATGCTCACCCTGCCGGTCCTCCTGAAGGGCGGCACCTGTGTCCTGGTGGAGGCCTTCACCCCGGAGACGACCCTCGACCTGATCGAGGAACACCGGATCACCTTCATGTTCGGGGTGCCGACGATGTTCGACCAGGTGGCCCGCCACCCGCGCTGGCCGGACGCCGACCTCTCCTCCCTCCGCATCCTCACCTGCGGCGGCTCCCCGGTCCCGACCCCGCTGATCGCGGCGTACCAGGAACGCGGGCTGACCTTCCTCCAGGGCTACGGCATGACCGAGGCCGCGCCCGGCACCCTCTTCCTCGACGCCGAGCACGCGATCAGCAAGGCGGGCTCGGCGGGGGTGCCGCACTTCTTCAGCGATGTACGGGTGGTACGGCCCGACCTGACCCCGGTCGACGTCGACGAGCCCGGCGAGGTCGTGCTCCGCGGCCCCCATGTCATGTCCGGCTACTGGGGGTTGCCGGAGGAGACCGCGGCGTCCTTCGCGGACGGCTGGTTCCGCAGCGGGGACGCGGCCCGGGTCGACGCGGACGGTTACGTCTTCATCGTCGACCGGCTCAAGGACATGATCATCTCCGGTGGCGAGAACATCTACCCCGCGGAGATCGAGGACCTGCTCCTCGCCCACCCCGACATCGTGGAGTGCGCGGTGATCGGCGTGCCGGACGACAAGTGGGGCGAGGTGCCGCGTGCGGTGGTCGTCCCCCGCGAGGGCGCCGTCCTCGACCCCGGCGAGGTGCTGGCCTCCCTGTCCGGCCGGCTCGCCAGGTACAAGCTCCCCAAGTCGGTGGTGCTCGCGGACGAACTCCCGCGCACCGCCGCCGGAAAGCTCCTCAAGTCCCGTGTGCGCAAACGCTACGGCTCCCCCGACTCATAGCTAAGGAAAGCGACATGAGCGTCACCGTCAACGGCCTCGACGAACTGAAGAAGCTCGCGGGCAGCGACCTGGGCACCAGCGAGTGGATCGAGGTCACCCAGGACCGCATCGGCACCTTCGCCGACGCGACCGGCGACCACCAGTGGATCCACGTCGACCCCGAGCGCGCGGCCGAGGGCCCCTTCGGCGCCCCGATCGCCCACGGCTATCTCACCCTCTCCCTCTTCATCCCCCTGTTCACCGAGCTGCTGGACGTCCAGGGCGTCACCACGAAGGTCAACTACGGCCTGAACAAGGTGCGTTTCCCGTCCCCGGTGAAGGCCGGCTCCCGGATCCGCCTGACCGCCCGGCTGGCGGAGGTCGAGGAGGTGCCGGGCGGCGTGCAGATCGCCGTGGACGGGACGATCGAGATCGAGGGCGCCACCAAGCCGGCCGCCGTGCTGCAGAGTCTGTCGAGGTTCTACGCCTGATCAGGTGGGCCTGCGCAGCGCCCGGATCCGCTGCTGCGCGGCACTGGCCGCGTTCTTGAGCTCGATACGGGCGTGTTCCTGCGCCATCGCGGCCGCCAGCTGCGCGTTCAGCGCGGTGCTGTCGATCTCTCCGGCGGCCGGCACCGGCTGGAGCACCGTGGGCAGATAGCGGTCCAGGCGTTCCACGACGGTCTGGAGTTCGGGCCGGATCGCCTCGGTTGCCTGCGCCGCGTCCTCGAGGAGGTGGCGCAGGCCGTGCAACGGCTCGAAGTCCGCCGCGCGGCACGGCTTGTGGGCCCACCCGCACAGCATCTCGACGAGCCGCCTGAGGTAGGTCGAGGCGTCCTCGAAGTCCTGGGCGTCGTCGTCGGCCCTGCGCATCCGCTTCACCCAGGCCAGCGCCTTGCGGTGGTGGAGCAGCGCGAGGATGCCGAGAGCGGCCGCGGCCGCGCCCGAGGCGGCGCTCACCAGGACGGTGCCCGTGCCGGCGGCGGCCAACGCGGTGGAGCTGAACATCATGGGAGTGATCCGTTCATGAAAACGCACGAACACCCCTCGGGGAGGGGCCGGGAACGGTCGTGGCGTGGGGACGGGTGAGCGGGTCGGGCGGGGAGCTACGAGCGCGTGGCGATGGTGCGGAGCAGCGGAAGATCCGTCACCACGAACTGCCGGTACCCGTTGCGCAGGATGCCGTCCGTGGGCAGACCGCTGTCCCTGTCGGGGGTGCGCAGCCGGCGGAGCGTGTTCTCCACGGTCGAGACACCGAGCAGCAGGGCGTCCGCGATGTCCTTCTGGCTCGGGCCCAGGATCGTGATGTGGCCGGGGGCGGCGGAGTCGGTCGTGCCGGCGATCTCGGCGAGATGGACGAGCAGCGCGCCGACCCGCGCCAGCGGCGTCCGGGTCATGGTGCCGTAGATCTTCTCGTCGGTGCGGCTGCGGTCCTCCAGGCTGCGCAGCAGGGCCAGTTGGATCTGCGGGCGCCTGCGCAGCAGGATGTTCATGCGCTGCACGGGGCAGGGCATGACCCACGTCGTGGTGAGGCAGGTCGTCCTGACCTCGGAGCCCGGCTCGATGAGCTTGGCCTCGCCGAGCAGTTGACCGATGCCACGGAAGCGGGTGATCTTGGGCGCGCCCTCGGCGGCGCCGAAGGGGCGGCGCTCCTGGCGGACGCAGCCGCCGAGGACGATGTGCACCTGTTCGTCCGTCGGCCCGATGGGCAGTTCCTCGTCGCGCTCGTAGACACGGCTGACCGCGCCCCACTCGCTGACCAGCAACGGCCAGTCGCCGCCGGGGAGATGGGCGAGGAAGCTGCCGAGGGGCATGGGCTGGCGTCCGTTGAGGACGTCGCCGGTGCGGAAGGCGTCGACCCTGGGGACCATCGGTCAGGCCCCGGTCACGCGGGCCGCGGTCACGGGCGGGCGGCCGGGCCGCCGTACCGGGTCGTGGTCGTCACGCAGCGTCAGGTGCGACGCGATGTCCCGGCGTGGGAGCGGGACGGGAGAGGTGCCGAAGCCATCGGCGATGGCGGTGTCCATCGGTCTGAGGTCCTTCTTTGCCGGTGCGGTTGGGATCCCGGGCGTGACGCTGGCTGCGGCACACCCGGACGACGGGTCCAGGTCCTCTCCCTCGCGTTGTCGGCCCGGGTGGTAAGTCCGGGCTGCGAGGCGAAGACTTTTGACAAGCTACCCCCCTGCCCGAGGAAATCGCCAGTCACGGATGACAGAGAGCAAAGCTTCCTGTCGCGGGGCCCCGGGAAATCGTCGCCCTCGCGAGAGGGAGTTCCCGTACGCGGTCCGAGAGGGCTGTGGTCTCCATCACACCACCCTCGGGAGGGTGATCGAAACGGGTTTTTCCGAGGGGTGAACCATTGAAAGCCTATGCGCCACCGGGTACGAATATTTCCCGCAGCTGAGCGGCGACCGGCCCAGGTGTAAACGCGTGGAAAAATGAGGAGGCCCCGGGGAACCACCCCCGGAGCCTCCCGGAAAGGGCCTGGACCCGTCGAGGTTCAGACCGTCACCCAGTAAACACCACCTGCTAGGAAACGGTCTCGCGGGGTGGCAACTCCCCGGGTCGGAGCCCCCACGGGGAGGGGTTTGCCTCGTCGACTTGCCTGGCGGCGCCGACGGCGCCGCGGGGGCCGTCCTGCCCGACGAAATGCCCGTATTGTCGCTTTGGGGCGCTTGTGCTCCGCCTCTTGTGTCGTTCGTCGTGTGGGTAAGTGCGTCAGTGGTGAATGACGATCGCTTGAGGATCGCTCCAGACCGCTCGATGAGTGGTCCGCTTGTCGCGGAGTGGCTCCGTCCGCGCGTTCGATGTATGCAGTATGTGGTCGTCCGTTGCATAAATCTACGCGCCGGAGAGGGCGGTTTTCCAGCGTGCATTAGCCCGCCTTCGATCGCCTGGAAATACCTCGGCGGCATTTCCCGGGGCATCGGCCTGCTTTGTTGTGGATGCAGGTCCTGGGAATTTGTCGACCTTGATACGGGGTCCGTCCCGCCTCCGTGGAATGGTGTCCCGCCGGGAATTCGTAATGTTTCCTGTGCTGCCCGGCCGGCGCCGAAAGGGCAGTGCCGGGACGCCGCAGGCAATCGTGCTCCAACTCTGTGTAGCGAGTCGGACACGATTCACGCATGCCTGCCACGCCCCGGCGGTTACGCAAGGTGAGCAAATGGACGACGAATCGTCAGGAACCCACCACATCCACGAAGATGGGGTTGGAATAGAACCACGTGTCCGCCCACGGGTCGCCGTTCCCCGGCTCGTGGGTGATCGGGCCGTGCGGGTCGATCGACGCGCCCAGGTAGCCCGCGCCGTTCCGCTTGCCGTCGCTGCCCCGCAGCCGGACGTAGAAGGACTCGTCCCCCGCGGTGAGCGGGATGCGCAGGGTGTAGGTGCCCTTGCGGCCGGACACGTCCTTGGTCTGGACGACCCTGGTGTCGGGCGCCTGCCAGGTGGCACGGTCGCCGACCCGGCCGCGCACCGCGCCCCGGATGACGTCGACGTGCGCCAACTGGGGAAGGATGCCCTGGGCGTTGACCCGGGACGCGGTCGTCATCGTCATGTTCAGGGTGATCCGCTCGCCCTTGCGGACCCGCAGCCGGCCGCCGAGGGTGACGCCGTCGCCGTGGTCGCAGTCCCGCTTCAGACGGACGTCCAGGCCGTCCAGCAGATGCCCGTGGTCCAGCCAGACCCGGCCCGCGCGCAGGCCCGCCATCACCGCGCGGTACCCGTAGCGGGTGACGCCGACGTGGGTGCGGCTGAACTCGCCGGGCCAGAAGTCGCTGCCGGGCTGCGGGGTGTCCGTGTTCACCGGGTCGGGCAGCTTGCCGGTGTTGTCGAAGTTCTGCCCCGGCAGCCAGTCGCCGTTCTTCCAGGTGTCGAAGACCGTGCGGTGATTGTCGGAGTTGGTGGTGATGGTGAACAGGCGACCCTCCGACAGCATCGCGTCCCACAGGCCGCCCACCGTCGCCGTAGCCCAGTCGAAACCGCCGTACGTCAGGTACGCGTCCGCCGGGTAGCCCGCCCAGGACTGCGCGGAGGGCTTGTTCTCGTACTCGCCGCGGATCGAGGTGGCGCCGCGCCAGCCGGGGATCGCGGCACCCTGGGCGCCGGGCGCGCCCTCCATGCCGATCACGATCTCGGGGGCCGCGTCCCGCCAGTCGCGGATCTCGTACGGCGAGTCGATGCCGAGCCGCAGCGGGTGGTTGGCGAGGACGAGGACGTCGTCGACATAGCCCGTACGGCGCTGCTCGGCCAGCCACCTGATGGCCTTGACGGCGTGCGCCTGGTTGCGTGCGGTGTCCGCGTCGGCCGCGCCGCCCTTGTCGTAGCCGAGCAGCTTGCCGTCGTAGGCCAGCTCGAACTGGGTGAGCAGGTCGGTCTCGTGGCGGCCCGGCGCGGCGAACACGGTGGCGTGCTCGGCGGCCGGGATGTACCACTCCAGGCCCTGGAAGATCAGCTGGCGCGGGTTCTCCCGGCGGGCCGCGAGGATCTCCGCGTGCTCCAGCTTCGCGCCGTAGGAGGCGTGCCCGAAGTTGGAGTGCTCGTTGAACACCATCCAGTCCAGGCCGAACCGGGCGGCTGCCCGGGCCTGCTGGGAGAACGTGTACTTCGCGTCGTGGCTGTACACGGAGTGGACGTGGTGGTCGCCGACCAGGTAGGCGAGGCGGGGGTCGTCGCCGCCGAGGCCCCGTCCGGTGGCGGCCGACGCGGGGGTGGCCGCCGACCCGAGGGCGAACGCGGCGCCGAACAGGCCGGCGCGGCGCAGGAGTCCGCGTCTCGACATGCCCTGGGCGTCCAGGTCGGCGGGGGAGACGGCAGGATCGGCCCAGCTGGGCAGCTGCTGCTCGGTCATGATGGTGATCCTCGTCACGGGAGTCAGTGGGTCATGAAGGAGGAGACGGGCAGCGCCCGGGAGACGATCCGGACGTCGCCGAGGCGGCCGTGCAGGATCTGGTCGATCCTGTCCGCGTACTCGTAGCCGCCGAGCAGCCACGGCTTCCCGGACGAGGCGATGCCGGTCGCGGCGGCGTGCGGGTTGCGGGCCACCGGGCAGCCCTGGACGTACATCGTGGTGTGCCGTCCGTCGTTGACCACGGCCAGGTGCCACCAGGTCTCGCGGGCGGTCTCGTCACCCCAGTTGGTGACCAGCTGCTGCTGGTTGAGCGGGTGCATCGCCCACTGCGGACCCGGCCCGTCGGAGATGGACAGGGTGGCGAGCGGCTCGTCCGGGTCGTCGGTGACCGTGCCGACCGAGCCGTTGCGGCCGGTCCGGCTGACCAGGCCCGACCAGGCGTTGTGCGAGGAATCCCAGTCGGCGGGCAGCCGGTAGAACGCCTCGATGGTGTAACCGTCCTTGAATGTCGCCGAGTTGAGCGGGGCGCCGTCGATCGTCCGCAGGTACGCGCCCTTCAGCGGTGACTTGAAGCCGGTGAACTCCAGGCTGCCGTGGCCCGGCTGGTCCGGGTGGTGGTCCGCCGACCAGCCGAGGGTGCCGCCGCCCACCGAGACCACGGTGAGGTCGTTGCCGTTGCCGGACAGGTCGGGGACCGTGCCGGAGACCGCCGAGTCGAACCGCCAGTAGGCGGCCGTGCCCCGGACCAGCAGCTGCGCGGCGGGCCGCGCCGGACGGGCCGGCACCGGGGCGAAGCCGGCGAAGCGGTCCTCGAAGTCGATGTCGACGGAGAAGCGGTCGCCGTCGCCGCTCAGCTCCATCTCCTGCCGCTCCAGCTCGTTGAGGCCCTTCTTGGCCCGGCCGAGGATCCACGGCGACACCGTCTCCACGTCGATGACGTTCCGGTCCAGGTCGAAGTGGTAGAGGCGGATCATCGCCGCGCCGCCGAAGTAGCGGTTCTGGTAGTTCGTCAGGTGCAGATGGACCTCGTTGCCGGCCGCGTTCTTGCGGGTGGCGCGGCGGGCCGGCCAGAAGTGGCCGTTCAGGGTGAGGAAGATCTGGTCGTGCTCGTCGACCAGCTGGTCCCACAGCTGCTGCCCGTAGTCCGACAACGTGTCGTCGTCGACGACCAGTTCGTGCGTGGTGAGGATGACCGGCGCCTTCGGGTGCCGGGCGATGATGTCCTTGGCCCAGGCGTGGCCCTGCGCCGACAGTCGCCAGTCCAGCGCCAGCACCAGCCACTCGCGCCCGGCCGCCCGGAACAGGTGGTAGCTGTTGTAGCCGTCCGAAGAGGCCCCGCCGAAGGTGGGCTTGCCCTTGAAGCGCTGCGGCCCGAAGGCGTCCAGGTACGGCGTCGAGCCGCGCTGGTCGTCCGTGGACGACCTGATGTCGTGGTTGCCGGCCAGCACGCTGTAGCCGACCCCGCGCCGGTCCAGGATCCCGAACGCCTTGCTGATCGCCGCGAACTCCTCCTCGGCGCCGTTCTGGGTGAGGTCGCCCAGATGGCTCAGGAAGACGATGTTCTCGTCGGACTCACCGCCCTGCTCCAGCAGATACCGCAGCGACGCCTCGATCGGCGCCGGGTTGATGCTCGGCCCGTCGAAGAGGTACTGGGTGTCGGGCATCACCGCGAGGGTGAAGCGACGGCTCTCCGGGTCGGGGCGCCGGGCGGAGCCGGAGGACGCCTCGGCGACGGCCGGCAGCGCGACCCCGGCGGTGGCGGCGGCGCCGAGGAGCGCGGTGGCCCTGAGGAAGTTGCGTCTGCCGGCTCCGGCCTGCGCGGGCTCGCCCTGGACGTGGTCATGCGACGTACACACGTGTGCTCCGTGGATGAGGAGAAGTGACGGCGAAGGGCGTGGGGGGATCTCAGAGGACGCGCAGGGTCCAGCTCCAGCGGTGGACGGCCGGTGCGACGAGGTAGGAGGGGAAGGTGTCGGGACCGCACGAGGCCGTACCGAGGCCCCGGTGTGCGGCGTCGATGTGGACCACACAGCCGGCCCGGGGCACGAGTTCGTCGTGGTGGGTGACGGCGGTGAGGTCCTCGGCGCGGTAGCGGGTGACGGATACCTGGCGGGGCTCGTCCAGCTCGACCGCGAGTCCGGTGGCGTCCGGCGCCGACAGCGTGAACCGTCGTACGCCATGGCGGCCGCCGCTCTCCTGCGGCCGCAGATACGGGGTGAACAGCTCGTCCACGGGGACCGAGTGGTGGCCGACCGGGGCACCGGCGGCACGGTCCGGGTACGACTCCCAGGGACCCTGACCGAACCACTCCAGCAGATCGAGCCCGGCGACCGTCTCGAAGACCGAGCCGACCCGGGCCACGTCGTCGAACTCCTCGGGCAGCTCGGCCGACTCGTCGACCCGTACGCCGCCCTCGACCGCGGTGAACTCCTGCCGGTGCCGCACGACTCCCGTCGTACCGGCGTACTCGGCGAGCACGGTCACCCGGTCGTACTGGTGGTGCACCGAGACCACCTTGCGCACCAGGCTGTCCAGACCCCAGGCCCGCCAGCGCGGCGCGATCCCGCCCAGCTCGTCGTTGTCGGTGGGCGCCCGCCACAGCGAGAGCGCCGGCGCGGCCGTCAGCAGCGGGTGCAGCAGCAGACCCTCGCCGTCCACCTCGACGGCGGGTCCCGCCGGCATCGGCGGCCTGGGCGTGTCCGCCGCCCGGATCCGGATCTGCGGTGCGCAGATCTCCGTACCGGCCGGGGCCCAGGCCTGGTCCTGGGCCGTGGTCACCCGCAGCGTCAGCCATGCCTCGCCGCCGTCCGCCGGCACCTCGAAGGGCAGCGGCACGGCCGCGGTCTCGCCGGGGCACAGCTCGGGCAGCTCGGCCGGCCCGGTCAGGGTACGGCCGTCGGCCAGCGCCAGCTCCCAGCTGCCGGTCAGCCAGTCGAAGCCCCGGAAGTGCTGGTGGTTGGCGAGCATGATGCCCTCGTGCCGGAAGCACCGGATGCGGACCGGCGCCGCGATCTCCCGGTGCTCGTACATCGCGGGCTTGGGGGTGCGGTCCGGGAAGACCATGCCGTCCGCGACGAACGCCCCGTCGTGCAGGGTTTCGCCGAAGTCGCCGCCGTACGCCCAGCGGTGGCCGGGCGCGGTGACACCGTTGTCGTACAGTCCGGCGCCCGTGCGCCCGACCGGTCTACCGTCGCTCACCCGCTGGAGAATTCCGTGGTCCCAGAACTCCCAGATGAACCCGCCCTGAAGACCCGGAGTTGACTCGATGGCGGCCCAGTGGTCGGCCAGCGTGCCGTTGCTGTTGCCCATCGCGTGCGAGTACTCGCACTGGATCAGCGGTTTCGTCTGCTCTCCGGACAGCGCGTGCGCCACGCAGTCCTCCAGCGGCGCGTACATCGGGCAGGCGATGTCGGAGGCGACGTCCGGGTCCGCCCAGCCGCGCTTGGCCGCCCCCTCGTACTGGATCGGCCGGGTCGGGTCGTGCCGCCGTACCCAGCCGGCCGCCGCGTCGTGGTTCGCCCCGTAGTCGGACTCGTTGCCCAGCGACCAGATGATGACCGACGGATGGTTCTTGTCCCGCAGCACCATGCGCGCGACCCGGTCCACGAAGGCGTTCAGATAGCGCGGGTCGTCCGCGATCTCGTGCGCGTGGTCGTGGGACTCGATGTCGGCCTCGTCGACGACGTAGAAGCCCAGCTCGTCGGCGAGGTCGTAGAGGGCGGGGTCGTTCGGGTAGTGCGAGGTGCGGATCGCGTTGAAGCCGAACCGCTTCAGCACCACCAGGTCCGCGCGCATGTCGTCGTACGACACCGTCCGCCCGGTGAGCGGGTGGAAGTCGTGCCGGTTGACGCCTCTGATGAACACCCGCTCGCCGTTGACCAGCAGGTCCCGGCCGGCGATCTCGACGTCCCGGAAGCCGACGCGGTGGTACGACGTGTCGGCGACCGTGCCGTCCGCGCGGTGCAGCCGGACGGTCAGCCCGTACAGCTCGGGCTGCTCCGCGTTCCAGGTGCGCACCTCGGCCACGGTGGCGTGGACGCGGGCCTCGCCCAGGAAGTCGGAGACCCGGTCGTCCTCGGCGTTGAGCCGGTCGAACTCGGTGTCCTGAGCGAGGAGTTCACCGTCCAGGTCGCCGGTGACGTACCAGCCGTCCGGCAGCGCACCGCCGTGGTCCCGTACGACGCAGTCCACCCGCAGCTCGCCGTCCCGCCGCGCCCGCACGGTCACGTCCGCGAGATACAGCGGGTCGGTCGCGTACAGCAGCACCGAGCGGGTGATCCCGCCGTGCCACCAGTGGTCCTGGTCCTCGATGTGCGAGGCGTCCGACCACTTGACCACGGTCAGCCGCAGGACCGACCGCCCGCCGGGGCGTACGACCGCGGTGAGGTCGAACTCGGCGGCGAGGTGGGAGTCCTTGGAGATACCGACGGGCCGCCCGTCCACGTGCACGAGCAGCACGCTCTCGGCGGCGCCGACCTGGAGGACGACCCGGCGGCCGGCCCAGTCGGCGGGGATGTCCAGCTCGCGCTCGTAGACCCCGGTCGGGTTCGCGGCGGGTGCCTGCGGGGGGAACTCCGCGAACGGCATCCGGACGTTCGTGTACTGCGGACGGTCGTCCGTGTCCTGCAGGGTCCAGGCACCCGGGACGTGCGCGGTCGACCAGGTCCCCACGACCGCCGCGTCCGGAGTGGGCAGCAGCTGGAAGCGCCACTCGCCGTCCAGGGACAGCGCCCCGTGACGGCGGTCGACGGCGTTCATCGGCAACCGCCCCCAGGAGGTCACCTCGGGTGCCTCCCAGGGGCGGACGGCCACCAGCGGGTCCGTCACTTGATGGCTCCCTTGGCCAGGTCGCCGATGATCTGACGGGCGCCGATCGCGAACACGATCAGCAGCGGGACGAGGGCGAGGAGCGCACCGGTCATGACCATTCCGTAGTCGGTGGTGCCGTGGGTGCCGTTGAGCTGGGACAGCGCGACCTGGAGGGTGACGTTGTCCGGGTTGGTGAGGGCGATCAGGGGCCAGGCGTAGTCGTTCCACTGGCCCATGAAGGTGAAGATGCCGAGGAAGGCGAGGCCCGGCCGGACCACCGGGAGGGCCACGTGCCAGTACTGGCGGAGGAAGTTGGCCCCGTCGATGCGGGAGGCGTCGAGGAGTTCGTCGTGGATGGCGCCCTTCATGTACTGGCGCATCCAGAAGATGCCGAACGCGTTGGCCGCCGCCGGCACGACCAGCGAGGTCATCGAGCCGATCCAGCCCAGCTTCGCCATGATCACGAACTGCGGTATGGCGGACAGCTGGGCCGGCACCATGAAGATGACCATCAACAGGGCGAACAGCACGTTCTTGCCCGGGAAGGCGAACTTGGCGAAGACGAAGGCGGCCAGCGAGTCGAAGAACAGGACCAGGAAGGTCACCGAACCCGCGACCAGCAGCGAGTTCCACATCGACCCGAAGAAGTCGATGTTGTCGAAGAGGCTGCGGGCGTTCTCCAGGAAGTGCGAGCCGGGCAGCAGCTTCGGCGGGTAGGAGAAGATCTCCGACGAGGTGTGCGTCGACATGATCACGGCCCAGTAGAACGGGAAGGCCGAGAGCAGCAGACCGATGACCAGGACGGCGTGCAGGGCGATACCGCGGCCGCGGGTGCCCTTGATGGCCCTGGGGCGCGTTGTGCGGATGGATGCCATGGTGTGCGGCCTCCCTAGTCTTCGCCCCGGCGCTGCACCAGGCGCCAGTTGATGATCGAGAAGATGATGACGACGAGGAAGATGCCCCAGGCCACGGCGGCGCCGTAGCCGAAGTCGTTGTTGTCGAAGGTCTGCTGGAAGAAGTAGAGGACCATGGTCTGGCCGGCGTGGCCCGGACCGCCCGCGAACGTCGAGTCGTTGGAGGTGGTCTGCAGCAGGACCTGCGGTTCGGAGAAGCTCTGCAGACCGGTGACGGTCGACACGACGAGCACGAACAGCAGCACGGGCCGCATCATCGGCAGCGTGATCCGGAAGAAGGTCTGCACCGGCCCGGCGCCGTCCATCCGGGCCGCTTCGTACAGTTCGCCGGGGACCGTCTGGAGTCCGGCGAGGAAGATGATCGCGTTGTAGCCGGTCCACTGCCAGGTCATCAGCGTGGCGATGGCGATCTTGATGCCCCACGGGGTGTTCAGCCAGGCGACCTGGTCGAGACCGACCGCCTGCAGAAAGGCGTTCACCAGGCCGAAGTTGGTGGAGAACACCGAACCGAAGATGATCGCGATCGCGACCACCGAGGTGACGTTCGGCAGGAAGTAGGCGAAGCGGTAGACGTTCTTGAAGCGGACCGCCGAGTTGAGCATCACGGCCGTCACCATCGCCAGGAAGATCATGGGGAAGGTGGCGAGCGCCCAGATGACGATCGTGTTCCCGACCGCGGTCCAGAAGTCGGTGTCGCTCAGCAGGTACTGGTACTGCGACAGGCCCGCCCACTCCATCGAGCCGAGGCCGTCCCAGCGGTGCAGGGAGACGTAGAGCGAGAAGCCGACCGGGATCAGGCCGAAGCAGAGGAAGAGGAGGTAGAAGGGGGAGATCGCGGCGTAGAGGTGCCAGTACTTGCGAAATCCCGTACGGGGACCGGCCGTGGCGGTCTGTTCCACGGCCGCCGTGGGCTTCTCCAGTGCGGTGGCCATCAGTAGCTCACCCCCAGGTGCTTGGCGATGCGCCGGCACTTGCTCATGGCGTCCTTCCAGGCCTGCTCGGGGTTCTTGCCGAGGACGCCGACGTTCTTGATCTCGTCCTTGAGGGGCTGTGAGAGCGCCACGTCGAACGGGCTGTTGTAGGCGACCGCGATCTTCTGCGCGGCGGGCCCGAAGACGTCCATCGTCACCTGGCCGCCGAAGAAGGGGTCGGGCGCGCGCAGGGTCTTCAGGTCGTACGACGCGGGGGTGGACGGGAAGAGTCCCGCGTCCACGAAGCCCTGTGCTTGGTTGGCGGCGTTCAGCATCCAGGTGATGATCCGGAACGCCTGCTCGGGCTCGCGGCACTCCTTGGTGATCGACAGGAACGAACCGCCGTTGTTGGACGGCCGTACCGGCATCTGGGCCACCCGCCATCTGCCCTTGGTCTTCGGTACGCCGGTCTTGATGTCGTTGGTGGCCCAGGAGGCGCTCAGCTGGCTGGGCAGCTTGCCGTCCTGGAGCGCGGACAGCTGGTCCGGCGTGCCGCTGACCAGGTCCGAGACGATCCCCCGCTGTTTCGCCTCCACGGCCAGCGCCCAGGCCCGGCGGACGTGGTCCTGGTCGCCGATGAAGTGCCGGTCCTTGTCGACGTACCGCCGGCTGCCCTGCTGCACCACGTTCTCGAAGACCGCGTTGACGTCGGAGAGCAGACAGGTCCCCGGGATCCGCTTCTTCAGCTGCTCGCCGGCGGCGAAGAACTTCTCCCAGGTGTTCAACCCGGCGGAGACGTCGTCGGGTTCGTAGGGCAGTCCGGCCTTCTGGAAGACCTGGTACTGGTAGAAGTGCGCGACCGGGCCGCAGTCGATGGGGAAGCCGACCATGGTGCCGTCGTCGGCGATGCCCTGGTCCCACTTCCAGGGCAGGTACTGGCTCCGGTACTTGTCCGCGCCCAGCGTGCGCAGGTCCACGAACTGGTTCGCGTTGGGCAGGTAGGACGCCATGTCCTCGCCCTTGAGGCCCGCGATGTCCGGGATGTGGGCCCGGCCGGTCATGGTGGTGAGCAGCTTCGACCGGTAGTAGCCGCCGATCTTGATGGCCTGCAGATCGACGTTCGCGTCGTAGCGGGCCTTGGCGTTCTTGATGACCGTGTCGCCGAGGCCGCCGTCCCAGTACCACAGGACCATGTTCCGGCCGGTGGAACCGGTCGGAACGGCACAGCCGGATGTCAGGCCGTCGAGCGCCGTGGCGGCCGTACCGGCCAGGCCCGCGCGCAGCAGGCCTCTACGTGAGAGCCACACAGCTCCCACCGCCTTTCGGATCTTTCGGATCTGTTCGGGACTTTCACTTGGAGCGTGGGGGGTGTGGGGGCTCAGAACTGCCCTGCGGGGGGTGTGACGGGTGCGTGCCGGACCGGCGGGCCGGGGTCGGCCGGCAGTCGGTCGGTGAGGAACCCGTAGGCGCGTTTCAGGTCGGGGTCGGTGAGCGAGCGCCACCAGCGGTCGACGCCGTACCAGCCGGGGGCCGCCAGTGCCCCGCCGTGGTGGCCGACGGAGAGACCGGCGGCGAGTACGGCGAACCGCAGCCGTTCGTCCAGCGGCCAGCCGCCGAGCGAGGCGGTGACGAAGCTCGCCCCGAAGACGTCGCCGGCGCCCGTCGCGTCGAGGACGTCCACGGCGAGGGCCGGGACCTCCGCGAACTCGCCGGTGGTCTGGTCGACGGCCACCGCGCCGTCCCCGCCGCGGGTCACCACGGCCACCGGGACCAGTTCGGCGAGGGTGCCGAGGGCCGCGACCGGGCTGTCGGTGCGGGTGTAGGCCATCGCCTCGGTCTCGTTCGGGAGGAAGGCATGACACAGGGCGAGGTGGTCCAGGAGGTCACGGGACCACTGCTGGGTGGGGTCCCAGCCGACGTCGGCGTAGATACGGGTGCCGTTCGCGGCGGCCTTGGCGATCCACTCGCGGGGTTCGGCCTCGATGTGCACGAGGGCGGTGCGGGCCTCGGGCGGGTCGCCCATCAGCACGTCCTGCGAGTAGGGCGGTTCCGAGCCGTGGGTGACCAGGGCGCGGTCCTGACCGTGGGCCAGGGCGACGGTGACCGGGGTGGGCCAGTCGTCCGCGACCCGGGAGAGGGAGAGGTCGACGCCTTCCTGCCCGGCGAGGACCTCCTGGCAGTAGGCGCCGTAGAAGTCGTCCCCGAAGACCGTGGCCAGCGAGGTGCGCAGGCCGAAGCGGGACGCGGCCACCGCGAGGTTGGCGATGCCGCCGGGGCCGCAGCCCATGCCGGCCGTCCAGATCTCCTCGCCCGGTGTCGGCGGCTTCCCGAGCCCCGTGAGGACGAGGTCGTAGAAGAGCAGCCCGGTCAGCAGCACATCGGGCATGTCGTCGTCCACACGCCACCCTCTCGTCAAAACTCGTCAATTTCGATGACCGGAATCGTGCGCTGCCGCGCGAGATTGGTCAATACCCGAGCAGAACTGAGCATGGAAATGATTGAAGATGACGAGTAGTGTTCGGCGAGTGCTGGCAGAACGACGACACCAACTCATCCTGCGGGCCCTGCGCTCGGGCGGCCCCGCGGCCGTGACCGATCTCTCCGAGCAACTGGGTGTGAGCCCCGCCACCATCCGGCGTGACCTGCTGAAACTGGAGGAGGAGGGGCTGCTGACGCGGGTCCACGGCGGTGCTGTCGCCGACGAGGGCGACCAGCCCTTCGCCGAGGTCGCCGAGGTGCGGATCGCGGAGAAGGACGCCATAGCGGCGCGCGCGGCGGCCCTGGTCGCGGACGGCCAGTCGGTCCTCCTGGACATCGGCACCACCGCCTACCGGCTGGCCCGCCAGCTGCACGGCCGCCGCCTCACCGTCATCACCAGCAACCTGGTGGTCTACGAGGAGCTCGCCGACGACGAGGGCATCGAACTGGTGCTGCTCGGCGGCATGCTGCGCCGCGAGTACCGCTCCCTGGTCGGGTTCCTCACCGAGGACAACCTGCGCCAGCTGCACGCCGACTGGCTGTTCCTCGGGACCAGCGGGGTGCGCCCGGGCGGGCAGGTGATGGACACGACGGTCGTGGAGGTGCCGGTCAAGCGCGCCATGATCGGGGCGAGCGACAAGGTCGTGCTGCTCGCCGATGCCGCCAAGTTCCCGGGCACGGGCATGGCGAAGGTCTGCGGTCCCGGGGACCTGGACATGGTGGTGACCAACGCGCCGGCGGATCCGGCGACCCGAGCCGCCCTGGAGGAGGCCGGTGTCGAGGTGGTCCTGGCAGGAAAGGCTCAACCGTGAAACTGACGATTCTGGGCGGCGGCGGGTTCCGCGTGCCGCTCGTGTACGGCGCACTGCTGACGGACCGGGCCGAGGGGCGGGTCACCGAGGTCGTGCTGCACGACCTCGACTCCGGCCGGCTGTCCGCTGTCGCGCGGGTCCTGGCCGAACAGGCGGCCGGCGTCCCCGACGCCCCCGCCGTGACCGCCACGACCGACCTGGACGCGGCCCTCACCGGCGCCGACTTCGTCTTCTCCGCGATCCGCGTCGGCGGCCTGGAGGGCAGGGCCGACGACGAGCGGGTGGCCCTCGCCGAGGGCGTCCTCGGTCAGGAGACGGTCGGCGCCGGCGGCATCGCCTACGGCCTGCGGACCGTCCCGGTCGCCGTCGACATCGCCCGCCGGGTGGCCCGCCTCGCCCCCGACGCCTGGGTCATCAACTTCACCAACCCCGCCGGACTGGTCACCGAGGCCATGTCCCGGCACCTCGGCGACCGCGTCATCGGCATCTGCGACTCCCCGGTCGGCCTCGGCCGCCGTATCGCCCGGGTGCTCGGCGCCGACCCGCGCGAGGCCTGGATCGACTACGTCGGCCTCAACCACCTCGGCTGGGTGCGCGGCCTGCGCGTCGCAGGACGCGACGAACTCCCGCGCCTGCTCGCCGACCCCGATCTGCTCGGCTCCTTCGAGGAGGGCAAGCTCTTCGGCGTCGACTGGCTCCAGTCCCTCGGCGCCATCCCCAACGAGTACCTGCACTACTACTACTTCAACCGCGAGGCCGTCCGCGCCTACCAGCAGGCCGAGAAGACCCGCGGCGCCTTCCTGCGCGACCAGCAGGCGCACTTCTACGAGGCGGTCACCGACCCGGGTGCCAGGGCCCTGGACGTCTGGGACCGCACCCGCGCCGAGCGCGAGGCCACCTACATGTCGGAGAACCGGGAGACGGCCGGCGCCGGCGAACGCGACGCCGACGACCTCTCCGGCGGCTACGAGAAGGTCGCCCTGGCCCTGATGCGGGCCATCGCCCGCGACGAGCGCACCACCCTGATCCTCAACGTCCGCAACGGCGGGACCCTCTCGGTCCTCGACGGCGAGGCCGTCATCGAGGTGCCCTGCCTGGTCGACGCCAACGGCGCCCACCCGGTCGCCGTCGCCCCCCTGCCCGACCACGCCACCGGTCTTGTCTGCGCGGTCAAGGCCGTCGAGCGCGAGGTGCTCGCCGCCGCCGAGTCCGGCTCCCGTACGACGGCCGTGAAGGCGTTCGCGCTGCACCCGCTGGTCGACTCGGTGAACGTGGCCCGCCGGCTGGTGGAGGGGTACAGCGAGGTCCACCCCGGCCTCGCGTATCTTAAGTGACCAGCCGCTCGGAAAGCGCTTTCCATCCCTCTTCTGGAGACTTCCCATGCACGACGAACGCCGCCGGATCGAGGAGCGCGTAGAGCGCCTCCACAACCAGCGCATCAAGCCCGCGATCTACGCGGCCACCGTCCCCTTCGAGGTGTCCGCCTGGCAGGCCCCCGGGGAGCCGGTGCCCTTCGAGGAGGCCGCGGCCGCCGCGTACGAGCCGTTCGCCATGGACACCCCGTGGGGCCCGCCCTGGGGCACCACCTGGTTCCGGATGCACGGCCAGGTGCCCGAGGCGTTCGCGGGCCGCCGGGTCGAGGCCGTCATCGACCTCGGCTTCGTCGGCGACTGGCCGGGCAACCAGGCCGAGGCCCTGGTCCACCTGACCGACGGGACCCCGCTGAAGGCGGTCAACCCGCTCAACCAGTACGTGCGGATCGCGAACCCGGCGACCGGCGGCGAGGTGATCGACTACCTGGTCGAGGCCGCCTCCAACCCTGACATCCTCGCCAACGACTTCGCGGCGCCGACCCCGCTCGGCGACGTGCTGACGGCCGGCGACAAGCCGCTCTACACCTTCAGGCGCGCCGACATCGCCGTCCTGGACGAGGAGGTCTTCCACCTCGACCTGGACGTCCAGGTCCTGCGCGAGCTGATGCTGGAGCTGGGCGAGCACGACCCGCGCCGCCACGAGATCGCGCACGCCCTCGACCACGCGATGGACCTGCTCGACCTGGACGACATCGCCGGCTCGGCCGCCGCCGTGCGCGAGGCCCTGAAGCCCGCACTGTCGAAGCCCGCGAACGCCAGCGCCCACCGCATCTCCGGCGTCGGCCACGCGCACATCGACTCGGCCTGGCTCTGGCCGATCCGCGAGACCAAGCGCAAGACGTCCCGGACCTTCTCCAACGTCACCTCCCTTGCCGAGGAGTACGAGGAGTTCGTCTTCGCCTGCTCCCAGGCCCAGCAGTACGAGTGGGTGCGCGACAACTACCCGCAGGTCTGGGCCCGGATCCAGGAGTCGGTCAAGAAGGGCCAGTGGGCGCCGGTCGGCGGCATGTGGGTGGAGTCCGACGGCAACCTGCCGGGCGGCGAGGCGGTCGCCCGCCAGTTCGTCCACGGCAAGCGGTTCTTCATGGAGCACTTCGGGGTCGAGACCAAGGGGGTGTGGCTGCCGGACTCCTTCGGCTACAACGCGGCCTACCCGCAGATCGCCAAGCTCGCCGGCAACGAGTGGTTCCTCACCCAGAAGATCTCCTGGAACCAGACCAACAAGTTCCCCCACCACACCTTCTGGTGGGAGGGCATCGACGGCACCCGCATCTTCACGCACTTCCCGCCCGTCGACACCTACAACGCCCGCTTCAGCGGCGAGGAGATGTCCCGCGCGGTCCGCAACTACGCCGAGAAGGGCGGCGCCACCCGCTCGCTGGCGCCGTTCGGCTGGGGCGACGGCGGTGGCGGCCCCACCCGCGAGATCATGGAACGGGCGCGCCGCCTCAAGGACCTGGAGGGCTCCCCGAAGGTCGAGGTCGAGCACCCGGACGCCTTCTTCGCCAAGGCCCGCGCCGAGTACGAGGACGCCCCCGTCTGGGTCGGCGAGCTCTACCTGGAGCTGCACCGCGCCACCTACACCTCGCAGGCCCGCACCAAGCAGGGTAACCGGCGCAGCGAGCACAAGCTGCGCGAGGCCGAGCTGTGGGCCACGACGGCCGCGCTGCACGCACCCGGCTACCGCTACCCGCACGAGAAGCTGGACCGGCTCTGGAAGACGGTCCTGCTCCACCAGTTCCACGACATCCTGCCGGGCTCCTCGATCGCCTGGGTGCACCGCGAGGCCGAGGCCGAGTACGCCCGTGTCGCCCAGGAGCTGGAGGCGCTCACCGCGGAAGCGGTCACCGCGCTCGGCGGCGGCACCGCCCGGGTCTTCAACACCAGCCCCTACGACCGCGCCGAGGTCGTCCGCGACGGCGCGGGCACGCCGGTGTACGTGGCGGTGCCGGCGAGCGGCAGCGCGCCGCTGACGGGTGACGCCGAGGCTCCGCGGCCGGTGACCGTCGTCGGCCGGGTGCTCGACAACGGCCTGGTGCGCGTGGAGATCGCGGAGGACGGCACGCTGTCGTCCGTCCGCGACCTCCGGGCCGACCGCGAGGTCCTCGCCGGCCAGGGCAACCTGCTCCGCCTGCACACCGACCTTCCCAACTACTGGGACGCCTGGGACGTCGACAAGCACTACAAGAACCGCTACACGGACCTGCTGGACCCCTCGGAGATCACGGTCGTCGACGAGGACCCGCTGCTCGGCGCGATCCGCGTCACCCGCGCCTTCGGCAACGGCTCGAAGATCACCCAGACGATCACCGTCCGCGCGGGCAGCCCGCGCATCGACTTCGAGACGGACATCGACTGGCACGAGGCCGAGAAGTTCCTCAAGGCCGGGTTCCCCGTGGACATCCGCGCCGCGCACTCCTCCGCCGAGATCCAGTTCGGCCATGTCCAGCGGCCCACGCACACCAACACCACCTGGGAGGCGGCCCGCTTCGAGGTCCCCGGCCACCGCTGGGTGCACCTCGCCGAGCCCGGCTACGGCGTCGCCGTCATCAACGACTCGACCTACGGCCACGACGTCTCCCGCACGGTCCGCGAGGACGGAGGTACGACCACCACGGTCCGCCTCTCCCTGGTCCGTGCCCCGCGCGTCCCGGACCCGGGCGCCGACCAGGGCCGCCACCGCTTCACCTACTCCCTCCTTCCCGGCGCGAGCATCGAGGACGCGGTCGCCGCGGGCTACGCCCTCAATCTCCCGCTCCGGGTGGCCGATGCGGCGGGCGCGCCGGAGCCGGTCGTCTCCGTATCCGGCGCGGGCGTGACCATCGAGGCGGTCAAGCTCGCCGACGACGCCTCCGGCGATGTCGTGGTCCGGCTCTACGAGTCGCGCGGCGGCCGTGCCGAGGGCGTGCTGCGCACCGGCTTCCCGCTCGCCGGCGCCCAGGTGACCGACCTGCTGGAGCGGCCCCTGGAGACGGCGGACACCGAAGGGGACACGGTCGCCGTGGCGCTGCGGCCCTTCCAGATCCTGACGCTCCGTCTGCAGCGGGCGGGCTCCGGCCAGTAGCCCGGGAGGCGGGCCCGGCGGTCGTGCGCCGGGCCCGCCCCCTGCATCCCCCAACTGACCTTGTACCTGACGGGAGTTCAGCCGTGCCCATGCAACCGTGGTTCGCCGACGCCAAGTTGGGGATCTTCGTCCACTGGGGGATCTACGCCGTCGACGGTGTCCAGGAGTCCTGGTCGTTCTACGACGACATCGTGTCGCACGACCAGTACATGTCCCAGCTCGCCCGCTTCACCGGAGCGAAGTACGACCCGCGCGCCTGGGCCGACCTGTTCGCCCGCGCCGGCGCCAGGTACGCCGTGCTCACCAGCCGTCACCACGACGGAGTGGCGCTGTGGGACACCGAGTTCGGCGATCTCAACCTCGGCAGGGACTACCTGGCCGGATACGCCGACGCCCTCCGTGAACAGGGCCTCAGGGTCGGGCTCTACTACTCGCACTCCGACTGGAACCACCCCGACTACGCCAGCACCCGCAAGCCGGGGCGCCCGCCCGAGCAGGAGGACAACCGGTACTCCGAGTGCTCGGCCGAGGACGAGGACCTCGATGCCTGGGAGCGGTTCATCGCCTACCGTGACGGCCAGATACGTGAGTTGGCCTCCCGCTACCGGCCCGACCTGATGTGGTTCGACGGCGAGTGGGAACGCAGCGAGGAGCAGTGGCGGATCAGGGAACTCGCCGCGCTCATCCGCTCCTACTCACCGCACGTCGTCTTCAACGCCCGGATGCTCGGTGAGGGCGACTACGCGACACCGGAACAGGGCGTACCCGTCGAACCCCCCGCCGGGCCCTGGGAGCTGTGCCTCACCATCAACGACTCGTGGGGCTTCCAGCACCACGACCACCACCACAAGTCGCTCAGCCAGCTGATCCGCTACTTCACCGAGACCATCGGCGGTGGCGGCAATCTCCTCCTGGACGTCGGCCCGATGGAGGACGGCACCATTCCGCAGCCGCAGGTCGAGCGCCTCGAAGGCCTGGGGGAGTGGATCCGGAGACACGCCGAGGCCGTGTACGGCACGGTCCGCGGGCTGCCGGCCGGGCACCACTACGGGCCGAGCACCCTCTCCGCCGACGGCCGCACCCTCTACCTCACCCTGTACGACGTCCCGCGCGCCGAGATCGGGGTCCGCGGCCTGGTCACCCCGGTCCGGAAGGTCAGCGTGCTCGGTACCGGCACCGAACTCGCCCACCGTGTCGTCGGCGGGCTGCACGAGGCGGTCGGCGTGCTGTGGATCGACCCGCCGGCCGCGGCCGACCTCGACCCGTACGCGACGGTCCTCGCCGTCGAGCTGGACGGGGAGCTGGAGCTGTACCGGGGTTCCGGCCGGTTCTGATCCAGTTCCGTGCCGCTTTGGTGCCAAAGGTCGGGAATTCTCATATGAAGAATTAAGAGAACGGTAAGTCGGCTGGTCACGGCGGCTTTTCAGGCCGCCGTGACCCCTCTGGTTCGCCTCTTGGACATCTTGAGTTCGCCTGCCACGCCTGGGATGCGGAACGGCAGGGACGAGAGAAAGGCATCACCGTGCGAGACCCGCGAATGTCAGCGATCGCCAAGGGGCTCAAGCGCCGGGGACGGCTCATGGCGCAGGCGGTGAGTCCTCCGCGCAAGACCCTGGACGCGATCCCGACGCAGCGTCCGGCCGGGCCGCGGCCCGCCAAGGGTTACGTGGCCCCGCGCGCCCCGCGTCTGGTGGAGGCCCCGGTCTTCGTCCTCTCCTCGGTGCGCTCCGGCTCCACGCTGCTGCGGGTCCTGCTGAACAGCCACAGCCGCATCCGTGCCCCGCACGAGATGCATCTGCGCACGGTCCACGTCCGGATGTCCCGGGATTTCACCGCGGACGCCATGAAGGAGCTCGCCCTCGACCGCGAGGAGCTGGAGCACGTCCTGTGGGACCGGGTGCTGCACCTGGAGCTCAGCCGCAGCGGCAAGGACGTCATCGTCGACAAGACGCCGCCCAACACCCTCATCTGGCCCCGGCTGCACCGATGTTGGCCCGACGCCCGATTCGTCCTGCTGCTGCGCCACCCCGGCGCCGTCATCCAGTCCCTGACCAGCCGCCGCGCCGACCCCGACCACGAGGGGATCCGCGCCGAGGTCCTGAGCTACGCCGAGAAGCTGGAAGAGGCCCGGCAGCAGCTCCCCGGCGCCCATGTGATCACCTACGAGGACCTCACCGCCGAACCGGAACGGGTCACCCGCGGCCTGTGCGCGTATCTGGGCGTCCCGTGGGAGAGCGGCATGCTCGACTACGGCAGGCAGGACCACGGCACCTTCAAGCCGAAGCTCGGCGACTGGAGCAGCGAGATCAAGTCCGGCCGTATCCAGGCCGCGCGCCAGGCCGACCCCACCGCCGAACTCCCGCCCCGGCTCGCCGAGATAGCGAAGGCGTGGGGGTACCCGGTCTAGGCACCCCCACGCCACCGCTGCCGATGCTCAGCCGGTGAAGCCGGCCGTGATCGAGGTGAACTGCCAGTTGCTCTGGCTGATCCCGGAGCAGTTGCTCACCACGCCACCGCCCGCGCAGCCGCGGTCCCGGTTCACGGCCCAGAACGCGAGCCGGGCGATGTGGTGCGAGTTCCCCCAGTCCTTGATCTGCGTCCAGATCGCCGGGGTCGTGGTCTCCTGCTGGTCCGACAGACCGTTCATGCCGGAGATCCCGATGTGCGCGTAGGCCGTCGCGTCGTCCCACCCGAAGGTGGACTTCAGCTTGGTCTTCAGCCCCTCGGCCGCCGCCACGGTGTTGCCGTACATGTCGGCGCCGCCGCCGAAGTCGAACGGCATGATCGTGAAGACGTCGATGTTCGCGCCGAGCGACTGGGCCTGCTCGATGAGCCGGTTGCCGTAGTACGTCGGCCCGGTGGTGGAGGTGCCGAAGGTGACGATCGTCCTCAGGCCGGGGTTGTTGGCCTTGACCGTCTTCAGGGCTGTCAGGATCTTCGCCTGCACGGCCTCGTTCTCGAACTCGTCGGTGTTCTCGATGTCCATGTCGACGGATTTGAGACCGTAGGCGTCGATCACCTTCTGGATCGCCCCGGCCAGCGCGCTGGCGGAGGAGCAGTTGGCGCCGAGCTTGCTGCCCTGCCAGCCGCCGAACGACGGGGTGATGTCACCGCCGGCCGCCTTGATCTGGTTGATCGCCGTCTGGTCGACACCGCCGGTCAGCGCCCGGCTGCCGTCCCAGGCCGGGGTGCAGCCGCCCGAGTCCAGCACGAACGCCATGGTGAACGACTTGATGCCGGTCGCGCTCATCACGGTCGAGGGGCTCGGCGGATCGCCCCAGCCCTCGAAGAGGTAGGGCGCGGCCTGCTTGAAGCCGGTCCCGCCGCCGCTGCCCGCGTCGGTGGTCACGGACACGGAGTTGGAGGCGGCCGACACGTTCCCGGCCGCGTCCCGCGCCTTCACCGTGAACGTGTACGCCGTACTGGCCGACAGCCCGCTCACCGTGCCGGAGGTCCCGGAGACGCTCGTCGCCAGGGTCGACCCGCGGTAGATGTCGTACGCCGCCACCCCGACGTTGTCCGTCGCGGCCGACCACGACAGCGACACGCTGGACGAGGTCTTCCCGGTGGAGGTGAGGTTCGTGGGCGCGGTGGGCGCCTGGGTGTCGGAGCTGCCGCCGGGCCCGTCGAGGCTGATGTCGTCGGCGTAGTAGGTGCCCTGCGCGTACCAGCCGTGGACGTAGATCTGGGCGCTGGTCTGCGAGGCACCGGTGGTGAAGGAGACGCTCAGCTGGCTGTACTGGGACGGCGAGCTGGTCCAGGTGGAGGAGCCGCCGGTGACCCCGAGGTAGACGTACGAGCCGCGGACCCAGCCGCTGAGCGAGTACGTGGTGTTGGGCTGCACGGCGACGGTCTGCGTGCACTGGGCGGTGTCACTGGAACTCACGGCCCCCGCGAGGGCCTTGGACCCGCCGTGCACGGGGGAGGAGACGACCGAGCCCAGGTTCCCGGTGCAGGACCAGGGCGAGAGGCTCCCCGACTCGAAGCCGGGGTTGGAGAGGACGTTGGCCGCCTGTGCGGTACCGGGAAGCGCGATGGCCCCGGCGAGCGCGAGGGCGGCGGACCCGAGCAGTGCGAGTATCCGACGTCTGGAACGTCTGAGCGAGTTGCGCACGCGATCTCCCTCATGGAATGGGGGTGTTCGGGAGTTGCACGAAGGTGCAAGGGGGTGCGCAACAAAGTTGGTATGGACCAATCCACCTGTCAAGGACGCGTGCGTGAATTGGTCCATACCGGTGAGATGACCGACCCAGGGGCGCGAGGAACTGCGCGAGCAACCACACACGACCCGCACCCGGCCGACAACCTAGAGCGGCATCACCGCGGCGCCGGCGTCCACCGACTCCACTTCCATGGGCAACGCCGGCGCCAACACCACGTCGGCCTCCTCCCGCGCCACCGGCGCGGACGGCAACACATGCCTCGGCCCCGACACCACCGCGTAGTCCTGCCCCAGGAACGGCGGCTCGATCACCCCGGGGTCCTCGCCCAGCGCCAGCTGCACGGCTGCCCACGGCGCGTTGACCCCACAGAGTGACAGCTGGTGCAACCCCCCGGCGGGACGTGTGTTGACGTCGAGCAGCACGGGTTCGTCGCCGTACATCCGGAACTGGATGTTGGACAGGTAGTGCAGCCCGAAACCCTCCGCGATCAGCCTGGCCGGCTTCAGCCACCGCTCGTCCAGGGTGAAACCGCGGCGGCGGCCCTTCTTCGTGCGGCCCACCGCCAGCCGGATCCGGTTGTCGGGCCCGGTGAGGCAGTCCACGGACACCTCCGGCTCCTCCAGCCGCGGCATCACCAGCCAGTCCACCGGCTGGTCGGCCCGCCGCAACGCGTCGACGACCAGGTCGAGCTGGACGTACGGTCCCGGGAACCCGTTGAGGTGGAAGAGCGAGAAGGGGGCGCGTGTGATCACGCGGAAGCCCACACCACCCGCACCGGCGGCCGGCTTGAAGCAGGCCTTGTGCCCGTCGGTCTCCAGCTTCTCGACCGCGGCGACCAGTTCGTCCGCCGTGCGGACCCGCCACCACGGCGGCACCGGGACCCCGACCGAGGCGACGGCCTCGTACGCGGTCGCCTTGTCCTCGAAGACCGCCGTGCCCTCCGGCGTCGGCGCCAGCAGGGCCGTACCGACCGCCTCGAAGTCGGCCCGGTGGGCGACGATCGCCGACTGGTGCAGCCGGGGCACGAAGACATCGATGCCACGGCGCTGGCACTGGTCGAGCGCGTACTCGACGTAGGCGGCCGGGGAGAGGCCCTCCGGCTCCAGGTCGGCGGTGTCGGCGGCGGCCAGCACGGGGGAGTCGGCGTCACCGTGCGTCGCATGGATCTCGACCGCCCGGTCGCTGGGATTTTTCCGCAGCTGATCCATGAAGAACACGTTCTCCGCGTACGTGCGGTTGAGCCAGACGCGTACGCGAGAGCGCATTAATGCCGCCTTCCGGGGTTTTTGGGCAGGGCTCAGCGGGCCCGTGCCCGGGCAGGGTGGTTGGAGGGTCACCAAACCGCCCTGGACGAAGGGAAGTTCGTGGCGGTGGTGTTGGGGGGATCATACGGCTTTCAAGGGGCCTCGCGTGCAACGCCAGTGTTACGGATTTCCCGGGACTGTCCACGCGCGTTTTCCTGCACCGTCCTCGTCGGTTTCCTTGACTGACCGGCACCGGCCCGGCGAACCGCCGAGGGTTGGCCGGCGAATGCCCGCCGACAGGCCGACAAGTCCCCTTGTTCCGTCGACCCGTCATGTGTTGAGGTGGGTGGTGACGACATGATCGGAAGGGGTACGGGGTGGAGTCCACGGCCGGTGCCGGGCAGCTGCTGGCCATCAGCGACCTGCACATCTCGTATCCGGAGAACCGCGAGCTCGTCGAGAAGATGCGCCCCGAGACGGATGACGACTGGCTGATCGTGGCCGGCGACGTCGCGGAGACCGTCGCCGACATCCGCTGGGTCCTGGAGACCTTCGCCGACCGCTTCGGCAAGGTGCTGTGGGCCCCGGGCAACCACGACCTGTGGACCCATCCCAAGGATCCGGTCACCCTGCGCGGCGTCGCCCGCTACGAGCATCTCGTCGACCTCTGCCGGGAACTCGGCGTGGTCAGCCCCGAGGACCCCTATCCCGTCTGGGAGGGCCCGGGCGGCCCGGTCGTCGTCGCACCGCTCTTCCTCCTGTACGACTACTCCTTCCTGCCGGCCGGCTGCGCCACCAAGGAAGAGGGCCTCGCGTACGCGCACGGCACCGGCATCGTCTGCAACGACGAGTACCTGCTGCACCCCGACCCCTACCCGACCCGCGAGGACTGGTGCCGGGCCCGGGTCGAGGCCACCGAGCGCCGGCTCGCCGAGCTGCCCGAGGACCTGCCGACCGTGCTGGCGGGCCACTACCCGCTGGACCGGCACCCCATGGACGTCCTGTGGTACCCCGAGTTCGCCATGTGGTGCGGCACCACCCGCACCGCCGACTGGCACCGCCGGTTCCGCGTCGACACCATGGTCTACGGTCATCTGCACATCCCCCGGACCACCTGGCACGACGGCGTCCGCTTCGAAGAGGTCTCCGTGGGATACCCCCGCGAGTGGCGCAAGCGCTCCCAGCCCCCGGGCAAGCTGCGCCGTATTCTGCCGATGGAGGTAGGAACCGGTGATCGAGGAGCTGCTCCCGGACTCGGTGGTGGCCGTGGAGATGCTCGGTGACGAGGCGATCCGCGAAGCCCCCCTCTACCCCGAGGAGGCGGCGCTCGTCGCCCGGGCCGTGCCCAAGCGCCGCCGCGAGTTCTCCGCCGTGCGCGCCTGCGCCCGGCGCGCCATGGAGAAGCTCGGGGTCCCGCCGCAGCCCGTCGTGAGCGGCGAGCGCGGCGCCCCGCGCTGGCCGGACGGGCTGGTCGGCAGCATGACCCACTGCGAGGGCTACTGCGCCGCCGCCCTGGTCCGCGCCACCGACCTGGCCTCCCTCGGCATCGACGCCGAACCGCACGCCCCGCTGCCCGAGGGCGTCGCGGAGTCCGTCCTGCTGCCCTCGGAGCAGGAGCGGCTGCGCCGGCTCGTGGCCGAGCGGCCCGGCGTGCACTGGGACCGCCTGCTGTTCAGCGCCAAGGAATCCGTCTACAAGGCGTGGTTCCCCCTCACCGGGAAGTGGCTGGACTTCATGGAGGCCGACATCGAGCTTGTCCCGGAGCCCGGCGCGCGGCCGCACGGCACCCTGCACGCCCGCCTGCTGGTCCCCGGCCCCCAGGTCGGCGGCGAGAGGCTGCAGGTCTTCGAGGGGCGCTGGAGCGTGGGGCACGGCATGCTGACCTCGGCCGTGGTGGTGCCGCACCCCTGACCGTGCCCCGGTCGTGCTCCGCGGGCTCAGGTGGGTGGGCACCAGTCGTGCAGCAGGCGGAAGAACGCCTCCTCGTTGCCGGCGAGTCCGGCCCGGGCCAGGGCCTCCTCGGCCTCGGCGAGCACGGCCGGCGGGACCACGAAGGGGCGAGCGCCGTCCGGCGGTCCGTCGAAGGCCGCGCGGACGGTGTGCAGCAGCCGCAGATAGGCCTGGACGGCGGATCGCTCACGGTCGGTCAGTACGGCGGTGGGCATGGCTCGGCTCTCCCCGTCGGTCGTCACGGTCACGCGCCCGGACGGCGCGGCCGCACCGCGTGTGCGGTGCGCACCCACCAGCTTGCCGTCCGCCACTGACAACGCCTGCCCGCTACGCCTCGGTTCGCCCGCTCAGCCGACGCGGAACCGCACCGCGAGCCCTCCTGAGGGAACGTCTCGTCGCCCGGCCCGCACGGAATCCGGCCGGCCCGGCTTCACTTCCCCGGATAGCCCAGCGAGGCCTCGATGCGCCCCGCCACGTCGTGCCGCCGCACCGGGCCGCGCAGGGCCGAACCCGCGAGCCAGGTCCGGCACTTGCTGGCCAGCAGCAGCCCGAAGGTTTCCGCGTCCCGTTCCTCGGCCTGGTCGAAGCGGGTACGGGCGGCCACCCGCCGGACGGCGGCCTGGACCGCGGCCCGGTCGGTGACCGCGCCGTGGCCCGTGCCTTCGTCGATGAGCCGTGCCGCCACCGCGACTCCTTCGACGTCATGGCCGTGGTGGTCGGCGTGCATGTGCCACAGCTCGTGGCCGAGGATCACCAACTGGTGGTCGGGAGCGGTGCGTTCCTCGACCACGACCAGGTCGCGGTCGGCCAGGTCGAGCCAGAGCCCGCTGGCCGTGCCGGGCGGGAAGACGGCCGTACGGAACAGGACCGGGCGGCCGCGGCGGCGGCCCATCGCGTCGCACAGCGCCCGGTACAGCTCCTGCGGCGGGGCGGGCGCGGGCAGGGTCAGCTCCCCGACCAGCTTGCCGCTCAGCCGGCGCATGTCCCTGTCGATGGCCATCTTCTCCTGTTCCCCTCAGCTCACTACCCGGGCCGCTTGACACTTTCCAGGAGCATGTCCAGCCATTCCGCGACCTTGTCCCGGTGCTGGTCGGTGGGCAGCTGGGCGGCCCGCCAGGCGATCCCGCGCACCCCGTGGTCCTGCAACAGCCGCTCCAGGGGGTCCGCCGCGACCTCGGCCGCCGCCCGCTCCCGGTCGGCCAGCTTCTGCAGCAGCTCCTGCTCGACGCGCTGGAGGGCACCGGCCAGCGCCTCGGGGTCCGCGGCGGTGAGGAATCCGGCGTGCACCCGGAAGAAGCGCTGGAGGGCGTCGCAGTGCTCCATGGTCGGCCGCCGGTCGCCGTTGAGCAGGGCACCGGCCTGCTGCCGGGACATGCCCGCGCCGTCCGCGATCTCCTGCTGGGTGTGCTTGCGGCCGTTGGGCTTGAGGCGGGTGCGGCGCAGCAGGTCGAGGCGTTGCAGGAAGCGTTCCTGGACATCGGGTTCGCCCGCGGGCCGGCCGCTGAGCAGGGCCTTGACCACGGACTCGGGGACACCGCAGGCGTGGGAGAGCCGTCCGACGTCGTAGACCTCGGCGTACGCCACGCCGAGCCGGTCGGCGAGCGCGGTGACGCGGGAGACGACGGCCGGCAGCTGGGCGGTCGCCGTGGCGCCCGGATCCTCGTAGCCTTCCGTCACCGACAGAACTCCTACGTCTCTCAGAGGAATCAGGGGCTTCGCACAGGCGGTCGCCGTGGATCGCCCGGCGTGAACCCCCCGGAGATTAGCGGGTCGTTCGAACTCACATCCAGGTGTCGCCACAACTGTGGCCAATTTCGGCCGTCAACAGGCATGAAATGCCACGATAGTTGACATGCCTCAGGGTGGGGCAGCAGGATCACATCGCCGCGAGAAGGCCGCATAGGCAAGAGGGGTGACCTCCCGATGGCATATCAGGCAGGTGGGCGGCGGCCGGCGCCGCGGCCCGTCCCCGAAAGTCTTGAGGCCCAGGCATATCTCCAGGACTACGCGTTGCTGCTGGACGCGGTCCCTTTCCCGTCCCTGGTGGTGGATCACCGCTGGGACGTGGTGCTGGCCAACGGCGCGTTCGAGACACTTTTCCGGGGGGTCGGCCCGCATCCCACCGCCATGCCGGGGGACAACTTCCTCCGGTTCGTCCTGTTCCACCCGGACGCCGGCTCGGTGCTCGGCGCGCACGAGTCGGGCTGGTGCCTGCCGATGCTGGCCCAGTTCAAGACCACCCTGGAGCGGTACGCCCACGACCACGAACTCCAGTCGATCCGCCGGGAGATCGCCCAGGACCCGATCATGGAGGCCGCCTTCCGGTACGGTCTGCCGCACTGGCTGCGCGCGGTCGGCGAGGAGGGCGCCCGGCTCGACGGGGCCGTCCGGCCGGTGCTGCACCCGGACCCCATGCTGGGCGCCACCGAGTGCCGGGTGGTCGGCGAGACCGCCAGGACCCTTCATGACATGGGCTACGCGCGTTACACCCTGGTGCTGCGCGCCACTCCCCGTCCCGCCGCCCCGCGCCGCGCCCGCCGGCCCGGCGGCCTGGGCGCCCATCTGACCGTGGTCCCCGCCCCCGACGCCTGACCCGGCACCGTCGGCGTTCAGGTCGCCGACGGCGCCGGGCCGGACGCCCGCACCGGCTCCGGCCCGCACCCGCCGGCGTCAGCCGCCCGGACGCGGGTCCCGGCTCACGCCGGGGCCACCACCAGGACGAGCGGCACGCCCCGGCAGGGCACCAACCGCAGCGCGCCGAACGTGGCCGGCCGCCCGCTCTCCAGCACGGCCGCGAAGTCCGGCCCCTTGGTCAGCGAGCCGGCCAGCTGCGCCGGGTCCGCCGACGCCGCCACCCGGCCGCGCGCGTTGACCAGCCGGGCGGGTCCGGGCAGCGCCCGCAGCAGGGGCAGCGCGGCCGCCTCGAAGTGCCGTAGATACACGTCGGCGGCGGCCACGCCCAGGAAGCGGCCCGCCCGTTCCACCGGTGCGGACAGGGTGAGGCTGTACTCGTCCGAGCAGAGGTAGTCGACGTACGGCCCGGCGACCGCCCGCCGCCCGGTGTCCCGGGGCAGCGTGAACCAGTCCCAGTGCGTGTAGTCGGAGTAGGCCGAGGTGCGCGGGTCGAGGTCGAGGAGCAGGGGCCGTACGTCCCCGCCGGCGTCGCTCTGCCACCACTCCAGCCAGGCCGGCACGTCGCCCAGCAGTCCGGGCGCCGCCACGAAGCCGACACCGGAGACCAACTCCTGCCGCAGCAGGCGCAGATGGAGCCCGGGGCGCAGTGCGGCGAGGTCCGCGGTCACCGGCCGGCGGCCCTGGGCGGCCACCCGGGCCAGCAGCGCGGCGGTGTCGGCGCGGGTCTGCGCGACGGCGTCGAACACCGCCTCCAGGGCGTGGCCGACCCGCTCGGCCGCGTACTCCTCGGCGGCGGCCGGCGTCCTGGTCGCAGGAGTGGCGGGGACGGTGCCGCGGCTCATGCTGCCCTCCGGCGGACGGGGGAGCGGGCGCGGCGCGGCTACAGGGTCAGCCGCAGGGCGATGAGCCGCGCCGTCGAGTCCCGCACGCACCGCTCGGCCAGCTCCCTGGCCGATGCGTCCGCCCCATCCTGCACGGCCGAGATTACGGACCGGTGACGGTCCGCCACCTCTTCACGATATTCGTCGTCGCCGAGCACAAGGCACAGCAGCGCCCCGACCTCCGTCTGGAGCGCGACCTGTTCCCGGGTGAGCCGGGCCGACTGGGCGGCGGCGGCCAGTTCCACGTGGAAGCGGCCGTACAGCCGGCAACGCGCCGACGTGTCCCGCGCCTTGCGCAACTCCCCGGTGGTCCGGCGGAGCTGGTCCAGGTCGTGGTCCTCGGTGCGCTGTGCGGCGAGGTGCGCGGCGGTGCCGGACAGGGCCGCCCAGTGGTCGCCGAGATCGCGCAGCTCCTCGGGGCTCCAGCCGCGCAGCCGCTCCATGAGCCGCTCCCGGCCGGGTGTGTCCGGCAGGGAGACGAAGCTGCCGCCGCCGCGGCCCCTGCGGGTGACGACCAGGCCCTGCTGGCGCAGCGCCATCAGCGCTTCCCGCAGGGTCACCGTGGACACCCCGAGCTGTCCGGCCAGCTCCGTCTCGCCGGGCAGCTGCTCGCCGTCGGCGAGCAGTCCGAGCTCGATGGCGTCGCCGATCCGGCGTACGACGGCGTCCACCCGGGCCCCGCTGTCCACCCGGGCGAAGACGGCCTTTCGGGCGCCGCCGTCCGTCTGCTGCTGTTCCACGGCCCACCACCCTATGCGTTGACCCAAGCTTTACCTCAGAAGGGTCTTGAGCTTTGAACTATGACTTCATATCTTTCCGTTCACCACGTGCAACGCCAGAGAGCACCAGAAAGGTTCCCGCCCATGGAGGCCAGCGCGATCCGGTTGCGGGATCTGCGGAAGTCGTTCGGCGAGACCAGCGCCGTGGCAGGAGTCGACCTGGAGATCCGCGACGGCGAGTTCTTCTCGATGCTCGGCCCGTCCGGCTCCGGCAAGACCACCGTCCTGCGCCTGATCGCCGGCTTCGAGAGCCCCACCTCGGGCGTGGTCGAACTCGCGGGACAGGACGTCACCCGCCGGGCCCCCTTCGAACGGGACGTGCACACGGTCTTCCAGGACTACGCCCTGTTCCCGCACATGAACGTCGAGCAGAACGTCGCCTACTCCCTCAAGGTCCGCCGGGTCGCCAAGGCCGAACGCCTGGTCCGCGCCCGCAAGGCCCTCGCCGAGGTCCGCCTGGACGGCTTCGGCGGCCGCCGCCCCGCCCAGCTCTCCGGCGGCCAGCGCCAGCGCGTCGCCCTCGCCCGCGCCCTCGTCGGACGCCCCCGCGTCCTGCTGCTCGACGAGCCCCTCGGCGCCCTCGACCTCAAGCTGCGCGAGCAGATGCAGCTCGAACTCAAGGCCCTGCAGCGGGAGGTGGGCATCACCTTCGTCTTCGTCACCCACGACCAGGAGGAGGCCCTGACGATGAGCGACCGCGTCGCCGTCTTCCACCAGGGCCGTATCGAACAGGTCGGCACCCCCGCCGAGATCTACGAACGCCCCGCCACCGCCTTCGTCGCCTCCTTCGTCGGCACCTCCAACCTGCTCACCGGCGACACCGCCCGGCGGGTGCTCGGCGAGAGCGGCACCCACAGCATCCGGCCCGAGAAGATCCGGGTCCTGACGGAGACGGCGGGCCCGGGCGAACCCGACCACGCCGACGCCGTCGGCACCGTCGCCGAGGTGGTCTACCTCGGCGACGCCACCCGCTTCCTGGTCGACCTGGACGGCGGCGGCCGGCTCACCGCGCTCCAGCAGAACCTCGACACCTCCGCCGAGGACGTCGCCGCCTACCGCGGCACCCGCGTCCGGCTGCGCTGGCAGCGCCGGCACACCGTCCACGTCCCCGACTGACCCGCCGTCCCTCACCTCTGGAGTACGTCGTGCGCCTCCCCCGTCCCCGCACCGCGGCCGCCGTCGTCGCGCTGCTGCTGGCCGCCACCGCCTGCGGCTCCTCCGGCTCCGGCTCTTCCACCGGGCTCAACCCGCCCGACCTCAAGCCCCTCGCCAAGCTCGGCAAGAGCGAGGGCGAGGTCAACCTGATCGCCTGGGCCGGCTACGTCGAGGACGGCTCCGACGACCCCAAGGTGGACTGGGTCACCGACTTCGAGAAGCAGACCGGCTGCCAGGTCAACTCCAAGGTCGCCGCCAGCTCCGACGAGATGGTCAAGCTGATGAAGACCGGCCAGTACGACGCCGTCTCCGCCTCCGGCGACGCCTCCCTGCGCCTGATCGCCTCCGGCGACGCGGCCCCGGTCAACACCAAGCTCGTACCGAACTACAAGGACGTCTTCAGCGGCCTGAAGAACGGCGCCTGGAACTCGGTCAAGGGCCAGATGTACGGCATCCCGCACGGCCGCGGCGCCAACCTGCTGATGTACAACACCCAGAAGGTCAGTCCCGCGCCCACCTCCTGGTCGGCCGTCTTCGACGACGCGGGGAAGTACCAGGGCCATGTCACCGCCTACGACTCGCCGATCTACATCGCCGACGCGGCCCTGTACCTCAAGGCCACCAAGCCGGAGTTGAAGATCAAGGACCCCTACGCGCTCGACCAGAAGCAGTTCGACGCGGCCGTCGCCCTGCTGAAGAAGCAGAACGCGGACATCGGCGAGTACTGGAGCGACTACCTCAAGGAGATCTCCGCCTTCAAGAGCGGCGACTCCGTCATCGGCACCAGCTGGCAGGTCATCGCCAACCTGGCCGCCGACGACGGCGCCAAGGTCAAGGCCTTCGTGCCCAAGGAGGGTTCGACCGGCTGGTCCGACACCTGGATGGTCTCCGCCAAGGCCAAGCACCCCACCTGCGCGTACAAATGGCTCGACTGGATCGTCTCCCCGAAGGTGAACGCGGAGGTCGCCGAGTACTTCGGCGAGGCCCCGGCCAACGCCAAGGCCTGCGACCTGACCAGCGACAAGAACTTCTGCGCCACCTACCACGCGGCCGACGAGAGCTACTGGAAGAACATCGCCTTCTGGAACACGCCCATCGAGCAGTGCCTGGACGGCCGTACCGACGTCAAGTGCGTGCCGTACGCGAAGTGGGTGCAGGCCTGGACCGAGATCAAGGGCTGACCCATGGCCCTGCTCACCCGGACCGCGGGGGCGCTGCACCGGCGCCCCCGGCTCCGCCTCGCCCTGCTGCTGACCGCCCCCCTGCTGTGGCTGGCCGTGCTCTACCTCGGCTCGCTGGCCGTGCTGTTCGTCTCCGCGTTCTGGACGACGGACTCCTTCACCTCCGAGGTCGTCAAGGTCTGGTCGACCGACAACTTCCACGAGCTGTTCACGACACCGGTGTTCCGGCAGGTGATCCTGCGCAGCGTCGGCGTCGCCCTCGCGGTGACCGCCCTCTGCGCGGTGATCGCCTTCCCGGTCGCCCTCTACACCGCCCGGGTGGCCAGGCCGAGTCGGCGTCCGCTCCTGGTGGTCGCCATCCTCACCCCGCTGTGGGCGAGTTACCTGGTCAAGGTGTACGCCTGGCGGCTGATCCTGTCCGAGGGCGGCCTCGCCGACTGGCTGCTGAAGCCCCTTGGGCTGAGCGGGCCGGGCTTCGGACTGCCGGCCACCGTGCTGACCCTGACCTACCTGTGGCTGCCCTACATGATCCTGCCGGTCCACACCGCGCTGGAGCAGCTGCCCGACAACCTGCTGGACGCCTCCGCGGACCTCGGCGCCCGCGCCGGGCGGACCCTCCGTTCCGTGGTGCTGCCGATGGTGCTGCCGTCGGTCGCCGCCGGATCGGTGTTCACCTTCTCGCTCAGCCTCGGCGACTACATCACCGTGCAGATCGTCGGCGGCAAGACCCAGCTCATCGGCAACCTCGTCTACGCCAACATCGAACTCAACCTGCCCATGGCCGCCGCGCTCGCCACCGTCCCGGTCGTCGTCATCGTGCTGTACCTGCTCGCGATGCGCCGCACGGGCGCGCTGAGCAGCCTGTAGAGGAGCCCGCCGTGCAACTCTCCCGTTCCGCGCGGATCGCGGTGCGTGTCGCCGCCGGGTTCGGCTTCGCGGTGATCTACGTGCCGTTGCTGCTGGTCCTCGTCAACTCCCTGAACCCCGACCGCAGCGCGAGCTGGCCGCCGCCCGGCCTGACCACCCACTGGTGGTCGGTCGCCTGGCGCAGCTCCGGTGCCCGCGCGGCCCTGTGGACCTCGGTGAAGGCCGGGCTCGGCGCCACCGCGATCGCCCTGGTGCTCGGCACGCTGATCGCCTTCGCGGTCGCCCGGTACCGCTTCTTCGGCCGGAACGCCCTCTCCTTCGTGGTCGTCCTGCCGATCGCCCTGCCCGGCATCGTCACCGGCATCGCCCTCAACTCGGCCTTCAGCACGGTCCTTGAGCCGCTCGGCGTCGGGCTCGGCCTGTTCACCGTGGTCGTCGGACACGCCACCTTCTGCGTGGTGATCGTCTTCAACAACGTCGTCGCCCGGCTGCGCCGTACCTCGGGCACCTACGAGGAGGCGGCGGCCGACCTGGGCGCCGACACCTTCCGGGCCTTCGCCGACGTCACCTTCCCGCTGGTGCGCTCGGCGCTGCTCGCGGGCGGCCTGCTCGCCTTCGCGCTCTCCTTCGACGAGATCGTGGTCACCACCTTCACCGCGGGGCCGGGTGTCCAGACCCTCCCGCTGTGGATCTACGACAACATGACCCGCCCTCAGCAGGCACCGGTGGTGAACGTGGTGGCGGCCGTGCTCGTGCTGTTGTCGGTGGTCCCCATCTACGTCGCCCAGCGGCTGTCGGCGGACACGGCCACCGGCAGCCGTGTCTGACCCCGGCTCCCCAGGCTTACGCAAACTGCTTGCGTAGCTTGCGCTACGCTTGCGTCCATGACGCGACGACTTGCGGAAGTGGCCAAGAAGGTCGGGGTCAGCGAGGCCACGGTCAGCCGGGTACTCAACGGCAAGCCCGGGGTCTCCGAGGCCACCCGGCAGGCGGTGCTCTCGGCCCTGGACGTCCTGGGCTACGAGCGCCCCACCCAGCTGCGCGGCGAGCGTGCCCGGCTCGTCGGTCTGGTCCTGCCCGAGCTGCAGAACCCCATCTTCCCGGCCTTCGCCGAGGTCATCGGCGGCGCGCTCGCCCAGCTCGGGCTCACCCCGGTGCTGTGCACCCAGACCAAGGGCGGGGTCTCCGAGGCGGACTACGTGGAGTTGCTGCTGCAACAGCAGGTCTCCGGTGTCGTGTTCGCCGGCGGTCTGTTCGCCCAGGCCGACGCACCGCACGACCACTACCGGCTGCTCGCCGACCGCAACATCCCGGTGGTGCTGATCAACGCGGCCATCGACCATCTCGGTTTCCCCGCCGTGTCCTGCGACGACGCGGTGGCGGTGGAACAGGCCTGGCGGCACCTCGCCTCCCTCGGCCACGAGCGGATCGGACTCGTCCTCGGCCCCGCCGACCACATGCCGTCGGCCCGCAAGCTGGCCGCCGCGCGCACGATGGGCGACCTCCCGGACGCGAGCGTCGCCCGGGCCATGTTCTCGATCGAAGGGGGTCACGCGGCCGCCACGCGCCTCATCGACCAGGGCGTCACCGGGATCATCTGCGCCAGCGACCCCCTGGCGCTGGGAGCGATCAGGGCGGCCCGTCGCAAGGGCCTGGACGTCCCGTCCCAGGTGTCCGTCGTCGGCTACGACGACTCCGCGTTCATGAACTGCACCGAACCCCCGCTCACCACCGTCCGCCAGCCCATCGAGGCCATGGGCCGGGCCGCCGTCGAGCTGCTGAACGCTCAGATCGGCGGCACGGTCGTCCCGGCGGAGGAGCTGCTGTTCGAGCCGGAGCTGGTCGTCAGGGGGTCGACCGCGCAAGCGCCGAAAGCCTGAGAGTCAACAGATCCCATCTGCTGTCGAATAATTACAGATTCTGCGCGACATCTTGCGCGGCAGTGCTGCCGGTGCTTGAGTGTGCGGCGCCCACCGGTCCCGGTGCGGCGCCCAACTGCTCCTGTTCTGGGGGGTCCACCGATGTCCAGCACCGGGTTCCGCCGTGCTCTCGTCGCGATAGGTGTCTGTTCGTCCCTTGCGCTCTCGGCCTCGGCCTGCGGGTCGGGCGACGACGACGCGGGCAGCGGCAAGACGCGTATCACCGTCAACTGCGAGCCGCCGAAGAGCGCCAAGGTCGACCGCTCGTTCTTCGACCAGGACATCGCCGCCTTCGAGAAGAAGAACCCGGACATCGACGTCGTCGCGCACGACGCGTTCCCCTGCCAGGACCCGAAGACCTTCGACGCCAAGCTCGCGGGCGGCCAGATGGAGGACGTCTTCTACACGTACTTCACCGACGCCAAGCACGTCGTCGACATCAACCAGGCCGCCGACCTCACGCCGTACCTCAAGGACCTGAAGAGCTACGACACCATCCAGAAGCAGCTGCGGGACATCTACACCGTGGACGGCAAGGTCTACGGCATCCCGCGCACCGGGTACAGCATGGGGCTGATCTACAACCGCGCGCTCTTCCAGAAGGCCGGTCTCGACCCCGACAAGCCTCCGGCGACCTGGGAAGAGGTCCGCGCCGACGCCAAGAAGATCGCCGCCCTCGGCAACGGCACCGTCGGATACGCCGACTACAGCGCGCAGAACCAGGGCGGCTGGCACTTCACCGCCGAGCTGTACTCGCAGGGCGGTGACGTCGTCTCCGCCGACGGCAAGACGGCGACCGTCGACACCCCGCAGGGCCACGCGGTCCTGCAGAACCTGCACGACATGCGCTGGACCGACAACACCATGGGCAGCAAGCAGTTGCTGATCCTCAACGACGTGCAGCAGATGATGGGTTCGGGCAAGCTCGGCATGTACCTCTCCGCCCCCGACAACATCCCGATCCTGGTCAAGGAGAAGGGCGGCAACTACAAGGACCTCGCCCTCGCCCCGATGCCCGGCGGCCAGGGCACCCTCATCGGCGGCGACGGCTACATGTTCAACAAGAAGGACACCCCGGCACAGATCAAGGCCGGCCTCAAGTGGCTCGACTCCATGTTCCTCACCCCCGGTGACGGCTTCCTCGGCGACTACGCCCGCGCCAAGAAGAACAACGCACCCGTGGGCCTGCCCGAGCCGCGCCTGTTCACCGGCGCCGCCGACGCCAAGGACCAGCAGGTCAAGAAGGCCAACGCGAACGTCCCGGTGGAGAACTACCAGGCCTTCCTTGACGGCAACCAGTCCCTCCAGATGAAGATCGAGCCGCCCAACGCCCAGCAGATCTACTCCGTCCTCGACGGCGCCGTCTCCGCCGTCCTCACCAAGAAGGACGCCGACATCGACCAGCTCCTCAAGGACGCCAACGAGAAGATCGACGGCATCCTGGCCCGGGGCTGACCGCGATGACCAAGACGGCCGAGCGCCGATCCGCCCCCGCGGCGGTCGGCGCCCGACAGGCCCCGGCGCCGCCCCCGGCAGGGGACCGGAGGCGGCGCCGGCTCCTCGACCAGGCCCGCGCCTACGGCTTCCTGCTCGGCGGACTCATCTGCTTCGCCCTGTTCTCCTGGTACCCGGCGATCCGCGCGGTCGTGATCGCCTTCCAGAAGTACACGCCCGGCTCGTCCCCGGAATGGGTCGGCACCGCCAACTTCACCCGGGTCCTGCACGACCCCGAGTTCTCGGCGGCCTGGCGCAACACCCTCACCTTCACGCTGCTGGCCCTGCTGATCGGCTTCGCGATCCCGTTCGTACTCGCCCTGGTCCTCAACGAGCTGCGGCACGCGAAGGCGTTCTTCCGGGTCGTGGTCTACCTGCCGGTGATGATCCCGCCGGTGGTCAGCGCCCTGCTGTGGAAGTGGTTCTACGACCCGGGCGCCGGCCTCGCCAACGAGACCCTGCGCTTCCTCCACCTGCCCACCTCGAACTGGTCCAACGGCGCCGACACCGCGCTCGTCTCCCTGGTGATCGTGGCCACCTGGGCCAACATGGGCGGCACCGTCCTGATCTACCTGGCCGCCCTCCAGTCCATCCCCGGCGAGCTGTACGAGGCCGCCGAACTCGACGGCGCGAACCTCCTGCAACGCGTCCGCCATGTGACGATCCCCCAGACCAGGTTCGTCATCCTGATGCTGATGCTCCTTCAGATCATCGCCACCATGCAGGTGTTCACCGAACCGTTCGTCATCACGGGGGGCGGCCCGGAGAACGCCACGGTCACCGTGCTCTACCTCATCTACAAGTACGCCTTCCTCTACAACGACTTCGGCGGCGCCTGCGCCCTCAGCGTCATGCTCCTGGTGCTGCTCGGTGTCTTCTCCGCCGTCTATCTGCGGCTGACCCGCTCCGGGGAGGACGGATGAGCAGCGCCACCCGCACCCTGATCTCGCCGGCGACCCTGGCCCGCCCGCGCGGGAAGGCGGTCTACTGGACCGTCTTCACCGGAGTCGTCCTGCTCTTCGCGCTCGCCTTCCTGTTCCCCGTGTACTGGATGGTGACCAGCGCGATGAAGTCCCCGGACGAGGTCGCCCAGACCCCGCCCACCCTCATCCCCAAACACCTGCACCTGACCGGGTACACCGACGCCTGGGACCTGATGCAGCTGCCCCAGCACCTGTGGAACACGGTGGTGCAGGCGGCCGGCGCCTGGGCCTTCCAGCTGGTGTTCTGCACGGCCGCCGCCTACGCCCTGTCGAAGCTGAAGCCGGCGTTCGGCAACGTGGTCCTCGGCGGGATCCTGGCCACCCTGATGGTCCCGGCCCAGGCCCTGGTCGTACCCAAGTACCTGACCGTGGCCGACCTGCCGTTCATCCACACCAGCCTGCTGAACGACCCGCTCGGCATCTGGCTCCCGGCCGTCGCCAACGCCTTCAACCTCTACCTCCTCAAGCGGTTCTTCGACCAACTGCCGCGCGATGTGCTGGAGGCCGCCGAGATCGACGGCGCCGGCAAGCTGCGCATCCTGTGGTCGGTGGTGCTGCCCATGTCCCGCCCGGTGCTCGGGGTGGTGTCGATCTTCGCCCTGGTCGCGGTGTGGCAGGACTTCCTGTGGCCGCTGATGGTCTTCTCGGACACCGACAAGCAGCCCATCAGCGTGGCCCTGGTCCAGCTGTCGCAGAACATCCAGCTCACCGTGCTCATCGCCGCGATGGTGATCGCCAGCATCCCGATGGTCGCGCTGTTCCTCGTCTTCCAGCGGCACATCATCGCCGGGATCAGCGCGGGCAGCACCAAGGGCTGACGCCCTTCCTCCGACAGAAAGGCACGCACAGTGGGACAGCCCAGCCATGCCCCGAAGGACCTCGACTGGTGGCGTTCCGCCGTCATCTACCAGGTGTACGTCCGCAGCTTCGCGGACGGCGACGGCGACGGCACCGGCGACCTCGCGGGCGTCCGCACCAAGCTGCCGTACCTCGCCGAACTGGGCGTGGACGCCCTCTGGTTCAACCCCTGGTACCTGTCACCGCTGAAGGACGGCGGCTACGACGTCGCCGACTACCGGGCCATCGACCCGGCGTTCGGCACCCTCGCCGAGGCCGAGAAACTCATCGCCGAGGCGGGAGAGCTGGGCATCCGGACGATCATCGACATCGTCCCCAACCACGTCTCCGACCAGCACCCCTGGTTCCGGGCGGCGTTGGCGGCCGGGCCCGGCAGCCCCGAGCGCGAGCTGTTCCACTTCCGCCCGGGGCGTGGCGCGCACGGCGAACTCCCGCCCAACGACTGGCCGTCGCAGTTCCTCGGATCCACCGAACCGGTGTGGACCCGGCTGCCGGACGGTGACTGGTACCTGCACCTGTTCACCCCCGAACAGCCCGACCTCAACTGGGCCCACCCGGCCGTCCGCCAGGAGCACGAGGACATCCTGCGGTTCTGGTTCGAGCGGGGCGTCGCCGGCGTCCGCATCGACTCCGCCGCCCTGCTCGCCAAGGACCCGGACCTGCCCGACCTGGCCACGGATCCGCGGCCGCACCCCTTCGTCGACCGCGACGACCTGCACGACATCTACCGCTCGTGGCGTGCGGTCGCCGACGCCTACGACGGGGTCTTCGTCGGCGAGGTCTGGCTCCCCGACGCCGAGCGCTTCGCCCGCTACCTCCGCCCCGACGAACTGCACACCGCCTTCAACTTCTCCTTCCTGTCCTGCCCCTGGGACGCCGGCCGGCTGCGGACGTCGATCGACACCACCCTCGCCGAGCACGCCCCGGTCGGCGCGCCCGCCACCTGGGTGCTGTGCAACCACGACGTCACCCGCACGGTCACCCGCTACGGCCGCGAGGACACCGCCTTCGACTTCGCGACCAAGGCCTTCGGTACCCCCACCGACCTGGAGCTGGGCACCCGCAGGGCCCGCGCGGCAGCCCTGCTGTCCCTGGCGCTGCCCGGCGCGGTGTACGTGTACCAGGGGGAGGAACTGGGGCTGCCCGAGGCTGATATCCCGACGGACCGCATCCAGGACCCGATGTACTTCCGGTCGGGCGGTACCGACCCCGGCCGGGACGGCTGCCGGGTGCCGATGCCCTGGGTGGCGGACCTGCCCTACGCGGGGTTCGGTTCGCGCGAGGAGCCGTGGCTGCCGCAGCCGGCCGGCTGGGCCTCGTACGCGGCCGACCGTCAGCAGGACGACGGCGACTCCATGCTCAGCCTCTACCGCCGCGCCATCGCCGCCCGCCCGCTCTTCGGGGCCGGCCCGCTGACCTGGCTGCCCGCTCCCGAGGGCGTCCTCGCCTTCACCCGCGCCGAGGGACTGGTCTGCGTGGTCAACCTCGCACCCGAACCCGCCGAACTCCCCACCCACACGCAACTTCTGGTCACCAGCGGTCCGTTGGACGGCACGGGCCGTCTGCCGCAGGACACGGCGGCCTGGCTGACGACCTGAGCCGCCGGTACCGCTCGCGCTATTCCCCTCCCCCCACCCCGAAGGGATCAGCAGATGCACCGCAGCACAGCCAGATCTGTCAGGAGCATGCCAGCAGTGGGGGCCGCTGTCGCCCTAGCCGCCGGCATGCTCGTCGCCGTCGCGCCCGCCGCCCACGCGGCCGCGGGCGCGAGCCTCCCCTTCACCTCGGTGGAGGCGGAGTCGGCGACCACCACCGGCAGCAAGATCGGCCCCGACTACACCCAGGGCACCCTCGCCTCCGAGGCCTCCGGCCGCCAGGCCGTACGCCTGACCTCCGGGCAGCGCGTCGAGTTCACCGCACCCCAGGCGTCCAACGCCGTGAACCTCTCCTACAGCGTCCCCGACGGCCAGACCGGCACCCTGAACGTGTACGTCAACGGGGTCAAGCTCGCGAAGACCCTCGCCGTCACCTCGAAGTACTCCTACGTCGACACCGGCTGGATCGCCGGCGCCAAGCAGCACCACCTCTTCGACAACGCCCGCCTGCTGCTCGGCCAGAACGTCCAGGCCGGCGACAAGGTCGCCTTCGAGTCCACCGGCACCCAGGTCACCGTCGACGTGGCCGACTTCGAGCAGGTCGCCGCGGCCGCCGCGCAGCCCGCCGGATCGGTCTCCGTCACCTCCAAGGGCGCCGACCCCAGCGGCAACGGCGACTCCACCCAGGCCTTCCGGGACGCCATCGCCGCCGCCCAGGGCGGCACGGTGTGGATCCCGCCGGGCGACTACAAGCTGACGTCCTCGCTGAGCGGCGTACAGAACGTGACCCTGCTTGGCGCCGGCAGCTGGTACTCGGTCGTGCACACCTCCCGGTTCATCGACCAGTCCAGCTCCTCCGGGAACGTCCACATCAACAACTTCGCGGTGATCGGCGAGGTCACCGAACGCGTCGACTCCAACCCGGACAACTTCGTCAACGGCTCGCTGGGACCGAACAGTTCGGTCTCCGGGATGTGGATCCAGCACCTCAAGTGCGGGTTCTGGCTGATGGGCAACAACGACAACCTGGTCGTCGAGAACAACCGCCTCCTCGACACCACCGCCGACGGCCTCAACCTCAACGGCACCGCGCACGGCGTCCAGGTCCGCAACAACTTCCTGCGCAACCAGGGCGACGACTCCCTCGCCATGTGGTCGTTGTACTCGCCCGACACCAACTCCAGCTTCACCAGCAACACCATCTCCCAGCCGAACCTGGCCAACGGCATCGCGATCTACGGCGGCACCGACATCGCCGTGCGCAACAACCTGATCTCCGACACCAACGCGCTGGGCAGCGGCATCGCCATCTCCAACCAGAAGTTCGCCGACCCGTTCTCACCGCTGTCCGGGACGATCACCGTCGACGGCAACACGCTGGTCCGCACGGGCGCGATCAACCCCAACTGGAACCACCCGATGGGCGCGCTGCGCGTCGACTCCTACGACAGCGCCATCAACGCCACGGTCAACATCACCAACACCACGATCACCGACAGCCCGTACAGCGCCTTCGAGTTCGTCTCCGGCGGTGGGCAGGGGTACGCGGTCAGGAACGTCAACGTGACCGGCGCGACCGTACGGAACACCGGGACGGTCGTGGTGCAGGCCGAGGCGCAGGGCGCCGCCGCCTTCCGCAACGTCACCGCCACCGGCGTCGGCGCCGCAGGCGTCTACAACTGCCCCTACCCGGCGAACTCCGGCTCCTTCGCGCTCACCGACGGCGGCGGCAACTCCGGCTGGTCCAGCACCTGGTCGGACTGCTCCAGCTGGCCGCAGCCCGGCACCGGAAACCCCGACCCGGACCCGGCCCGCAACCTGGCCAAGGGCCGCCCGGCGACCGCCACCGGCTCGCAGGACGTGTACACGCCCGGCAAGGCGGTCGACGGCGACGCCACCAGCTACTGGGAGTCCGCCAACAACGCCTTCCCGCAGTCGCTGACCGTCGACCTCGGCTCCTCCTACGCGGCCCGCCGGCTGGTGCTGAAGCTGCCGCCGTCCTCGGCCTGGGGCGCGCGCACCCAGACCGTCACCGTGCTGGGCAGCACCGACGGCTCGAACTACTCGACCGTCGTCGGCTCCACCGGCTACCGGTTCGACCCGGCCACCGGCAACACCGTCACCGTCGCCCTGCCCGGCAGCACCAATTTGCGTTATCTGCGGCTGACCGTCACCGCCAACAACGCCTGGCCTGCCGGGCAGTTCAGCGAGGTGGAGGCGTATCTGACGGCGTGACCTCCGCCGCCCGGGAAGTCCCGCGTTTCGCCGCCTGGATCTGTTCGTACACGTGGGTGCGCAGTTCGGCGAAGCGCGGGGCGACCCGGGTGTGCAACTGGTCCCGCTCGTCGGGCAGATCGACCTTCAGCTGCTCCTGGACGACGGTCGGGGAGGCGGACAGGACGATCACCCGCTGGCCCAGGTAGACCGCCTCGTCGATGTCGTGGGTGACGAACAGGATCGTGATCCCGCGCTCCTGCCACAGGCCCCGGACCAGATCCTCCAGATCGGCCCGGGTCTGGGCGTCGACGGCGGCGAACGGCTCGTCCATCAGCAGGACCCGGGGTTCGTAGGCGAGGGCCCGCGCGATCGCGACCCGCTGCTGCATACCGCCCGAGAGCTGCCACGGATAGGCGCCGGCGGCGTCCGCGAGGCCGACCGAAAGCAGCGCGTCGGAGACCAGTTCGCGGCGCCGCTCCCGCGGCAACCTCTTCTGCTTCAGCGGCAGTTCGACGTTCTCGGCGACCTGCATCCAGGGGAACAGACTGCGGCCGTACTCCTGGAAGACGAACGCCATCCCGGGCGGCGGCCCGGTCACCTTCCGTCCCTCCAGGAGGACTTCGCCGCCGGTCGGGGTGAGCAGGCCGCCCATGCACTTGAGCAGGGTGGTCTTGCCGCAGCCCGACGGACCGACCAGACAGACGAGTTCGCCCGCCTCCACGGTGAAGGTGAGGTCCCGCACCGCCTCGATGCGGCGGCCGGATCCGTCGTAGACCTTCTTCAGGCCGCGTACGTCGAGCATGGACCGCCCCTTCACGATGTTCACTCAGGACCGCCGGGTTGTCGCGCGCAGCCCGTGGTACCAGCCGAGCACCCGTCGCTCGACCACCTGGAAGACCACCGACAGCGCGAAGCCGAGCAGGCCCAGCACCAGGATCCCGGTCCACATGTCGGGGATCGCGAAGCTGCGCTGGAACTGCACGATGGTGAAGCCGAGCCCGTTGCTGGCCGCGGACATCTCGCTGATGACCATCAGGATGATCCCGATCGACAGCGCCTGCCGCAGGCCCGCGAAGATCTGCGGGCTCGCCGAACGCAGTACAAGCGTACGCAGCCGGGTCACGCCCGTGATGCCGTAGGAGCGGGCCGTCTCCGTCATCACCGGGTCGACCGCCCGTACGCCCTCGACCGTGTTGAGCAGGATCGGCCAGACGCAGCCGCTGACGATCACCACGATCTTCATGGTGTCGCCGATGCCCGCGAACAGCATGATGACCGGGACGAGGACGGGCGGCGGTATCGCCCGCAGGAATTCGAGCACCGGCTCGCACACCGCCCGCACCCGCCGGTACGAGCCGATGACCGTGCCCAGGGCCACTCCCACGACGGCCGCCGTCGCGTACCCGGCGAGCAGCCGCAGCACACTGCGCAGCAGGTCCTCACGGAGCCGCTGACCGGTCCAGACGTCCGGGAAGGTCTTCAGGATGGTGCGCAGCGGCGGCCAGTAGACGTTCGTACTGCCGTCGGAGGCCACCCACCACAGCGCGACCAGTACGACGGGCAGGGCCAGCACGTACACCGCTCCGAGCAGCAGCCGCCTCACACCGCCACCTCCCCGCGCACCGACTGGTGCCAGGCCAGCGCCCGCCGCTCCACCGACCGGGCGCCCACGTTGATGAGCAGCCCCAGCAGCCCGGTGACCACGATCAGGGCGTACATGTCCGGCACCGCCTGCGAGGTCTGCGCCACGGCGATCTGCTGGCCCAACCCCGGTGCGCCGATGACCAGTTCGGCGGTGATGGTGAGGATCAGGGCGACCGCGGCGGCCAGCCGGACGCCGGTCATCACATACGGCAGCGCGGTCGGCCACAGCACATGGCGGACCCGGGCCCAGGTGCCGAGCCCGTACGACCGTGCGGTCTCCTCGGCGACCGGGTCGACGTCCTGGACGCCGTACATCACCTGGATCAGGACCTGCCAGAAGGAGGCGTAGACGACGAGCAGGAGGACCGAGCGGAGTTCGGTGCCGTAGAGGAGGATCGCGAGCGGGATCAGGGCGACCGAGGGGATCGGGCGGAGGAACTCGACCGTGGAGGCAGTGGCCTCGCGCAGATGCGGGACGACCGAGAGGACGACCCCCGCCACGATGCCGGCGCCGACCGCGATGGCCAGGCCCGCCGCCCAGCCGGTGAGGGTGTCGCCGAGTGCCGACCAGAAGGCCCCGTCGGCGAGTTCGGTGCCCAGCGCGCGGGCGATCCGGCTGGTCGGCGGGAAGTAGTCCGCCTTGACCAGACCGAGCCGCGGCACCGCCTCGCCGAGGGCGAGGAAGGCCGCGAGCCCGGCCGCACCGAGTGCGGTGTTCAGCCCCTTCACTTCTTTCACGGCAGCAGCTTGGCCAGGTCGGGTGCCGTCTTGAAGAGGCCGTCCTGCTCGCTCAGCTTCTCCAGCGCGTCGATCGACGCACGGTTCGGGTCGGCCGGCCACTTCGGCAGGGTCACCGCGGCCAGCACGTCCGCGGGGGTCTTGGTGTAGGTGGTGACGATCCCCCGGACCTCGTCCGGGTGCGCGTCCGCGTAGGCCAGCGACTCGGCCGTGGCCTCCTGGAACTTCTTCACGACGTCCGGGTTCTTCTGCGCGTACGACGTCGAGGTGAAGTACATGGCCACGGTGAGGTTCTTCGCCACGTCGACCATCGGCGAGGCGATCACGGTGGCGCCCTGGAGCTTCATGGTGGCGAGCGCCGGCTCGACCGCCATCGCCGCGTCGATCTGCCCCTTGTCGAGCGCGGCCGGCATCTGGTCGAAGGCCAGCTCGACGAAGCTCACCTTGTCCGGGTCGCCGCCCGCCTTGCGCACCGACTCGCGGACCGCGGTCTCGTTGATGTTCTTCAGCGTGTTGACGGCGACCTTCTTGCCCTCCAGCTGCTTCGCCGAGGTGATGCTGCTGCCCTTCTTCACGACGAGCCCGCCGAAGTCCTTGCCCGCCACGCCCGTCGAGGCCACGCCGTTCGCGATCGCCTGCACCGGCACGCTGTTGGACTGGGCGATCATCAGGGAGGTCATGTTGCTGAAGCCGAACTGGAACTGACCACTCGTCACCCCCGGCACGATGGCCGCGCCGCCCTGCGCGAGCGTCATCGACAGTTTCAGGCCGCGCTTGCTGTAGAAGCCCTCCTTCTGCCCGAGGTAGAGGGGGGCCACGTCGACGATGGGGATGATGCCCACCTTGACGGTGGTGGTGCCGCCCGAGGAGGGCGACGTGGACGACGAGCCCCCGGAGGAGCCGCAGGCCGCCGTGGTGAGCAGGATGGTGCCGGCCGCGAGACCGGCGAGCAGACGACGCATGGGCTCCTCCTGTGCAGACAACGGTGTTCCGACAGGGTGTGCGCTGTGCGCACAGTGGTGCTCGGATGGTGCTCAGCGGGAAGGTAGAACCGGCCGGACAACCCGGTCAATGGGTTCAGCTGACAAAATTGTTGACAGTTATCGAACCGCGCTCTCACCGTGTTCTCCGTGTCGAGCCGTCGAACCGCCGCGCAGCGGCGGACCGCGGCGGCCCGTGACGGGACGTACCGGACCGGGAGGCGCCGATGTCGAGTGATGCCCGCGCACCGCACTTCGTGAGGTCCTTCGAGCGCGGCCTGGCCGTGATCCGCGCCTTCGACGCCGAGCATCCGGCGCGCACGCTCAGCGAGGTGGCCCGCGCCTGCGACCTGACCCGGGCCGCCGCCCGCCGCCTGCTGCTCACCCTCGTCGACCTGGGCTATGTCCACTCGGACGGCCGCCGGTTCCGCCTCGCCCCGCGCGTCCTGGAACTCGGCTACGCCTACCTCTCCGGCCTCGACCTGCCGAGCCTCGCCCAGCCGCACCTGGAGCAACTCACCGCGCTGGCAGGGGAGTCGGCGGCACTCTGCGTCCTGGACGGAGACGCGGTGGTGCATGTCGCCGCGGTCCCGGCCCGGCGGGTGATGGCGGCGACCGTCGCGGTGGGCGCGAGGTATCCGGCCCACCGGACCGCGGCTGGGGCGGTGCTGCTCGCCCACCCGCCCGAGCCCTGCTCACCCGGGCTGCCTGAAGCCGAGTTGATACGCCGTCAGGGGTTCGCCCTGCTCGAAGACGACCTGGAGGACGGTGTCAGAACACTGGCCGCCCCGGTGCGGGACCGGAGCGGCCAGGTGGTGGCCGGGGCGGTCCTGGCGGTCCACTCCGGCCGGATGTCCGCCGCCGCGGTCCGCCGCGACCTGCTGCCGCCGCTGCTCGGGGCGGTGGCGCGGATCGAGGCGGACCTGCGGATCACAGATCGAGCACCAGGCGCCGCCCTCGGCACCGCGACACACAGATGAGCATGGTCTCCCCGGCCGCCCGCTCCTCCTCGCCGAGCACCGAGTCCCGGTGGTCCGGGGTGCCTTCGAGGACATTTGTCTCGCACGTCCCGCAGGTGCCCTCGGTGCAGGAGTAGAGCACCTCGACCCCGGCGGCCCGGACGGTGTCGAGCACGGAGACTCCGGGTGCGACGGTGAGGGTACGACCGCTCCGCCCGAGGACGACCTCGAACTCGCCGTCCTCGCCGTCCTCCCCGTCCGCGCCGCCCTTTCGGGCCTTCGGCTGGAAGCGCTCCACCCGCAGCACGCCCGCCGGGCAGCGCTCCTCCACCGCGTCCAGCAGCGGCCCCGGCCCGCAGCAGTACACCAGGGTGCCGTCCGGGACGTCGTCCAGCACCGGGCCGAGGTCCAGCAGTCCGGTCACGTCCTGCGGGGCGACCGTGACCCGTTTCCCGCCGTACCGCGCCAACTCGCCGGTGAACGCCATGGACCGCCGGGTCCGGCCGCCGTACAGCAGCGTCCACTCGGCGCCCGCGGCCTCGGCGGCGGCCAGCATCGGCAGGATCGGGGTGATGCCGATGCCGCCCGCGACGAACCGGTAGCGCGGGGCCGGCTCCAGCCGGAAGTGGTTGCGCGGGCCGCGCACCCGCACCTTGTCGCCGACGCCCAACCGCTCGTGCATGTAGGCCGATCCGCCCCGCCCCGCGGGCTCCCGCAACACGGCGACACGCCAGCCGGCACGGTCCCCGGGATCCCCGCACAGCGAGAACTGCCGCTCCAGCCCGGGACCGAGCACGACATCGACATGCGCCCCCGGCTTCCAGTCCGGAAGGTCCTCGCCGAGGGGATGCCGAAGGGTGAGGGCGAGGACGCCGTCGGCCGCCGGCACCCGTTCAGTGACGACCAGTTCGGCTTCGTACAGGCTCATGTGGTGCGCTCCGGGGGCTGGTGTCCTTCGGGGTGGCCGAGCATCCACTCCCACATCTCGACCGGGTCCTGCGCGGTGTGCTCGGCTCTGCAGTGACAGGTGCCGTGCAGCACGTCGGTGCCCGGCAGCCAGTCGATGCGGTAGACCTCACCGGTCGGCGTGCTCACAGGACCTTCTCCACGGGCTTGTCGCCCTCCTCGGCCAGCCGGGCGAGGATACGGCGGGCGGCGAGGCCGCCGGTGTCGATGTTGATGCTCAGCTCCTGGTAGCCGGCGCGCTCCGATCCCAGCGTCCGCTGAAGGAGGTTGAGGGCGTCGACGTCCTGCATGACGACCGTGTGGTTGTTGCTCCGCAGGAAGTCGGTGACCTCGGCGTCGTCGGTCGCCCAGTCCCGGGAGACCATCCAGAAGTCGTACACCTTGCCGTCCGAGGACGGGGTGATCGCGTAGGTGATCTCGGTGTGGAAGCCGTTCGGGTCGCTGCCGTCGGCCTCCGGCGCCACACCGACCGGTGCGATCCGGCTGTGCAGCAGATACAGACAGGGCGCGTGGTACTCGATGTCCTGCCAGCGGGTGATCCGCCCGTCGATCCCGGTCGAACGGGCGTAGAACGGCGGGCACTCGGCGTCGTCCATGTGCCGGCTGACCCGCACGATCCCGGCGCCCTCGTCGACCTCCGTGGTGATCGGCGTCTCGGCGACCTCCGGGGTGCCTATGTAGCCGCCGTGCAGATAGGTCTCGTGGGAGAGGTCGAGGAGGTTGTCGACGAGGAGGCCGTAGTCGGCGTCGATGGGCTCCATGCCCCGTACGGTCGTCCAGCCGGGGGCGTCGAGGTGCCTTGCCCGCGGGATGGTGTCCGAGTCGGCGAGCCCGGGGTCGCCGATCCACACCCACACCAGGGAGTCCTGCTCGACCACCGGGTAGGAGGCGACCCGGGCGGTGCGCGGGATGCGTTTCTGCCCCGGCACGTACACGCAGGCGCCGGTCCGGTCGTAGGTGAACCCGTGGTACCCGCAGACGATCCGGTCACCGTCGAGCCCGCTCTCCGACAGCGGGTAACGCCGGTGCACACAGCGGTCGTTGAGCGCGACCGGGCTGCCGTCCTCCTCGGTGCGGTAGAACACGAGCGGTTCCCCGAGAACCGTCCGCCCGAGCAACTCCCGCCCGACCTCGTGACTGTAGGCGGCGACGTACCACTGGTTCCTGGCGAAGGCGGTGATGTGCGGCATGGGTGCGGCTCCCGTCGTTGGGTCGTGGCGACATCGTCGGGAAGGGTGTCAGGGGGACGCAATACGGCTTCCGTCTCACGGAAGGTCCGACGTAAAAGGCCTGTTCAGAGGGTTGATCTGGATACGCCTCGGTGCACGACCCCAGTGGAAGGCGCCGCCGTGTCTTGCTGTTCTTCGCCTGCGGCTCGTGTCCCTGCAGCGTCGATGATTTGCAACGATAAACCGATTTGGCCTCTTTGTGGCGACTTTTCGGCTGCATGCTGGTGGTACAGGAGCAGAAGCTGTGTCGTCGCGTGTCGAGTGCGACTGAATGACGCAAAGAGCAACAGAGATGATCACGCAGGTCCACGGATATCCTGCATCTGGGGCCGTGCCCGAATGTGTCATGGCAATCGGCCGGATGTGGTTCGCTGCTGGGGTGACTCAGGACTTGGAGACCGTCGCATTCGAATCCGCCGAGGCATTCCAGGCATGGCTTGGCGAGAACCACGCCGTCTCGTCCGGCATCTGGCTCAGGCTTCGCAAGAAGGGCCCCGGAATCGTCGCGCTGGACTACGCCCAGGCGCTCGACGTGGCACTCTGCTACGGCTGGATCGACGGCCAGAAGGCCAAGTTCGACGACCAGTGGTGGCTCCAGCGGTTCACCCCGCGCAAGCCGCGCAGCAAGTGGTCCAAGATCAACAGGGACAAGGTGGCCGCCCTGATCGACCAGGGCCGGATGCATCCCCCGGGGCAGGCCGAGGTCGACCGCGCCAAGGCGGACGGCCGCTGGGAGGCGGCCTACGACAGCGCGAAGACCGCCACGGTGCCGGACGACCTCACGGCGGCCCTGACCGCCGACCCGGCCGCGGCGGAGTTCTTCGAGACACTGGACCGGCAGAACCGCTACGCGATCCTCTACCGGGTCCAAGACGCCAAGAAGCCCGAGACCCGGGCGCGCCGGATAGAGAAGTACGTGGCGATGCTGGCGAAGGGCGAGAAGCTCTACCCGTAGTCACGGGGAGGGAAAGGTCCGCCACCACAGCCCGGTCGTCGTGAGCGGCTTGCGCGGTCCGGCCCGCGCTGCCCTCCACCGGGCCGGCGGATGGCGTGCTTGCGCCCAGGCCGAAGCGGGCCCCCGCGCTCCGGGGAATCCGGTGATCACATCGGACGCCCACGCCGTGTGCCCCGGCGCTCCCCGCGGATAGGGTGGACGGTGATCGACAGGGACGGGCTGGGTGAGGGCGGCGGACGGCGTGGGCGGTGCCGAGGAGAGCGGGAGCACGGGCACCGGGCGCCCGACGTCACGGGACGTCGCCCGGCTCGCCGGCGTGTCGCACACCGCGGTGTCCTTCGTGTTCAACGGACGGGCCGAGGGCAACCTCTCGCCCGCCACCCAGGAACGCATCCGGCAGGCCGCGGCCCAGCTGGGCTACCGGCCCGACCCGGTGGCCCGCGGTCTGCGCCGTCGCCGTACGGCCGTGATCGGGCTGGTCACCGATGAGATCGCGTCCTCGCCGTTCGCCGGCCGGCTGCTGCGCGGCGCCATGGAGACCGCCTGGGACAGCGACCATCTCGTCCTCACCGTCGACTCCGGCGGTGACCCGGCCAAGGAGGACGCGGCCGTCGCGGAACTGCTCGACCGGCGCGTGGACGGCATCATCTACGCGGCCATGTCACTGCGCCGGGTCCGCGTCCCCGAGGGCCTGCACCGCACCCACTCCGTGCTGGCCAACTGCCTGCCCGAGGACGACTCCCTGCCCGCCGTGGTCCCTGCCGAGCGCGCCGGTGGCCGTACCGCGGCCCGGCTGCTGCTCGGTGCGGGCCACCGCCGGCTCGCCGTGATCGGCGGTCTGGACGACATCGCCTCGGTGGAACGTACCCGCGGCTTCCGCGACGCGCTGCGCGCCGAGGGCGTCACCGTGCCCGCGGAGTGGATCGTGCGCGGCGGCGGGGAGATCTCCGCGGGATACGCGGGGGCGCTGCGCCTGCTCGACGGGGTCGAGCCGGGCCGTCGCCCCACTGGCGTCCTGTGCTACAACGACCGGGTCGCGGCGGGTGTCCTGCACGCCGCGACCCGGCTCGGGATCGACGTGCCCGCCGATCTGTCCGTGGTCGGTTACGACGACCAGGAGCACATGGCCGCGTTCCTCACCCCGCCGCTCACCTCGGTCGCGCTGCCGCACCGGGCGATGGGCGAGGCGGCGGCCCGGCTGCTCCTGGACGCCATCGAAGCCGGCCGTACGCCGCCCGCGACCGTCCGGCGCCTGGCCTGCCCCGTGGTCAGCCGCGCCTCCGTGGGTCCGGCGCCCACCCGGTGACCCGGGCGCCCGGCCCGTCGACGACCAGCTCGGCGGTGTCGCCGGGGCGCCGGTAGACGCGTTCGGTGATCATGGACCGTTCCGCGACGAAGAGTTCGAGGAGCGAGCCGTCGACGAGCAGCCGGAGCGCGAGTTCCGGCCCCTTCGGCACGCGCACGGTGATCGGGGCGGAGCCTTCCCTGCCGGTCCGGGGCCAGGCGCTGCGGTCGAGGACGACGGTCCCCGAGGCAGGGTCCGCCCGGATGGTGAGCTCCCGGCCCGCCGCGCCCCGGAGCAGGCTTACCGTGGTCGGTGCACATGCGGTGACCGTCAGGTCGTACGTATGTGGAAGCGGAACCCGGCCCGGCGCGGTGACGAACGGTTCGGCCGGGCACAGCAGTTCGAGTTCCGGCGCCGGACTCACCCGCAGTGAACCGTCGGGGTGGATGTCGACGACTCGTGGCGCGGTGAGTACGCCCGCCCATCCGGCCCGGTGTATCTCCTCCTGCGGGCGGGCCTCCCACGACCAGCCCCACAGCAGTGCGCGGTCCGGCTCCTGGAGCACGGCGGGAGCGTAGAAGTCCCGACCGTGGTCGAGTCGGCCGCCGGCGCGCGGCGCGAATCTCAACGTGCGCTGGCCATCGGCTTCCAGACGACCCGTCATATAGCCGGTGGAGCAGGGATCCCCGTCCCACAGAGACACCACAAGCACATGGTCGCCGCCTGCCGTCCGGTACAGGTGCGGGCACTCCCAGCCCACCGACTTGTCGCCGAACACGCCCGCCGCCACCGGGTCCCTGCCGTCCAGCAGCACACCGGCGAACCGCCAGTCGGTCAGGTCGTCGCAGTCGTAGAGCAGGACCGATGGCGTGCCGTCGACGTGCCCGGCCCCGACGAGGGCCCAGCGCCGGTCCGCGTGGCGGAAGACGAACGGGTCGCGGAACATCACCACGTCCAGTCCCGGCGGCGGCCCGGCCACCACCGGCGTCGGCAGCGGCTTCCACTCGGTCAGCAGCTCGTCGTCCGGGTCCGCCGCCCGCGCCAGGCAGATGGTGCCGAGTCCGGCGTGGGCACGGTCGACTCCCGTGTATACGGCGGTCGGTGTGCCGGCGTCGTCGGTCACGCAGCCCGACCAGCAGCCGGCCTCGTCGGGGCCGCCCGGCGTCGGGGTGAGGGCGATCGGGTGGTGCTCCCAGTGCGCGAGGTCGGCGCTGGAGGCATGACCCCAGTGGACGTTCGCGTGCACCGGTGCGTCGGGGTTGTGCTGGTAGAAGAGGTGGTAGCGGTCCCGCCAACGGAACGGCCCATTGGGGTCGTTGATCCAGCCGACGATCGGACGGACCCTGAAACGCGGCGCGTTGGGGTCATTGCTCAACGGTTGACTCCTGCCGAGGTGATGCCCTCGCGCAGAGGGCGCTGGCCGACGACGAACACGGCGAGGGCGGGGAGCATCGAGAGCACGACCCCGGCCAGGACCACCGAGATCGACCCGGTGCCGAGGTTGCCCTGGAGGGAGACCAGCCCCAGCGGAAGCGTGTAGTTCTGGCCGGAGGTCTCCAGGATCAGCGGGCGGAAGAACTCGTTCCAGTGGTAGTTGAAGGCCAGTACGCCGACGATCGCCAGGCCGGGTGCGGCCAGCGGCGCGTACACCGAGCGGAAGATCCGCCAGGGCCCCGCGCCGTCCAGCATGGCCGCCTCGCCCAGGTCCTTCGGCATACCGAGGAAGTACTGGCGCATCAGGAACGTGCCGAAGGCCGTCGGGAAGGCTGGGATGATCAGGCCGAGGAGCGTGTCGGTGAGGCCCATCGACTTCAGCACCAGGAACACCGGCACGATGGTGACCTGCAACGGCACCATCATCGTCGCCAGGACCAGGCCGAAGAGCGGCTTCTTGAATCGGAACTCCAGGCGCGCGAAGGCGTATCCGGCCAGGCCCGCCGTGATCATCTGGCCGACGGCGATCAGTGCCGTCACCAGCGTGGAGTTCAGGGCGAGCAGCCACACGTCGATCTGCTGGAAGACCCCGCGGTAGGCCGCGGTCGTCGGGTGCGTCGGGATGATCTGCGGGGGCAGGTCGAAGGACTGGGCCGGAGTCCGCAGCGAGGTGGCGACGGTCCAGATGACCGGGCCCAGCGTCAGCAGGGCGCACACGGTCAGTGCGGCGATCCGGGCCCAGGGGGCGAGTGAATGACGTACGCGGCTCAGGGTCGGGGTTGCTTTCAGGGTCGGGGTTGCTTGGCTCATAGCGCTCATGCGGCTCACCGGCTCACTGGTAGTGGACGAAACGCCGGCTGAGCCGGAACTGGACGGCGGTGACCGCCATGATCAGCGCGAAGAGCAGCACGCCCACCGCGGATGCCTCGCCGAAGTCGAGCTGCTCGAAGGCCCTCTCGTAGATCACCATCACCACGGTGCGGGTGGCGTCGCCGGGTCCGCCGTCGGTGAGGACGTAGGGTTGTTCGAAGACCTGGAGGGCATTGATGATGCCGACCACCGACGCGACGAGCAGCGTCGGTGACAGCAGCGGCAACGTGATGCCGAGGTGCTTGCGCAGGCCGGTCGCGCCGTCGAGGGCGGCGGCCTCGTGGATCTCCTTGGGGATGTTGTTCAGACCGCCGACGAACAGCAGGAACGAGAAACCGAACTGCTGCCAGACGTAGACCAGGATCACCGTGGCCATCGCCGCGTGCTCCGAGGTCAGCCAGGGCACGGGCGCGACGCCGACCAGGCCGATCAGCCAGTTCACCACCCCGAAGTCCTGGTTGAACAGGTACTTCATCACCACCGAGATCGAAGCGGCGGACAGCACCAGCGGGAAGAAGAACGCCGAACGGAACACCGACCGCAGCCACACCGGCATCCGCCCGTTCACCGCGAGCGCCAGCGCCAGCGCGATCAGCAGTTGCAGCGCGACCGCGAGGACCATGAAAAGGAGCGTGTTGCGGAAGGAGACCAGGACGGTCGAATCCGTGAAGGTCGTACGGTAGTTGGCGCCGCCTGCGAAACGGGGCGGGTCGATCACGTTCCAGTGGAACAGGCTCAGCACGATGGACCCGATGATCGGCACGACCGTGAAGACGACGATGCCGACGACCGTGGGCGCCAGGAACAGCGCGGCCAGCAGCCGGGCGCCGCGGTCGCGGACGGACGGCCGCACGGCGACGGCAGGTGGTGGCGTGGCGGGCCGCGAACGTACGGCCGGGACCTGGGCGTTCGGGTTCTGAGTGTTCGGGTCGTCCTGGGCGTTCGGGACCTGGGTGTTCGTCATATCTCACGCTCCATGGCCTGCTCCAGGTCGCCCTGCATCCGGCGCAGCGCGGGACCCACCGCATGCGGCGAGGCCAACGCGGTGCCGGTGTACTTGAGCAGGACGTCGGTCACCTCGGCGACCTGCGGCGGCGCGGGGATCGGGCCGGTGTCGGGGAACCGGTCGAGGGTGTCGTAGAAGACCTGCCAATGCGCCGGGCCGCTCTCGGCGTAGCGTGCGGCGTTCAGCATCGAACGCCTGGCCGGGGTGGTCTGGTTGCCCTGGAACAGCCGGGTCATGGTGTCCTTGCGGGCCGCGTACTTGATGAACTCCCAGGCGGCTTCCTGCTTCTTCGAGGTGCGCAGCAGCGCGTAGCCCGCCGCGCCGAACTGGTGGCGCTGGGTACGCCAGCGCGGGAAGTACTGCACGTCGTAGTCGGCGGCCCGCATGCCGGCCAGGTGCAGGCCGCCCGCCCAGAAGCCGCCCGCCGGTGTGACGCCGACGCGGCCGGTGGAGAACACGCCGACCAGATTGCTGCCGTTGCCGCCCTCGGGCCGGGTGCACAGGCCCTCCTGGACGAGGGAGGCGAGATAGGCGTACGCCTCCTCGACCCGGTCGGCGGTGGCCTGCGGGGTCGTCCAGCGGAAGCCTCCGCCGCGCCCCTGCCGGTCGGCGGCCGGGTAGAAGGCGTCCCACAGCCAGGAACCGCCGGGCGCCTTCGACTCCTTCAGCAGGTTCGTGCCGTTCGCGAAGAGCCAGGGCACCACGCCGCCCCACAGCCGGTTGGTCCAGAAGTACGGCGTGAAGTGCGCGTCACCGGCCCGCTTCATCTCCCGCAGCAGCGCGGTGAAGTCGTCGCGGCTCCAGTCGGCCGCCGGGAAGCCCGCGCCTGCCCGTTTCAGCACCTGCTTGTTGAGGTAGATGTCGGCGGCGTTGAACTCCATCGGGAGTTGGTAGAGGTTGCCCTCGTACATCATCGACTCGACCAGCGAGGGGTGGACGTCGGCGAAGTACTCACGCAGCTCCGCCGCGTCCCGCCGCACCCAGCGGTCCAGGGGTACGCCGAGCTTCTGGGCGAACAACTGCACGCCCTCGGTGGCCACATACACCAGGTCGGGGGCGGTGCCCGCGGCGATCTGGGTGAGGATCTTCGCGAAGAAGTCCGACCAGTCGACGGCCTGCACCGCGTTCACCCGCAGCGGGATGTCGGGGTGGAGGCGGTGGAAGCCCTTGGTGAGGGCGTCGACGGTGGCCGGGTCGAAGGCGGAGCCGAGGGTGGCGACGACGAGGGAGCCGTCGTCACGGCCGGGGATGTCGGCTCCCGTGAGCCGGTCCCAGCTCGCGGCGGTCCCGGCCAGGGCGGCTGCTCCGGCCCCGTACGCGCCGTACCGCAGCAGCGTGCGGCGGGGGAGGTGCGAGTCAGTCATCAACGGGCCTAACTCGTGTTAGTTCAGGGGTGATGCCCAGATGATGGGAACCGGGCGGCAGGCCTGTCAAGGGTCGGGAACGCTTGACCTTTAACGAGTTAGGTCTACAGTCCTCGTTCACATGAGCCGCACGAGAGGAACGATGTGTCATGCCCGGAACATCGGGGATTTCATCGGGGATTTCCAGGAGATCACTGTTCGCGGGATCGGCGGCGGGCACCGCCGCCACGCTGCTGCCGGCCGGAACGGCCACGGCCGCTTCGAATTCCGAGCCCGGGGCCAAGTCCGCTGCGTGCGGGACGAGTTACCGCGCCGCGTACCACTTCACGGTCCCCGACCAGTGGAAGAACGACCCGCAGCGGCCCGTCTGGATCGACGGCGAGTACCACTACTACTACCTCTACAACGCCGACTACTTCACCGGTGCCGTCGGCACCGCGTGGCGCCTGGCCACCACCACGGACCTGGTCTCCTTCACCGACCGCGGGGTCGCCGTGCCCAAGGACACCACGCCCAACGGCGATCTCTGGTCGGGTTCGGCGGTGGTCGACACCGGCGACACGGCCGGATTCGGCGCGGACGCGGTCGTCGTCATCGTCACCATGTCCCCCGGCGGCGGCACCGACCACCAGGAGCAGTTCCTGTACTACTCGACCGACGGCGGTCTCACCTTCAGCAACTACGGGACCGACCCCGTCCTGCCCAACCCCGGTGTCGCCGACTTCCGCGACCCCAAGGTGATCCGCGACGAGGACCGGGGCCGCTGGGTGATGGCCCTCGCCGAGAACGACAAGATCGGTTTCTACCACTCCGACGACCTCAAGTCCTGGACGTACGTGAACGGTTTCGTCCACGACGGCATCGGCGTCCTGGAGTGTCCCGACCTGTTCCGCATCACCGCCGGCGACGGCACCGTGAAATGGGTGCTCGGCGTGAGCGCCAACGGGAAGGGCTCGGGGCTGCCCAACACGTACGCCTACTGGACGGGTTCCTTCGACGGCAGTGTGTTCACCGCCGAGACGAGTGACCCGCAGTGGCTCGACCACGGCTGGGACTGGTACGGCGCCGTCACCTTCGAGAAGCGGGACGCGAGCGGTGCGGTGGACACGGCTGCCCGGTACGCGATCGGATGGGTGAACAACTGGGACTACGCCAACACCACCCCCACCATCGACTGCGACGGCTTCAACGGCACCGACTCCGTAGTCCGCGAGATCACCCTGCGGAAGGCATCCGACAACAGGTACTACCTGGCCTCCCGGCCCGTCGCCGGCCTCGACTCGCATGTCTCCCGCACCGTAAACCTGGGCGACGTGACCGTGGACGGCACCAAGCTGCTCGACTACACCGGTATCTCCTACGAGGTGACGGCCGAGATCACCTGGTCCCAACTCACCGGCGCCGGAATCCAGTTGAGGCGCTCACCCGACGGCGGTCGGCACATCGACGCCGGGATCTACGCCGACTACGCCTTCCTCAACCGACGCAACACGGTGAACGCCGACACGTCCGGCAAGTGGCAGGAGAGCCACACCCCGTTCGACCCGTCCGCCGGCACGGTGAAGCTGCGCATCCTGGTGGACCGCACGTCGGTGGAGATGTTCGTCGACGACGGCCGCTACGTGCACACCAGTCAGGTGTTCCCGTACCTGCTGGACACCCGGCTCGCACTGTTCACGATCGGCGGCAGTGCGGTGTTCCGTGACACGGTGATACGCGAGTTCTCGGTGTGAGGTCGGCCAGGGGCGCGGGTGCGCGCCATACGCGTGAACCCGACCGGGAACACCGGAACGGGCCGCCCGGTCCTGGAAGGATCCGCGCTCCGCCCCGCTGACACGACGAAGCCGAACGTCTCCGCGGCGCCCACCACACTCGCCGTGCACGCCGACTCTCGACGGCAGCGCTGCCTTGCCCCTCACGCTCGGGTCATGGCGGCGCTCAAAAAGTGAGCCGTCCAGCTACGACTCTTTGGTGAACTTCACGTCCAGCCCGCACGGCGCATCCGGGTCGTCCGTCGCGCACAGTGCCTTGCCGCCATCCACCACCGCCAGGTCGATACGGCAGTTCTCGGCCGCGCCATCGAATGACCGGAGCGACCGCGAGTGTCCTGACCTGACCCCAGGGCGACAGGCGGCGCACGCAGCAGCTTGAACGAACCCTTCCGCCCGCTCCGGCGTCACAGTACGGAGCCGCAGGGCGAAAGGGACGGAGGGGGCATATGCGGAAGCGGACGGCCGTGGTGGTGGGTCTCTGCCTGCTGGCGGGGCTGCTGGCGGGGTGCGGCGAGGAAACGGTGTCCGTCGAACCCAGCGTGACGACCGGTACCCAGACGACCGGTACCCAGACGACCGGCACAAGCGGGAGGTCCTCGTGCGTGGGGCACAAGCCGGTGGGCAGCCCGGGTGTCGACGACGACTCCCCGCTGCAACGGGCCGCCGGGCGTGTCGACACGCTGGTGCGGAAACGCTACTCCGACGTCTACACCGGTTTCTCCGTCGACGAGAAACACCAGACCGCCGACATCTGGCGCATCCCGTCCGCCGCCTTCGACGACGAGGTCTGCGGGGCGGCCCTGAAGGGCGTGACCCTGCGACTGCACGACACGGACGTGAATCGGAAGACGCTCGACGCGCTGGCCGACCGTATCAGCGACGACATGAAGCGCTGGGACGGCACCTTCGAGATGCGTGAAGTCGGCGTGGACGAGCGGGGGGTGGTCCTCGTCGGGGTCGATGACCCCGACAAGGCGCGGCCGATCCTGGAACAGGCGTACGGGGAGAGGAACAGCCCCTACATCAAGGTCGAGCACGTCGGCGAGGCTCAGGCGCTCGCCGGTTGAGGCGCGGCATCTCGGCGGGTGCGACGTCGGCAGCTGTGAGGTCCCGGTTCGCTCGGTTCGTCCATGAGCCGCAAACCTGGTCGCGTTGCCCTCTTTGTGGAGTATGGGAGTTGGCGTAAAGGTGACTTGACGCCTGGTGGACAGGGCAAAGTGCTGACCTCGGCACTTGACGGCACCACGCTGTCCTCCCATGAGAGACATGAACAACAGGTGGCGCCGCAGGGTCCGCCCTCCCCGGCCTCGGCACACGGCGGCGGCCGCCGCCCTCGTGGCGCTCGTGGCCGGTCTGACCGCCGCCCCCGGAGCCGCTCAGGACCTCGGCCCGCACACCGGGCGAACGGAAGCCGCCGCGGGGACCGGAGCGGACCGGTCGCCGATCATCTCCCGGCAACAGCTCACCCTCGTCACCGGCGACCGCGTCACGCTGGAGACGGACACCTCCGGCAAGCAGAGTGTGTCGGTCGAGCCCGCCGAGGGCCGAGAGCGGGTCGCGTTCATCAAGCGCCAGAGCGGCCGCGACTGGACGGTCATACCGGCCGACACGCTCCCGCTGCTCGCCACGGGCCGCCTGGACAAGGCGCTGTTCAACGTCTCCGCTCTGGTCCGGGGCAAGTACGCGCAGCGGTCGAGTCTGCCGCTGATCGTCGAGTACGCCGGGGACGCGGGCACCGCCCGGCGACAGCTGACCGCCGCCGGTGCCGACACCGTCCGCCCCATCGGCGGGACCCCCTTCGCGGCCCTCGGCGAACACCGCGCGGCCGCCGCCGGGTTCTGGAAGGGCATCGCACCCGGCCGGGCGGACGCCACGTCCTTCGGAGCGGGTGTGCGCCGGGTCTGGCTGGACGGCCACTCCAGGATCCAGCTCGACAGCACGGTGCCGCGCATCGGCGCCCCGCACGCCTGGGAGAAGGGCTACACCGGCACCGGCGTCAAGGTCGCCGTGCTCGACACCGGTTACGACCCGAGCCACCCGGACCTCAAGGGCCTGGTCACCGAGTCCGCGAACTTCACCACCGAGCCGAACACCGACGACCTGAACGGCCACGGCACCCACGTGACCTCCACGGTCGCCGGTTCCGGCGCGGCCTCCGACGGCACGTACAAGGGTGTGGCACCCGGCGTGCAGATCCTGTCCGGCAAGGTGTGCACCGCGGACGGCAACTGCGACAACTCCGACATCGTCGAGGGCCTGGCCTGGGCCGCCCAGCACGGCGCCAAGGTGATCAACCTCAGCCTGGGCGACACGGACACCCCGGACACCGACGCCCTCGAGGCCATGGTCGACACCGTGACCCGTGACTACGGCACGCTGGTCGTGGCCGCGGCCGGCAACAGCGGTCCCGGCAAGGTCTCCTCGCCGGCCTCCGACGACCGGGCGCTGGCCGTCGGCGCGGCCGAGGAGGACGACGACCTCGCCGTCTTCAGCTCGGTCGGCCCGCGGGTGGGCGACTCCGGCCTCAAGCCGGACATCATCGCCCCCGGCGTCAACGTCGTCGCCGCGAGGGCGGGCGGCACCACCGCCGACGACGGCTATGTCGCGATGAGCGGCACGTCCATGGCCACGCCCCATGTGACCGGAGCCGCCGCCATCCTGTTCCAGCAGCACCCCGACTGGACGGCGGAGCAGGTCAAGCGCCAGTTGATGCAGTCGGCGACCGGCGCCAAGGAGCACGGCGCCTACTTCCAGGGCGCCGGCCGCGTCGACGTCGCCCGGGCGGTCGACCAGGACGTCACCGCCGACACCACCGCCCTGGACTTCGGGCTGATCCGCTGGACGGACGGCAAGCGGCCTCCGGTGACCAGGACCCTCACCTACCGCAACCCGGGCGCCGCGCCGGTCACCCTTCGGCTGAAGGACAACCCGAGCAGCGGGAACAAGGACGTACCCGCCCCCGCCGGGCTGTTCCGGCTCAGCGCCGACACGGTCACCGTGCCCGCGCACGGAACAGCGGACGTCACCCTCACCGCGACCCCGGAAGCCACCACGGCGTACGCCGCCTACAGCGGTGTGGTGACCGCGAGCACCGCGGACGACCAGGTGTCGGTGCGCGTCCCGTTCGGCATGGACGTCGAGCAGCCGTCCTACGACCTGCGCATCGGAATGAAGAGCCGCACAGGCGCCGCCCCCGACAACGCCTACCTGCTGGTCAACTCGGCCGACGGCAAGGCGTACGAGGTCGAGGCGCTCGGCAGGAGCAGCACGGTGGTGCGACTGCCGAAGGACACCTACTCGGTGAGCGGCTTCTACTTCGACGCCTCCTTCACCGAGGGCACCATCGTCGGCGTGCCGAAGGTCGTGATGAGCGCCGACCGGCAGGTGACCATCGACGCCCGGAAGGCGAAGCCCGTCACGGTGTCGGCACCGAGCCCCTCCGCGCGCATCATGTCGGCCGAGATCGGCACGATCAGCATGGCCGACCAGCTGCTCTCGGTCACCATGTACAACGCGATCGGCACCGACCACATCGACGGCGTGTACGCGGTGCCGACGGACCGGTACAAGGACTCGAAGTTCACCTACCTCGTCACCAGCGTCTGGGGCGACCCGGCCGGCCCCGACGGGAACCCCGCCTCGGTCTACTACCTCACACGACCGGTGCACGGCGGCATTCCGGCGGATCCCGCCTACCACCCCCGCAAGTCGGAGCTGGCCAGGGTGAACACCACGTTCGCCGCCACCACGCCCGGCACCACGGCCACGCGCATCGTGTGGACGTACGTCGACAACATCCGCTTCAGCGGCCGGGCGATGGAGGGAATTCCGGTTCCGACCCGGCGCGTCGACTACTTCTCGGCGGCCGACGGCCTGCGCTGGCAGGCGGCCTTCGACCAGAACAACCTCTTCGACCCGGACACGCGCGGGCAGAGTTACCTGAGCGACCTGCACGGCTACCGGGCCGGCTCCCGGGTCGAGGAGCGCTGGAACGGCGGTATCCAGGCCGTGGGCCTCTCGTCCCAGATGGCCGCCTTCCGCGAGGGCGACACGATGTACCGGCCCTTCCTGTCGGCCGCGAACGGCAACCTCGACCTGGTGGCCGACACCACGTCCGGCCTGCCCGACGTGAAGCTGTGGCGCAACGGCGAGCTGGTCTCCCAGGACTGGAGCATGAGCGACGTCCCGGCCGACGCCACCCCCGCCGACTATCGTCTGACGGTCGAGCACAACCGTGACAAGGCCCCCAGCTCCGTCTCCACGAGTGTGCGGGCGGAATGGCGGTTCCGGTCGGGGACCACGGCGACCCGGCAGGCGCTGCCGCTGTACGCGGTCCGCATGTCGCCGAAGCTGGACGAGTGGAACCGGGCCGAGGCCGGCCGCAAGCTCGACATCCCGGTCCTGATCCAGCGGACGGCCGGCGCCCCGGAGTCGCCCGTCCGCGTCTTCACCACCGAGGTCTCCTTCGACGAGGGGAAGACCTGGGAGCCGGTGCGGGCCAAGGGCTCCGGCATGGAGCGCACCGTGACCGTGGAGCACCCGCGCCGCGCCGCGGGCGGCTCCGTCAGCCTGCGCGTCCACGTCGAGGACGCGGCGGGCAACTCCTTCAAGGAGACCGTCATCAAGGGCTATCTGCTCAAGTAGCCGCCATCGCGAGTGCATGCGGAAGGGTGCGGGCAGGGCCCGCCGGACACGTCCGGTGGGCCCTGCCCCGTGGGCGTCGCCGCGTCCGCCGTGCTCAGAGCCACTCGCGGCGGGCCGCGTGCCAGCCCAGCTGCATACGGGTCGCGACGCCCGCCAGGCTCATCAGGCCCTGGATGCGCCGCTGGACGGTGCGCTTGCTGACCCGCAGCTGTCCGGCAATCGCCTCGTCCGTCATGCCGGCGACCATCAGGGAGAGCAGATGCCGGTCCTCCCCGACGGGCGAGGCGGCATCCGTGGTGCCGGCGCCGCCGATCTGGCCCTCCTCCGTCACCCGGAGCGGGGCACCGATCTCCCAGTGGTGTTCGAACAGGGCGATGAGCGCGTCCAGCAGGCTGCTCTCCCGGATCACCGCGGCTTGCAGTTCCCGGGGGTTGCGGGACGTGCCCGAGGCGGCCAGCGGCAGGATGGCCACCGAGCGGTCGGCGATCGCCATCCGCAGCGGCAGCAGAGGCACCGCCCGGGCGACCTCTCCGGCGCACACGCCCTTGACGACGTAGTCCACCGAGTCGGGGTCGTCGAAGTACGCCTGCTCGTACAGGGCCCGGTAGAGCACGCCCCGGTCCAGCGCGTCGTACTCCTCCTGATTGCTCTCCGGGGACATGGCCACGTAGTGGGCCTTCACGAACCACATCATCTCGCGGCCGGCGCCGTGCTGGAGCTGGCGCAGATGCTGGCGCAGTGCCGCCGCGCCGGTGATGATCTCGACGGCCTCGCCCGTGCTCCGGGCCCACGCGCTGCGGCGGTGTGTCTCCGCCAGTTCGTGGACGGCGGCCCGGGTCTGTTCCAGGGCGTCGAAGTGGCGTTGGAGCCGGGGCATGAGGGCCACCTGCGGCGGCACGGCCGTGAACCATTCCGGACTGTCCTCGGCCGCCGACGCCAGGCCCTTGTGCTCCAGCGCGCGCAGCAGCAGCCGCGCGGTCTCGACGTCGAGGTCCGAGCGGCCGGAGATGTCCTGAGCGGACGCCGTCCCGGTGGCGACCAGAAGGCGGTACACCTCGCTCTCGTCGGCCGTCAGGCCCACCGTCTCCAGCATGTCGCCACCTTTCTCAGCATCCGGGCCGGCTCCGCCCGGGTGTCCGCGGGGGTAACGCGGTCGTCCCGGCGGATGATTCCACCAGCCCTCGCGACCAGGCACCACGACGGTAGTCGGGCAGGTCCGGCTGTCGTTCCGCGGCTGAGCGGCGCGACCGTGGGAGGTCCGGGCGGTGTGCCCCGTGCTAGCGTGGAGCGTTTGCAGCGTCGCTGTGTCGGTGCCCGGTTCGCGGTCCCCTGGCCGGCGGCCGTGTCCCCGCCGCGCCTTCCTCGGTACGGTCCCCTCGGAGGAAGGCTTTCTGTGAGCGAATCAGCACGTGCCGATGCCCGGCAGCAGGACGAGGTGTCCGAGGCGTCGGGCGCCACTGCGGCACTGCCCCCGGCGGTGTCCTTCGCGGAGCTGGGGCTGCCGGCCGAGATCCTGCGGGTGCTCGACGAGCACGGTGTGACGGTGCCCTTCCCCATCCAGGCGGCGGCGCTGCCGAACGCGCTCGCGGGACGGGACGTCCTGGGCCGGGGCCGCACCGGATCAGGCAAGACGCTCGCCTTCGGCCTGGGGATGCTCGCCCGGACGGCCGGGCGGCGCGCGCGGCCCAAGGAGCCGCTGGCGCTCGTTCTGGTGCCCACCAGGGAGCTGGCGCAGCAGGTCGGTGAGGTGCTCACCCCGTACGCCGAGGCGCTGCGGCTGCGGCTCGCGACCGTGGTGGGCGGGGTGTCCATCGGACGGCAGGCCGCCGCGCTCCGGGACGGCGCCGAGATCGTCGTCGCCACGCCCGGCCGGCTGCACGACCTGATCGACCGCAAGGGATGCCGGCTGGGACAGGTGCGCATCACGGTCCTGGACGAGGCCGACCAGATGTGTGACATGGGGTTCCTGCCGCAGGTCACCGAAGCCCTGGACCAGGTGCGACCCGACGGGCAGCGCATGCTGTTCTCCGCCACCCTCGACCGCGACGTCGACCAGCTGGTGCGGGACTACCTGCGCGACCCCGCCGTCCACTCCGTGGACCCCTCGTCCAGCGCGGTCTCCGCGATCGTGCACCACGTCTTCGTCGTGCACGGCCCGGACCGGTACGCCGTGACCACGGAGATCGCCGCCCGGGACGGCCGCGTCCTGCTGTTCCTGGACACCAAGCACGGCGTCGACCAGCTCACGCGGCATCTGCGGGCCAACGGTGTGGCCGCCGCCGCCCTGCACAGCGGGAAGTCCCAGCCGCAGCGCACCCGGACCCTGGCCCAGTTCAAGAACGGGCAGGTCACTGCCCTGGTAGCGACGAACGTCGCCGCACGCGGCCTGCATGTCGACGACCTCGACCTCGTGGTCAACGTCGACCCGGCCACCGACCCGAAGGACTACCTGCACCGCGCGGGCCGCACGGCCCGGGCCGGCCGCTCCGGCACCGTGGTGACACTCGCCCTGTCGGGACAGCGCCGCGAGACGAGCCAGGTCATGACGGACGCCGACGTCGCCCCCAAGGTCACCAAAGTGCGGTCCGGGGAGGCGGAGCTGAGCCGGATCACCGGGGCCAGGGCCCCCTCCGGGAAGCCTCTCGACGGAGGGCCGGCGGTGCCGCGCCCCAAGAACCACAACACCCCGTTCCGTGGCCTCGGCAGCACCAAGGACGCGAAGAGCGGCTCCGGTGGCAGGCCGTCCCGCAAGAGCAGCGAGGCCCGCAAGCTCGCGGAAGCCCGCGAGGCGGCCCGGGTGCGGCGCGGCGGCTGACCCCGGCTTCCCCGACTGCCGGGCGGTGCCTCCACCCACGCTGCTGGACGGGTCACGGAGACCGGGTGCTCTGCAGGCCGGCGATGATCTGAGCCGCGTCGGCGAGACGGTCTTGCGGGTGCCATACGGGCAGCCGCACGAAGGTGCGGTGTCCGCCGTGCGGAGAGAACGCCGGGCCGGCGGTGAGCCGGATCCCGCGTGCCAGGGCGCGTTGCGTGAGAGCTACCGCGTCCTGGCCGGTGTCGGTCCAGAGGCCCGACCCGCCCACCGGGGTGCTCCACTGCCAACGGGGCAACACGGTACGGAGGATCTCCGCGGTGACCGCGAACTGCCGTGCCAGGAACTCGCGGCGCACCTCCCGCTGCCGATCCGCCTGGGGCAGCAGCTGCAGCGCCGCCAACTGGTCGGCGATCGGGCCGCCCAGGTCGACGCTGCCGCGCAGCGCCGCGAGCCGTCCGACGATCTCCCGCGGCCCTCGTACCCATCCCACGCGCAGCCCGCCCCAGAACAGCTTGGACAGCGTGCCCACGATCAGCAGCCGTTCGGGGTCCGCCATCCGTTCGAGCCCCGGCAGCGGGTCGGAGCGGAACCAGCCCAGCTCCGACTGCGACTGGTCGTCGACCACGAGCGTGCCGTGCCTGGCCGCGATGCCGGCGAGGACCCCGCGCTGTGCCTCGGGCATGTGGATGCCGGTCGGGTTGTGCAGCGCGGTCTGCACGTAGAGCAGATCCGCGTCGGCGACGGCGGCTTCGAGGAGGTTCAGGTCCATGCCGGCCGGGGTGAAGGGGACGCCCCGCAGCCGGCCGCCCGCGGCGGCCAAGGCTTCCAGAGCCCCTCTATAGCTGGGGTCTTCGACGAGGGTCGACGTGCCTGGCCCCGCGAGGGCGGTCGCGATCAGCCAGACGGCCTGTTGAGAGCCCGCGGTGACCAGCACCTGGTCCGCGCGCGTGGGCAGACCCTGCGCCGTGCAGCGGGCGGCGAGTGCGGCACGCAGCTCCGGCAGGCCCGCGGGGTGGTAGCCCGTCTCCCGGAGGTGGCGCTCGCGCAGCTGCCGGCCGACCTCCGGCATCACGCGCGCGACCAGCTCGGAGCCGGGAAGTGCCCCGGAAGAGAGATCGACGACCACCTGTCCGTCACCGAACGAGGTCAGCCGCCCTTCGTCGGGCCGCACCAGGCCGATGGCCCCCCGGACGTACGTGCCCGAACCCCGGGTCGCGGTCAGGCGGCCGCTCGCCGTGAGTTCGGCGTACACCCGGGCGACCGTGCCCCGGGCCACGCCGAGCGCGGTCGCCAGCGCGCGCTGGCCGGGCATGCGCCACCCGGCGGGCAGGTACGAGCCGTCGATCAGCTCGGCGAGCGCGTCCCGGAGCGGGACACCCACGGGCGCCTTGTCGCGCCACACACCGAGCAGCCGGGCCACCCGCTCGGCGTCCTCGCTCGTCCGCATCGACCGCACGCCTCCCAGCTTGGTCCACTCGGCCCCAAGTGGACCATTCAGGGACGCTCCCGCGTGGCAAGAATGCCTGGCACAGGGCTCGAAGGAGAGCAGGAGGCAGGCACGATGGCGACGGTCGTTCTCATCGGCACGATGGACACCAAGGGTGCGGAGTACGCCTGGATCGCCGACCGGGTACGCGCCCACGGGGCGAGCACCGTCATGGTCGACGTCGGCGTGTTCTCGGAATCTCCCGCGGACGTCACCGCCGCGGAGATCGCCCGGGCCGGGCACGCCGATCTCGCGGCGCTGCGGGAGGCACACGATCGGGGCGCGGCCATGGAGTCGATGGCCTCCGGCGCCGCGTCGACGGCGCTCGCGCTGTACGCGGAGGGCCGGCTCGACGGTGTGCTCGCCGTCGGAGGCTCGGGTGGCTCGTCGGTCGCGGCCCGCGCGATGCGCGCCCTGCCGGTCGGGGTGCCGAAACTGCTGGTCTCCACGATGGCCTCGGGTGATGTCTCGCCCTACGTCGGCGAGAGCGATGTGACGCTCATGCACTCGGTGGTCGACGTCGCCGGGATCAACTCCCTCTCCCAGCAGGTCTTCGGCAACGCCGCCGCGGCGATCGCCGCGATGGCCGCGGCGCAGGAAGCCCGCCGCGGCGTACCGGCCGGCGAGCAGCGGCCGCTGGTCGGGGTGACGATGTTCGGCCTGACCACACCGGCCGCCGACGAGGCACGGGCGGAGCTGGCCGGCCTCGGTTACGAACCTCTCGTCTTCCACGCCACCGGTGCCGGCGGACGCGCCCTGGAGAAGCTCGCGCGCGACGGCCGGCTCGCGGGCGTGCTGGACCTGACCACCACGGAACTCGCCGACGATCTCGCGGGCGGTGTGCTCAGCGCCGGGCCGCACCGGCTGGAGGCGGCCGGTGAGCGGGGCATCCCCCAGGTCGTCTCGCTCGGCGCCCTGGGCATGGTCAACTTCGGGCCACGGGAGACCGTGCCCGCCGGCTTCGGCGACCGGACCCTCCTGGTCCACAACCCGACGGTCACCCTGATGCGGACCACGCCGGAGGAGAACGCCGAACTCGGCCGGCGTATCGGTGCGAAGGTGTCGCGCGCCCGCGGGCCGGTCACGGTACTCCTGCCGCTGCGCGGGGTGAGCGGCATCGACACGGAGGGCGGCCCGTTCCGGGACGCCACGGCGGACGCGGAGCTGTTCGCCGCGCTGCGCGGCGCGCTCACCGGGTCGCCGGCCGAGATCGTCGAGGTGGACCAGCACATCAACGACCCCGGGTTCGGGCGGGACGCCGCCCGGCATCTGCACCGGCTGATCACCGCGGCCCGGTGACGGTCCCGACTCCAACTACCTGGTCGGCATGGCCGAGCAGCGGGTGCCCGCACCCGCGCGGGCGGAAAGGAACGCGATCATGGACCGGAGCACGGCGCTCGGACGGTTGAGGAAGACCGTGGCGGCAGGCCGGCCGATCATCGGCGGCGGTGCCGGAACGGGCATCTCCGCCAAGTCGGCCGAGGCGGGCGGCATCGACCTGCTCATCGTCTACAACTCGGGGCGCTACCGGATGGCCGGCCGGGGATCCCTGGCCGGCCTGCTGGCCTACGGCGACGCGAACGCCATCGTCATGGAGATGGCCGACGAGGTGCTCCCCGTGGTCAAGGACACGCCCGTGCTCGCGGGCGTCAACGGCACCGACCCGTTCCGGGTGATGGGCCGCTTCCTCGACCAGGTCAAGGAGGCCGGGTTCGCCGGCGTGCAGAACTTCCCCACGGTGGGGCTGATCGACGGTGTCTTCCGCCAGAACCTGGAGGAGACCGGAATGGGCTTCGACCTGGAGATCGAGATGATCGCGGCCGCACGCGAACGCGGACTGCTGACCGCGCCGTACGTGTTCGACGCCGCCCAGGCCACCGCCATGGCCGAGGCGGGCGCCGACGTCCTCGTCCCGCACATGGGCCTGACCACCAAGGGCACCATCGGCGCGCACACGGCGCTCACGCTCGACGAGTGCGTCGAGCGGATCCAGGCGATGCGGGACGCGGCGGTCGCGGTCGACCCGGACGTTCTCGTCCTGTGCCACGGCGGTCCCATCGCGGACCCCGCCGACGCACAGTACGTACTCGCGCGCACGGACGGGGTCGTGGGCTTCTTCGGCGCGAGTTCGATCGAACGCCTGCCGACGGAAGCGGGCATCCGCCGGCAGACCGAAGAGTTCAAGTCCGTCGTCATCCGGCCCTGAGGGCGGGTGCGGGCCGGAAACACACGTGCTGGAGAGGACTGGAGAGGACTGGAGAGGAGAGGAATCGTGGGCCGCCAAGGGGCACGACCCGCACACCCACCCGAACTCCGACGAGGTCCTGTACTTCATCGACGGCGAGGGCATCCAGACCGTGGGTGACTCCGGGGAGTTCCCGGTGCGGGCCGGGGACTTCGTGTTCGTGCCCAGGGGAACACCGCACTCCACCTTCAACACCGGCTGGCGGCAGCTGCGGATCATCCTGATCTACACGCCCGGCGGCGCGGAGCTGGCACTGCGGGACGCACCCGACTACCACCTGCTGACTCCGGGTGCCGCACCGGTCTGGGAGCGGGCGCGCTGAGCGGACGTTCGGCAGGCCGATCGAGCAGGGGCCTGCGTCAGTGGGGCGCAGGTCGTGTCCGGCCGACGCCGACGAATAATCCTGTGCGGTGCCACCGGTGGATGTGCAGACTCGCCCCATGGCGGAGATGAGGGCGTTCCGGGATGCGGTCACCAGCTGGGCGGCGGGCGGTCCCGACGGCCCGGCGCGCGATCTTGCGGAAAGCCTGGGGGTACGGACCGCGGTACTCCTGGAAGGGCTGAGCGATCTCGCGGCCGTCGAGGCGCTGGCCGCCCGACGTGGCCGAGACCTGGCCGCCGAGGGAGTGTGTGTCGTGCCGATGGGCGGGGCGATGAGCGTCGGCCGCTATGCCGGCCTCCTCGGGCCGCCCGGCCTCGGTCTGCACCTGACAGGCCTGTGCGTCGAGGGCGAGAAGGGCTTCTACGAGCGCGGCCTGACACGGGCCCGGGCACCGCTCCAGGACATCCACGTGTGCACCGCGGACCTGGAGGACGAACTCATCCGCGCGCTCGGCGTCGCAGGAGTCGAGGAGATCCTCCGTGCCGAGGGCGAAATGGGCGATGCCCCCGAGCCGTCGGCCGGCCCGGGGACCCGCGGGCCGTCCGCTCAGCCGTGGGCCGGGGCGCGGACGGCGCTCTGCACCAGGTACGGGGCGAGCCCGGACCCGGCGGCCCGCTCGGACTCCGGCACGGCCGGGGTGTCCGTGGCCGGTGCGGCGAAACCGGCGCCGGTGAGCAGCGCGGTGTAGGCGGACAGCGGACGGAAGTGACAGACCGTCGTGACCCAGCCGCCGTCGAGCCGGCGCAGCCCGGTGGGCACGGGAGACCCTTCGGCGTACGACGCGCCGGGCTCGCCGTACCGGAGCGTGGCGAACTGTTCTCCCACCGCGGCGGGGTTGAGGTCGGCGAGGACGTAGGGGGCGCCCGGCCGCAGCACCCGGTGGATCTCGGCGGTCAGCGCGGCCAGGCGGCCGTTGTCGGGGTCGGTGCAGTAGACCAGGCAGCAGACGGCCGCGTCGATGCTGCCGTCCGGGATCCAGGCCAGGGAACGGCCGTCGAAGAGGCGGTAGTCCACGCGCGGGTCGGGGCGGTCGGCGCGGGCGATGTCCAGCATGTGCGCGGAGGGATCGACCCCCTGCACCGACCAGCCGCCGGCCCGGGCCAGCTCCAGGGCCAGCGCGCCGGTGCCGCAGCCGATGTCGAGGACGGTGGCACCGGGACCCGGGGGAGCGCCGACGCGGTCCAGCACCGCCGGGAAGATCAGCTGCCGGGCCAGCCTCATGTCACGGTCGCGGTAGGCGGCCGCGGCGGCGGGGGTGTCCCAGGCGAGCCCCTGGGGCGGGTCGGTGGCGGTCATGGCCCGAGTCTTGTGGGCGGTGCCCGGCTCCCACCAGTCCCTCGATCGGGCGATGGCGGAGGCCGGGACCGGTGCTCCGGCCGGGGTCACCCCGCGGCGGCGGCCTCCCGGGCGATCGCGTCGAACCGGGCGTTCATGGCCTCGGCCAGCGCCTGGGCGGCGGAGAGCGGGCGCACCATCACCGTGAGGTCGTCGATCTTCCCGTCCTCGTCGACGTGCAGGAAGTCGCAGCCCTGGAGCTTCTTGCCGGCCACCGTCGCCGTGAAGACGAGGGCGTGGTCCCGGCCGTCGGGGCTCGCCATCTCCCGTACGTAGGTGAAGTCCTCGAAGACCTGGGTCACCTCGCGCAGGATCGCCGCGGTGATCGCCCTGCCCGCGTACGGCTTGAAGGCGACCGGGCTGGTGAAGACGACGTCGTCGGCCAGCAGGGCGGCCACGGCGTCCAGGTCGTCGCTCTCGACGGCCTTGCGGAAGGGATGCATGGGGTCCACCTCACCTAGTCAAAAAATTGAGTAGGTGCATGCTAGCGTGCACCCATGGCTCTGCGGAACGCGTTGATGGCCGCCCTCCTGGAGGGCGAGGCCTCCGGGTACGACCTCGCGAAGGGATTCGACGCGACGGTCGCCAACTTCTGGACGGCCACGCCCCAGCAGCTCTACCGCGAACTGGAGCGCATGGAGGCCGAGGAACTGGTCACCGCGCGCGTCGTCGAGCAGGAACGCCGGCCCAACAAGCGGTTGTTCTCGCTGACGGAGGCGGGCCGCGAGGCGGTGCGCGCGTACACCGCCGAGCCCCCGGCCCGGCCCGCGGTGGTCCGGGACGAACTCCTGGTCAAGGTGCAGTGCGCGGACGCCGGTGACATCGAGGCGGTCCGCACCGCCGTCGCCGGGCGGATGGACTGGGCCACCGCCAAACTGGCCCGCTACGAGCGGATCCGCCGGCGCCTGCTCGCCGGCCGCTCGGAGGAGGCGTACTTCGCGGAGGCGGAGCGCATCGGCCCGTACCTCACCTTGCTGCGCGGGATGTCCTTCGAGCGGGAGAACCTGCGCTGGGGCGAGCTGGCGCTGCGCAGACTTGACGAGCGGGCGGCCGTTCATCATCAACAAGTTGAGTAGAGGCAGGGACACGGACGGGGCGCCCGACTCGTCGGGCGCCCCGCGGCCGGGTCCGGATCAGCAGGTGGCGACCCCCGGCAGCCACGCCGGGCCCTTGATGTAGATGTTCGTCATCCACGCGCCGTTGGTCAGCTTGGACCAGGCGTCGTTGGTGTAGCCCTCGGCCGTGACCGTCTGGGCGTGGGCCTGGCAGACCACGTTGACCGTCGTGGGCTGCGGGAAGTAGTCGACGACGCCGGCGTTCACGTTCGGCTCGCTGTGCGTGCGCACCCCCGTGCCCCAGGTCTGGAACGCCGTGCTGCCCCCGCCCGGCGGCGGCGGGGTGTCACCGCCGCAGTCCGGGATGCCGGGCAGCTCGGCCGGGCCCTTGATGTAGATGTTGGTCAGCCAGGAGCCGTCGGCCAGCTTGGACCAGATGTCGTTGGTGTAGCCCTCGGCGGTCACCGTCTCCGCGTGCTCCTGGCACTGGACCGAGACCTGGGTCGGCCCGGCGAAGGTGTCCACGACGGAGGAGCGCACGCTCGGCGTGGAGTGCGTGCGCACCCCCGTGCCCCAGGTCTCGAACGTCGTACCGCCGTTGGCCGGCGGCGGCACCGGCGTCCCCGACGGGTTGATGCGGATCGCGCCCGCGTAGTCGCCGCCCGTGCGCACCGGGGCGACCCGGATGTGGGTGCCCGACTCGTACGCCTCGACCATCTGCCCGGCGCCCAGGTACATGGCGACATGGTGGATGTGCCCGCTGCCCCAGAACATCAGGTCACCGGGGACCAGGGGAGCGGTGCCCTGGGAGGCCGAGAAACGGGCCGAGGCCTGCGGGCTGTGGTACTGGTCGTCGGCCGTGCCGTTGAGCAGGTCCCGGCCGGTCGCCCGGTAGTACGCGTACCGCATCAGGCCCGAACAGTCGAAGCCCTTGCGTTCGTTGTCGTGCAGGCTGTCGGGGTCGGAGCCGTCGTAGTAGCCGTACGTGGCACCGGGGGTGGCGCCGTGCCCGCCGCCCCAGCTGTACCAGACACCGATCTGCGAGCAGGCCGCGCCGACGGCGGCCTCCGCGGTGGCCGAGGCGCCGGAGGCCAGCACCCCGCAGGTCGCGTCCTGGGCGGCGCGCGGGGCGGCCGCGTGCGCGGTGGCGGGAAGGAAGGCGATCAGCGCGATCGCCGCCGCGGCGGCGGTCGCCCGGCCCGGCGTGGTGAGTTCGGAGAGTCTCAAGGTGCACATCCTTGGTCGACGTGGAGCCGTGTACGGAGGTGTACGGGGGTCCGGTGACGTGCCGGATGCCGCGTCCCACCCCCGTCGGGACGCGGCACCCGGGGCTCAACCGGCCAGCGCGGCGCGCATCTTGGCCAGCGCCCGCATCCGGTTGCGCTGCACGGTGCCGCGATGGGCGCCGAGCCGCTCCCCGGCCGTGTCGTGGGTGAGGCCCTCCAGATCGACGAGGATCACCGCGGCCCCCTCCTTCGGCGAGAGCACGCTCAGCAGCGCGAGGGCGGTGGCCGAGGCCTCGTACGAGCCGAACCCGCCGTCCCAGCCCGCCTCGGGCAGCCGGTCGGTGGTGCGCTCACGGCGGGAGGGGTGCAGCCAGGAGTCGCGCAACAGGTTCAGCGCGACCGTGCAGGTGTAGGCGTACGGATGCTGCTGGTGCGTCAGATTCCGGGCGCGAGCCCGCCGGGACAGCCGCAGATACGTCTCCTGCAGCAGGTCGTCGGCGTCGTGCGGATTACCGGTCAGGGCCAGCAGCCGTCTGCGCAGTCTGGGCATGTCGGCGGTGAAGGAGGCGTCGAAGTCACCCGGACTCATGGGCGGTTGAGCCGCCTCGCCCGGTCCCCGCACGGTCTCGCGCGGGCTCGGTACGGCTTCGCGCGGGTCCTGCGCACATCTGCCGCCGTGGCTTTCCATGATCGTCCCCCGTTGGTCGTTCGCGGTCTTCGTGGTCTTCGCGATGTTGGTGGTCCGAGAGCGGAGTAGGTCGCGGCCCGCTGGTCAGACGGCCCGGACGGAGGCGGCGGCGGGCCCGTAGCGGGCGGCCGGCGCACCGCTCAGCAGGGCCCAGTACCGGTCGCCGTAGGACCAGTGCCACCACTCCGTGGGGTAGTTGACGAAGCCGGCCGTGCCCAGGGCCTGCGCCATCAGCGCCCGGTTGGCGCGCGCCTCGGCGCCGATGTCCGGTGCCCCGGTACGGCAGGCGCCCGCGCTCTCCTCCGGGGTGGCGTTGACCTCCGTGCCCAGCGGCAGCTCGGTGCCGTCGACCGTGCACAGGGTCAGGTCCACCGCACCGCCGCTGACATGGGGCGCCACCTCCGGCGGGGAGATGTAGGCGCTGGCCAGCTCGCGGATCCGGCCCGGCGGGGCGTCGGGGTGGGCCACGCGCAGCGTCGCCGCGTACTGCTCGAAGTAGCGGCGCTGCAGATCGGGCGGCCGGTACCCCTCCACCACCAGGAACCTGATCCCGGCGGGCAGCAGCGACTGCGCGTCGAGGAGCCGGCTGAGCGCCCCCGAGCGCAGCCGTGCGTAGCTGCCGTCGGCGTCGGCCTGGCGGGGGTCGATCAGCAGGCCGGGAGTCCCGCGCAGGTCGACCAGCGGTTCACCGCACTCCTGCTCGGTGACCGCCGCGACCCGGGAGTCGGAGAGCGTGATGATGTCCGTCACGCAGACAACAGTGCCCGGCCCCCCTGCAATTGCCCTGCAGGTTCCCTGCAAGCGGGTCGCCAGGGCTCCTGCAGCCCCCACCGGGTTACGACGACGCGTCGTCCCGGCGTTCCCGGGCCTCCCTGCCGCCCACCGACCGGAACACCTCCATCGCCTGTGCCCGGGCCGCCCGCGCGGCCTCCGCGTCGCCGTCCGCCGTCCATACCTCGGCCAGGTCCCAGACCGTGCGCGCCCGCCACAGCGACAGTCCCAGCTCCGCCCAGAGAGCCGCCGCGTGTTCCAGCGGCTCCCGGGCCCCGTCGGTGTCCCCGGCCGCCAGCCGCGCCTCCCCGAGCGTGCGCAGCACCAGCGCCTCGCCGAACCGGTCCTGCCGCTCCCGGGCCACCTCCAGGCAGCGCACCAGCCGCCGCCGCGCCTCCTCGCTACGGCCCGTGCGCAACTCCACCTTGGCCAGGGACTGTTCGGTGTACATCGCGCCGAAGGTGTCGTGCAGGTCGGTGAAGAGCCGCAAGGTGTCGTGCAGCAGCCGTTCGGCCTCCGGGTACCGGCCCTCGGCCCGGTCGCACAGGGCCAGCGAACGCAGGGTGAGCCCCTCGCCGTGCAGGTCGGCGGCGGTCCGGTAGAGGTCTAGGGCGCGGGACAGCGCCTGGCGGGCCGCCGGGCCGCGCCCCTGCTCGCGGTGCACGTACCCGATGCCGTACAGCACCCGCGCCAGGGGGCCCACGTCACCGTCGTCGCCGTACCGCTCCAGCGAGGTCTCCAGCAGCTCCAACGCCTCGGTATAGCGGGCTTGTTCGCGGCGGGCGGTGCCCATCCCGGCCAGTGCCGCGGCAGCCCCCTCCGTCGAACGCTCCTCGAACAGCCGCAAGGCGTCCGCGAAGTAGGTGTAGGACTCCTCGAACCGGTCCTGCTCGTAACGGAGTTGGCCGAGGCCTGCCAGCAGCCAGGCCTCGCCCTCGACGTCCCCGCTGCGGCGCACCGCCGCCATGGCCGCGGTGTGCGAGCGGGACCAGGCGTCGAACTGGTTGTACAGCGCGGCCGAACTCGCTATCAGGGCCCCGGCGAGGTCCCGGGCGGCCCGCGCCATGCCGTGGTCGGCGCAGTGCGTCACGGCGGCCAGCAGCCCGGCCTGCTCGGCGGCGAACCAGGCCGCGGGCCGGGCGAGCAGCGCCTCCTCGGTCTCCGGGTCGAGCGGGCGGACGGCGGCCGGTTCCGGGAAGTGCCGTACCGCGCCGCCGGGGCCGCGGGCGGCCGCCTTCCGGGCCAGGTCCAGCCAGCAGCCGACGAGGCGCAGTACCGCGGCGGTACGCTCCTCGGCGCTCTCCTCGGAGAGACAGCGCTCACGGGCGTGCTCGCGGGCGAGGTCGTGGATGCGGTAGCGGGCGAGGCCGGTGCCGTCCACGCCGATCACATCGATGAAGTGGCAGTCCACCAGCCGTTCGACGGCCTCCTCGGCCTCCTCGGTCCCTATGCCGAGCAGCGGAGCGGCGATCCAGGCCGCGAAGTCGGGCAGGTCCAGCAGGGCGAGGCGGCGCAGGGCCTGGCGCTCCTGCGGCGCGAGGTCGGCGTAGCCGAGCTGCAGGCTGGTGCGCAACTCCAGGTCCCCGGCGCTGAGTTCGCTGAGCCGGCGCTGCTCGTCGCGCAGTCGTGCGGCGAGCCGGCCGGGCGCCCAGTGCGGGCGGGCGGCCAGCCGGGCGCCGGCGATGCGCACCGCGAGCGGCAGCCGCCCGCACAGGGCGACGATCTCGGTGGCCCGCTCCGGGTCCGCCCCGGTCCGCCCCTCGCCGGCCACCCGGCGGAACAGGTCGAGGGCCTCGGCCTCGTCCGGCACGGCGAGGTCCAGATGGGCGGCGCCCTCCAGGGCCACCAGCCGGCGGCGGCTGGTGATCAGCACCGCGGAACCGGGCCCGGGCGGCAGCAGCGGCCGGACATCCGCCTCACCGGCCGCGTTGTCCAGGACGATCAGGACCCGCCGGTGCCCGACGTGGGTCCGGTACAGGCCGGTCAGCTCCTCGACGCCGGCGGAGACGGTGTCCGGGTCGACCCCCATCGCGCGCAGCAGCCGGGCGAGGGCGTCGGCGGGCTCCAGCGGGGTGGTGTCGGCGGCCCTCAGGTCCACGAACAGGCGGCCGTCGGGGAAGAGTTCGGCGGTGCGGTGGCCGACGTGCACGGCGAGGGCGGTCTTGCCCATGCCGGATCGTCCGGAGATCACCCCGATCGGGGGTGCGGTCCGGCCGGTGTCGCCGACGCTCCGCAGCAGCTCGGTGGCCCACTTGATCTGCTCGCCGCGGCCGACGAAGTCGGCGATGTCGGGCGGGAGATGAGAGGGTGCGGGCTCGGCCCCGCGGGGCGCGGGCACCGTCCGGGCCGGACGTCCGGTTCCCAGCAGGCCCGTGTCGCCGGTCAGTACGGCCTGGTGGACGGCGCGCAACTCCGGGCCCGGGTCGATGCCCAGCTCGTCACGGAGAACCGCGCGGCCCTCCTGGAAGACGTGCAGCGCGTCGGAGACCCGGCCGGCGCGGAACAGGGCGGTCATCAGCTGGCCGCGCGGCCGCTCCCGCAGCGGATGCGCGGCGACATGGGCGAGCAGCGGCGCGATCGCGCCTTCCGCTCGGCCCAGCTCCAGCGCCAGCCCGAAGGACTCCTCCTGGGCGACGAGCCGCAGCTCCCCGAGCCGGGCCGCCTCGATCCGGGCGAACGACTGGCCGAGCCCCTCCAGCGCCTCCCGGCCCCGCCACAGCCCCAGCGCCTCGGCCAGTGCCTCGGCGGCCTCCTCCGGACGTCCCGCGGATCGCCCCGCCGCGAGGAGTTCCTCGAAGCGGCGGGCGTCGACCCGGTCGGGGGCGAGGTCGGCGACATAGCCAGGGGGGCGGGTGCGGATCACCTCGGCGGTGCCGACCCGGGACAGCGCCCGGCGTACGGCGGAGACATGGGTGGCGACCAGGGCGCCTGCGGTGGCCGGGGCCTCCTCGTCCCACACGAAGTCCACCAGGCGCTCGGTGGAGATCACCTCGCCCAGGTGCACGACGAGTGCGGCGAGGACGGCCAGGGGTCTGGAACCGCCGAGCGGAGCCCGCCGGCCCCCTTCCCAGACCTCCACCGGGCCGAGCAGACGTACTTCGAACATCGGTCCCCGATCGCTCCTGGCGGATGCCGGCAACGATATCGGCGGGCGGCGTCCGGGCAGGGCGAAGACCGGGCTGTCGTGACCGGATCCGTGCTGTCCGATCGGTGGTACGGCACCCTCCGCGACGCCCGGTACGCCGAACAGGGGCGGGGCCGACGGGGCTTGGGGGAGGGCTCTCCCCGCCGCCGCAGTTGGCTGGTTTCTGTGGGTGGCCATAGCGGCCCCTGTGCGTCAGACGGGTGGCCGGCGGCCCTCGTATGACCGCGCCTCCGAACCGGTCACGAAATCCGTCGCGCCGGAAATTCCCCGCGTCCGCATGTCATACGAACGCCCCGCCGGCACCGTCAACGGCCCGAAAGCACCGAGCCGTTCGCCGCAGCCCAGGGAGTTGCCCGATGAAGCGCCCCGCCTTCCGCCGCAAGGTCGCGTACCTGAGCGCCGTCGCCGCCGTGGCGGCGCTCGCCCTCACCGGCTGCTCGGGGGCGTCCGGCGACGACCCGGCACCGGTCGGCGCGGCCAAGGCGCGCGAGCTGACCTACGCCGAGGACCTCCGGGTCTCGGACGCCGAACAACGCCTGATCGCCCAGTGCATGGCCGGCCGCGGTTTCCGCTACTGGCCGGACAGCTCCCTGTCCCTGGCGGAGAGCAGGCCGCTCGGCTACGTCCAGGACGACGTCCGCTGGGCCCGGACCTACGGCTACGGCAGCCGGATCGCCGCGAAGGAGGACCGCGCCCGCCTGCACAACCCCAACGTCGCCTACCGCAAGAAACTTTCGGCAGTCCGCAGGACCGCCTACGACACCGCGCTGGACGGCGGCCGCAAGACGGAGCTGCTGCGTACCGCGGTCCCCGGCGGCGGCTCGGTCAGCAAGCAGTCCGGCGGCTGCGACGCGTCGGCCGAGCGCACGCTGTACGGCGATCCGGCCACCTGGTTCCGGCTGGACACCACCGCGAGCAACCTGCGCCCGCTGTACGTCGGCAAGTTGCTGCACGACCGGCGCTTCGCCGCCGCCGTCCACGACTGGGCGAGCTGCATGAAGCGGGCCGGGCACCCCTACCCGGACCCCGACGCGGCCCGGCAGGCCACCCGGGAGCACCCCGCCGTCCAGAGCCGGGCCGAGGAGGCCCGGAGCTTCGCCGCCGAGACCCGGATCGCCGTCGCCGACGCCACCTGCGCCCGCGAGGTCTCCCTCAAGTCCGTCGGCCAGGACCGCGAGGCCCACTACCTGGCCCAGCTGAACGCGGAATACGGCACGCAGCTGGACGCCTACCGGCAACTGCGGCAGCGCGCCCTGGCACGCGCCGAGCGGCTTGTCCCCGCCCGCGCCTGACACCGGCAGGCGCTCCACGAACTCCGCGGCACCCCGCCGCGGCACCCACGCACACCCACCGCCTCCCACGAGGCAGATCGGAATCCATCATGCGCAAACTGACCCTTGCCCTCGCCACCCTGGGCATCGCGGCCCTTGGCCTCTCCGTGCCGGCGAACGCCCACGCCGTCTCCGGCTGCAACGCGAAGTGGCCGGGCCGGGACGGCTACGTGCGGGCCTGGCGGGACGCCGACTGCCAGGGTGAGCTGCTCGGTGCCACCGTGGGCAACGACCCCAACTGGAGCGACAGCTTCGATGCCTTCCAGGTCTCCGACGCCAACGCCGCCTCCTCCGTGATGAACAGCGGCTTCGTCGGCGGCAAGGACGTCGTCGCCTTCTACTACACGCCGGGCTACCCGTCCTCCGCCTACGGCTGCCTCAAGCCGGGCGAGCTGTACGTGGACAACCTCGCCCGCAACCACTTCACCAACGGCGAGAACATGAACGACAACATCATGTCCCACGTGTGGGTGGCGTCCAGCGCCTGCGCCCCGGGCTCCTTCATCAGCTGAGGTCCCACGCCGGCCACGGCCGCCCGGGCCGTGGCCGGCCCCGCCTTCTTACCGATTACCTACCTCCCGTACCGCCGACTTTCACATCCGCGCCACCGGACCCTTCCCTGACGTTCGATGCCCTTGGAACACTCGCACCCGCGCACAATCCGCCCTGTTCCGGCCATCCCGTGCGTCAGTGATGAGAGGTCGCTCACCCATGCCCGAAGTAAACCGGCGCCGATTCCTCCAACTGGCGGGCGCCACCACGGCGTTCACCGCGCTGTCCAACAGCATCGAGCGCGCCGCCGCACTGCCCGCGAACCACCGCACGGGGTCGATCGAGGACGTCGAGCACATCGTCGTCCTGATGCAGGAGAACCGTTCGTTCGACCACTATTTCGGCACCCTCAGGGGCGTCCGCGGCTTCGGCGACCCGCGTCCGGTCACCCAGAACAACAAGTCCGTGTGGAAGCAGTCGAACGGCACGAAGGACATCCTGCCCTTCCACCCGGACGCCGACGACCTGGGCCTCGCCTTCATCCAGGACCTCCCGCACGGCTGGGCCGACACGCACACGGCCGTCAACAACGGCAAGTACGACAAGTGGGTGCCGGCCAAGGGTTCCACGACCATGGCGTACCTGAACCGGGACGACATCCCGTTCCACTACGCGCTCGCCGACGCCTTCACCATCTGCGACGCATACCACTGCTCGTTCATGGGCTCCACCGACCCGAACCGCTACTACCTGTGGACGGGTTACACCGGCAACGACGGCCAGGGCGGCGGCCCGGTCCTCGGCAACGACGAGGCCGGCTACTCCTGGACGACGTACCCCGAGCGCCTGGAGAAGGCGGGCGTCTCCTGGAAGATCTACCAGGACGTCGGCGACGGCCTGGACGCGGCCGGCGGCTGGGGCTGGATCCAGGACGCCTACCGGGGTAACTACGGCGACAACTCGCTGCTCTACTTCAAGCAGTACCAGAACGCCCAGCCCGGCGACCCGCTGTACGACAAGGCCCGCACCGGCACCGACGCGACCAAGGGCGAGGGCTTCTTCGACCAGCTCAAGGCCGACGTCAAGGGCGGCAAGCTGCCGCAGATCTCCTGGGTCGTCGCCCCCGAGGCCTTCACCGAGCACCCCAACTGGCCCGCGAACTACGGCGCCTGGTACATCTCCCAGGTCCTCGACGCGCTCACCGCCGACCCCGCGGTGTGGGCGAAGACGGCCCTGTTCATCACGTACGACGAGAACGACGGCTTCTTCGACCACGTGGTCCCGCCGTTCCCGCCGGCCTCCGCCGCCCAGGGCAAGTCCACGGTCGACCCGGCCCTGGACCTCTTCAAGGGCGACGCGAGCCACGCCGCCGGCGCCTACGGCCTCGGCCAGCGGGTGCCGATGATCGTCGTCTCCCCGTGGAGCAAGGGCGGTTACGTCTGCTCCGAGACGCTCGACCACACCTCGGTCATCCGGTTCATGGAGAACCGCTTCGGCGTCCACGAGCCCAACATCTCGCCCTGGCGGCGCGCCGTCACCGGCGACCTGACCGCCGCGTTCGACTTCTCCCGCAAGGACACCAAGCCGGTCGCGCTGCCCTCGACCGACGGCTACCAGCCGCCGGACAAGAACCGCCACCCCGACTACGTGCCCACCCCGCCCGCCAACCCGGTGCTGCCCAAGCAGGAGCGCGGCTCGCGGCCCACCCGGCCGCTCAAGTACGCCCCGCTGGTGGACGGTTCGCTGGACGCGGCGGCCGGCAAGCTCACGCTCACCTTCGCCTCCGGCACGCAGGCCGGCGCCGCCTTCCTGGTCACCTCCAACAACCGCACCGACGGCCCCTGGAGCTACACCACCGAGGCCGGCAAGTCCGTCTCCGACACCTGGAACTCGGCGTATTCGGGCGGCTCGTACGACCTGACCGCGCACGGCCCGAACGGCTTCCTGCGCAGCTTCCAGGGCCCCGCCAAGGTGGCAGGCCCCGAGGTCACCGCCCGGCCGCACGGCGACGACATCGAGCTGACCTTCACCAACAAGGGCAGCGGCACGGTGAAGCTTGCGGTGGCCGACGGGTACGGCGGGCGGGGCCGCACGTTCACGGTGCGCGCCGGAGCCACCGTCAAGCACATCGCCCACCTCAACCACAGCGACCAGTGGTATGACCTGACGGTCACCTCCGAGTCCGACGCGACCTTCGTGCGTCGGTTCGCGGGGCACGTGGAGAACGGGCGGCCCGGGGTCAGCGACCCGGCGATCAGCAGCGAGTGACAAGGGGTTGAGGGCCGCATCGTGCGGAACTGATCAGGTACCGGTCACATCGGGGTAGTGTGCCCCGGTGACCACGCAATCGAACACTCCTGCAGACTCGTACCGCGATCCGCACGGTGCGTCCCAGACACTCTTCACCGAGCCGGTCCTGGTGGTGAACCAGAAGGCCAAGCTGATCGAGCTGACCAACGAGTACAAGGTCATGGACCAGCACGGCCGGGAGATCGGCTCGGTGGCCGAGGTCGGCCAGAGTGCGCTGAAGAAGATCCTGCGCTTCGTCTCCAGCCTCGACCAGTACATGACCCACCGGCTGGAGATCCGCGACGCGTCCGGTCAGCCGCAGCTGCTGCTGACCCGGCCCGCGAAGATCTTCAAGTCCCGGGTGATCGTGACCCGCCCGGACGGTTCGCAGGTGGGTGAGATCGTCCAGCAGAACATGATCGGGAAGATCAACTTCGCGATGATGGCGGGCGACCAGAAGGTCGGTGCGATCAAGGCGGAGAACTGGCGCGCGTGGAACTTCGCGATCGTCGACCACGCCGACACGGAGGTGGCCCGGATCACGAAGACGTGGGAGGGGCTCGCCAAGACGATGTTCACCACCGCCGACAACTATGTGCTGCAGATCCACCATCAGCTGCCGGAGCCGCTGCGGAGCCTGGTGGTGGCGACGGCGCTGACCGTGGACACGGCGCTGAAGCAGGACTCTCGAGGGCTGGGCTGAGGGTCGTCCGCGGGGCCGTGGCGGCTGGTCGCGCCTACGGCCCCGCGCCCCTGAAGGGGCGCTCAGAGTGCCGTGAGCTGTCCGGGCTCCTGCTTCTGCTGGGGGAGTAGTGCCTGCTCCGCTGCCACCCGTGCCGACTCCAGGGCCAGCACCGCGGCCACCGGGTGCTCGTCGTCGTCCGGTTCCACGTGCCGGGCCGCCGGAGTCACCCGGGTCAGCAGGAACACACCCCAGGAGGCGAGGCCCGCGCCCGCCAGGGCGAGCAGGATGCCCGCCGCGCCGCCCTGCAGGCCCTGCCCCAGCAGGGTCAGGCCGATGACCGCCGCCGCAACCGGGTTGGACAGGGTGACCACGGCCAGCGGGGCGCCCAGGCCTCCTCGGTAGGCCATCTGGGAGAGCAGCAGGCCGCCCACCGCGAACGCGGCCACCAGGAGCGCCACCACGATCACCTGGACGCTCAGGACCGGGCCCGAGCGGTCCGTCGCCGCCACCGTCACCGTCTGGGTGAGGGCCGAGGCGACGCCCGAGGCGAAGCCGGAGGCGGTCGCATGCCGCAGGCCCGGCCGGGTGCCGGGGCGGGACAGGACGCCGATCAGGGCGGCGGTCGTACCGGCCACCGTGAGGGCTTCGGTGAGGCTCAGCACCCGGTGGGGTGCGGGGCCGGAGGCCGTGACCAGCAGGGCGCCGAGACCGAGCAGGGTCAGGGCCGTGCCCCGCCACTCCGTCGCGCTGACCCGGCGCCCGGCCACCCGCGCGCCCATCGGCACGGCCGCGACCAGCGTCAGCGCGCCCAGCGGCTGTACGAGGGTGAGCGGGCCGTACCTGAGGGCCACGACGTGCAGGAGCGCGGCGCCCGCGTTGAGGCCGACCGCCGCCCACCAGGCACCGGAACCGAGCAGTCGTATCAGACCGGCGCCGGAGTTCCTCGACGCGAGCCGTTCCTGGGCGACGGCGGCGGCCGCGTAGGCCACGGCCGAGACCAGGGAGAGAAGGACGGCGATCAGGGCCGCGGTGCTCATCGGCCCGCCCCTACCAGTGCGGGCTCCTCGGACACGAACCGGCGGGTGCCGCGTCCGGCCGTGGTGGCCGTGCGGTGCGGCGGGTGGATGAGGGCGAGGGCGGCGCCGAGCATCGCGGTGGCGACGATCGCGTCCAGCCAGTAGTGGTTCGCGGTGCCCACGATCACCAGCAGGGTGATCGCCGGGTGCAGCAGCCACAGCCAGCGCCATCGCGAGCGGGTCGCGACGATCAGGCCGATCGCCACCATCAGGGCCCAGCCGAAGTGCAGCGAGGGCATCGCCGCGAACTGGTTGGAGAGGTGGTCCCTGGCGGGCGGGCCGTAGACGGAGGGGCCGTACACCCGGGCCGTGTCGACGAGGCCGGTGGCGGCCAGCATTCGCGGCGGTGCCAGCGGGAACGTGAAGGGGAGAACCAGGGCGGCGGCGGTGACCAGCGCGAGGACCCGGCGGGCCCAGACGTAGTGCGCGGGCCGCTTCAGGTAGAGCCAGATCAGGAAGGCCAGCGTGGCCGGGAAATGAACCGTGGCGTAGTAGGTGTTGGCCAGGTGTACGAGGGCGTCGCCGTGCAGCAGTGCGGACTGCACGTCGACCTCCGAGGGCAGGTGCAGTGTCCGTTCCAGGTCCCAGATCCGGTGGGCGTTGTGCAGGGCCTCGGCGGTATGGCCGGTGGCCAGCTGCCGCCCGAACTTGTAGACGAGGAAGAGTCCTGCGACGAGCAGGAGCTCACGGACGAGCGGCGGCCGGGCTATCGCCCCGGGCTCCGCTGCTGCCGGCTCGGACTGGGATCTCATCCCAGGCCCCCTCACTGACGGTGTGCTGTGCCGAGTCCGGACGGTGGCCCGAACTCACCGGTACTCATCGATACGAAAGCGTACCGATACGTCACTGTACCGATACGCCACTGTACCGATACGGCGGAGTACCGGTACAGTGGCGTATCGATAGACGTAGGCCACACTGGTTGTAGGTTTCCGCCCGGGTAGAACGGCGGGTGGGGACCGGATGATCCGCAAGTGATGCGCGAGTGAGGAGTAGGGCACATGACGTCGCAGGCCGCGGACGAACCGGAGACGGTTGCCGCCTCGCGCCGCTCCAAGATCACGCCGGAGCGTGAGCGGGAGTTCTTCGACGCCGTGCTCGAACAGATCCGCGAATGCGGCTACGACTCCGTGACCATGGAAGGGGTCGCCTCCAGCACCCGGTGCAGCAAGTCCACGCTCTACCGGCAGTGGAAGACCAAGCCGCAGTTCGTCGCGGCCGCGCTGCGGGCCAACCGCGAGGTGCGCTTCGCCGGCGTCGACACCGGGTCACTCGCCGGGGACCTGCGCGAGGTGGCGCGGGCCGCGGGGGACTGGTCGAGCAAGGACACCAAGCTGCTCTCGGCGCTGGGCCACTCGCTCCACTCGGACGTGGAACTGGCGCAGGCACTGCGCGAGGCGCTGGTCGAACCCGAGATCGCCGCGCTCCAGGTGATCCTGCGCCGTGGTGTCGAGCGCGGCGAGGTGCCCGAGGGGCATCCGGCGCTCGACTATGTGCCCGCCATGATGTTCGGCGTCCTGCGGGTACGGCCGGTGCTCACCGGCGAGTACGCCGACGCCGACTATCTCGTCCGTTTCGTGGAGGCCGTGGCGCTGCCCGCACTCGGACTGACCTAGACCCAGGTCGCCGTCCACGGGATGACTGGACGGTGACCTGTTCGCGCCGCACCGTGGGGACGGGGGCGGCGCGCACCCCCCGGCCGGGTGGGGCTCCCCTTTGAGCGGAGGGGCGCTCCACCCGGCCGACTGACGTTTCCGGTGCGGGGCGGATCAGACGGTCTGGCCGTCGCCGCCGCCGGAGGACACCTTGATGCCCTTGGTGATGTCATCGATCACCGACTGGTCCTGGCCGACGTCGACACCGAACCGGACCACCACGATCTGCTGGGCGTTCGAGGGCGACGGGAAGGCCAGTGATTCGACATAACCGTCGGCGCCCTTGCTGGTCACCGCCTTCCAGCGGACCAGATAGCCCTTCTGCCCGGCCACGGTGACGGCCTTGGAGGCCAGCACCTCGTGCGAGGTGATCGAGCCGTAGGTCTTGCCGCCGTACGACTCCGTGGCGTTGGCCGAGATGTCCGCCTTGGCGACCTCCTCGGCGGTGTCTCCCTTGGTGCCCAGCACCAGCGCGGGCGCCGAGTAGGCGCCGCCCGCGGTGCAGGACTGGGAGGTGTCGCCGGGGCATTTGTAGGAGTTGTCGGAGGTGATCTGGGCGCCGACGTTGATCGCCTGCCCGGTCCAGCCCTTCGGCACCGGAATGCTGATGGCGTTGATGGAGTCCGGCACCGTGCCGCCGCCCTGGACCTTCGGAGCCTCGGACTGGCCGGGCGACGGCGACGCACCGCCGTCGGAACCGCCCGAGCCCGAGCCACCGCCGGACCCGGAGCCGCCCGACCCGCCGAACGGGAAGCCCTGCCCGCCGTTCTGCCCCTCGGGGCCGCCCTGACCGCCCGAACTCTGCTGCGTGGCCTGGCCGCCGCCGTTGTCGCCGCCGTCGGCGGAAAGCGCCCACGCGCCCACCCCGATGGCGACGAGGACCGCCACGGCGACACCGACGGCCACACCCGTGCGCAGCCCGCGCTTCCCGGTGGCCGGCGGCGCCGGATATCCCGGATACCCCGGATAGGCCGGGTACGGCTGGTGGGCCGCGTCGGCCGGCGACGGCGCCGGGGGACCCCAGTCGGCACCCGACCCGGCGGGGCGGGTCTGCTCCGTCCACGTCTTGCCGTCCCACCAGCGCTCAGTGGCCGGACCGTCACTTGTCTGCCCGGGGTCGGGGTACCACCCGGGGGGAGTCACCTGCGTCATGCCCCCACCGTATGAGGCATCGGTGAAAGTCGGATGAGAGGATCCGGCGACTTTCGGATGAGCCGATCCACCGCACTTCGTTATCTCATTCGATCCGCAGCCGCAGCGGCGGGTTCGGAGCCCGTGGTGGCAGGCGGGGACCGTCCCGCCCCGGGGTCAGAGAGCCCAGGACGCTCGGGTGGCGGGCGCCGGTGGCGGTCGGGGCGGTGCCCGGGAGGCCGTGGGCGGTGAGGAAGCCGAGGACCGCGAAGGCGTAGGCCTCCTTCGCGGCCGAGGGCAGACCGAGTTCGTCGGAGGCGCGGACGGGGGTCCCCGGCAGCAGGCCGCGCAGCAGCCGCATCAGCACCGGGTTGCGGGTGCCGCCGCCCGAGGCGATCACCTCCGTGGCTCCCACGCCGCGTACCGCGTCCGCCACCGTCCGGGCCGTCAGTTCGGTGAGCGTCGCCAGCGCGTCCTCGGCCGACAAGCCCTCCGGCGCCCGCCAGTACCCGGCGTGGAACAGTTCCTTGCCGGTCGTCTTCGGCGCGGGCAGCGCGTAGTACGGGTCCGCCAGCAACCGCTCCAGCAGGGGCCGGTCCGGACGGCCGCGCGCCGCCAGCGCCCCGTCCACGTCGTACGCCTGCCGGCCGCCGGTGGACTCCCGGGCCGCCGCGTCCATCAGCGCGCACCCGGGCCCGGTGTCGAAGGCCGTGCCGTCCGGCGCGGTGAGGTTGGCGATCCCCCCGATGTTCAGCGCCACCGGCGTGCCTGGCCGGCCGCGCAGCCACAGCAGGTCGACCAGGCTCACCAGGGGCGCGCCCTGGCCCCCGGCGGCCACGTCCCGGGGGCGGAAGTCGGCGACCACCGGCAGCCCCGTCGCCTCCGCGATCCAGGCCGGCTGCCCGAGCTGCAGCGTCCCGTGCACCCGGCCGTCCGCCACCCAGTGGAAGACCGTCTGCCCGTGCGAGGCCACCAACTCGGCCCGCCCGCCGCACAGTTCACGGTTCGCCCGGACCGCCGCCGCGGCGAACTCCTGCCCGATCCGGGTGTCCAGCAGGCACACCCGCGCCAGCGGTACGGCGGCCGGCGGCAGCGCGCCCGCGAGAGTCTCGCGCAGCTCGTCGTCGTAGGGCGTGCTCACCAGCCCCAGTGGTTTCAGCAGCAGCGTGTCGCCGGCCAGGCGCAGCTCGGCGGCGGCCGCGTCGACCGCGTCGTACGACGTCCCGGACATCAGACCGATCACCAGCACCGCTCAACCCGCCTTCGTCTCCCGTGACCGCACCAGCGCCAGCACGCTGACCGCGCAGGCCGCCGCCGCGTAGTAGCCGGGAACATCCAGGTTCCCGGTGCGCTTCACCGCCTCCGTGATGATGAGGCCCGCACAGCCCGAGAACACGGCATTGGACAGGGCGTAGGCGAGTCCCAGGCCCGTGCAGCGGGCGCGCGCCGGGAACATCTCGGCCAGCAGCGCGGGCCCCGGTCCGGCCATCAGCCCCACCACCGCGCCCGCACCGAACAGGGCCGCGCCCTTCACGCCGGCGGACGCCCCGCCGTCCTGGAGGAGGCCGAGCAGCGGCAGGGCCAGCGCGACCACGAGACCGGCGCCCGTCAGCATCACCGGCCGCCGCCCGATCCGGTCGCTGAGCAGCCCCGCCGGGAGGATCGCCGCCGCGAAACCCAGGTTCGCCAGCACGGTCGCCAGCAGTGCCGTGCGGAAGCCGGTGTGCAGCGCGGTCTGGAGGTACGACGGCAGCACGACCAGGAAGGTGTACCCGGCCGCCGACCACCCCATCACCCGTCCGACGGCCAGCGCGATCGCCCCGATGGACACCCGCGCCGCCCGCACTGCCCGCACGTCCGGCTCCCGGAACTCCGGCGTCTCGTCCAACCCCACCCGCAGCCACAGCGCCAGCGAGCCCAGCGGCAGCGCCAGCAGGAACGGCAACCGCCAGCCCCATGAAGCGAGCTGACTTTCCGTCAGTACGGAGGCGAGCCCGGCCGCCAGGCCCGCCCCGCCCAGCAGCCCCAGCGCCACGGTGAACGACTGCCAGGCCCCGTACAGCCCCCGCCGCCCCGGTGGCGCGAACTCGGTCAGTATCGCCACCGCGCCCCCGAACTCCCCGCCGGCGGAGAGTCCCTGAACGGCCCTCAGGAACGTCAGCAGCCAGGGCGCGAGCGCGCCGGCCTGCGCATACGTCGGCAGCAGGCCGATGAGCGCCGTGGCACCCGTCATCAGCGCGACCACGAGAATCAGCACCGGCCGCCGGCCGAGCCGGTCGGCCAGCCGGCCGAACAGGGCAGCGCCCAGCGGACGGAAGAAGAACGCCAGCCCGAACGAGGCATAGGTGCGCACCAGCCCCTCGGCCGCGCTGCCGTCCGCCGGGGTGAAGAACCGCTCGGCGACGACGGTCGCGAAATAGCCGTAGACACCGAACTCGTACCACTCGATGAAGTTGCCCACCGAGCCCGCCGCCAGCGCCCGGAGGGGCCGATTCCGGCCCGGTGCCGCCCGATCTTCGAAAACCAGCTTCATTTCCACGCCCGTTGACGGTCCGTTCGCTCGACAGCGGCAGGTCGGGGCAGTCCCGCGTCGCCCCGCCGCACCCGCTTTCACCCGTCACGGCAACAGCAGCCCGGACCCGCCTCCGGACAGCCAACAGGACGGCTACGCTCGTGGTCTGTACGTCGTTCGGGCGACTTGGGGAGGCAACGGGATGACGGAGGAACTACCCCCGGAGGACTCCTCTGCTCCGCTCTGGGAGCGCGACGCGGAGATCGCCGCCATCACCGAGGCACTCGACGTCCTGTGCGCCGACCGGTCCACCGCCGGGAACCTGCTGGTCCTGCGCGGCGAGGCCGGACTCGGCAAGACCGCGCTGCTGGCCGAAACCCGCCGTATCGCCAAGCGCCGTGGCTGCACCGTCTGGGCCACCCGCGGCGGCGAGACCCTGCGCAGCGTTCCCTTCAACGTGGTACGGCAACTGCTCCAGCCGGCCCTGGTCTCCCTGCTCCCCGACGAGGCCCGGGAGTACCTCGGCGACTGGTACGACATCGCCGGCCCCGCCCTGGGCATAACCGACCCCGGTGAGCGCCAGGCCGACCCGCAGGGCGTCTGCGACGGCCTGGTCGCCGCCGTCCGCCGGCTGGCCAAACGCGACTGGCCGCTGGTGCTGCTGATCGACGACGCGCACTGGGCCGACCAGGAGACCCTGGCCTGGCTCGCCGCCTTCGTGGAGCGTCTCGACGATCTGCCCGTCCTCGTCCTGGTCGCCCGCCGCCCCGGCGAGGTCGGCGGCGACAGCGCCCGCTACCTCGACACCGTGGCCGCCGCGGCCGCGAACCCCGTGCACAATCTCAGCGCCCTCACCCCGGACGCCACCGCCGGACTCACCCTCGCCACCCTCGGCGCGCACGCCGACGCCCCGTTCTGCCGCGAGGTCTGGGCCGTCACCGGCGGCAACCCCTACGAGACCGTCGAACTCCTCGCCAAGGTCCAGGACAGCGAGGTCGAACCCGTCGAGGCCCGGGCCGGTGAACTGCGCGCACTCAACCGGTCGGCCCGCGGCGGCGGCCTCGTCACCCGCCTCGAAGGCCTCGGCATCGACGCCACCCGGTTCGCGTGGGCCGCCGCCATCCTCGGCACCGGCATCTCCGTCGACCTGGTCGCCCAGCTCGCCACCATGACCGTGGAGGACGCCGGGCGCTGCGCCGAACTGCTGCGCAGCGCCCGTATCCTCACCGCACCCGACCCGGCCGGCTCCCGCACCCACGCCGGCGACCTGGAGTTCGTCCATCCGCTGATCGCCAGCGCCGTCTACAACTCCATCCCGCCGGCGATGTGCACCGCCATGCACGGCATCGCCGCCCAGATCGTCATCGACGACGGCCGCGGCATCGCCGAGGCCTCCCGCCACCTGCTGAAGGTGCATCCGGACGACGACGAGGAACTCGTCCAGCAGCTGCGGGACGCGGCCAAGGAACACCTCGCCGTCGGCGCCCCGGACGCGGCCCGCCGCTGCCTCGAACGCGCACTGCTGGAACCGCCCGTACCCGAGGTCCACGCGCGCGTGCTCTACGAACTGGGCTGCGCCACCCTGCTCACCAAGCCCGCCGTCACCATCGGCCACCTGCGGAGCGCACTCGGCATGCCCGGCCTCGGCGGCGCCGAACGCGTCGACGCCGTCTTCCGCCTCTCCCAGGCCCTTCTCCACAACGACCAGCTGGAGGAAGCCGTCCGCACGGTCGAGGCGGAGGCCGCCCGGCACGAGGAGGGCCCCGCCAGACTCCGGCTCCAGGCCGTCCAGTTCATGTGGGAGGGCATCGCCGGCGAGGCCGTCTCCCCGCACCGCTCCGAACGCCTCGGCGAGCTCGCCGGCACCTGCACCGGCCGGGACAACTCCGAGCGCGCCCTGCTGATGCTGCGCGGCTTCGACCTCCTCATCCAGGGGGAGAGCGCCGAAGAGGTCGTGGAACTGTGCGACCGTGCCCTCGTCAACGGCCGGCTCGCTCCCGGACTCGGCTGGACCGACACCGAGTGGGGCATCGAGCTGCTGCTGATGCTCGCCAACGCCTACGTCTACACCGATCGCCTCGACCGCGCGGAGAGCCTCTACAACGAGGCCCTGCGCGCCTACGAGTCCTCCGGCTGGAGTGGTGGCCACCTCGCCCTCGCCCACGCCTATGTGGGCCTCGGGCACCGCAGGCGCGGCCGGCTGCGGGACGCGGAGACATCCCTGCGGGAGTCCTTGCGGATCGCCGAGCGGGTCGGCCGGGGACTGCCCCTGTACTGGACGGCCACCTGCAACCTGGTCGACACGCTGCTCGCCCGCGGCCATGTCCAGCAGGCCTGGGAGACGGCCGAGCAGTACGGTTTCGCACCGCCGTACCCCTCCACGATCGTGATGCCGGACCCACGGTCCGTGCGCGGCCGGCTGCTGCTGGCCGTCGGCCGCACGAAGGAGGCCGTCAACGAACTGGAGGCCGCGGAGAAGGCGGCCGCCGCGCGCGGCCACTTCAACCCGGTGGTGGTGCCCTGGGCCCTCGACCTCGCCCGGGCCCTCGCGGGCGAGGACCCGGCGCGGGCGGCGCGGCTGGCGGCGGACGCGCGGCGGCAGGCCGAGCGGTTCGGCACGGACACCGCCATCGGGGAGGCGCTGCGATGTGCCGCCGCGCTGGAGACCGGGCAGCGGCAGGTGCGGCTCGCCTCGCAGGCGGTCGCCTATCTGGAGGCGTCGCCGTGTCAGTACGAGCATGCGGCGGCGCGGGTGGAGTACGGGATCGCCGCGCGGTCGGTGGCCGAGTTGAACCGGGGGCTGGCGTTGGCGCGGTCGTGCGGGGCGGACGGGTTGGTCGCTCAGGCGCGGGAGGTTCTGGATACGGGGCGGGGGTTGCGTTGACGGGTGCGTTTCGGGGTGCGGGTGCGTGGGGGCTGGTCGCGCCCGCGCGGCGGTAGCCGCAAGTCGATACGGCCCCGCGCCCCTGAAGGGGCGCTACAGCGCGAGGAGCTGATCGGTTACCGCTGACAGGCGTTTCTGTACGTCCTTGTCGTACGTCGCCTCGTGCGCCCGCGCCTTGCGCGTACCGTCGAAGTAGCCGCCCGTCCCCAAGTCCCGCGTTGCCAGGGCGAGAACGCCCGGTGCACCGTCCGCCACCGTGCTCCAGGGCGCCACCCCGCCCTCCCGTACCATCGCCGTGTCCATGAAAGTCGCGGGGTGCAGGACGTTCACCGAGACCCCCGTGCCCGCCAGCTCCTCCGCCAGGGTGAAGGTGTGGGCCGCCAGGGCGAACTTGGCTCGGCAGTAGGCCGCGAAGCCCTGATAGCCACGGGTGAACTCGGGGTCGTCGAAGTCCAGGGGCTCCTGGCCGGCCGAGCCCACGTTGACGATCCGGGCCGGGGCGTCGGCGCGCAGCACCGGCAGCAGGGCGTGGGTCAGAGTCACCGGGGCCAAATAGTTGACGGCCAGGCGCAGTTCGTGGCCGTCGGCGCTCAGTTCGCGCCCCGAGCCGGGCGTACCGGCGCCGATGCCCGCGTTGTTGATCAGTACGTCCAGGTCGGGACGTGCGTCGGCGACCCGCGCGCCCAGCTCGCGGACCTGCGCCAGCGAGGCCAGGTCCGCGACGAAGCCCTCCGCGTCACCCTCGGTGCGCAGCTCCTCGACCAGCGCCTCGGTACGGCCCGGATCCCGGCCGTGCGCGAGGACGACATGGCCGGAGCGGACCAGTTCGAAGGCGACGTACCGGCCGAGCCCGGAGGTGGCACCGGTGATCAGAATGGTGGACATGCTTCCAGCCTAGGCACGGACCACCACCGGATGCCTGATCCTGCTGGGGCTACGACTGCCAGGGTCACCCTTCCTCCTCGGCCAGCACCCGCTGGGCCGTCGCGAACGCCGAGTTCGCCGCCGGTACCCCGCAGTACACGGCCGTCTGCAGCAGTACCGCGCCGATCTCCTCCGGAGTGAGCCCGTTGCGCCGGGCGGCCCGTACATGCATGGCCAGCTCGTCGTGGTGGCCGTTCGCGACCAGCGCGGTGAGGGTGATCATGCTGCGTTCGCGGCGGGAGAGGGTGGGGTCGGTCCAGATCTCGCCCCAGGCGTAGCGCGCGATGAAGTCCTGGAAGCGGGCCGTGAACGGCGTCTGGCGGGCCTGTGCCCGGTCGACGTGCGTGTCGCCCAGTACCTCCCGGCGCACCGCCATGCCCCGCCTGGCGCCGCCGCCGAGGTGCGAGCGGAGCGCGGTGAGAACGGCCTCGGGACACTGCGCCGGCGCCAGGTGGGAGGAGTTGGGCAGTTCGACCAGCGTGGACGCCGGTACCGCGTCCGCGATCTCCCGCAGATGCGGCGGCGGGGTCGCGGGGTCCCGACGGCCCGCGATCAGCAGGGTGCGTACGGCGATCTCGCCGAGCCGCTCCCGCAGGTCGAAGGCGGCCAGCGCGTCGCAGCAGGCGGCGTACGCCTCCGGGTCCACGGTCCGCTGGTCCTCGATGAGGCGCGGCACGGTGAAGCCGGGCGTGAACCAGCGGGAGCCCGCGTTCTCCGCGAGCCACTGCACGCCCTCCCGGCGCACCCGCTCGGCCCGCTCCTCCCAGGGCTTGGAGCCGTTGAAGTGGGCGGAGGAGCAGATCACGGCAAGGCTCTCCAGCCGGTCCGGGTGGTGGACGGCCAGGTGCAGCCCGACCGCGCCGCCCAGCGACACCCCGGCATACCCGAACCGCTCGATGCCGAGCGAGTCGGCGAGTGCGAGCACCAGGTCGGCGAGGTCACCGACGGTCGCCCCCGCCTTGATCAGACCGGGTGCCGAGCCGCCGTGCCCCGGCAGGTTCCAGCGCACCACCCGGTGGCCGGTCGACAGTTCGGGCGCCACCGCGTCCCACAGGGCGTACGAGGTACCGAGCGACGGCCCGAGCAGCAGCGGGGGAGCGGAGGTGGGGCCTTCGGCGCGGTGGTTGAGAAGGTTCTCGATCAACGTCGCTCCAGTGCACGGTCGGTGAGGGCGCCGGCGGAGCCGGTGTAGCGGGCCGGGTCGGTCAGGTCGTCGAGGTCGATGTCCTTCAACTCGGTTTCCTCGGCGAGGAGTTCACGCAGCGTACGTCGCTCGGTGCCGGTACGGCGGGCGAGTTCGGTGAGCAGTTCCTTCGCCCGGGGCCGGCCGAGCACGGGGGCCAGTCCGGCGGACAGCCGCTCGGAGACGATCAGCCCACGGGTGAGATCCAGGTTCCGGCGCATCGCCTCCGGGTGCACCCGCAGCCCCTCCGCCAGCTCCGCCGCGTCCCGGGCCGCGCCCCCGACGGAGCGCAACAGGTCCCGCAACGGCTCCCACTCGGCGTGCCAGGCACCGGCCGGCCGCTCGTCCTCCGCGACCAGGGAGCCGTACAGGACGGCCGCGAGCTGCGGGGCCCGCCGGGCGGCGGCCGCGACGAGCGTGGACCGTACGGGGTTCGCCTTGTGCGGCATCGCCGACGAACCGCCTCCGCTGCCCTCGGAGAGCTCACCGATCTCGGTCCGGGACAGCGTCAGCACGTCCACGGCGACCTTGCCCAGCGCCCCGGCCGTGAAGGCGAGACACCCGGCGAGATCGGCGACGGGCGTACGCAGGGTGTGCCACGGCAGCAGAGGTGCGGTCAGCGCGAGTTCCCGTGCGTACGCCTCCGGCAGCTCCTCGGCATGTGCCGCGCCCCACGCGCCGAAGGCCGCCAACGTGCCTGCCGCGCCCCCGAGTTGCACGGGCAGCGACTCCCGGACCCGTTCTGTGCGGTCCCGGGCGTCGAGGACCAGCGAACGCCAGCCGGCCGCCTTCAGCCCGAAGGTCGTCGGTACGGCGTGCTGGGTGAGCGTACGCCCCGGCATCGGGGTGTCACGGTGTTCGGCGGCCGTCCGGGCCAGCGCCTGCCCGGTACGCCCGAGGTCGGCGAGGACCAGGTCCAGGGTGCGGGCGGCGACCAGCATCGTCGCCGTGTCCATGATGTCCTGGCTGGTGGCACCCCGGTGCACGTACGGCCCGTACTTCGCGCCGACCGCCTTCGTCAGATCGGCGACCAGCGGGATGACCGGGTTGCCGCCGGCGCGGGCGCGCTCCGCGAGGGCGCCGACGTCGAAGCGGTCCGGGTCGGCCGCCTCGGTCACCGCCGCCGCGGCCTCGGCCGGGGCCAGCCCCAGGGCGGCCTGGGCGCGGGTGAGGGCCGCCTCCGCGTCGAGGAGCGCCCGCAGCCAGGCGCCGTCCCCGGTCGCGGACGCGGCGGCGGACCCGGCCCACCCGGGACCGAGCAGCCCGGCGTCACCGCCGCCGTAACCCACTGGGGGCACCTCCCGCCCGGAGGGTGGGGGAGTCACTGGAACTCCAGGAAGACCGTTTCGCCCTCGCCCTGAAGGCGGATGTCGAAACGGTAGGTCCCCCGGCCCTCGTCGTCGGCGATCAGCGTGTCGCGTCGCTCGCCCACCCGGGTGAGCAGCGGGTCGGCGCCGAGCGCGGCGTCGTCGCCGGGCAGATAGATCCGGGTGAACAGGTGCATGAGCAGGCCGCGCGCGAAGACGCACACGCTGACGTAGGGCGCGCTGCGGCCGCGGGCGCCCGGCCGCAGCGTCCGCGCGTACCAGTGCCCGTCGGCGTCCGTCTGGATCCGGCCCCAGCCGGTGAACTCCACGCCGTTGCGGCCGAGGTAGTCGCCGGTCGCGGGGTCGCGCCGGATCGAGCCGTCGGTCGTGGAGACGTTCCCGTCCGGATCGGCGCCCCACAGCTCCACGAAGGCGTCCGGCAGCGGGTTGCCCTCGCCGTCGAGGACGTACCCGTGGACCGTGATCGTGTCCGGATGGCCGAGGGGCGCGATCTCCTCGCCGCCACGGAACGGCAGCGCGTAGCCGTAGAACGGGCCGACCGTGTGCGACGGCGTGGGCGGCACCTGCTCCGGGCTGTTCGTGTCGATCTTCGTCATGGCAGCTCAGCGCCCTTCTTCGAGCCAGGTGGCGTGCGGGCCGTCCAGCACGATGTCCCAGTGGTAGCCCATCGAGAACTCCGGCACGGACAGGCTGTGGTCGTAGGTCGCGACCAGGCGCTGCCGGGCCGCGTCGTCCGTCACGGACTGGATGATCGGGTCGTACGGGAACAGCGGGTCGCTCGGGAAGTACATCTGCGTCACGAGCCGCTGGCTGAACGCCGAACCGAACATCGAGAAGTGGATGTGCGCCGGACGCCACGCGTTGAGGTGGTTGCGCCAGGGGTAGGGGCCCGGCTGGACGGTGGTGAAGCGGTAACCGCCGTCGGCGTCGGTGATCGTACGGCCGACACCCGTGAAGTTCGGGTCCAGCGGGGCGTCGTGCTGCTCGCGCTGGTGCGCGTAGCGGCCCGCCGAGTTGGCCTGCCAGATCTCGATCAGCTGCCCCCGGACCGGCCGGCCGTCCCGGTCGAGCAGCCGCCCGGAGACGGTGATGCGCTCCCCGACCGGCTCACCGGTGTGCTGGCGGGTCAGATCGTTGTCGATCTCGGTGATGTCCCGCTCACCGAAGGCGGGCGAGTGCAGCTCCACCAGCTCCGGATCCTTGCTGGTGTCGATGGCGACCAGGGGTTGTTTCGGGTGCCGGAGGCCGGAGGAGCGGTAGGGGGCGTAGTCCCGGCGGGGGTGATGCTCGACGGGAGCGCCTTCGGCGACGCGCTTTTCGTACTCGGCGTGCCTGGCGGCGATCTCAAGGTCGATGTCGGCTTGGGTGAGTGTCATGGGAAGTCCTAGGTGAAGCGCCCTGCTCTCAGGGACGCGGGGCTGTATCGATGTGCGGCTCCGCCGTGTGGGCGCGACAGGCCACGACGCACCCGCAGGTGCCGTACGACCTATCGCTCCAGAACCAGCGCGAGCCGATGAGTCACCGTGACCACCTCGTCCATCCGTGAAGTCTCCTCTCGATCAAGGAATTAATCAGGGCACTGAGTATTTCAGCGAGACGCCTTCCACGCTGCCACTGGGGTCCGTACCCGTCAAGAGCTTGGCTGATGGCAGACGGGTGCACAGACAGGAGGTGGTAGCTGCGAGTATCATTCAGTGCACCGACTAATTCAGACCTTGGGGGCGCACATGGTCGCGGTGGACCTCACCACCCACCCCGGGCACCTGGCCCGGCGGCTTCAGCAGGCCCACTACCTGCTGTGGAACACGATGGTCTCGGAGGAGATCACCTCGCCGCAGTTCGCCGTCCTGAACGCGCTCGTCGCCGAGCCGGGGCTGGACCAGCGCACGGTGGGGGAGCGGGTGGGGCTGGACCGGTCGACCATCGCCGAGGTCATCAGCCGGCTCGGCCGGCGCGGTCTCGTCGACAAGGTGCGCGACCCGCAGGACGGCCGCCGCTTCCTGCTGCGCCTCACCGACGACGGGCTGCGCACCCACCGCAAGCTCACCGTGCGCACCGCCCGGATGAACCAGGTCTTCCTGGCCCCGCTCTCGGCCGAGGAGCAGACCCAGTTCTTCGATCTGATCCGCCGGGTCTCGGACGCGGCGGAGGGGCTGCGCAATCCCACGGAGCCCCTCGTCCCGCAGACCTAGGCCTTGGCGAACACCACCCAGACCTGCCCGTCGGCGAAGTCCACCGGACTGCCGTCCGCCCCGGTGAACGTCGTACCGTCGCCGGCCTCCCGCCGTGTCCAGGTGGCCCCGAACGACCGCCCGTCCCGCAGCACTTCGGCCTTGCCCGACCCCACCGTCTCGGTGAACGGCGTGTAGTTGCCGAGCACGTCGTGATACCTGGACGTGCGTATCCGCACGTGCTGCACCACGACCGTCGCGGCCGCCACCCGCTTGCCGGCCGTGGTCCTGGCCTGGGTGCCGTCCATCGACACCAGCCAGCGCTTCTCGCCGGCGGACCAGGTGAAGGTGAAGCGGGCCGCCGGATACCGCACGGTACGGGTGGCGGTGACCGTGCCGTCGGCCGGGGCCGGGCCGTAGCGGAAGCCGGTGGTGAGCGCCGCCTTGCCGGGTGCGCCGGCCATCAGCTTGGCGGGGCGGAGATACAGGTTGTGCGGGGCGGGCCTGTCGGTGCCCCGGTGGTAGGCGTCGGACGCCGCGTCGGGGCTCTCCGGCCGCAGCGGTGCCTGGTCGATCAGCGGGAGCAGCTTGCGCTGGGCACCGGAGAAGGCGAGCGTCGGCCGGTCGAACTGGCGCAGCAGTTCCAGATCGGATTCGCGGGCGCTGCGCACCGGGCCGACGACCTCGGGGAGCTTGGTGGCGTACACCGCCATCAGCCGGCTGAGCCCGCCCTCCACCTGCTCCGCGTACACCACGTCGGCGGAGTCCAGCCCGGTCTGGGGGCGGGCCCCGGCGACGTTGTCGATCTTCACGGCCAGTACGGAGCCGGTGCCGGCGGTGTGCTGCCCGTCCGGTGCCTGGCTGCCGTGCGGTGCCCGGCCGTCGTCCGAGGCGCCGTGCCGGGTGCAGCCGGCCGTGAGGGAGGCCGTCAGCACGGCCGCGGCCAGCACCGCCTTCAGTGCGGTCCGGTTCAGTGCGGTCCGGCGCGTCGGCGCCCTGTGTCGCATGCCCACCGTTGCCACCCCGTTCGTCCCCCTTGATTGTGTGCTCGTCGGCTCATCGGTGGCCATACCCGGTCGAAACCGATCGCGCGGCGATGAATGACCGACCAGCAGGAGGGGCGGTGGGGCTACGACCCAAGAATCTCCGCGAGGTCGTACCGCACGGGTTCCTCCAGCTGGGCGTAGGTGCAGCTGTCCGCTGTGCGGTCCGGGCGCCAGCGGCGGAAGCGGGCCGTATGGCGGAAGCGGGCGCCGTTCTCCATGTGGTCGTACGCCACCTCGGCCACCCGCTCCGGCCGTAGCGGCACCCAGGACAGGTCCTTCTTGCCCGACCAGCGGCTCGGCGCGCCGGGCAGCCGGGCCGACTCGTGGGCGGCCTCCTCGGCCCAGGCCGCCCAGGGATGCCCGGAGACGTCGTCCATGCGCAGCGGCGCCAGTTCCTCGATCAGCTCGGCTCGCCGTTTCATCGGGAACGCGGCCGACACGCCCACATGCTGGAGGGCGCCCCGGTCGTCGTACAGACCCAGCAGCAGCGAGCCGACCACCGGGCCGCTCTTGTGCAGGCGGTAGCCCGCCACCACGACGTCGGCGGTCCGCTCGTGCTTCACCTTGAACATGGCGCGCTCGTCCTGGAGATAGCGCAGGGTGAGCGGCTTGGCGATGACCCCGTCGAGGCCGGCCCCCTCGTACTGCTCGAACCACCGCCGGGCCACGTCCACATCGGTCGTCGCCGGTGCCAGGTGCACGGGCGGGGTGACCCCGGCCAGCGCCGTGGTGAGCAGGGCGCGGCGGTCGGTCAGCGGAACGCCCAGCAGGGACTCGTCGGCCAGCGCCAGCAGGTCGAAGGCGACGAAGGAGGCGGGCGTACGCTCCGCCAGGGTGCGCACCCGGGAGTCCGCCGGATGGATCCGCTCGCTCAGCGCGTCGAAGTCCAGCCGGCCCTCCCGCGCGATCACGATCTCCCCGTCCAGCACGCACCGCTCGGGCACCCGCTCCTTCAGCGCCGCCACCAGCTCGGGAAAGTACCTGGTCAACGGCTTCCCGGTACGGCTGCCGAGCTCCACCTCGGCGCCGTCCCGGAACACGATCGCGCGAAAGCCGTCCCACTTCGCCTCGTACTGCATGTCCGGCGGGATCGTCGCCACCGACTTGGCGAGCATCGGCTTCACGGGTGGCATCACCGGCAGATCCATGTCACGACTCTACGAGTGGTCCCCGGTACGCGCTCGCCATGCGGCACACCCCCACCGAGGCCCGGGAGACTGTGTCGAGCCGATATGCGCGGTGGGGGTGGTGCGCCTACGGTGGCCGCATGGGCGATGCGGTGGAACTGGAGGTGGCCGGCCGGACCGTACGGCTGTCCAGTCCCGACAAGGTGTTCTTCCCGGAGCGCGGTTTCACCAAGCTGGACGTCGCCCGCTACTACGCGGCCGTGGCCCCCGGCATCCTGCGCGCCCTGCGCGACCGCCCCACCACCCTGCAGCGCTACCCGGACGGCGTCGAGGGCGAGTGGTTCTACCAGAAGCGCGCGCCCAAGGGCATGCCCGACTGGATCCCCACCGCCCACATCACCTTCCCCAGCGGCCGCACCGCCGACGAGATGTGCCCCACGGAGGAGGCCGCCGTGGTGTGGGCCGCCCAGTACGGCACCCTCACCTTCCACCCCTGGCCGGTGCGCCGCGCCGACGTGGACCATCCCGACGAACTCCGTATCGACCTCGATCCGCAGCCCGGTACCGACTTCGCCGACGCCGTCCGCGCCGCCCACGAACTGCGCGCCGTCCTCGACGAGTTCGGCGGGCTGCGCGGCTGGCCCAAGACCTCCGGCGGCCGTGGGCTGCATGTCTTCGTGCCCATCGAACCCCGCTGGACCTTCACCCAGGTCCGGCGTGCCGCGATCGCCGCGGGCCGTGAGCTGGAACGCCGGATGCCGGACCAGGTGACGATCAAGTGGTGGAAGGAGGAGCGCGGCGAGCGCATCTTCGTCGACTACAACCAGACCGCCCGGGACCGCACCATCGCCTCCGCCTACTCCCTGCGGCCCCGCCCGAACGCCCCCGTCTCCGCGCCGCTGCGCTGGGAGGAGGTCGACGAGGTCCAGCCGGGCGACTTCGACCTCGTCACGATGCCGGCCCGCTTCGCCGAAGTCGGCGATGTGCACGCCGACATGGACGACCAGGCCTACTCCCTGGACACCCTGCTGGAACTCGCCCGCCGCGACGAACACGAACACGGCCTCGGCGACCTGCCGTATCCGCCCGAGTACCCGAAGATGCCGGGCGAGCCCAAACGCGTCCAGCCGAGCCGCGCACGGCCCGAACAGCCCTCCTGACGCGAGGCCTTGGGGCTGACTCCCGGTGGCCCGCCGAGCCGCCGGGCGCTCCCGTCGGCCCGTCCGCCCGGGGCTATGCTGATCGTCAGCCGCCGAAGAGGAGGGCCGAGGTGTCCGAGGCAGTGTCGCGCCCCACACTGGAGGCCGTGGCCGCGCGGGCCGGGGTGTCCCGGGCCACCGTGTCACGGGTGGTCAACGGCGGGGACGGGGTGCGCGAACCGCTCGTCGAGCGGGTCCGGAAAGCGGTCGAGGAACTCGGTTACGTCCCCAACCAGGCGGCCCGCAGCCTGGTGACCAAACGGCACGACGCGGTCGCCGTCGTCATCGCCGAACCCGAGACCCGGATCTTCACCGACCCCTTCTTCGCCCTCCAACTGCGGGGCATCAGCAAGGAGCTGACCGCTCACGACAACCAGCTCGTGCTGCTGCTCACCGAGGGCCGGGACGACCACGCACGCGTGGCCCGCTATCTCGCCGGCGGCCATGTCGACGGCGCTCTCGTCTTCTCGCTCCACCTCGACGACCCGCTGCCCGGCCTGATCGAGGGCGCCGGAGTCCCCACCGTGTTCGGCGGACGGCCCGGCTGGAGCGACGGCACCGACAGCGCCGTGTACGTCGACTGCGACAACCGGGGCGGCGCCCGGGACGCCGTACGGCATCTCGCCGGTCTCGACCGGACCCGGATCGCCCATATCACCGGCCCTCTGGACCAGACGTCGGCCGCCGACCGCCTCCAGGGCTACCGGGACGTCATGGACGTCCTGGGGAAGGCCGATCCACGGCTGGTCGTGCCGAGCGACTTCACCCCGGCCGGCGGCGAACGCGCCATGAGCGAACTCCTCGACCGCTGCCCGGACGTCGACGCCGTGTTCGCGGCCAACGACCTCACCGCGCTCGGCGCCCTGCGCGTCCTGCGCGAGCGCGGCCGCCGGGTGCCCGAGGACGTGGCCGTGATCGGCTTCGACGACGTCCTGCCCGTCACCGAGGAGACCGAGCCGTCACTGACGACGGTCCGTCAGGACATCGAGGAGATGGGCCGGTTGATGGCGCGGCTCCTGCTGGGCTCCCTGGCCCGGGGCAAGCCGGCGACGGGCGCGCCGTCCAGCGTCATCCTGCCCACGACACTGGTACGACGCGTCACCGCCTAGGGCGCCTCCGCCTCAGCTCTGCTGCTCGCCCTTGATCACCGCGAACCGGGCGCCGTACGGGTCGGCCAGCTTGGCCATCCGGCCCACCCCCTCCAGCGTGGTCGCCGGCATCCGCACCTTGCCGCCGGTCTGCTGTGCCTTCTCCACCACCGCGTCCGGGTCCTCGACCTCGAAGTACGGCAGCCAGTACGCGCCGATCTGCGCCTCGGCCGGGTCCTCGGCCAGCGGGACCACCCCGCCGAACATCGAGTCGTCGTCGCCGTCGGCCGGGTTGACACAGGTGTACGTGCCGCCCGGGAAGGGCACTCCGGAGGTCTCCAGGCCGAGCACCTTGTGGTAGAAAGCGGCGGCCGCCGCGATGTCCGGGGTGTACAGCTCGACCCAGCACAGCGAACCCGGATCGCCCGCGATGTCCACGCCCTTGGTCAGCCCGGGCTGCCAGATACCGAAGGGCACGCCCGCCTGGTCGGCGAGGATCGCCATCCGGCCCTTGCCCATCACGTCCATCGGCTGGGCGAGGACGCTGCCGTGCGCCTGCTCCGCGGTTTTGGCGGTGGCCTGTGCGTCCCCGCTCTGGAAGTACACGGTCCAGCTCGGCGGGCCCTGTTCGGGAGTGGTCTGCATACCTCCGGCGACGGTCCTGCCGTCCAGTTGGAAGAACCCGTAACCGCCGGCGTCGGGTCCCGCCGACTGGAACTGCCAGCCGAAGAGGCCGTTGTAGAAGGAGACGGCGCCGTCGATCTCGGGGGTGCCGAGGTCGATCCAGTTGGGAGCGCCGTTGACGAAACGGGTGGTGAGCATCATCGCCCTCCTCGGAAGGGTCCGTGCATTGCAGAGCCGAGTCTTCCACCGCCCACTGACAATCGCTGGGGAGCGCGCCCACCGGAACCCGGTTACCGTGGGTCACCTGACGCACTCGCCGGGTTTTGATTCCGTTGCGCGCGCCGCCGTGCGCAGGTGTGGTGCCGTCGCGCATGATCGAGGCTGGTGCGGTCCGTCGCGTCTGCGTTGAGCGGGCGTTGATCGAACGTTTTTCGCCGCTTGGCACGATCCTGGCCATGCACTTCGACACCACCATCCCACCCCGCACGCCCGTCCCGGTCTGGCATGCGCAGGCGCTGTGCGCGCAGACCGGGGCGGACTTCTTCTTCCCCGAGCCCGGCAGCTCGGTGCGCGAGGCGAAGCGCATCTGCGGTATGTGCGAGATGCGTTCGGCCTGCCTGGAGTACGCCCTCGACAACGACGAACGCTTCGGCGTCTGGGGCGGCCTGTCCGAGAAGGAGCGGCTGGAACTCCGGCGCGCTTCCCGCTGAACCATGACCGCCGGGGATGAGCCGAAGCACGACCGCCGGGGAACAGCCGAACCACGGCTGCCGGGGATGAGCGCCTCGGCGCCGGCATCGCCGCCAGCGTGAAACGCCGTCTGGACGACCTCAGCGCCCACGTCCCGGCACCGACGCTCCCGGCCGACGTCGTCGCCGTACGCAGTGTGCACCGGACGGCACCGCCGGAGGGCTGACTCTCAGCTCCCGCGCATCTCCATGAACACCGGCATCCAGTACCCCTGTTGCCGCTCCGGCGCCCCCCAGTGAGTTCGAGTACGTGCTACCCGACCTTGGGCTTGTCGATCATGCTGCCGACGTTGTGGTAGAACACCCGGTTCTCGATGATCTTGCCGTCCTTGAGGGTGAACTGTTCGATGAAGTGGGTCAGTTCTCCGGTCGCGACGTCCGTGATGCCGACGCACGCCGCGACGCGGTCGCCGTCGGCGATGGTGTAGTGCACCGTGATCTTGGAGACGTCGAGGTAGTTCGGCAGGACCTGGGCGAGACCGAGGAATTCGTCCTTGCCGTGGTAGGCCTTCCCGAAGGGCAGGAACACCGGCTCGATGACCGCGACGTCCTCGGAAAGGCAGGAGAAGACTCCCTCGACGTCACCGCGGTTCGCCGCCGCGAACATGGCTTCGACGATCGCACGGTTCTGCTCGGTCGGCGATGTGGCTGCGGACATGGCGTTTCTCCTCTGAGGCGAAGGCTCTCGTCGGTCGAGAATCCTGTGGGGGCCCGGTGTCCGGGCTGGTTGCGGCACATGCGCCGATGCTGGGTTCAGCGGTCGATCGTGGACTCGTTGAAGTCGTCGTGCCGGGCGCCGGTGGCCGGCGTGAGGGTGTCGAGCCGCTGCAACTGGTCGGCGGTCAGGACGACGCCGTCGGCGGCGGTGTTCTCCTCGACGCGAGCGACTCGCCGGCTGCCGGGGATCGGGGCGATGTCCCCGCCCTGGGTCACCAGCCAGGCCAGCGCGATCTGTGCCGGGGTGGCACTGACCTCGGCCGCGATTTTCCGCACTTCCTCCACGAGCTGCAGGTTCTGGTAGAAGGCCTCGCCGATGAAGCGTGGATTGGTCTTGCGCCAGTCGCCCTCGGGGATCTCCTCCGGCGTACGGATCTCGCCGGTCAGGAACCCGTGCCCGAGTGGCGCGTAGGGGACGAGGCCGATGCCCAGCTCGCGCAGCAGGGGCAGCAGCTCGGTCTCGACGTCGCGGGTCCACAGGGAGTACTCGGTCTGCAGTGCGGAGATCGGGTGCACGGCGTGGGCGCGGCGAATCGTGTCCGGAGAGGCCTCGGACAGGCCGATGTGCAGGACCTTGCCCTCGGCGACCAGCTCGGCCACGGTGCCGATGGTGTCCTCGATGGGGGTGTTCTGGTCGACCCGGTGCTGGTAGTAGAGGTCGATCCGGTCCGTGCGCAGGCGCTTCAGGGAGCCCTCGACGGCGGTGCGGATGTTGGCCGGACTGCTGTCGAACAGGCCGGTTCCGTCCCCGGCATGGGACAGGATGCCGAACTTCGTGGCGAGGACGACCTGGTCGCGCCGGCCCTCCAGCGCCTGACCGACGATCTCCTCGCTGTGGTACGGGCCGTAGCTTTCGGCGGTGTCGATGTGGGTGACGCCGAGGTCGAGCGCGCGATGGACGGCGCGGATGGATTCGGCGTCGTCCAGGCCGCCGCCGGAGAGGAGCGTGCCGGCCATGGACATGGCACCCAGGCCGATCCGGGAAACCCGCAGGCTCCCCAGCATGGCGTGCTGCATCAGAGAACTCGTTTCTCGTCGAGGGTGTCAAAGGAAGGTGCATCAGAGGGAAGCGGCGAGGACCGGCGTCCACGGCATCCGGGCGCTGCTCTCGATCCCGCCGACATCCAGCCAACATCGGTTCACCACATGCCGACAGGCACTGCGAAAAGGGGTACTCACAGGGACCCCTTCCGGGACGCGGGCCGGGCCTACCCTTGATCCCATGGACGAGAAGGAGGCCGCACGGGCGGCGGTCCGCGAGTTCCTCACCACCCGTCGCGCCCGGGTCACCCCCACCGACGCCGGCCTTCCTCCACAGGGCTCCCGCCGCCGGGTGAAAGGCCTGCGCAGGGAGGAGGTCGCGTTGCTCGCCGGGGTCAGCCCGGAGTACTACGTGCGGCTCGAACGCGGCCAGGCAACCGGGCCCTCCGCCGGAGTCGTCGACGCCGTCGCCGGCGTCCTGCGTCTGGACGACGACGAACGCGCTCACCTCGACCGACTGCTCGCCGCTCTGACCCCCGCAGCCCGCAAGCGTAGCCGCGGCGCAGCGAAAGACCTGGTCACCCCCGGAATCCGGGTGGTACTGGACTCTATGGACCACCTACCCGCGGTGGTCTTCAACGGCCGGTTCGACATCCTCGCGGTCAACACACTGGGGCGCGCACTCCTCGCACCCGTGTACGACCTGCCCGGACGGACGAACAGCGCGCGCTTCCTGTTCCTCGACGAACCCAGGGCCCGGGACCTGTTCCCCGAGTGGGACGGGATCACAGCCGACACCGTGGCGATGCTGCGCATCGAGGCCGGCCGCCACCCCGACGACCCCGACCTGACCGAACTGATCGGCGAACTCGCGACCCGCAGCACGGAATTCCGGACGCGCTGGGCGGCCAACGACGTACGAACCCCCCGAGCCGGCACGAAGACCTTCCGGCACCCACTCATCGGCGAGGTCACACTGCCTTACGAGACCCTCCGCATCGACGCCGTCTCCAGCCAGGTCCTCAGCGTCTACACCCCCCGGCCCGGCACCCCCGAAGCCGACGCGATCCGCCTCCTGGCCAGTTGGAACGCCGACAACGAACGGAACAACGACCCGACACCACGAACACGGCCGGAACCCCGAGGGCTGACTTGATCTCCAACCTGCGGTCGGCTGGTATCCCCCCGGCCGATGATGGAGACACCCCTTGAACGATCATTCCTCTTGCCCCGGATCGTACGGCTCTCGGCCGCGCTCCGGGCGGCCTCCTCGCGGAGCCGGTCCGCCGGCCCGGACCAGGCCCGGAACCAGGTCTCCCCGTTGCCGTCCGCCGCCGCGGCCACGGTGGCCAGGCCTCGCCTACGTCGGCGCCCTGCCGCCAGCCGGAGCCGGATCTCGTGGCCGAACTGGTCGTTCAGCGGAGAGCATGCGGTCGGCCCGCTCGCGCGGCACGCTGGTAGGAGAGCCAGGTGGCGATGGGAGGAGCTCCCATGGGACACACGGAACAGCGGCCCGCCGTCAGAACCCGGGCCGAGAAGCCCGTCGGCACCGGGAGCGTCTTCCTGTCCTTCGCCCCGTGGATCATCTTCGGCGTCGTCGCGAGCCCGAGCACCTGGGAGTACGCGGCGCTGGCGGCACTGGTCGCGGCGGTCGTGCTGTCCGGCAAGGACATGCTCCGGGGCCGGTTCTTCCTGCTGGACATGGTCGCCATCGTGTTCTTCGCCGTGCTCTGCGTCCTGGCCCTCGCCCTGGACCGCCACGAGCTGATCTGGCTGGAGACGTACGCCCAGGTCATCTCCAACGCGGTGGTGGCCGTCGTGGCGCTCGGCTCCCTGCTCTCCGATCCCTTCACCGCGCAGTACGCCCGTCACTCGGTGCCGCGCGAGTACTGGGGCTCGCCCGTCTTCACCCACGTGAACACGGTGCTGACCACGGCCTGGGGCGTGGTCTTCGCGCTGATGGCCCTCTCCACCTGGCTGGCCATCCGCCTGCCCGGACAGAGCGACTGGTTCAACTGGGTCGTCCCCATCGTCCTGCTGGTCTGGGCGGTGAAGTTCACCGAGCGCTACCCGGACCGGTGCAGGGAACGGGCGGCCGCCTAAGCGACGGCCCCCGCGGTCGCGACCAGTTCCTCGCCCGTGCCGTGGAAGGTCCCCAGCAGCTGGGCCAGTACCGCCCGGGCCACGAACGGCACCCCGTCCAGGACGGCCCGGTCCTCCGGCGCCGCCCGTGGCAGCCCGACACACGCGCGTACCCGGTCGGCGTCCCCGGAGTCGATCAGGTCGAGCAGGAAGCCGACCGCCCGGTCGGAGGTGGTGTCAGCACGCATGCGCGCATGATGCCGCAGCCACCGACAGGGCGCACGGGGAAATCCGTGCGCCCTTCCGGAGGGGGTTCACGCCTGGGCGCGCGCTGCCATCCGTGCCTTGCGCGCGGCCAGCTTCTCGTCGAACTTCAGGGCCTCCGCGTCCAGTCCGCCCATGAACAGGCCGAGTTCCTCCTGCGCCTGCAGACCCTCCGGGCCGAGGCCGTCGATCTCCAGGACCTTCAGGTGGCGCAGCACCGGCTGGAGCACGTCGTCGTGGTGGATGCGCAGGTTGTAGACCTCACCGATGGCCATCTGGGCGGCGGCCCGCTCGAAGCCGGGGATGCCGTGGCCGGGCATGCGGAAGTCGACGACGACGTCCCGCACCGCCTGCATGGTCAGGTCGGGGGCGAGCTCGAAGGCCGCCTTGAGCAGGTTCCGGTAGAAGACCATGTGCAGGTTCTCGTCGGTCGCGATGCGGGCCAGCATGCGGTCGCAGACCGGGTCGCCGGACTGGTGGCCGGTGTTGCGGTGCGAGATGCGGGTCGCGAGCTCCTGGAAGGCGACGTAGGCGACCGAGTGCAGCATCGAGTGCCGGTTGTCGGACTCGAAGCCCTCGCTCATGTGCGACATCCGGAACTGCTCCAGCTGGTCCGGGTCCACCGCGCGCGAGGCGAGCAGGTAGTCGCGCATCACGATGCCGTGCCGGCCCTCCTCGGCGGTCCAGCGGTGCACCCAGGTACCCCAGGCGCCGTCCCGGCCGAACAGCGAGGCGATCTCGTGGTGGTAGCTCGGCAGGTTGTCCTCGGTGAGCAGGTTCACCACCAGGGCGATCCGCCCGATCTCGGTGACCTTGGACTGCTCCTTGCCCCAGGCCTGACCGTCCTCGAAGAAACCGGGGAAGTTACGGGCGTCCGACCACGGCACGTACTCGTGTGGCATCCAGTCCTTGGCGACCTTCAGATGGCGGTTCAGCTCCTGCTCGACCACTTCCTCCAGGGCGTACAGCAGCCGCGCGTCGGTCCATGCGGACGAGCTGCCGAGATGGGGAGAAGTGATCGTCACGAGAACTCCAGGGGGACGCCGAACAAGAGCGAATGAACGGGAGAGGACCGGCGAGCGGTGCCGGAAACCTACGTGATCGTAGGCTACGAACCCGTAGGTTACGAAGCCGTAGGTTAAGCGCGCCGTAAACACCGCTGATCAGGTGCTGTGCCCAGGGCGAATCCGGACATGCCAAACAGCCCCGGGACCCGCAGGTCCCAGGGCCGGAGGGATGACTCGATCACCCGGTCAGACGTACAGCTCCCGCAGCCGCACCGAGAGGCACGTCACACACCCCTCGAGTTTCTCGAACTCGGAGATGTCCACCGTGACCACGTCGTGGCCGAGGTCGGTCAGCAGTTCCGCCGTCTTCGGGGCGCTCGCCGACATCAGCAGCTTGCCGCCGCCCAGCAGCACCACATGGGCGCCGGCCTCCTCGGGCACCGCCAGGAAGCCCGGGAACAGCGAGGGCCGGTCCACGTTCGGGATGTGCCCCAGAACCGTTCCTTCGGGCAGCGCGGTCACCGCCGACTTCAGATGGAGCACCTTGCTCACCGGCACGGCGACCACCCGCGCGCCCAGCGGCTCGAACACCGCCCGCAGCTGCTGCACCCCGGCCGCGTTGGTGCGCCCGCCGCGGCCGACGTAGAGGGTGTCGCCGACCTTGAGGACGTCACCGCCCTCCAGCGTGCCGGGCTCCCAGATCCAGTTCACCGAGCAGCCGAGGCGGGCCACCGCCTCCTCGACCCCGGCGGTCTCCTCGCGCCGGGACTCGGCGCCGGGCCGGGTGATCAGCGCCACGTTCTTGTACATGACGACCGTGTCCTCGACGAAGACCGAGTCCGGGCAGTCGTCCTCCGGATCGACCTCGACGGTCTCCCAGCCGTGCGCGCGCAACGTCTCCGCGTACGCCTCCCATTGCTCCTGGGCGAGCTCGACGTCGACCTTCTCCCGCTCGATGTGCGTCACCAGACCTTCGGCGAGGCGCGGGCTGGGGCGGCGGATGAGGGCCTTCTTGCTGGGCACGACAGGTCTCCGGGGTCGGCGGTTCGGTCCGGCGCCCATTGTGGGGGCGCCGGACCGCCATCATGCAGGGCGGGTCCGTGTCGACAAAACCCCCGCCGTCAGGCTGTGCCCGTCCTGAGACGCGCCACCTCCTCCGGTGTGGTGCCCGTCAGCTCCCCGTCCGCCATCCGCAGCCAGCGGGTGATCCCGACCGACTCCAGGAAGGGAAGATCGTGACTGGCCACGATCAGGGCGCCCTGGTACGCCTCCAGGGCCGTGGTGAGCTGCCGCACGCTCGCCATGTCCAGGTTGTTCGTCGGCTCGTCCAGCATCAGCAGCTGCGGGGCGGGCTCGGCCAGCAGCAGCGCGGCCAGCGCCGCCCGGAAGCGTTCGCCGCCGGAGAGGGTGGTCGCCTGCTGGTCGGCGCGGGCGCCCCGGAACAGGAAGCGGGCCAGCCGGGCCCGGATCCGGTTGTTGGTGGCACCCGGCGCGAACCGGGCCACGTTCTCGGCCACGGTCAGCTCCCCGTCGAGCACGTCCAGCCGCTGCGGCAGGAAACGCAGCGGCACATGCGCGTGCGCCTCGCCCGCGACCGGCTCCAGCTCCCCGGCGATCGTGCGCAGCAGCGTCGTCTTGCCCGCTCCGTTGCGCCCGATCAACGCGATCCGCTCGGGCCCGCGCAGATCGAGGATCCCCTTCACCCGCGAGCCGTGCGCGAGCTCCAGATTCTCCAGCGTCAGCACGTTCCGGCCCGGCGGTACGGCCGTGTACGGCAGTTCGACGCGGATCTCGTCGTCGTCCCGTACCGCCTCCACCGCCTCGTCCAGCCGCTCCTTCGCCTCGCTGAGCCGCTCCTCGTGCATGATGCGGTGCTTGCCCGCGGACTCCTGGGCCGCGCGTTTGCGCGCTCCCATGACGATCTTCGGCTCGCGCTTCTGCTCGAACATCTTCTGCCCGTACCGCTTGCGGCGGGCCAGTTTGACCTGGGCGTCGGACAGTTCGCGTTTCTGCTTGCGGACATCGGCCTCGGCGACCCGCACCATGCGCTCCGCCGCCTCCTGTTCGACGGCGAGAGCCTCCTCGTACGCCGAGAAGTTGCCGCCGTACCAGGTGACCTCCCCGGCGCGCAGGTCGGCGATCTGGTCTACCAGGTCGAGGAGTTCACGGTCGTGGCTGACCACGATCAGCAGGCCCGGCCAGGACGCGACGGCCGCGTACAGCCGCTTGCGGGCATACAGGTCGAGGTTGTTGGTGGGCTCGTCGAGCAGCAGTACGTCCGGCCGGTCCAGGAGCAGCGCGGCCAGCCGCAGCAGCACCGACTCGCCGCCGGAGACCTCGCCGACGGTCCGGTCGAGTCCGATGTGGCCGAGCCCGAGCTCGCCGAGCGTGACCAGGGCGCGCTCCTCCACGTCCCAGTCGTCGCCGAGCGTCTCGAAGTGCGCCTCGGACGCGTCGCCCGCCTCGATGGCGTGCAGCGCGGCCCGCCGGGCGGCGATGCCGAGCGTCTCGTCGACGCGCAGCGCGGTGTCGAGGGTGACGCTCTGCGGGAGGTATCCGACCTCGCCGGCCACCTTCACGGTGCCGTCGGACGGAGTGAGTTCACCGGCGATGAGCTTGAGAAGCGTGGATTTCCCTGATCCGTTGACGCCGACGAGACCGGTCCGGCCGGGGCCTACGGCGACGTCGAGGCCGTCGAGGACGGGGGAGCCGTCGGGCCAGGAGAAGGACAGGGACGTACAGGTGACGGAAGCAGACATGGGCGCCTCGCGGTTGCTTGCGGTGTCGGGGACAGACGCGTGTCGAGACACCGCGAGACAAGCAGCCGAGGGGCCGGGGAAGGGATCCCGTGCCGAGGACGGCTCGCACGCCGAGGCCGAACGCCACAGACACACCTCACGGGTGTGACGCGGTGTCTCGAGTCCTCAGACGAGCAACGTCCTTCTCCTATCGACGGCAACAGAACCGTCGTACAAGTTAGGAGGGCCCCAACGGGGTGTCAACGCAATTGATCGCGCCCCCGTCCGGGGGCCGGTCGACGCCACCGGGCGGCTCAGCAGGCGTCCCGCATCAGCTCGGCCAGGTCGTGGTCCAGGTCCAGCCGGAGGTGTTCGAGACCGGTGGGCACCAGGTCACCGGTCGCCTCCAGGAACCGCTGGATCTCGCCCGTGCGCACATGGACGACGGCGGTGCCCTCGGGGGCGTGGAACTCCAGCACGGTCCGGTCGTAGCCGTACGGCCGTACCCGGACGTCCCCGTTGCCCTCCGGGGCGTGCAGGCCGGCCGAGAGCAGCTCGCGGGAGAACGTCCAGCAGACGTCGACGCCCTCCAGGGTGGCCGGGGCCGGGAAGGTCATACGGACGGCGAAGGGGTCCTCGCTGTCGTAGCAGAGACGGGCGGGAATGCTCGGCATACGCGGCGACGCGGCGACCAGGCGGGCCTCCACGGGCTGCTCGATGAGAGTGGACAAACCCTTGCTCCCTAGTGACGGCTGGACGAATTTCCAGGCGTACAAGACCTGGCACTGGAAGAGACGACTGAAGCGGCCGATCCGTGCACGCGAAGTGCGAGTGACCTCTGTCACCGGGCTCATTCACACCCGGGGCTTACCTGGCTCTTGCGACGGCAGGGCCCTCTGGACGGCGCCGGGACAGTGGGCTAACTTCCCGCGCCATGAGGCGCTTGGGGAGCACGCGGCGGGCAGGACGGACGGGACGTACGAGCCGGGCGGTGACGGTGGGGGTGGCGTGCGCGGCGGCGCTGGCCGCGCTGACCGCGGGTTCCGCGCACGCGGCGACACCGGCACCGCACTGGGTGCTCAAGAACACCGGCACACCGGACGTGCGGTTCCGCGGCCTGGCCGCCGTCGACCGCCACACCGCCTGGCTGGCCGGCACGGCCGGCACCGTGCTGCGCACCACCGACGGCGGGACGACCTGGCGGAACGTCTCTCCGCCGGGCGCCGGCGACCTCCAGTTCCGGGACGTCGAGGCGTTCGACGCGCGCCGCGCGGTGGTGCTGGCCATCGGCGAGGGCGAGGCGTCCCGCGTCTACCGCACCGAGGACGGCGGGGCGACCTGGACCGAGTCGTTCCGCAACACCGACCCCGCCGCCTTCTACGACTGCATGACCTTCTTCGACCACCGCCACGGCCTCGCCATGAGCGACCCGGTGGACGGGAGGTTCCGCATCCTGGCCACCGGCGACGGCGGCCGCTCCTGGCGGGTGCTGCCCAGCACCGGGATGCCGGCCGCCCTGGACGGCGAGGCCGGCTTCGCGGCCAGTGGCCAGTGCCTGGTCGCCTCCGGGCCGAAGGACGCCTGGCTGGCCACCGGCGGCGGCGCGCACGCGCGCGTGCTGCACTCCACCGACCGCGGACTGACCTGGACCGCCACCGACACGCCCGTCCCGGCCGGCGATCCGGCCAAAGGCGTCTTCGCCCTCGCCTTCCGGGACCGCACCCACGGCCTGGCGGTCGGCGGCGACTACCGCCCCGACCAGCCCTCCCCGCAGGCGGCCGCGGTCACCCGCGACGGCGGCCGCACCTGGCAGCCCGCGACGACACGGCCGCCCGCCTACCGCTCCGGCGCGGCCTGGCTCCCGCACAGCCGCACCGCCGCCCTCGCCGTCGGCCCCACCGGCACCGACCTGACCAGCGACGGCGGCCGGACCTGGCGGACCGTCGACACCGGCTCCTACGACACCGTCGACTGCACCCTCGACCTCAGCTGCTGGGCGGCCGGTGAGCAGGGGCGGGTGGCACGTCTGGAGCGCTGACCCGTGGGTACCCGGTGGCGAGCACACCCACGAAGGGAGCGGTGGCCATGCCACGTGGATCCAGTCCCAAGCGGGAACGCCAGTACGAGCACATCAAGGAGAGCGCGCTCGACCGGGGCGAGAGCGAACAGCGCGCCGAGGAGATCGCCGCACGGACCGTCAACAAGGAACGCGCCCGCTCCGGCGAGTCGAAAACCGCCAGCCGCACGTCCACCCAGGACATCTCCTCCGGCAGGCGCGGCGGCAAGCGCTCGCACAGCGGCGCCGAGGGCCCGACCTACGACCAGCTCTACGAGGAGGCCAAGCAGCGCGGCATCGAGGGCCGCTCGGACATGAACAAGGCACAACTGCAACGCGCCCTGAACGCCAGGAAGAGCTGACCCGCCCCGAGCAGCGCCCTGCGCCGGGTCCTGGCGGACCGCACGCCGGATCCTGTTGCGACCCGTCGCCGCACGCGCGCGTGGCGCGCCGTACGCTCGTGGCCACCATGACGACCGTACGCGTACCCGCGGGCTGGCCCGCGACCGAGGAAGCGGCCCTGGCCGTGCAGGACGAGCTGCGGGGGCGGGTGGTCCTCGACGAGCCGGGGCCGGCGCCCGGTGCGGGCCACGTCACGGGGGTCGACGTGGCCTACGACGACGAACGGGACCTGGTCGTGGCGGCGGCCGTCGTGCTGGACGCGGCGACCCTGCAGCCCGTGGCCGAGGCCACCGCCGTCGGCCGGGTCTCCTTCCCGTACGTGCCCGGCCTGCTCGCCTTCCGTGAGATCCCCACCGTACGGGCCGCCCTGGAGGCCCTGCCGTGTTCGCCGGGCCTGGTCGTCTGCGACGGCTACGGCCTCGCCCACCCGCGCCGCTTCGGCCTCGCCAGCCACCTCGGCGTCCTCACCGGCCTGCCCACCATCGGCGTCGCCAAGAACCCCTTCGCCTTCGCGTACGACGACCCGCACGCCCCGCGCGGCAGCCGGGCACCGCTCCTCGCCGGCACCGAGGAGGTCGGCCGCGCGCTGCGCACCCGGGACGGTGTCAAGCCGGTGTTCGTCTCCGTCGGCCACCGGGTGAGCCTGGACAACGCCTGTGCCCACACGCTGGCGCTCACCCCGGAGTACCGCCTGCCGGAGACCACCCGCCGCGCGGACGCGCTGTGCCGCAGGGCACTGCGGGAGGCCCGGGCCTGAGTACCCGTACTGAGTACGAGTACGGATGTGGCCGCCCCGGTCCCCGCGGCAGGCTGGCCCGCATGACGACACACCGCGCACCCAAGCCCGTCGCCGACCCCGCCCAGCCCGTCGAGCGCGCCGTCAACGCGGCGCTCGTCCTCGCCGTGGTGGCGGGGCTCGCCTGGATCGTCGGGATGCTCTGCACCGTGGTGGCCTGGCAGTCCTGACCCGGGCCGGAGCCCGCTAGCGGGTCGCGGCCACCCGGAAGCCGATGCCGGCCGCGCGCAGCCGCTCGGTCAGCGCGTCGCCCATCGCCTGCACCGTGGTGACCTGGCCGGCCGTCGCGGGCAGGTCGTCGAAGGCCAGGGACAGAGCGGCCTCGGCGAACATCTTCGCCGTCTCGCCGTAGCCGGGATCGCCGCCCGAGACCTCCGTGAAGACCCGCCGTCCGCCGCCCTCGCCGACGAAGCGGACCGAGAACCAGCTGCGGGCCCGCTTCTCCGCGTCGGGCCCCTCGCCGGGCCTGAGGCGGTCCGACAGCCAGCGCCGGGCGGGCGGCAGCTGGGCGGCCGCGGCGACCGCGCCGACGGCCGCGACCCCGCCGAGCGCCACCGGAAGGTGCCTGACGGCCGCGTAGTGCCGGTAGCGGAAGTCCGGGCCGTAGCGGTCCAGGGCCTTCGCCGAACGGCGCACGATCTGGGCGTCGATGGTGGGCAGCGGCAGCGCCCAGGCACCGATCTCTTTGGCGAACCGCGGCGGCCCGGCGGGGGCGGTCGCCCGCCGGCTCATCAGCCGGGGCTCGTGCCGGGCGCGGTCCCGGGCGGCGGCGATCATCTGCCGGGGGCGCGCGAACTGGTCGAGGACGGAGGCGAAGGTGCCGCCGGAGAAGGTCGCGTCGGCGGTCACGAAGCCGTCCACGGTCAGCGGCACGCCCTCGGGCAGCTGGCGGACCGTGAAGTACGCGCCCAGGTCGTGCGGGACCGAGTCGAAGCCGCAGGCGTGCACCAGGCGGGCCCCCGTCTCCCGCGCGCGTGCGTCGTGCCGTACGTACGTCAGGTCCACGAACTCGGGCTCCCCGCACAGGTCCAGGTAGTCCGCCCCGGTGTCCGCGCAGGCCGCGACCAGGTCCTCGCCGTGACGGCCGTACGGACCGACCGTCGTGGCCACCACGCGCGCGTGCTCGGCGAGAGCGCGGATCGTGGCGGGGTCGGCGACGTCGGCGCGCAGCAGCCCGACCTCCGTGCCGGCCGGCAGCCGCTCGCGCAGCGCCTCCAGCTTCCGTTCGTCCCGGGCCGCGACCGCCCATCGCAGGCCCTGGGGCGCGTGGGCGGCGAGGTAGTCGGCGGTGAGCTCGCCGACGAAGCCGGTGGCCCCGAAGAGCACGATGTCGTAGGGACGGTCCGTCGTCTTCAGCCTGCTCATGACACCTCTCGGTCGTGCAACCCGCGCCGTTGTCGGTGGCTGAGGCTAGCGTGAGGAGTGCGGACGCACCCCCACCGGGTATCTTGACTAAGCGCTTGCTCGTCCACCCTTGTGCCCGGTGGAACGTGTTCCTAACATCGTCGGTGTTACATCAGTTGTGTCAATGACTGGGGGCGGCATGGCCACGGCAGGGACGCCAGGACACGGCCCGCTCTCCGGCGTGCGCGTGGTCGAGCTGGCCGGCATCGGACCGGGCCCGTTCGCCGCCATGCTCCTGGCCGACCTGGGTGCCGACGTGGTCCGCGTCGACCGGCCCGGCGGCCAGGGACTCGCGATCGACCCGGCGTACGACGTCACCAACCGCAACAAGCGCTCGGTGCTCGTCGACCTGAAGGCCCCGGACGGCCCGGCCCGCGTCCTCGACCTGGCCGAGCGCGCCGACATCCTCGTCGAGGGCTACCGCCCCGGTGTCGCCGAGCGCCTCGGCGTCGGCCCCGAGGACTGCCACGCCCGCAACCCCGCCCTGGTCTACGGCCGGATGACCGGCTGGGGCCAGGAGGGGCCGCTGGCCCACCGCGCGGGCCACGACATCGCCTACATCGCCGTCACCGGCACCCTCGGCATGATCGGCCGCCCCGACGAACCCCCGGCCGTCCCCGCCAACCTGCTCGGCGACTACGCGGGCGGCTCCCTCTACCTCGTCGTCGGCGTCCTGGCCGCGCTGCACCACGCGCGCGCGACCGGCACCGGCCAGGTCGTGGACGCGGCCATCGTGGACGGCACCGCACACCTCGCCGCGATGATCCACGGCATGGTGGCCGCCGGCGGCTGGCAGGACCGGCGTGCCGCCAACCTGCTGGACGGCGGCTGCCCGTACTACGGCACCTACGAGACCGCCGACGGCGGACACATGGCGGTCGGCGCCCTGGAGCCGCAGTTCTACGCCGAGTTCCTCCGGCTGCTGGGCGGCCTCGACGACCTGGCCGACGCACGCAAGGACTGGACCCGCTGGGGCGAGCTGCGTGAGCGGGTCACCGCCCGGTTCAAGGCCCGCACCCGCGAGGAGTGGACGGCCGTCTTCGAGGGCTCCGACGCCTGTGTGGCCCCCGTGCTCTCCCTGGGCGAGGCCCCGCACCACCCCCACCTGGCGGCCCGCGGCACCTTCACCGACCACGGCGGCATCACCCAGCCGGCCCCCGCGCCCCGCTTCTCCGCGACCCCCACGAGCGTGCGGACCGCCCCCGCCCGGCCGGGCGGGGACACCGCCGAGGTGGCCCGCGACTGGGCCGTGGCCGCCCTGCTCGACGACGACAAGGACGCCACCTGATGGAGCTCTCGACCTTCCTCGACTACGCGGGCGACCCGCGCGCGGCGGCGGACCAGGCGGCCGCGCTGGAGTCGGCGGGCCTCGACACGGTGTGGGTCGCGGAGGCCTACGGCTTCGACTCGCCCACCATCATGGGATACCTGGCCGCCCGCACCGAGCGGATGAAGATCGGTTCCGCGATCCTCAACGTCTACTCCCGCACCCCCGCCCTCATCGCCCAGACGGCCGCCGGCCTCGACGCGATCTCCGGCGGCCGCGCGATCATCGGGCTCGGCGCCTCCGGCCCGCAGGTGGTGGAGGGCTGGCACGGGAAGGCGTACGACAAGCCCCTCGGCCGCACCCGCGAGACCATCGAGCTGACCCGGCGGATCCTGCGCCGCGAGACCATCGACCACCACGGCATCACCGACATGCCCCGCCCCGGCGGCCTCGGCAAGCCCCTGAAGATCCTCACCAGGCCGGTTCGCGCCGAGGTCCCGCTCTACGTGGCCTCCCTGGGCCCCGCCAACGTCCGGATGACCGCCGAGATCGCCGACGGCTGGCTGCCCACCCTGTTCATCCCCGAGCGGGCACGGGACGTCTGGGGGACGCCGCTGGCGGAGGGCGCCGCCCGCCGCGACCCGGCCCTCGGGCCCCTCCGGATCGTCGCCGGCGGCCTGCTCGCCATCGGCGAGGACGCGGCCGCCGCCCGCGACCTGGCCCGCCCCAGGATCGCGCTGTACGTCGGCGGCATGGGCGCACCGGGCAAGAACTTCTACAACGACCTCGCCGTCGCCTACGGCTACGAGAAGGAGGCCCGGCTCATCCAGGAGCTGTACCTCGCCGGCCGCCACCGGGACGCCGCTGCCGCCGTACCGGACGAGTTCTGCGAGCTGATATCCCTGTGCGGCCCCGAGGGGTACGTCCGTGACCGCATCGCCGCCTTCCGCGAGGCGGGCGTGACCACCCTCGACATCACCCCGGTCGGCCCGGACCCGGCCCGCCTGGTCGAGACCGTCAAGAACTGGCTCTGACCCCCCATCGCCCCCGAACCCTCGTCGAAAGGCTTGTCAGTGAGCACCGAAGCGTACGTGTACGACGCGATCCGCACCCCGCGCGGCCGCGGCAAGGCGAACGGCGCCTTGCACGGCACGAAGCCCATCGACCTGGTCGTGGGTCTCATCCACGAGATCCAGGGCCGTTTCCCGGGCCTGGACCCGGCCGCGATCGACGACATCGTGCTCGGTGTCGTCGGCCCGGTCGGCGACCAGGGCTCCGACATCGCGCGGATCGCCGCGATCGCCGCCGGACTGCCCGACACGGTGGCCGGCGTGCAGGAGAACCGCTTCTGTGCGTCGGGCCTGGAAGCCGTGAACATGGCTGCCGCCAAGGTCCGTTCGGGCTTCGAGGACCTCGTCCTCGCGGGCGGCGTCGAGTCCATGTCCCGGGTGCCGATGGCCTCCGACGGCGGTGCCTGGTTCAACGACCCGATGACCAACCTGGCCACCAACTTCGTGCCGCAGGGCATCGGCGCCGACCTGATCGCCACCATCGAGGGCTTCTCCCGGCGGGACGTCGACGAGTACGCGGCGCTCTCCCAGGAGCGGGCGGCGACGGCCGTGAAGGAGGGCCGTTTCGAGCGTTCCGTGGTCCCCGTGAAGGACCGCGCGGGCCTGGTCGTCCTCGACCACGACGAGCACTTGCGCCCCGGCACCACCGCCGACTCCCTCGCGAAGCTCAAGCCCTCCTTCGCCGACATCGGCGAGCTGGGCGGCTTCGACGCGGTCGCCCTGCAGAAGTACCACTGGGTGGAGCAGATCGACCACGTCCACCACGCGGGCAACTCCTCCGGCATCGTCGACGGCGCCTCCCTGGTCGCCATCGGCTCGAAGGAGATCGGCGAGCGCTACGGCCTCACCCCGCGCGCACGGATCATCGCGGCCGCCGTCTCCGGCTCCGAGCCGACCATCATGCTCACCGGCCCCGCTCCCGCCACCCGCAAGGCCCTCGCCAAGGCCGGCCTCACCATCGACGACATCGACCTGGTGGAGATCAACGAGGCGTTCGCGGCGGTCGTGCTGCGCTTCGTCAAGGACATGGGCCTGTCCCTGGACAAGGTCAACGTCAACGGCGGCGCGATCGCGCTGGGCCACCCGCTCGGCGCCACCGGCGCGATGATCCTCGGCTCCCTGGTGGACGAACTGGAGCGCCAGGACAAGCGCTACGGCCTTGCCACCCTGTGCGTGGGCGGCGGCATGGGCATCGCCACGATCGTCGAGCGCGTCTGAAAACCCCGGCGGAACCAAGAGACCTCACGGAGACCCTCACATGACCGAGAGCACCACCATCCGCTGGGAACAGGACGACACCGGCGTCGTCACCCTCGTCCTGGACGACCCCAACCAGTCCGCCAACACCATGAACGCGGCGTTCGTCGAGTCCCTCGCCGCGGTCGCCGACCGCCTGGAAGCCGAGCAGGACTCGATCCGGGGCATCGTCTTCACCTCCGCCAAGAAGACCTTCTTCGCCGGCGGCGACCTGCGCGACCTCATCCGGGTCACCCCCGAGACCGCCCAGGACCTCTTCGACGGCGGCCTCGCCATCAAGCGCAGCCTGCGCCGCATCGAGACCCTCGGCAAGCCCGTCGTCGCCGCGATCAACGGCGCGGCCCTGGGCGGCGGTTTCGAACTCGCCCTGGCCTGCCACCACCGCGTCGCCCTCGACACCCCCGGCACCAAGATCGGCTGCCCCGAGGTCACCCTCGGCCTGCTCCCGGGCGGCGGCGGAGTCGTCCGTACGGTGCGCCTGCTCGGCATCGCCGACGCGCTGCTGAAGGTCCTCCTCCAGGGCACCCAGTACAACGCCCGCAGGGCCCAGGAGAACGGCCTGGTCCACGAGGTGGCCGAGACGCCGGAGGAGCTGCTGGCCAAGGCCCGCGCCTTCATCGACGCCAACCCCGAGTCCCGGCAGCCCTGGGACACCCCGGGCTACCGGATCCCCGGCGGCACGCCCGCCAACCCGAAGTTCGCGGCCAACCTGCCCGCCTTCCCGGCGAGCCTGCGCAAGCAGACCAACAACGCCCCGTACCCGGCGCCGCGCCGCATCCTCGCCGCCGCCGTCGAGGGCAGCCAGGTCGACTTCGACAACGCCCAGGTCATCGAGGCCCGCTACTTCGTGGAGCTGGCCGCCGGGCAGATCTCGAAGAACATGATCCAGGCGTTCTTCTTCGACCTCCAGGCCGTCAACTCCGGCGCCAACCGGCCGAAGGGCATCGAGCCCCGCAAGGTCACCAAGGTCGCCGTCCTCGGCGCGGGCATGATGGGCGCCGGCATCGCCTACTCGTGCGCCCGCGCGGGCATCGACGTCGTCCTCAAGGACGTCTCGGCCGAGGCCGCCCAGAAGGGCAAGGCCTACTCCGAGAAGCTGTGCGCCAAGGCCGTCGCCAAGGGCCGTACCAGCCAGGAGAAGGCGGACGCGCTGCTCGCCCGGATCACGCCCACCGCGGACCCGCAGGACCTCGCCGGCTGTGACGCGGTCATCGAGGCCGTCTTCGAGGACACCGCGCTCAAGCACAAGGTGTTCCAGGAGATCGAGTCCGTCGTCGCGTCCGACGCGCTGCTGTGCTCCAACACCTCCACCCTGCCCATCACCGCCCTCGCCGAAGGCGTCGAGCGTCAGGCCGACTTCATCGGGCTGCACTTCTTCTCGCCCGTCGACAAGATGCCGCTCGTCGAGATCATCAAGGGCGAGCGCACCGGCGACGAGGCCCTCGCCCGCGCCTTCGACCTGGTCCGGCAGATCAACAAGACGCCGATCGTCGTCAACGACTCGCGCGGCTTCTTCACCTCCCGGGTGATCGGCCACTTCATCAACGAGGGCGTCGCCATGGTCGGCGAGGGCATCGAGCCCGCCTCCGTCGAGCAGGCCGCGGCCCAGGCCGGCTACCCGGCCAAGGTGCTCTCCCTGATGGACGAGCTGACCCTCACCCTGCCGCAGAAGATCCGCCGCGAGTCGAAGCTGGCCGTCGAGGAGGCCGGCGGCACCTGGACCGCGCACCCGGCCGAGGCGGTCATCGACCGCATGGTCGACGAGTTCGGCCGCCCCGGCCGCAGCGGCGGCGCCGGTTTCTACGACTACGCCGAGGACGGCAAGCGTGCCGGGCTCTGGCCGGGCCTGCGCGAGCACTTCACCAAGCCGGGCCACGAGATCCCGTTCCGGGACATGCAGGAGCGGATGCTCTTCGCCGAGGCCCTGGACACCGTCCGCCTCCTGGAGGAGGGCGTCCTGACCTCGGTCGCCGACGCCAACATCGGATCGCTCTTCGGCATCGGCTTCCCGGGCTGGACCGGCGGTGTCCTCCAGTACATCAACGGCTACGAGGGGGGCCTGCCCGGCTTCGTGGCCCGCGCGCGCGAACTCGCCGAGACCTACGGCGACCGCTTCACCCCGCCGGCCCTGCTGGTCGAGAAGGCGGAGAAGGGGGAGACCTTCACGGACGGCCGCTGAGCCGGCGCCGAGCCGGGTGCGCGGAGCGGATCCTCCTCAGGAGCCGTCGAGCCACTGGTGCACCTCCGCGCTGAGCGACCGCTGGAAGGCGGTCAGCAGCGCCTGGACCACCAGCGGCTGCATGTGCGCGGACAGGGACTTCACGTCCGCCTCGGTCCGCTCCGCCACCTCGGCCCGGAACAGCAGGGACAGCTCCCGCGCCGCCGCCCGAGCATGCTCGGTGAGGACCGTGCGCGCGGCCAGGATCGACTTCTCGGACAGTGGTACGTCCAGCAGCTGTACGGCGAGCCGGAGCAGGCCGGGGTCGATGCGGTAACCGTCCCCGTCGGGCCGTACGACGTCCATGGCGACGAGCCGTTCGACGTCCTCCTCGTCCAGCGGCCGCCCGGCCCGTCGCCGCAGCTCCCCGGCGGTCACCGTCTCCTCGGTGTCCGGGGCCCAGGAGGCCACCACGGCCCGGTGGATGGCCAGGTCGTGGTGGCTCAGGCCGGGCGGCAGCCGCCGCAGGTAGCGCTCGATCGCCGCCAGCGTCATGCCCTGGTGCTGCAACTCCTCGATCAGTGCCAGCCGCGCCAGGTGCTCGCGCCCGTAGTGGCCCACCCGGCGCGGGCCGATCACCGGCGGCGGCAGCAGCCCCTTGGTGCCGTAGAAGCGGACCGTGCGGACCGTGGTGCCGGCCCGCGCGGCCAGCTCGTCGATCGTGAGCGCCGGGTCCCCGGAGCCGCCGTCGGTGTCGGTCGTCATGTGCAGCAGTATCGCTGTCACACCGACACTGTGACACCGGGCAGTGACTGAGGTTTGTTCGACTGATGTTCATCTTCACGACGAGATCGTGACCTTGTGAGAAGTGCCGCTCTGTGATCTGTGCCATCGCATACGCCCAGGTGACCGGGGGAAGGTGGCCCCTTGGTCTGTGCCCACCACCGAGCGCGCCGACCGAGTACGTCCGGACACCCGAGCGCGACCCGCTCGGGCGCACCAGAGAGTGGAACCACCTGTGAGCAAGAACGCCGTGGACACGGCACAGGCCGTCGCCACCCGGACCGACGCGGCCCAGACGCCCGCGGACGCGGGCGACGCCGGCTACAGCAAGGACCTCAAGGCCCGGCACGTCAACATGATCGCCATCGGCGGCGCGATCGGTACCGGCCTCTTCCTCGGCGCCGGCGGACGCCTCCACAACGCGGGCCCGGCGCTCGCCCTCGCCTACCTGGTCTGCGGAATCTTCGCCTTCTTCGTCGTCCGCGCCCTCGGCGAGCTGGTCCTGTACCGCCCGTCGTCCGGATCCTTCGTGTCGTACGCGCGTGAGTTCCTCGGCGAGAAGGGCGCGTACGTCGCCGGCTGGATGTACTTCCTGAACTGGTCGACGACCGGCATCGCCGACATCACCGCGATCGCGCTCTACACGCACTACTGGAGCATGTTCACCAGCATCCCGCAGTGGACGCTCGCGCTGATCGCCCTGGCCGTGGTCCTGGCGGTGAACCTCATCTCGGTGAAGATCTTCGGCGAGATGGAGTTCTGGTTCGCGATCATCAAGGTCGCGACCCTGGTCGGCTTCATGCTGACCGGCATCTTCCTGCTGGCCACCCAGCACAAGGTCGACGGCCGGACCCCGGGCCTGAGCGTCATCAGCGACCACGGCGGTGTCTTCCCGCACGGCCTGATGCCGGTCGTCCTGGTCATGCAGGGCGTGATCTTCGCGTACGCGGCCCTGGAGCTGGTCGGCGTGGCGGCGGGCGAGACCGCCGAGCCGGAGAAGGTCGTCCCGCGCGCGGTGAACTCGATCATGTGGCGGGTCGGCATCTTCTACGTCGGCTCCGTCGTCCTGCTCGCCCTGCTCCTGCCCGGCTCGGTGTACTCGGCCGACCAGAGTCCCTTCGTGACGGTCCTCTCCAAGATCGGCGTCTCGGGCGCCGGTGACGTCATGAACCTGGTGGTCCTGACCGCGGCGATGTCCTCCCTCAACTCCGGTCTCTACTCCACGGGCCGCATCCTCCGCTCCATGGCGGTGGCCGGCTCGGCCCCGAAGTTCACGGCCCGCATGAACCGCAGCCAGGTCCCCTACGGCGGCATCCTGCTGACCTGCGCGGTCTGCGTGCTCGGCGTCGGACTGAACTACCTGATGCCCAGCCAGGCCTTCGAGATCGTGCTGAACGTCGCCTCCCTCGGCATCATCAGCACCTGGGTGATCATCATGCTCTGTCACCTGATCTTCGTCCGCCGTGCGAAGGCGGGCCTGGTCGACCGCCCCTCGTTCCGCCTCCGCTTCAGCCCGGTCACCGAGATCGCGACGATCGCCTTCCTGCTGGTCTGCCTCGGCATGATGGGGAAGGACCCGGAGGTGGGCCGCAAGACGCTCCTCCTCATCCCGGTCATCGCCGCACTGCTGGTGGCGGGCTGGTTCGGGGTCCGGCGCCGAGTCTCCCAGACCGCCGAAAAGGAGCTGTCCCAGCTCACGAAGTAGCAGGTCGGCGCCATTGTCAGTGGCATCGCCTACGGTGGCGTCATGTCGGAGATCACTTACATCCGGGGTGACGCCACCGCGCCGTCGGGCAAGGGCGTCAAGGTGATCGCCCACGTCTGCAACGACCTGGGGGGTTGGGGAAAGGGCTTCGTCCTGGCGCTCTCGCGCCGCTGGCCGGAGCCGGAGAAGGCGTACCGGGCCTGGCACCGCGACCGGGCCGCCAATGACTTCGGTCTGGGTGCGGTGCAGCTGGTGCGCGTCGAGCGGTACGTCTGGGTGGCCAACATGATCGGCCAGCGGGGGACGAAGACGGGCAGCAAGGGCGCACCGGTCCGGTACGAGGCGATAGACACGGCGCTGGGCAGACTGGCTGACGAGGTAATCCAACTCGGCGCGTCCGTCCACATGCCCCGCATAGGCTGCGGCCTGGCGGGAGGCAAGTGGTCCCGTGTCGAGCCACTGATAAAGGAGCGGCTGGTGGCCCGAAAAATCCCGGTCACCGTGTACGACTACGGTGAGGAAGCGTCCCTCTAGCTTTCTGGAGACGCCGCGAGCAGGCGCCCCGTCAGGGGCGCGGGGAACTGCGCGACCAGCCACGACCGGCCCGCAGCCCCCCCACTCACCGCACCCGGCACATACTCAGTGCACGTCGTTCGTAGCCTCGATCCGCTTCCACGACTTCGGCTGGACCGGAGCCACCGCGGCCCTGAACGCAGGCGCCGCCGGCTTCGTCGGCTGGAACAGCCACGCATCGAACAACCCCGACAGCGACTTCCCCGACACCTTCTCCGCGTACCCCTCGAAGTCGGCCACGGACGCGTTCCCGTACGCGTGCTCCTTCGGCCACCCCTTCAGGATCGCGAAGAAGGCATCGTCACCGACCGCGTTGCGCAGCGCCTGCACGGCCAGCGCCCCGCGGTCGTAGACGGCGATGTCGAACTGGTCGTCCGGGCCGGGATCCCCCGGCTTGACCGTCCAGAACGCGTCGTCGGCCGGATGCGACGCGTACACGTAGTCGGCGAGTTCCTGCGTCGTGCCCTCGCCCTCGTGCTCGGACCACAGCCACTGCGCGTAGCGGGCGAAGCCCTCGTTGAGCCAGATGTCCTTCCAGCCCTTGAGGGAGACGTCGTCGCCGTACCACTGGTGCGCCAGCTCGTGCACCACCACGGAGGTGTTGGAGCCGTTCGCGAACTGCTTCTGGCTGTAGTAGACCCGGGTCTGCGTCTCCAGCGCGTACCCGGTGGTGGTGTTCGGCACATACCCACCGGCCGAGCTGAAGGGGTACGGCCCGAAGTAGCCGGAGAGCCAGTCGACGAGCTCCCCGGTGCGCTCCACGCTCGCCCGCGCCGCCCCGTCGTTGTCGCCGAGGTCCTTGCTGTAGGCGTTGACGACCGGCACCCCGCCCTCGGAGGTGCTCGTCGTGATGTCGAACTTCCCGACGGCCAGCGTGGTCAGATAGGTCGCCTGCGGCTTGTTCTGCCGCCAGTTGTAGCGGGTCCAGCCGCGCTGTGAACTCGTCGACTGGAGCAGGCCGTTGGAGATGACCTGGGTGCCGTCGGGGACGGCGACCGAGACGTCGTAGGTCGCCTTGTCCAGCGGGTGGTCGTTGCTGGGGTACCACCACCAGGCGGCCTCGGGCTCGTCCGCCGCGACCGCTCCGTCGGGCGTGCGGTGCCAGGTGCTGAAACCGTACGCGCTCTTCGTCGACGGCACCCCGCTGTACCGGACGACGACGGTGACCTGCGTGCCCTTCGCCAGCGGCGACTTCGGGGTGACGACCAGCTCGTGCTGACCGGACGTGGTGAAGTCCGCCTTCGCCCCGTTGACCCGCACCTCGCTCACGTCGAGGAGGAAGTCCAGGTCGAAGCTGGACAGGTCCTGCGTGGTCCGCGCCAGGATCGTCGCCGTACCGGCCAGTTCGTCGGTGGTCGGCTGGTACTGCAGACGCAGATCGTAGTGGGAGACGTCGTAACCGCCGTTGCCGTAGTACGGGTAGTAGGGGTCGCCGATGCCCGGTGCGCCAGGGCTGTAGCTCGCGGCCGATGCCGGGATCGCCAGCAGGAGGGAGGCCGCCGCGAGAGCGCCCGGCGCGAGGATGCTGCGGTGCAAGAGAACTCCAGGTCGGTAGGGGGCCGAGGCGCGCCCGCCACACCGGGACGGGAACGCCAAGTCGATGGAGCACGGAACTGTTCGGAGCCTATTGAGTCCCTGTGACCCCTGGCCTGTCCACGGCCCCTGCTGTCACACGATCGCCATTCGGCCGCAATCAGTTCTGGCGGTCCCTCAGGCGCCCTCTTCTGTACAGGAGTTGCCCGGGGTAGCGTCCGCCGCATGCCGAAACGCACGCGCTTCACGATCTGGAGACCGTTCGTCCTCGCGGCCGTCGCAGCCCTGACGGCCGCCTTCCTCAGTCCGGTCGCGGCCCAGGCGGCCGGAGCGGCCCCGCGCGAGAGCCGGCCGGTCTACTCCTACGCCGACGCCATCCGCGAGGCCGTCTGGGTGGACACCGGCCTCGACTCCGACGGCGACGGGAAGACCGACCGCGTCGCCGCCGACATCGTCCGGCCCGCCGAACCCGCCGCGCAGGGCCGCAAGGTGCCGGTCATCATGGACGCCAGCCCGTACTACTCCTGCTGCGGACGCGGCAACGAGAGCCAGCTCAAGACCTACGACGCCGCCGGGAACGTCGTCCAGATGCCGCTGTTCTACGACAACTTCTTCGTGCCCCGCGGCTACGCCGTCGTCGGCGTCGACCTGGCCGGTACCAACCGTTCCGACGGCTGTGTCGACGTCGGCGGCCGCTCGGACATCCAGTCCGCGAAAGCCGTCGTCGACTGGCTGAACGGCCGCGCCAAGGCGTACAGCAGCCGCACCGGAACCACCGCGGTCAAGGCGAGCTGGACCAACGGGAAGACCGGCATGATCGGTAAGAGCTGGGACGGCACCATCGCCAACGGCGTCGCCGCCACCGGCGTGAAGGGCCTCAAGACGATCGTCCCGATCAGCGCCATCTCCTCCTGGTACGACTACTACTTCGCCCAGGGCGCTCCGCTCTACGACTCCGGACCCGACTGGCTGGCCGGCGCGGTGGAGAGCGACGCGGCCTACGCCAAGTGCGGTGCCCTACAGCAGAAACTCGTCGACGGAGCGCCGCGCACCGGCGACTGGACCGGTCTGTGGACCGAGCGGGACTACGTCAAGGACGCCTCCAAGGTGCGCGCCAGCGTGTTCCTCGTGCACGGCATGCAGGACCTCAACGTCCGCACCAAGCACTTCGGTCAGTGGTGGGACGCGCTCGCCAAGAACGGTGTCGAGCGCAAGATCTGGCTCTCCGGGACCGGGCACGTCGACCCCTTCGACTACCGGCGCGGCGCCTGGGTGGACACCCTGCACCGCTGGTTCGACCACGAACTCCTCGGCTACGACAACGGCATCGACCGCGAGCCGATGGCCGACGTCGAACGCCACCCCGACCAGTGGGTGACCTCCGACGTCTGGCCGCCGCGCGGCACCGCGGCCACCACCCTGCGCCCCGCCACCGGCACCCAGGCGGGTGTGGGCACCCTCGGCCTGAGCCGGAAGTCCGGCACCGAGACGTTCACCGACGACCCGAAGCAGAGCGAGACCGACTGGGCCGCCCAGATCGCCACCCCGACCCCGGACAAGGCCGGCTTCCTCACCGCGCCGCTCACGCACGACCTGCGGCTGTCCGGCTCCTCCAAGGTCACGGTCACGGCCACCCCGACCACCTCGACGGCCCACCTGACCGCCGTCCTGGTCGACCTCGGCCCGGACACCATCCGTGACTACGCCGACGCCGCAGAGGGCATCACCACCCTCACCGACCGCAGCTGCTGGGGCGAGAGCACGGCGGGGGACAGCGCCTGCTTCCTGAAGACCGCGGCCAAGACCAAGGCCGTCGACTACACGGTCTTCAGCCGCGGCTGGGCCGACCTCGGCACCTACGCCGACCCCGGCAAGGGCGTCGCGCTCACCCCGGGCAAGAAGTACACGATCACCCTCGACCTTGCGGCCACCGACCATGTCGTGCCCAAGGGGCACCGCCTGGCGCTGATCGTCGCGGGCACGGACAAGGACCTCATCGATCCGCCGTCCAGCACCCCGACGCTCACGGTGGACCTGTCCCGTACCTCGGCCAAGGTCCCGCTCGTCGGCGGAGCGGCCGCGTTCGCCCGCGCGACCTCCGCGCGCTGGACCGCTCCCGACGCGGGCGGCCTGACCGGCGTACGCGCACCGCACACGGCGCTGCGCGTCCCGCTGAGCTGATCCCTCAGGCGGCCGGGCCCGGCTCCACCAGCCCGGCCGCCTGACGGGCACACCCCCAGGCCACCGTGACCCCGGCTCCGCCGTGCCCGTAGTTGTGCACCAGCACCCGTCCGTCCGGCAGGAGTTCACGTTCCAGCCGGACCGCGTCCCGGTACGGCCGCAGCCCCACCCGGTGCCCCAGCACCCGCGCCCCGGCGATCTCCGGCCGCACCGCCGCACACCGCGCCACGATCCCGGCCGCGACGTCCGGATCCGGCTCCAGGGACCAGACGTCCTCCTGCGCGGTACCCCCGAGCAGCAACCCGCCGGGCTGCGGGAAGAAGTAGGTGGAGACACTCCCCTCGGACCCGCCCTCAGGTCCACCTGCGGGCTCCTCGGCGGCTCCGTACCAGGTGGTGATCCCCGGGTTCTCCACCAGGACCAGCTGCCCGCGCACCGGCCGCACGGCCGGATCGGGGACCAGCGAACGAGCTCCGAGCCCCGTGCAGTTGACCACGGCCGCCGCAGGTACCTCGCCCAGCCCGTACACCTCCCGCTCCTCGACCGTCCCGCCCGCCTTGCCCAAGCGCTCCCGCAGCCAGGCCAGATGGACCGGCATGTCGATCAACGGCAGCCGCGCCGAGAGCCCTTCGGCCGTGTCGGCCAGCCCCGGCACCCGCGCCGCCCACGGACCCAGCGCGTCCAGCCGCAGCCCGCTGTATACGCCCTCGACCAGGCGTACGCCCGTCTCCTCCAGCCGCGCCGCCAACTCCATGTACACATCCAGGGATTCGAGCGCCCATTCCCCGACCAGGTACTCCGGCTCGATACGGTAGGGCCACCACAGCGCCCCCGCGACCGCCGAGGTCGTACGCTCGCCGCTCTGCCGCGCCCAGACCCGCACCCGGCGCCCGCCCTCGGCCAGCACCACCGCGGTGGTCAGCCCGACGACCCCGCCACCGACCACGATCACTTCGTCACCCAGCTCACGGTCCATGCCCGGACGGTAGCGGAATATGTCATGCCGCGCTCAGATCGTCCCGCTCTGGGGATACTCACAGCATGTCTGCCGCATACGCGACCTTCGGCCTGGCCCCGGCGATGCGCGCCGGCGGTGTCCGCGCCGACGGCGGCTACCAGGTCCACCGGGACTTCGTGGACTTCGTCGTCGACGGGTCCCCGCTGCTGTTCCAGCTCTCCGACCTGGACGCCGTCTCCCCGCTCGCCTCCGACATCCCGCCCGCGATCTTCACCGCCCAGGTCCGCAGCCTGTTACTGGAGTCCGGCGCACCGCTGCCCGACGACCGGTACGTCATCTACGGCTGCCCCGAGTGCGAGGACCTGGCCTGCGGCGCGGTCACCGCGGTCATCGAGAGGGACGGCGACGACTACGTGTGGCGGGACTTCGCCTGGCAGACCGACGAACACGCCGACCTGGAGCTCAACGGCTACCACGGCATCGGCCCGTTCCGCTTCGCCGGCCCCGACTACCGCGAGGCTCTCGGCGCCCTCCTCGAAGACTCCGGCCCTCCGCCGGGCCGCCGTGTCCTGCTGATCGGCGCCCGCGTCGCCCTCCTCGCCAAGCTGGCCGCCGCCCTGCGCACCATCGGCATCGGCGCCGACATCACCCGCGACGCCGATGGCGTCCCCGCCGAGGAACTCCGCGGCTACGGCGCCGTGGCCTTCGGCCCCACGGCCGGCGAGACCGAGCGGGCCGCCGTACGCAAGGCGTTCGACCGGGCCGGAGTGGAGGTCGCCTACGTCGACGGGCTCGCCCCGATCGTCCCCCTCCTCGTCGCCCAGATCGAACACGCCCTCGACCGCAGCCCGCTCCCACAGCGCCGCCTGACCCACCTGGTCGCCGCCGACGGCGCGGCGGGCGTCGAGGTCACCTCACCCTGCCGGGTCCGGCTCACGGCGTACCGCCTGGACCGGCTCTCCCGCCTCCACTCCCAGGATCTCTTCGACGGCGTCCTGGAACCGGGCAGCCACCGCGTCCCCCTCGACGGCAAGGCGGCCAAGGGCGGGTCCTACCTCGTGGCCCGGACCTCCGGGAGCGTCCTGGTGCAGGCCGTCGCGCGCTGACCGGGGGACGGAACGCGGCTGAGGGTGTGCTCACCGGCGCATTAGGATCGGCGTTCTGATGACTGCCACCCTCGTCGCCAAGAACCTCGCCGCCGGGCACGGCGACCGCTCCCTCTTCTCCGGGCTCGACCTCGTCGTCGCGCCCGGGGACGTGATCGGTCTGGTCGGTGCCAACGGCGCGGGCAAGTCCACGCTGCTCCGGCTGCTCGCCGGACTCACCGCCCCCGACCAGGGCGAGCTGCGGCTCTCCCCGCCGACCGCGGCCGTCGGCCACCTGCCCCAGGAGCCGGAGCGCCGGCCGGGCGAGACCGTGCGCGCCTTCCTCGCCCGCCGCACCGGCGTCGCCGAGGCACAGCGCGTGATGGACGAGGCCACCCAGGCCCTGGTCGACGGGGCGCCCGGCGCCGACGACGCGTACGCCACCGCCCTGGAGCGCTGGCTCGGCCTCGGCGGCGCGGACCTGGAGGAACGGGCCGAGGAGGTCGCCGACTCCCTCGGCCTGGCCGTCGACCTCGACCAGCCGATGACCTCCCTGTCCGGCGGCCAGGCGGCCCGCGCGGGCCTCGCCTCCCTGCTCCTCTCCCGCTACGACGTCTTCCTGCTCGACGAGCCGACCAACGACCTCGACCTGGACGGTCTGGAACGGCTCGAACGCTTCGTGACCGGCCTGCGCGCCGGCACGGTCGTCGTCAGCCACGACCGCGAGTTCCTCACCCGCACGGTCACCAAGGTCCTCGAACTCGACCTCGCCCAGGGCCGGATCAACCTCTTCGGCGGCGGCTACGACGCCTACCTGGAGGAACGCGAGGTGGCCCGCCGGCACGCCCGTGAGGGCTACGAGGAGTACGCCGACAAGAGGGCCGCCCTCCAGGACCGGGCCCAGATGCAGCGCTCCTGGATGGACAAGGGAGTCAAGAACGCCCGGCGCAAGGCGTCCAACGACAACGACAAGATCGGCCGCAAGTTCCGCAGCGAGGCCAGCGAGAAGCAGGCCGCCAAGGCCCGCCAGACCCAGCGCATGATCGAACGCCTGGACGTCGTCGAGGAGCCGCGCAAGGAGTGGGAGCTGCGCATGGAGATCGCGGCGGCCCCGCGCTCCGGCGCCGTGGTGGCCACCCTGCGGGACGCGGAGGTACGGCGTGGTGACTTCACCTTCGGGCCGGTCTCCCTGGGGATCGACTGGGCCGACCGGGTCGCGGTGACCGGCGCGAACGGGGCGGGCAAGTCGACGCTCCTGGCCGCCCTGCTGGGCCGGGTGCCGCTGGACGCGGGGCACGCCGCGCTCGGCTCCGGAGTCGTCGTCGGCGAGGTCGACCAGGCGCGCAAGCTCTTCCACGGCACCGAGGCCCTGCTGGACGCCTTCTGCGCGGCCGTCCCGGACACCGAGCCGGTCGAAGTCCGCACCCTGCTGGCCAAGTTCGGCCTCAAGCAGGACCATGTCCTGCGCTCCGCGGCGTCGTTGTCACCGGGGGAGCGGACACGTGCGGCGCTGGCGCTGCTCCAGGGCCGGGGCGTCAACCTCCTCGTCCTGGACGAGCCGACGAACCACCTGGACCTGCCCGCGATCGAACAACTGGAGTCCGCCCTCGACACCTACGAGGGCACCCTCCTCCTGGTCACCCACGACCGCCGCATGCTGGACGCGGTCCACGTGACCCGCCGCCTGGAGGTCGAGGCGGGCAAGGTGACGGAAAGCGCCCTGTAAGGGGCGCGGGGCTGTGTCGATATGCGGCTCCGCCGCGTGGGCGCGACCAGCCCCACCCCCCGCAGCCGCCGGACAACCGACGCGGCACCCGCCACCGCGCCCCCGGCCCCCTCCCCGTACGCTGCGATCCGACGCGGATCACCAGGCAGGGGAGAGCCCATGAGCGCAGCGCCGAAACGGCCGTCAGTCCGCATCGTGCACGAACAGGACGTCGTCGCGCGGATGCGCGGGACCCAGGACCGGATCGCGGACGGCATCACCGCCTTCGCCGGAACCATGACGTTCGTCTATCTGCACGCGCTGTGGTTCGCGGTCTGGATCGTCTTCAACGAGGGCGTGTTCGGCGACGACGCGATCTGGGACCCGTTCCCCTTCGGACTGCTCACCATGATCGTCAGTCTGGAGGCGATCTTCCTCTCCACCTTCGTGATGGTGAGCCAGAACCGCCAGGCCGCCCGTGAGAACGTCCGGGCCGACCTGGACTTCGAGACCAACGTCCGTTCGGAGGTGTGGTCCATCCACATGGGCCGCGCCCTCGGCGTCGACGCCGAGGAGGTCGAACGGCGCGTCCAGGAACTGCTCGCGGAGAACCGCGCCCGGATGAACGGCACCACCGAGCCGCCCGCGGGGACCTGAACCGTCGGACAACTGTGTCTGCGTACAGTCATCTGACCGAGGCGCGGACCGTTGTCGCATGGAACCATGGGCGGGCGTCCGGGCGAGCCGGACCTGTGCCCGAAGGAGTCCGCGCATGGGCCGTCCTCGCGTCCCCGCCGGCGGCGGAACATGACCGACCGGCACGGCGTACTGCTGTCCTCGGACATCGTGGGCGGGGCCGGGGACGGCGCGGCGGCCCCCGTCGTCGAGGCCCGGCCGCCGCACGACGTGCGCTGCGCCGCCGACCTGCTGCGGCTGCTGGTCTCGCTGGCCGCCCTCGCGGCGACGGTGCTGCTGGCGGTCGCCACCCGCGACTTCGCCCGCCGGGCGCAGCAGGGCCTGCTCGCCGCGGCCACCGCGCTGCCGCCGGACCTGCGCGACGGACTGGTCGGCACGCTTCAGGCGATCGCCATGCTCGCGCCACTGGCCGCCCTGGTCGTCCTCGTCGTACGGCGGCGGTTCGACGCGGTGTCCAGGGTGCTGCCCGCCGCGGCCCTGGGCGCGGCCGTCGGCTGGGCGCTCACCCGTGTCGCGCTGGCCGAGAGCAGACCCGAGTCATGGCCGGCGGTGCTCGTCGGGCGCGGTGGGCTGGTGCACGCGGGCTGGCCGTCGGGCGTCTACCTGGCGGCCTGCGCCTCGGCGGTCGTCGCCGCGGGCCCCTGGCTGACACGGCCGTGGCGGCGGGCGCTGTGGGCCCTGACCGTCGGGTGCGCCGCGCTCGGTGTGCTGGCCGCCTCGCTCGTCCCGCTGGACGCGTTCGGGGCGCTCGTCGTCGGCGGCACCGCGGGATCGGCCGTCCTGCTCCTCGCCGGCGGACCGGCCGACCGCCCGCCGGCCAAGGCCGTCGCCGACGCCCTCGTCGCCTGCGGGATCCCGCTCGCCGCCCTCCACGAACTCCCGGCGGACCGTCAACTCCCCGGTGAGGGACTCCTCTACGGCGCGGAGACCACCGAGGGCGCGCGGCTGACCGTACGCGCCCTCGCCGCCGAGGACCGGGGCCGCGACCTGTTCCACCGGCTCGCCCGGCGCACCCTGCTGCGGCACCCGGCCGACCCCGGCCAGCAGACACCGCTCGGTGCCGCCGAACACGAACTGCTCATGCTGGTCTTCGCCGCCCGCACCGGCGCCCGGGTCGCCGAACCGGTCATCGCCTACCCGGTGACCGGCGGCGGGGCGGTCGTGGTGACCGTCGGGCAGGACGCCCGCCCGCTGTCCGCGCTCCCCGCCGAGGAACTGACCGACACGCAGCTCGGCGAGGTATGGGCGGCGGTGGCCCGCATCCAGGAACACCGGCTGGCGCACCGGGCGTTGCGCCCCGAACACATCCTCGTCGAAGCGGACGGCAGACCCCGGCTCACCGCGTTCGCCCGGGCGCAGCTGAACGTGTCGCCCGAGACACTGGGCAGCGACATCGCGGAACTGCTCGCCACCACCGCCGTCCGCGTCGGACCGGTCCGCGCCACGGCGTGCGCCCTGGCCGGCCTCGGCCCGCAACGGCTGGCGAGCGCGCTGCCGTATCTGCAACCGCTCGCCCTGATCGGTCCCGCGCGCCGCGAGGTGGCCCACTACGACCAGGCCCGCGCCCGGGAAGCCGCGGCGGGCGTCCGGCGCCGCACCCTGCGCCCCGGCGGACGGCCGAACCTGATGCACGACCTCGCCGCCGAGGTACGCACGGCGTGCGACGCCCCGGCCGCCAAGCCGGCCCGGCTCGCCCGGTTCACCTGGCAGAGCGTCCTGGGCCTGGCCGGCGCGTTCCTGGTACTCCATCTCGTGCTGCCGCAGCTCGCCAACGCCCCGGCCGCGGTCCACGCGCTGCGCGACGCGAACTGGTGGTGGCTGCTCGCGGTCGTCCCCGTCACCTTCGTCTCCCAGGCCTTCTCGACCTGTCTGCAACTCGGCACCATCCCCGGGCGGCTGCCGTTCCGGGCCACGTACCAGGTGCAGTTCGCCAGCTCCTTCCTGAACCGGATCACCCCCGGCAACGTCGGCGGCATGGCGCTGAATCTGCGCTTCCTGCAGAAGACGGGGATCGAGACCGGCGCGGCGACGGCCTCCGTCGGGCTGCAGAGTCTGGCCGGCGCGGTCTCCAACATCGTGGTCGCCACCGTGTTCTTCGCCGCCGCCGGACAGCGCCACGGCGGGGTGCACCTGGAGCTGCCCGCCGGGTCGTACACCCTGCCCGTGATCGCCGTGGTGCTGGCCGCCGGAGGGCTGCTCGGCCTCACCCCGCCGGGCCGCCGCTTCCTGCGCGAGAAGGTGTGGCCGTTCCTGCGCGCGGCCGGATCGACGCTGACCGGGATCGCCGCCGATCCCGCGAAACTCGCCCTCGGCGTCGTCGGCATGCTCGGCCTGCCGCTCGTCCAGGTCGTCGGACTCGCCCTCAGCCTCCACGCGCTCGGCGGCGACCTGCCCTTCGTCCAGCTCGGCGCCGCCTACATGGCGGCCCGCCTGCTCGCCAACGCGGCCCCGGTCCCCGGCGGGCTCGGCGCGCTCGAAGCGGGCCTCATCGCGGGCCTGACCGCGCTCGGAGTGCCGGCCGGCCCGGCCACCTCGGCGGTCCTGGTCTACCGGCTGCTCACGTTCTGGCTCAACGTCCCACTGGGCGCCCTGGCCCTCGGCTTCGTGCAGCGGCGCGGCTACGTCTGACGCGCCCCTTCAGGGGCGTGAGGAACTGCGCGACCAGCTACAACGGACCCGCAGTTCCTCACGACCCCCGGAAGGTACGGTCAGCGCTTCCCCTTCTTCCCGCCGTCCAGCAACCCCGCCCGGCGCAACGCGTCAGCCATCGCGCTGTTGGCCGGCGCCGGCGCCTGCCGCGCACCGCCGCCCTGGCCCTGGCCGCCACGCCCGCCGCCGCCCTGCTGCCGCTGCTGCGGCGGACGCCCGCCGCGCTGGCGGCGTTCGCCGCCCTCGCCCTGCCGGCCGCCGCCGCCCTGCGGCGCCGCCTCGTCGTCCAGCCGCAGCGTCAGCGAGATCCGCTTGCGCGGGATGTCCACGTCGAGGACCTTCACCTTGACGATGTCACCCGGTTTCACGACCTCCCGCGGGTCCTTGACGAAGGTCTTCGACAGCGCGGAGACATGCGCCAGACCGTCCTGGTGGACGCCGACGTCGATGAACGCCCCGAACGCCGCCACGTTCGTGACGACCCCCTCCAGCACCATTCCGGAGGACAGGTCGGAGATCTTCTCGACGCCCTCCTTGAACGTGGCCGTCTTGAAGGCCGGACGGGGGTCGCGCCCCGGCTTCTCCAGCTCCTTGAGGATGTCGGTGACGGTCGGCAGACCGAACTTCTCGTCCACGAAGTCGCCCGGCCGCAGCGAGCGCAGCACACCCGTGTTGCCGATGAGCGCCGCCACCTCCTGGTGCGACTCCTTCACCATGCGCCGTACGACGGGGTACGCCTCGGGGTGGACGCTCGACGCGTCCAGCGGGTCGTCGCCGCCTCGGATGCGCAGGAAGCCCGCGCACTGCTCGTACGCCTTCGGGCCGAGCCGCGCCACGTTCTTCAGCTGGCCGCGGGAGGTGAACGGGCCGTTGGTGTCCCGGTGGGCCACGATGTTCTCGGCGAGCCCGGAGGTGATGCCGGAGACCCGGGACAGGAGCGGGGCCGACGCCGTGTTCACGTCGACGCCCACGCCGTTCACGCAGTCCTCGACCACCGCGTCCAGCGAGCGCGACAGCTTCACCTCGGACAGGTCGTGCTGGTACTGGCCGACACCGATCGACTTCGGGTCGATCTTCACCAGCTCGGCGAGCGGGTCCTGGAGCCGGCGGGCGATGGAGACGGCGCCGCGCAGCGACACGTCCATGTCCGGCAGCTCCTGGGAGGCGAACGCGGACGCCGAGTACACGGACGCGCCCGCCTCGGACACCATCACCTTGGTGAGCTTCAACTCCGGGTGCTTGGTGATGAGTTCACCGGCGAGCTTGTCGGTCTCGCGGGACGCCGTGCCGTTGCCGATCGCGATCAGGTCGACCGCGTGCTCCTTGGCGAGCCGGGCCAGCTTGGCGATCGCCTCGTCCCACCTGTTGGCCGGGACGTGCGGGTAGATGACGTCGGTGGCGACCACCTTGCCCGTGGCGTCGACGACGGCGACCTTCACGCCGGTCCGGAAACCGGGGTCCAGGCCAAGCGTCGCCCGGGTGCCGGCCGGGGCGGCGAGCAGCAGGTCGCGCAGGTTCGCCGCGAAGACGTCGACCGCCTCGTCCTCGGCCGCCGTACGCAGCCGCAGCCGCAGATCGATGCCGAGGTGGACGAGGAGGCGGGTGCGCCAGGCCCAGCGGACCGTGTCGGACAGCCACTTGTCGGCCGGCCGCCCCCGGTCGGTGATCCCGAACCTGTGGGCCACGATGCCTTCGTACGACGACGGCCCCTCGGTCGGCTCCTCCGGCTCCAGGACGAGGTCGAGGACCTCCTCCTTCTCGCCGCGCAGCATCGCCAGGATGCGGTGCGAGGGCAGCGCGGTGAACGGCTCGGCGAAGTCGAAGTAGTCGGCGAACTTGGCGCCCGCCTCCTCCTTGCCGTCCCGTACCTTCGCGGCGAGCCGGCCGCGCACCCACATGCGCTCGCGCAGCTCACCGATGAGGTCGGCGTCCTCCGAGAACCGTTCGGTGAGGATCGCGCGGGCACCCTCCAGGGCCGCCTGCGGATCGGCGACGCCCTTGTCGGCGTCCACGAACGCGGCGGCCGCGGCGAGCGGATCCACCGTCGGGTCGCCGAGCAGCCCCTCGGCCAGCGGCTCCAGGCCGGCCTCCCGCGCGATCTGCGCCTTGGTCCGCCGCTTCGGCTTGTACGGCAGGTAGATGTCCTCCAGCCGCGCCTTGGTCTCGGCGCTCCGGATCTGCGCCTCCAGCTCCTCGGTGAGCTTGCCCTGCTCGCGCACCGACTCCAGGATCGCCGTCCGGCGCTCCTCGAGCTCCCGCAGATAGCGCAGCCGCTCCTCGAGCGTGCGCAGCTGCGCGTCGTCGAGCATCTCGGTCGCTTCCTTGCGGTAGCGGGCGATGAAGGGCACCGTCGAACCGCCGTCGAGCAGCTCCACGGCAGCCTTGACCTGCCGCTCCCGTACGCCGAGCTCCTCGGCGATCCTGCCTTCGATGGACCCTGGAACCAGGGACCCGGGTGTCGTCACGATCCCGTACCGCCTTCTCCACTGAGGTTGCGCGGCAATTGTGGCAGGTGACACCGACAACCGGGCCCCAGGGCACCCTTCCGCGACACGAAGTCGTACTCCCCGTGCCCCACCTGTCTCCTGAATCCGCCGTAACGGCGCTCAGCTCACCCCTTGCCGACCAGATCCGCCGGGAAGGCGCCCGCGGCGAGTGCCGCCCCCGCGAACCCCTTCGCCAGCTCGGTCAGACGGGACACCCCGTCGGCTCCCAGGTGCTCGTACGGCGCCCGGTCCAGCCGGTCCGTCTCCGTCTCGATCTCCGCCCGCAGAGCCGCGCCCGCCTCGGTCAGCTCGCCTGCCGCGTCGAGCAGTCCGCGCTCCCGCAGCCGCGCCGCCGCCGCGTCCCAGTCGGCCTGGGTCCAGCCACGTGTGGCGAGCACCCACTTCGGGGTCATGCCCTTGCCGGTGGCGGTGTGGGTCACCACCGCCTCCAGCCCGTCGAGACCGGCCGCGGTGAGTACCGCGAGGTGCCCGTCGCCGCGGTGCTCGCGCAGCAGCGTGGTCGCGTGCCAGTAGGCGAGGTGGGGCTCCTCGGGCACCGGCAGGTCCGCGTGCGCCGCGTACAGCGGGCGGCCGGGGCGGGAGCAGGCCTCGGTGGCGCGCAGCGCGAGCCGCGCGGCCTCGGCCATCCCGTCGGAGGTCACCGCGTCCGCGCCGAGCAGCCGCCGCAGGGAGGCGTCGACGGCACGCGCGCGTGCGGCGAGGACGTCGCCGGGCGACGCGGTCTCCCAGACGGCCGGGACATGCCGGGCCACCAGTTCGTACTTGTAGTTGTAGAACGTGGCCGTCACCGTGCCGGGCCCGACCGGCCCCAACGCGGCGGCCCGCACCGCGAAGTTGACGGCCCGCGGGTGGGTGACCCCGAGCGCGGCCAGTTCCTCCGCCAGCTCGGGGCTGAAGAAGTGGGTCGCGTGCAGGGAGTTGAGCAGGGTGTGGCAGCGGCGGCCGGCGCGCGGCTCCAGGACGGCAGTGGTCATGGCGAGCACGTTACCGACTGGTCGGTACGGACTCCAGTGTCATGCCCGACCCGACGTCGAAGTGTTCGGTCCGCCATGGCAGAAAAGGTGGGAAGCTCGTCATTGCGGCCATCGTCGCGCCCGCGAACAATCGATGACATGGCGCAGCGAACCCTTCTCGTCGTCCTCTTCGACGGTGTCCAGAGCCTCGACGTCACCGGCCCCGTGGAGGTCTTCACGGGCGCCGAGGCCCAGGTCCCGGGCAGCTACCGCATCCGTACGGCCTCCCTGGACGGCGCGCCCGTGTGCACCTCCAGCGGGCTGACCGTCGTACCGGACACGGCCCTGGCCGAGGCGTCCGAGCCGCACACGCTCCTCGTGCCCGGCGGACAGGGGACCCGGCGCCACGACCCGGCCCTGGTCGACTGGCTGCACGAGTACGGGCCGCGCACCGGACGGCTCGTCTCCGTCTGCACCGGCGCCATCCTGCTCGCCGCGGCAGGACTCCTCGACGGCCACCGGGTCACCACCCACTGGGCGTACTGCGACAAGCTGGCCCACGACCATCCGGCCGTCGACGTCGACCCCGACCCCATTTACGTCCGGGACGGCCGGGTCGCCACCTCGGCCGGCGTCACCTCCGGCATCGACCTGGCGCTCGCCCTCGTAGAGGAGGACCTGGGACGGGACGTGGCGCTCACGGTCGCCCGGCACCTGGTGGTGTTCCTGCGCAGGCCCGGCAACCAGGCCCAGTTCAGCGTGCAGCTCGCCGCCCAGACCGCACGGCGTGAACCGCTGCGGGAGGTCCAGCGGTGGATCAGCGAGCACCCGGACGGCGAGCTCGGTGTCGAGGCGCTGGCCGCCCGCGCGGCCCTCTCGCCCCGGCACTTCGCCCGCGCCTTCCAGGCCGAGACCGGCATGACGCCCGGCCGGTACGTCGACCGGGTACGGCTGGAACACGCCCGCCGGCTCCTGGAGGACACCGGCGACGGCGTCGAGGAGGTCTCCCGGGCCAGCGGCTACGGCACGCCCGAAGCGATGCGCCGTGCCTTCCTCAAGGCGCTCGGCACGACACCCGCCGAATATCGGCGCAGATTCCGGCCGGCACCCGTCGGTCGACCCGGATAGGAGAGCCATGCAGATCGCGATCGTCCTCTACGACCGTTTCACCGCCCTCGACGCGGTGGGACCGTACGAGACCCTGGGCCGGCTCCCGGACGCCGAGGTCGTCTTCGTGGCCGAGCGAGCCGGTCCCGTCCGCACCGACAGCGGGAACCTCGCCCTGATCGCCGAGAAGACCTGCGCCGAGGTGCCCCACCCCGATGTCCTGGTCGTCCCGGGCGGCCCCGGCCAGACCCCGCAGATGGCGAACCGGGCGCTCCTCGACTGGATCCGCGCCGCCGACGCCACCAGCGCCTGGACCACGTCCGTGTGCACCGGTTCCCTGCTGCTCGCCGCCGCCGGTCTCCTCGACCGGCGCCGCGCGACCTCGCACTGGCTGGCTCTCGACGAGCTGCGGACGTTCGGCGCCGAGCCGACGGGGGAGCGGGTGGTCACCGACGGCAAGTACGTCACCGCGGCCGGCGTCTCCGCCGGCATCGACATGGGGCTCGCCCTGCTCGGCCGGATCGCCGGAGACGCCGTCGCCCAGGCCGTACAGCTCGGGATCGAGTACGACCCGCAGCCGCCCTACGACGCGGGTTCCCCGCAGAAGGCGCCCGCCGAGGTCGTCGAACAGCTCCGCTCGAGGAGCCGTTTCATCCTCGGTCGGGGACAGCCCAGCTGAACCGCGGCTGACGGCGCTCCAGGAACGCGGCGACGCCCTCGGCGGTGTCGCCGCTGCCGCGCGCCTGCTCCGTCCAGTGGCCGTCGCGGTCGGTGAGGCCGTTCGCGAACTCCTTCGCCGCCGCCTGCGTGAGCTGGGAGCGCGCGACCAGGATCCGGGTGAACCCGGCGACCCGCCCGTCCAGTTCGCCCTCGGGCAGCACCTCGTCGACCAGGCCGGTGCGCAGCGCCCGCTCGGTGCCGATCAACTCGCCGGAGTACAGGAGGTACTTGGTGGCGGCGGGGCCGACCAGGGAGACCAGGCGGCGGGTGGAGGAGGCCGGGTAGACGATCCCGAGCTTGGCCGGGGTCACGCCGAAGAGGGCGCCCTCCGCGGCGAACCGGAGGTCGCAGGCGGCGGCGAGCTGCGAGCCGCCGCCGACGCAGTGGCCCCGGACCGCGGCGAGGGTCGGCTTGGGGAACGCGGCGAGCGCCTCCTCGGCGGCGCAGGCGAGGGCCTGTGCCTCGGCGGGGGAGCCCTGGAGGGTGGAGATGTCGGCACCGGCGCAGAAGGTTCCGCCCTCGCCGGTCAGCACGAGGGCCCGGACGCCCGGGTCGGCCGACAGCTCGTCCAGGAGGGGCGGCAGGGCTCGCCACATCGCCGCGGTCATCGCGTTGCGTTTGACCGGGTTGTGGATGACCACCGTGGCCACGGCGTCGGTGACCTGGTGGGAGAGGTGGGGCTCCATGGCCGGGATGTTATCGGCGTGACGGAGCCGGGGATCGACGCGGTCCCGCCCCAGGGGTTGCAGTACAACCGTAAAAGTGCGGGAAGTCGGCTTTAGCGGAACAGGACCAGTCCCTCAACCGACCTTGTCGTACGTCGACGGTCAGAATCGTTCGATAGTTGCTGACTTGTGTTCAGTCATCCGGGGCGGAGGGGGTCGTTACCAACACTCGTCGTGTGGTGACAATCGAGCGCGAGGGTGGCGACCGGACGATGGAGAACCACGGGCGTGGGCACGACCCGCGTCCAGAGGGAGGCGGTGCCCCGCCGCCGGATCCGCTGCCGTACGAAGGAGTCTGGCGGTTCACCGCCGCCGCCGTGGACGCCTCGGTCCCGCAGGCGCGGCGCGCCGTACGGGACCTGCTCCAGCGCCAGGGCGTCCCGGTCTCGGAGGACCTGGTGTACGGGCTGCTGCTGATCGTCTCCGAGCTGGTCACCAACGCGGTCAAGCACGCGGCGCTGCTGTCGCCCGTGCTCGCCGTCGAGGTCGCCGTCGGCGCCGAGTGGGTGCGGGTGTCGGTGGAGGACAACCACCCCTACCGCCCGACCGCACTGGAGGCCGATCACGGTCAGACCGGCGGCCGGGGGCTGCTGCTGGTGCGGGAGGTGGCCAGGGAGGCGGGCGGCGTCGTGGACGTGGAACACACGTCGAGCGGCGGCAAGGTGATCTGGGCCGCCCTGCCGCTCAAACCCGCGTCGCTGCCGTGAGGCCGCTCACCAGCCCGCGGACGGGCCCGTCAGCTCCCTGATCGCCGGACGGGCCGCGTCCAGCACGGTCATGAACCACGACGAGAAGGGGTCCCGGGCGTGCCGCTCGGTCAGCTCGGCGGCCGTCACGAAGGCGGTCTCCTCGACCTCCTCCGGGTCCGGCGAGAGCGGCGCCTGCACCATGCCGACGAACAGGTGGTTGAACTCCTGCTCGACCAGCCCGGAGGCCGGGTCCGGGTGGTTGTAGCGGACCGTGCCCGCCTCGCCGAGCAGGGACGGGGAGACCCCCAGCTCCTCGAAGGTCCGGCGGGCCGCCGCCGCGAAGGGGGCCTCACCGGGGTACGGGTGGCCGCAGCAGGTGTTGGACCACACACCGGGGGAGTGGTACTTGCCCAGCGCGCGCTGCTGGAGCAGGAGTCTGCCCTGTTCGTCGAAGAGGAAGACCGAGAACGCCCGGTGCAACTGCCCGGGTGGCTGATGCGCGGCCAGCTTCTCCGCGGTCCCGATGGTCACACCCTTCTCGTCGACGAGTTCAAGCAAAATCGCGTCCGTTGTGCCCTTCGACGTGCTGTGCGTCGCGGTGGCAGGTGTGATCGGCATACCCATCCTTCGCCTCGGTCTTCGTACCAAGTCTGCCGTACGAATCCGACACTCCCGGCACTTCCCGGCACGGGCACGCCGGAAGAGGGACCCGGTAGTTGATCGTGCCCTACGGGTGCGAACGGGAACCGTCCGGGGGTGTCGAACACAAGGACGCCGGGGGAGCCCAGACCGGTGCGTTGCGGTGCCTTCCGGTGGCCGGAGGGGCCGACCGCGGCGCGGTCAGTGGCAGAGCCGGGCCTCGTGCTCGGCGTGCCCGCCCGGCTCCAGCTGGAAGGTGCAGTGCTCCACGTCGAAGTGGTGGCCGAGACAGCCCTGCAGCTCGTGCAGCATCTTCTCGTGGCCGATGGCGTTCAGCACCTCCGAGCGGACCACCACGTGCGCCGACAGCACCGGCAGCCCCGAGGTGATCGTCCAGGCGTGCAGATCATGGACGTCCAGTACGCCGTCCAGCGCCAGTATGTGCGACCGCACCTCCGCCATGTCCACGTCCTTGGGCGCCGCCTCCAGCAGGACGTCCAGCGTCTCGCGCAGCAGCTTCACCGTCCTCGGCACGATCATCAGGCCGATGATCAGCGAGGCGACCGGGTCGGCCGCCTGCCAGCCGGTGGTCAGGATCACCACGGCCGAGATCAGCACCGCCAGCGAGCCCAGCGCGTCGGCCGCCACCTCCAGGAAGGCGCCGCGCACGTTCAGGCTCTCCTGCTGGCCGCGCACCAGGAGGGTGAGCGAGATCATGTTGGCGACCAGGCCGATCAGACCGAACACGATCATCTGGCCGCCATGTGTGTCCGCGGGCGTCACGAACCGCTGGACCGCCTCGTACAGCACATAGCCGCCGACACCGAGCAGCAGCAGACAGTTGGCCAGGGCGGCCAGGATCTCGGCGCGGGCGTAGCCGAAGGTGCGGTTGGTGCTCGCCGGAAGGTTGGCGAAGTGGATCGCCAGCAGGGCCATGCTGAGACCCAGCGCGTCGGTGGCCATGTGGGCCGCGTCCGCGATCAGCGCGAGCGAGTCGGCCAGCAGGCCGCCGGCGATCTCGACCACCATCACCCCGAGGGTGATGGCGAGCGCCACCCGCAGCCGCCCGCGATAGGCCGCCGCGGCCGTGCCGGTGGCCGGCGCGTGGGTGTGCGTGTGGCCGTGGTCGTGCCCTGCCCCCATGAGATGCGCCTCCTGTGTTCCGCCCGGGGTCACAGTGAACTACGGGTGGGGGGTATCCGGCAACGCGGCAGTGAACACCGTTGTCATGTGCCCTGACCTGCGGAAACGAATACCAGGTCAGGGCACCCTCAGTTACCTGTGGTGAGGGGGCGGGCATTCCGGGTGGTCGGTCGGCGCCCGTCCGTGCCGCGTTGCTCCATGTCCTCAATGCCCGTTCTGTGAGCGCGGTTTGTGGGCCGGGGCCCGGATCACGGATGATGATCTCGGCAAAGGCCGGGGCAGAGCAGGTCGTCCGTGCCGTGAACGGCCGGTGAACAAGCACTCCTCACCATCCGATAACCTCTGCCGAATGCCGCCCGGGGGCCACCAGGCACACCGCGCCCCACCACGCAGTAGACCGGCGCCCGTGCGCCGGAACCCAGGGAGTGAGTTCGGTTGCCGACCGCCATCGTCACCGGCCAGCCGGTCCCCGGATCGTCGTTGGAGAGCGATCTGCGGGCGCTCGGCTTCGAGGTGCGCACGGCCTCGGACAGCGCCGACACCGCGGCCCTCCTCGCGGCCGTGCCCGCCGACCGGCGGGTCGCCGTCGTCGACGCCCGCTTCGTCGGCCATCTGCACGCCCTGCGCCTCGGCCTCACCGACCCGCGCTTCCCGCTCGCCGCGATCCCCGGCGCCGTCACCGCCCAGCCGGCCGGCCGTCAGGCGCTGAGCGGGGCGCTGGCGCGCGAGGCGGCCGCCGGCGGCCGAACCGATCTGGCCGTCGACGGCCTCGTCACCGCCCTGGACGCCGACGTGCACCGCCCCGAGCTGGGCAGCCTGGTCGCCGCCGTCCCCGCCGACCCGCAGGCCCGCAACGAGGCACGGCAGGCCGTCGCCGCCGTCGACGACGAGGCCGTACGCCTGAAGTCGGCCGTGAAGTCCCGTGACGGCTTCTTCACCACCTTCTTCATCAGCCCCTACTCCCGCTACCTCGCCCGCTGGTGCGCCCGGCGCGGCCTGACCCCCAACCAGGTCACCACCGCCTCCCTGCTCACCGCCCTGATCGCGGCGGGCTGCGCGGCCACGGGTACCCGGATCGGTTTCGTCGCCGCGGGCGTCCTGCTGATCTGCTCGTTCGTCCTGGACTGCACCGACGGCCAGCTCGCCCGCTACTCCCTGCAGTACTCCACGCTCGGCGCCTGGCTGGACGCCACCTTCGACCGGGCCAAGGAGTACGCCTACTACGCAGGCCTCGCACTCGGCGCGGCCCGGGGCGGCGGCCACGACGATGTATGGGCCCTCGCGCTCGGCGCGATGATCCTGCAGACCTGCCGGCACGTGGTCGACTTCTCCTTCAACGAGGCCAATCACGACGCCACCGCCAACACCAGCCCCACCGCGGCCCTCTCCGACAAGCTCGACAGCGTCGGCTGGACGGTCTGGGTGCGCCGGATGATAGTCCTGCCCATCGGCGAACGATGGGCCCTGATAGCCGTCCTGACCGCGGCGACGACCCCGCGGATCACCTTCTACGTACTGCTGGTCGGCTGCGCCCTCGCGGCGACCTACACCACCGCCGGGCGGGTGCTGCGCTCACTGACCCGCAAGGCCACGAGGACCGACCGGGCGGCGACGGCGCTGGCCGACCTGGCCGACAACGGCCCGCTCGCCGGATTCGTGTCCCGCACGCTGCCCGCCCCGCTCGGCTCCCCGCTCCTGGTGGCGCTCGCCGGAGTGGCGGTTCTCACCGTGTCCCTCTTCTCAGGCGTGACCTGGGCGCCGGTCGTGGGCGCCGTCGTCTACGCGCTGGCCTCAGGACAGGCCCTCGCCCGCCCGCTCAAGGGCGCCCTCGACTGGCTGGTCCCGCCCTTGTTCCGGGCCGCCGAATACGGCACCGTTCTCGTCCTCGCAGGCAAATCCGGGGTGAACGGAACCCTTCCCGCGGCTTTCGGCCTGGTGGCCGCCGTCGCCTACCATCACTACGACACGGTGTACCGCATCCGCGGTGGCGCCGGGGCGCCGCCGGCCTGGCTGGTACGCGCCGCAGGGGGGCAGGAAGGGCGAACGCTGCTGGTCACCGTCGTGGCCGCGGTGCTCACCGCCACGCAGTTCCAAGTCGCGCTCACGGTCCTGGCCGTGGCCGTGGCCGGGCTGGTGCTCGTCGAGAGCATCCGCTTCTGGGTGTCCGCAGGGGCGCCCGCCGTACACGATGAAGGAGAACCCGCATGATCGGCCTCGTGCTGGCGGCCGGCGCCGGACGGCGTCTGCGCCCCTACACCGACAGCCTGCCCAAGGCGCTGGTGCCGGTGGGGCCTGCCGGGATAGAGGACTCGATCACGGTGCTCGACCTGACCCTCGGCAACTTCGCCGAGATCGGCCTGACCGAGGTCGCGATCATCGTCGGCTACCGCAAGGAGGCCGTCTACGAGCGCAAGGCGGCCCTGGAGGCGAAGTACGGCCTCAAGCTCACCCTCATCGACAACGACAAGGCCGAGGAGTGGAACAACGCCTACTCCCTGTGGTGCGGCCGTGACGCCCTCAAGGACGGCGTGATCCTCGCCAACGGCGACACCGTGCACCCGGTCTCCGTCGAGAAGACGCTGCTCGCCGCCCGCGGTGAGGGCAAGAGGATCATCCTGGCGCTGGACACGGTCAAGGACCTCGCCGACGAGGAGATGAAGGTCGTCGTCGGCGCCGGCAAGGGCATGACGAAGATCACCAAGCTGATGGACCCCGCCGAGGCCACCGGCGAGTACATCGGCGTCACCCTCATCGAGGGCGACGCGGCCCCCGAGCTCGCCGACGCGCTGAAGACGGTCTGGGAGAGCGACCCACAGCAGTTCTACGAGCACGGCTACCAGGAGCTGGTCAACCGCGGCTTCCGGATCGACGTCGCGCCCATCGGCGACGTCCGGTGGGTCGAGATCGACAACCACGACGATCTCGCCCGGGGACGGGAGATCGCGTGCCGGTACTGACCAGGCTGATCCCCTCGCCGGTCGTCGTCGACATCCGCCCGGGTGCCCTCGACGACCTCGCGAGTGTGCTCGCCGACGAGCGCATCTCGCACTCCGGCCGGCTCGCCGTCGCCGTCAGCGGCGGCTCCGGCACCAAGCTGCGCGAGCGCGTCTCGCCGAGCCTGCCCGGCGCCACCTGGTACGAGGTCGGCGGCGGGACCCTCGACGACGCGATCCGGCTGGCCGGCGAGATCAAGGCGGGCCGCTACGACGCGGTCGTCGGCCTCGGCGGCGGCAAGATCATCGACTGTGCCAAGTTCGCGGCCGCGCGGGTGGGCCTGCCCCTGGTCGCCGTGCCGACGAACCTCGCGCACGACGGTCTGTGCTCGCCGGTCGCCACCCTCGACAACGACGCGGGCCGCGGCTCCTACGGCGTGCCCAACCCGATCGCGGTCGTCATCGACCTCGACGTCATCCGCGAGGCCCCGGCACGCTTCGTGCGTTCGGGCATCGGGGACGCCGTCTCCAACATCTCGGCGATCGCGGACTGGGAACTGTCCCACCGCGTCAACGGCGAGAAGATCGACGGTCTGGCGGCCGCCATGGCCCGGCAGGCCGGCGAGGCGGTGCTGCGCCACCCCGGCGGCATTGGGGAGAACGACTTCCTCCAGGTGCTGGCCGAGGCGCTGGTGCTCAGCGGTATCGCCATGTCGGTGTCGGGCGACTCCCGCCCGTCCTCCGGCGCCTGCCACGAGATCAACCACGCCTTCGACCTGCTGTTCCCGAGGCGTGCCGCCAGCCATGGCGAGCAGTGCGGGCTCGGCGCGGCCTTCGCGATGTACCTGCGCGGAGCCCACGAGCAGTCCGTGTACATGGCCGATGTGCTGCGCCGGCACGGACTGCCGGTGCTGCCGGAGGAGATCGGCTTCACCGTGGACGAGTTCGTCCGGGTCGTGGAGTTCGCTCCGGAGACCCGGCCCGGCCGTTACACCATCCTCGAACACCTCGACCTCAAGACCCACCAGATCAAGGACTTCTACGTCGACTATGTCAAGGCCATCGGTAGCTGAACTACGTCCGGTCGTCCACCCCGTCGGGGTCAAGGACCGGCGCAGCGGTGAGCACTGGATGGGGCGCCTCTATATGCGTGAGGTGTCCCTGCGGGTGGACCGCTACCTGGTGAACACCAGGGTCACGCCCAACCAGCTCACGTACCTGATGACCGTCTTCGGCGTGCTCGCCTGCCCGGCCCTGCTGGTGCCGGGCATCTGGGGCGCGGTGCTCGGCGTGGTCTGCGTCCAGATGTACCTGCTGCTGGACTGCGTCGACGGCGAGGTCGCGCGCTGGAAGCAGCAGTACTCGCTGGGCGGGGTCTATCTCGACCGGGTGGGGGCGTATCTGACCGACGCGGCCGTTCTCGTCGGGCTCGGGCTGCGCGCCGCCGACCTGTTCGGCAGCGGCCGCATCGACTGGCTGTGGGCCTTCCTGGGCACCCTGGCCGCGCTCGGCGCGATCCTGATCAAGGCCGAGACCGACCTGGTTGGCGTCGCCCGCCACCAGGCCGGCCTTCCGGTGGTCAAGGAGGCCGCCGCCGAGATGCGGTCCTCCGGGATGGCGCTGGCCCGGCGGGCCGCCGCCCTGTTCCGGTTCCACCGGCTGATCCTCGGCATCGAGGCCTCGCTGCTGATCCTGCTGCTGGCCGTCGCCGACCACTTCCACGGCGACCTCTTCTGGACCCGGCTCGGCACCGCCGTGCTCGCCGGGATCGCGCTGCTGCAGACCCTGCTGCACCTGGTCTCGGTCCTCGCGTCGAGCAGGCTGCGGTGAGCGCCGGGCTGAAGGTCGGCGCGGTCGTGATCACCATGGGCAACCGCCCCGACGAACTGCGCGCCCTCCTCGACTCGGTCGCCAAGCAGGACGGCGACCCGGTCGAGGTGGTCGTCGTCGGCAACGGCTCGCCCGTCCCGGAGGTCCCGGACGGCGTCCGCACCATGGAGCTGCCCGAGAACCTCGGGATCCCCGGTGGCCGCAACGTCGGCATAGAGGCCTTCGGCCCCAGCGGCCGCGATGTCGACATACTGCTCTTCCTGGACGACGACGGACTGCTCCCCGGGCACGACACCGCCGAGCTGTGCCGCCAGGCCTTCGCCACCGACCCGAGGCTCGGCATCGTCAGCTTCCGTATCGCCGACCCGGACACGGGTCAGACCCAGCGCCGGCACGTGCCGCGGCTGCGGGCCTCCGACCCGATGCGCTCCTCCCGGGTCACCACCTTCCTCGGCGGCGCCAACGCCGTCCGTACCCAGGTCCTCGCCGAGGTCGGCGGCCTGCCGGACGAGTTCTTCTACGCCCATGAGGAGACCGACCTGGCCTGGCGGGCCCTGGACGCCGGCTGGATGATCGACTACCGCTCCGACATGGTGCTGTACCACCCCACGACCGCCCCCTCCCGGCACGCGGTCTACCACCGGATGGTCGCCCGCAACCGGGTGTGGCTGGCGCGTCGCAACCTGCCCGCCCCCCTGGTCCCCGTCTACCTCGGGGTGTGGATGCTGCTGACCCTGGTGCGCCGCCCCTCGCGCCCGGCCCTGCACGCCTGGTTCGCCGGCTTCCGGGAGGGCTGGACCACCCCGTGCGGACCCCGTCGGCCCATGCGGTGGCGCACCGTGTGGAAGCTCACGCGACTGGGCCGGCCCCCGGTGATCTGAGAAGCTCGAAGGTGCGTCCGCGTTTCCGGGGTGTCCGGCGCGCGGACATCCCCGGAAACGTGTCCCATGACGGATACGTGTCACCTCCGGTAGCACAATTCCGTAAGACGAACGTAAGACGAATCTGAGGACGAAGGCTTCCACCCTTGAGTGAGACAACGCATGACGTCGGAATCGCGGTGAGCGCGGTGCCGTCGCCGGACGAGGGCCTCACGGCGGCGCAGCTGGCCGCCAAGTACGGGCTCACGGTGAGCGGCGCACGTCCCTCGCTCGTCGAGTACGTACGCCAGCTCTGGGGACGCCGGCACTTCGTCCTCGCCTTCTCGCAGGCGAAGCTCACCGCCCAGTACAGCCAGGCCAAGCTCGGCCAGCTCTGGCAGGTGGCCACGCCGCTGCTGAACGCGGCCGTGTACTACTTCATCTTCGGTGTCATCCTGCATGCCAGCCGCGGGATGTCGCAGGACATCTACATCCCGTTCCTGGTCACCGGCGTCTTCACGTTCACGTTCACACAGAGTTCGATCATGACGGGCGTCCGGGCGATCTCCGGCAACCTCGGCCTGGTGCGAGCGCTGCACTTCCCGCGTGCCTCGCTGCCGATCTCCTTCGCGCTCCAGCAGCTCCAGCAGCTGCTGTTCTCGATGATCGTCATGGTCGCCGTGGTGGTCGGGTTCGGCAGCAGTCCGGGCCTGTCCTGGGTGCTGGTCGTCCCGATCCTGGCCCTGCTGTTCCTCTTCAACACCGGCCTGGCCATGATCGTGGCCCGGCTGGGCGCCAAGACGCCGGACCTGGCCCAGCTGTTGCCGTTCGTCCTGCGCACCTGGATGTACATGTCCGGTGTGATGTTCTCGATCACCAAGATGATGGAGGGCCGGCCGGAGTGGGCGCGCACGCTCCTCCAGGTGAACCCCGCCACCGTCTACATGGACCTGATGCGCTTCGCCCTCATCGACGGCTATGGCGCCTCGAACCTCCCGCCGCACGTCTGGGCCGTGGCCCTGTCCTGGGCGCTGGTCGTCTTCGCCGGCGGGTTCGTGTACTTCTGGAAGGCGGAGGAGCGGTACGGCCGTGGCTGAGCTGAACGACACGGAGCAGAACCAGCAGAACCAGGGGGAGCGGATCCCCACCGTCATCGCGGAGGATGTGCACATCGTCTACCGCGTGCACGGCGCCAAGTCCGGCAAGGGCAGCGCGACGGCCGCCCTCAGCCGCATCGTCAAACGCGGCTCCGACGACACGGCCCGGGGCGTCCGCAAGGTGCACGCCGTGCGCGGGGTCTCCTTCGTCGCCTACCGGGGCGAGGCGATCGGCCTGATCGGCTCCAACGGCTCCGGCAAGTCCACCCTGCTGCGTGCCATCGCCGGCCTGCTGCCCGCCGAGCGGGGCAGGGTCTACACCAACGGGCAGCCCTCGCTGCTCGGTGTCAACGCGGCCCTGATGAACGACCTCACCGGGGAGCGCAACGTGATCCTCGGCGGACTCGCCATGGGCATGTCCCGCGAGGAGATCAAGGAGCGCTACCAGGAGATCGTCGACTTCTCCGGCATCAACGAGAAGGGCGACTTCATCACCCTGCCGATGCGGACCTACTCCTCCGGCATGGCGGCCCGGCTGCGGTTCTCCATCGCCGCCGCCAAGGACCACGACGTTCTCATGATCGACGAGGCGCTGGCCACCGGTGACGCGGCTTTCCGCAGGCGTTCCGAGGACCGGATCCGCGAACTGCGCCGGCACGCGGGCACCGTATTTCTGGTCAGTCACAACAACAAGTCGATCCGGGACACCTGTGACCGGGTCCTGTGGCTCGAGCGCGGTGAGCTGCGCATGGACGGCCCGACCGAAGAGGTGCTCAAGGAGTACGAGAAGTTCACGGGCAAGTAGCCCAGTAGTCGCCGGGCCCCGCCGGAACCTTTCCGGCGGGGCCCGGCGTCTGCAAAGGAAACGTCAACTCCGGGCCGCCTTAGGAATCTTGACGCCAATCGGTGTGTTGTTGTGATCTGCGGGACACCCCGACGAACCTCGATGCGTTGTACAACGTAAGCTGTACCGGTCCCGGAAAGCGGCAAGTGGGGCGATAATGCGCGACACCCTCGGCCGGGCCGTCCCGTGGATTGCCGGGCGGCGTGTCCGAAATAGTGTGTATTGGGTCGGCAGTGTAGAACGGGAGATGTGACGGCAATGGCTACGGAAACTCCCCAGCTCAACGCAGGCCACGCCGTCCTGGCCCCGGGCAGTGAACGGTGACGGCGACCACCCCGGCGCGCACCGGAGACGCCGAGCGAGGCACCCTGGACAAGGCCGCGGACGAGAACTTCCCGGTGGCCCCGTTCTTCCTGCCGAGGGTCTGGCGTGACGACCTGATGGCGGTGTACGGCTTCGCCCGTCTCGTCGACGACATCGGCGACGGCGACCTGGCGCCCGGCGGCGCCGACGCACGGCTGCTCGGCGTGTCCCCGGAGGAGGCCGAAAACCGCCTGGTCCTCCTCGACGCCTTCGAGGCCGACCTGGGCCGTGTCTTCGACGGCACCCCGCACCATCCCCTGCTGCGCCGCCTCCAGCTCACGGTTCGCCGCCGCGACCTGGCCCCCGAGCCGTTCCTCGGACTGATCGCCGCCAACCGCCAGGACCAGCTGGTCAAGCGGTACGAGACCTACGACGACCTGCTCGCCTACTGCGAGCTGTCCGCCAACCCGGTCGGCCGCCTGGTCCTCGCCGTCACCGGCACCTCGACCCCCGAGCGGATCCGCCTCTCGGACGCGATCTGTACCGCACTCCAGATCGTCGAACACCTCCAGGACGTGGCCGAGGACCTCGGCCACGACCGGATTTATCTGCCCGCCGTGGACATGAAGCGCTTTCATGTCCAGGAGGCGGATCTCGCCAGGAAAACCGCGGGCGCATCGGTGCGTGCTCTGGTTGCATACGAAGCACAACGCGCCCGCGATCTCCTGAATGAAGGCGCCCCCCTGGTGGGTAGCGTCCACGGCAGGTTGAAGCTGCTGCTCGCGGGGTTCGTGGCGGGGGGAAGGGCGGCGATCGCAGCGATCGCCGCCGCCGAATACGACGTACTTCCCGGCCCGCCCAAGCCCGGCAAGGGCCGGTTGCTGCGTGAGGTGGGCGTGACTCTGCGAGGAGAGGGGTGATCCGGACCGTGGACTCTCCCACACCTGTGTCCGCACCGGTACTCGCCGCCTACAGCTACTGCGAGACCGTCACCGGACAGCAGGCACGGAACTTCGCCTACGGCATCAGGCTGCTGCCTGCGCCCAAGCGGCGCGCCATGTCGGCGCTCTACGCCTTTTCCCGGCGCGTCGACGACATCGGCGACGGCGTGCTGGCCGACGACGTGAAGGCGGCCCGGCTGGAGGACACCCGGGCGCTGCTCGCCCGGGTCCAGGACGGCGCGGTCGACGAGGACGACACCGACCCGGTCGCGGTCGCCCTCGCGCACGCCGCCCAGGCCTTCCCGATCCCACTGGGCGGCCTGGACGAGCTGATCGACGGTGTGCTGATGGACGTACGCGGCGAGACCTACGAGACGTGGGACGACCTCAGGGTCTACTGCCGCTGCGTGGCCGGTGCGATCGGCCGGCTCTCGCTCGGTGTGTTCGGCACCGAACCGGGGGCGCGCGGCGCCGAGCGCGCGCCGGAGTATGCCGACACGCTCGGGCTCGCGCTCCAGCTCACCAACATCCTCCGGGACATCCGCGAGGACGCCGGGAACGGCCGTATCTATCTGCCCGGCGACGATCTCGCCAAGTTCGGCTGCGCGGCCGGGTTCCACGGGCCGACCCCGCCGGAGGGCTCGGACTTCGCGGGCCTGGTGCACTTCGAAGTCCGGCGCGCCCGAGCCCTGTTCGCCGAGGGCTACCGGCTGCTGCCCATGCTCGACCGGCGCAGCGGCGCCTGTGTCGCCGCCATGGCCGGCATCTACCGCCGGCTGCTCGACCGCATCGAGCGGGAACCGGAGGCGGTGCTGCGCGGCCGGGTCTCGCTGCCCGGACGCGAGAAGGCGTACGTTGCCGTACGCGGCCTGTCCGGGCTCGACACCCGGCGCCACACGTCCCGCCGGACCGTCAGGAGGCGCGCCTGATGGACAAAGTGGGCCAAGCTGAACCCACCGGAGATAAACGGCAGGCAACCCTCCGGTGCGGCGCGGCGTCCCTGACTGCGATGGCCCGCCCTGCCCCGTTCCACCGGCACGGCGGGCGGGCAGGGGAGGCTGCACGATGACCGACGGCACGCGATCCGAACGGACGCACGACGACATCCCGTCCGGGCGCACCGCCGTCGTGATCGGCGGCGGCCTGGCCGGCGTCACGGCCGCGCTGGCACTCGCCGACGCGGGGATGCACGTCACCCTGCTCGAAGGCAGGCCGCGCCTCGGCGGGCTCGCCTTCTCCTTCCAGCGCGGCGACCTGACCGTCGACAACGGCCAGCATGTGTACCTGCGTTGCTGCACGGCCTACCGCTGGTTCCTCGACCGTATCGAGGGCGCGGCGCTGGCACCGCTCCAGGACCGGCTCGACGTGCCCGTGCTCGACCTCGCGAAACCCGAGGGGCGCCGGCTCGGCAGACTCCGCCGGGACCCCCTGCCGGTACCCCTGCATCTGGGGCGCAGCCTCGCCGCCTACCCGCATCTCTCGCTCGCCGAGCGCGCCAGAGTAGGCCAGGCCGCTCTCGCCCTCCGAGCACTCGATCTCGGCGATCCCTCGCTCGACGCACAGGACTTCGGCAGCTGGCTGGCTGCCCGAGGCCAGTCGGCGCGGGCCATCGAGGCACTGTGGGACCTGGTGGGGGTCGCCACCCTCAACGCGGTGGCCCAGGACGCCTCCCTGGCGCTCGCCGCGATGGTGTTCAAGACCGGTCTGCTGTCCGACCCGGGCGCGGCCGACATCGGCTGGGCCCATGTGCCGCTGGGCGAACTGCACGACCGGCTGGCCCGCAAGGCGCTCGACTCCGCGGGCGTGCGCACTGAGCTCCGTACACGCGTCACCTCCGTCTCCACTAACGAGAACGGGACGTGGAGCGTTCAGGTTCCCGGGGAGACGCTCACCGCGGACAGCGTGGTGCTCGCCGTCGCCCAGCGCGAGGCGTACGACCTGCTGCCCGAGGGCGCCCTCGACGCCCCGGAGAACCTGCTGGAGATCGGCACCGCGCCGATCCTCAACGTCCATGTGGTCTACGACCGTACGGTGCTCACCAAGCCGTTCTTCGCGGCCCTGGGCACCCCGGTCCAGTGGGTGTTCGACCGCACCCATGCCTCCGGGCTATTGAAAGGCGGGCCCGAAGGGCCTCCGTACAAGGGTGGTGGTGGGCGACGGGCGGGACAGTACCTCGCACTGTCCCAGTCGGCCGCCCAGGACGAGATCGACGCACCCGTGGCCGTCCTGCGCGAGCGCTATCTGCCCGAGCTGGAACGGCTGTTGCCCGGCGCGCGCGGCGCCGGGGTGAAGGACTTCTTCGTGACCCGGGAGCGCACCGCGACCTTCGCCCCCACCCCCGGCGTCGGGCGGCTGCGGCCCGGCGCCCGCACCAAGGCACCCGGCCTCTACCTGGCCGGAGCGTGGACCGCCACAGGGTGGCCCGCGACCATGGAGAGTGCGGTCCGCAGTGGTGTGAACGCGGCCGACGCCGCGCTGCGCACCCTGGGCCGGCCCCGCCCCCGTCACCTCTTCGAGTTCGAGGAGGCGGCGTGATGCTCGATCAGCAGGCGGCAGGCCCCCGCACCCCCGGTACCGCAACAAGAGGAGAAACTGTGCCCACTGTGCCCCCGGCCGAAACGGCTGCCGACGCGGTGGACGTGACCGCGCTCCTGGAGCGCGGCCGGACCCTTGCCAACCCGGTACTGAAGGCGGCCGTCGACCGCCTGGCATCCCCCATGGACACCGTGGCCGCCTACCACTTCGGCTGGATCGACGCCGAGGGCAACCCCGCCGACGGCGACGGCGGCAAGGCCGTACGGCCCGCGCTCGCCGTGCTCTCCGCCGAGGTCACCGGCGCCGCCCCCGAGGTCGGCATCCCGGGCGCCGTCGCCGTCGAACTCGTCCACAACTTCTCCCTCCTCCACGACGACCTGATGGACGGCGACGAACAGCGCCGCCACCGTGACACCGTCTGGAAGGTGCACGGCCCCGCCCAGGCCATCCTGGTCGGCGACGCCCTGTTCGCCCTCGCCAACGAGGTCCTCCTCGAACTCGGCACCGTCGAGGCCGGCCGCGCCACCCGCCGGCTCACCACCGCCACCCGCGCCCTGATCGACGGTCAGGCCCAGGACATCTCCTACGAGCACCGCGACCGGGTCAGCGTCGAGGAGTGCCTGGAGATGGAGGGCAACAAGACCGGCGCCCTGCTCGCCGCCTCCAGTTCCATCGGCGCGGTGCTCGGCGGCGCCGACGACCGCACCGCCGACACCCTGGAGAAGTACGGCTACCACCTCGGCCTCGCCTTCCAGGCCGTCGACGACCTCCTCGGCATCTGGGGCGACCCGGACTCCACCGGCAAGCAGACCTGGAGCGACCTGCGCCAGCGCAAGAAGTCCCTGCCGGTCGTCGCCGCGCTCGCGGCGGGCGGCCCCGCCTCCGAGCGGCTCGGCGAGATCCTCGCCGCCGACGCCAAGAGCAGCGACTTCGAGAACTTCTCCGAGGAGGAGTTCGCCGCCCGCGCCGCCCTCATCGAGGAGGCCGGCGGCCGGGAATGGACCGCCGAAGAGGCGCGTCGTCAGCACACCATCGCCATCGAAGCCCTGCACGCCGTCGACATGTCCGACCTGGTCCGGACACAGTTCACGGCGCTCGCGGACTTCGTCGTCGTACGAAAGAGATGATCACTATCGGTCGAATAGCCCTCGCGTAGTCGCCGGCCGGTGCGAGCGCGCAACCAGCACCGGCCGACGGCGGACCCACAGCAGAACGATTTCGTACGACTGCACGAAGGGGAAGCCATGACAGCGACGACCGACGGAAGCACCGGGGCCACCCTGCCGCCCCGCGCTGCCTCGGCCAGCACCGACCTCACCACCCCCGCGACGGCCGGGGTACAAGAAGCCGCCGAACGCGCCGTGAGGCGTGCCACCGACCATCTGCTCGCCCGGCAGGACGCGCAGGGCTGGTGGAAGGGTGACCTGGAGACCAACGTCACCATGGACGCCGAGGACCTGCTGCTCCGTCAGTTCCTCGGCATCCGCGACGAGGCCACGACGGCCGCCGCCGCTCTCTTCATCCGCGGCGAGCAACGCGAGGACGGCACCTGGGCCACCTTCTACGGCGGCCCGGGCGAACTCTCCACCACCATCGAGGCGTACGTCGCCCTGCGGCTGGCCGGGGACGCTCCCGAGGCGCCCCACATGGCGAAGGCGTCGGCCTGGATCCGCGAGCGCGGCGGGATCGCCGCCGCCCGGGTGTTCACCCGGATCTGGCTGGCCCTGTTCGGCTGGTGGAAGTGGGAGGACCTGCCCGAACTCCCGCCGGAGCTCCTGTACTTCCCCAAGTGGTTCCCGCTCAGCATCTACAACTTCGGCCAGTGGGCCCGGCAGACCATCGTGCCGCTCACCGTCGTCTCGGCCAAACGCCCGGTGCGCCCGGCGCCGTTCCCGCTGGACGAGCTCCACACCGACCCGGCCGATCCCAACCCACCGCAGCCCCTTGCTCCGGTGGCCAGTTGGGAGGGTGTCTTCCAACGGCTCGACAAGGTTGTCCGCGGCTATCGCAAGGTCGCGCTGCGCCGGCTGCGCGGCTCCGCCCTGAAGTCCGCCGCCCGCTGGATCGTCGAACGCCAGGAGAACGACGGCGCCTGGGGCGGCATCCAGCCGCCGGCCGTGTACTCGGTGATCGCCCTGCACCTGCTCGGCTACGACCTCGAACACCCCGTGATGCGCGCGGGCCTTGAGTCGCTGGATCGTTACGCCTTGTGGCGCGAGGACGGCGCCCGGATGATCGAGGCCTGCCAGTCCCCGGTGTGGGACACCTGTCTGGCGGCCATCGCCCTGGCCGACGCCGGCCTGCCCGACGACCATCCGCAACTGGTCAAGGCCGCCGACTGGATGCTCGGCGAGCAGATCGTGCGGCCCGGCGACTGGTCCGTGAAGCGCCCCCAGCTCCCGCCGGGCGGCTGGGCGTTCGAGTTCCACAACGACAACTACCCCGACATCGACGACACCGCCGAGGTGGTCCTCGCGCTGCGCCGGATCAAGCACCACGATCCCGAGCGGATGGAGAAGGCCATCGGGCGCGGGGTGCGCTGGAACCTCGGCATGCAGTCGAAGAACGGCGCCTGGGGCGCCTTCGACGTCGACAACACCAGCCCGTTCCCCAACCGGCTGCCGTTCTGCGACTTCGGCGAGGTCATCGACCCGCCCTCGGCCGACGTCACCGCGCACGTCGTGGAGATGCTCGCCTTCGAGGGCATGTCCCACGACCCGCGCACCCGGCGCGGCATCGAGTGGCTGCTGGCCGAACAGGAGCCGGACGGCTCGTGGTTCGGGCGCTGGGGCGTCAACTACGTCTACGGGACCGGCTCCGTGGTGCCCGCGCTCGTCGCGGCCGGGCTGCCCGCCTCGCATCCGGCGATCCGGCGCGCGGTGACCTGGCTGGAGCAGGTCCAGAACGAGGACGGCGGCTGGGGCGAGGACCTGCGCTCCTACAAGTACGCCGGTGAATGGAGCGGGCGCGGCGCCTCCACCGCCTCCCAGACCGCGTGGGCGCTGATGGCGCTGCTCGCGGCGGCGGAGAAGGACTCCAAGGCCGTCGAGCGGGGCGTGCGGTGGCTCGCCGAGACCCAGCGGGAGGACGGCTCCTGGGACGAGCCGTACTTCACCGGCACCGGGTTCCCCTGGGACTTCTCCATCAACTACCACCTCTACCGGCAGGTCTTCCCGCTCACCGCGCTCGGCCGTTACGTCCACGGCGAGCCCATGCCCGAGGCCGAGAGGAGCTGAATGAGTACCACGCCCGCTCCGGCTCCGCTGCTGATCGCCTGCGCGCTCGGCATCGAGCACCTAGCCCTGCGCGCCGGCGAACGCGGCGGCGCGGGCGGGCCGGTCACCGTGCTGCGCACCGGCATGGGCCCCAGGGCGGCGGAACGGTCCGTCACCCGGGTCCTGGCCGACCCGGCGCTCGCCGGTGCCGCCGTCCTGGCCACCGGCTTCTGCGCGGGACTCGCACCCGGGATGCACCCCGGCGACCTGGTCGTCGCCGAGGAGACCCGGGACCCGCGCGGCAGCGTCCCCTGCGTCGCCACCGAACTCCTCGTGAAGGAACTGGTGCGGACCGTACCCGGCCGCACTGTCCACACCGGCCCCGTCACCGGCTCCGATCACGTCGTCCGCGGTCATGAACGGTCTGATCTGCTCGCGACCGGCGCAATCGCGGTCGACATGGAGTCGGCGGCCACGCTCCTGAGCGCCGTGCGCGCGGGCGAGCGCCCGGTTGCGGCCGTCAGGGTGGTCGTGGACGCTCCTGAACATGAACTCGTCCGGATCGGCACGGTGCGCGGTGGAATATCGGCTTTCCGCGTTCTTCGATCCGTTCTTCCTGCTTTTTTCGAATGGCACCGTTCTTTGTTGCTCCCCCGGAGGTGAGCCAGATGGCCATGCCGCTGCGCCAGTCCATCAAGGTCGCGACTTACTTGGCTGAACAGAAGCTCCGCAAGCGGGACAAGTTCCCACTGATCGTGGAGCTGGAACCCCTCTTCGCCTGCAACCTGAAGTGCGAGGGCTGCGGCAAGATCCAGCACCCGGCAGGTGTGCTCAAGCAGCGCATGCCGGTCGCGCAGGCCGTCGGGGCGGTGTTGGAGTCCGGTGCGCCGATGGTGTCCATCGCGGGCGGCGAGCCCCTGATGCATCCTCAGATCGACGAGATCGTGCGGCAGTTGGTGGCGAAGAAGAAGTACGTCTTCCTCTGCACCAACGCCATGCTGCTGCGCAAGAAGATGGACAAGTTCACGCCCTCTCCCTACTTCGCCTTCGCGGTGCACATCGACGGGCTGCGCGAGCGGCACGACGAGTCCGTGGCGAAGGAGGGCGTGTTCGACGAGGCGGTGGCGGCCATGAAGGAGGCCAAGCGGCGCGGCTTCCGCGTGACCACCAACTCGACCTTCTTCAACACCGACACCCCGCAGACCATCATCGAGGTGCTCAACTTCCTCAACGACGACCTGAAGGTCGACGAGATGATGATCTCGCCTGCCTACGCCTACGAGAAGGCCCCCGACCAGGAGCACTTCCTCGGCGTGGCACAGACCCGCGAGCTGTTCAAGAAGGCCTTCGCGGGCGGCAACCGGCGCAAGTGGCGGCTCAACCACTCCCCGCTCTTCTTGGACTTCCTGGAGGGCAAGGTCGACTTCCCGTGCACGGCCTGGGCGATCCCGAACTACTCGCTCTTCGGCTGGCAGCGCCCCTGCTACCTGATGAGCGACGGGTACGTGCCGACGTACCGCGAACTCATCGAGGAGACCGACTGGGACAAGTACGGCCGCGGCAAGGACCCGCGCTGCGCCAACTGCATGGCGCACTGCGGCTACGAGCCCACCGCCGTCCTCGCCACCATGGGGTCCCTCAAGGAGTCGCTCCGCGCGATGCGCGAGACGGTCTCCGGAAACCGGGAGTGACCGCGTGACCGCCATCTCCCTGGGCCTCCCCGAGGTCCCGGCCCGGCCGATCGCCGAGCGGCGCGTGTCACGGCAGATCCATGTCGGGCCCGTGGCGGTCGGGGGCGGTGCCCCGGTGTCGGTGCAGTCGATGACCACGACCCGCACCTCGGACATCGGCGCGACCCTCCAGCAGATCGCCGAACTCACCGCGTCCGGCTGCCAGATCGTCCGCGTCGCCTGCCCCACGCAGGACGACGCGGACGCCCTGGCGACCATCGCGAGGAAGTCCCAGATCCCGGTGATCGCGGACATCCACTTCCAGCCGAAGTACGTGTTCGCGGCCATCGAGGCCGGCTGCGCCGCGGTCCGGGTCAACCCCGGCAACATCAAGCAGTTCGACGACAAGGTGCGGGAGATCGCGCGGGCCGCGAAGGACCACGGCACGCCGATCCGGATCGGGGTCAACGCCGGCTCGCTCGACCGGCGGCTCCTGGAGAAGTACGGCAAGGCGACCCCCGAGGCGCTCGTGGAGAGCGCTCTCTGGGAGGCCTCGCTCTTCGAGGAGCACGACTTCCGGGACATCAAGATCTCCGTCAAGCACAACGACCCGGTCGTGATGATCGAGGCGTACCGGCAGCTCGCCGCCCAGTGCGACTACCCGCTCCACCTCGGCGTCACGGAGGCCGGCCCGGCGTTCCAGGGCACGATCAAGTCGGCGGTCGCCTTCGGCGCGCTGCTCTCCCAGGGCATCGGCGACACCATCCGGGTGTCGCTGTCCGCCCCGCCCGCCGAGGAGGTCAAGGTCGGCATCCAGATCCTGGAGTCCCTGAACCTCAAGCAGCGGCGCCTGGAGATCGTCTCCTGTCCGTCCTGCGGGCGCGCCCAGGTCGACGTCTACAAGCTGGCGGACGAGGTCACGGCGGGCCTGGAGGGCATGGAGGTGCCGCTGCGCGTCGCCGTCATGGGCTGCGTGGTCAACGGCCCCGGCGAGGCACGGGAGGCCGACCTCGGCGTCGCCTCCGGCAACGGCAAGGGCCAGATCTTCGTCAAGGGCGAGGTCATCAAGACCGTCCCCGAGTCCAAGATCGTCGAGACCCTCATCGAAGAAGCGATGAAGATCGCCGAGCAGATGGAGCAGGACGGCGCCGGGTCCGGAGCACCCGCCGTCACCGTGAGCTGAACAGCACGGACCGAGAGGGGGCCGAGCGTGACGATTCTGGAGACCATCCGGGGACCACGCGACCTGAAGGCGCTGTCCGAGGCGGAACTTCACGAACTGTCCGAAGAAATACGTGAGTTCCTGGTGCACGCGGTCGCCAGGACCGGCGGTCACCTCGGCCCCAACCTGGGCGTCGTGGAACTGACCGTCGCACTGCACCGGGTCTTCGAGTCCCCGGTCGACCGCATCCTGTGGGACACCGGTCATCAGAGCTATGTCCACAAGCTGCTGACAGGCCGTCAGGACTTCTCCAAGCTGCGCGGCAAGGGCGGCCTGTCCGGTTACCCCTCGCGGGAGGAGTCCGAGCACGACGTCATCGAGAACAGCCACGCCTCGACCGCGCTCGGCTGGGCCGACGGCCTGGCCAAGGCCCGCCAGGTGCAGGGGGAGAAGGGCCATGTCGTCGCGGTGATCGGCGACGGCGCGCTGACCGGCGGGATGGCCTGGGAGGCGCTCAACAACATCGCGGCCGCGAAGGACCGGCCGCTGATCATCGTCGTCAACGACAACGAGCGGTCGTACGCCCCCACCATCGGCGGTCTCGCCAACCATCTGGCCGCGCTGCGCACCACCGACGGCTACGAGCAGGTGCTGGCCTGGGGCAAGGACGTACTGCTGCGCACCCCGCTGGTGGGCAACACCATCTACGAGTCCCTGCACGGCGCCAAGAAGGGCTTCAAGGACGCCTTCGCCCCGCAGGGCATGTTCGAGGACCTGGGCCTCAAGTACGTCGGCCCGATCGACGGCCACGACGTCAGGGCGGTCGAGTCGGCGCTGCGGCGCGCCAAACGTTTCCACGGTCCTGTGCTGGTCCACTGCCTCACCGAGAAGGGGCGCGGCTACGAGCCCGCGCTCGCCCACGAGGAGGACCACTTCCACACCGTCGGCGTGATGGACCCGCTCACCTGCGAGCCGCTCGCGCCGTCCAACGGGCCTTCCTGGACCTCGGTGTTCGGCGACGAGATCGTCCGGATCGGCGAGGAGCGCGACGACGTCGTGGCGATCACCGCGGCCATGCTGCACCCGGTCGGCCTCGGCAAGTTCGCCGCGCGCTTCCCCGACCGGGTCTGGGACGTCGGCATCGCCGAGCAGCACGCTGCCGTCTCGGCGGCCGGCCTGGCGACCGGCGGGCTGCACCCGGTCGTGGCCGTCTACGCCACGTTCTTGAACCGTGCCTTCGACCAGTTGCTGATGGACGTGGCGCTGCACCGCTGCGGGGTGACGTTCGTCCTGGACCGGGCGGGCGTCACCGGTGTCGACGGTGCCTCGCACAACGGCATGTGGGACATGTCCGTGCTCCAGGTGGTCCCGGGCCTGCGGATCGCCGCCCCGCGCGACGCCGAACAGCTGCGCCTCCAGTTGCGCGAGGCGGTCGCCGTGGACGACGCGCCCACGCTGGTGCGGTTCCCGAAGGAGTCGGTGGGCCCGGAGATCCCGGCCGTCGACCGGATCGGCGGGATCGACGTCCTGCACCGCGACGAGGACGCGCAGGTGCTGCTGGTCGCGGTCGGCGTGATGGCGCCGGTCTGCCTCCAGGCCGCGGAGCTGCTGGCCGCTCGGGGCATCGGCTGCACGGTCGTGGACCCCCGTTGGGTCAAGCCCGTGGACCCCGCGCTGCCGGTCCTGGCCGCCCAGCACGAGTTGGTGGCCGTCGTCGAGGACAACAGCCGGGCCGCGGGCGTCGGGGCGGCGGTCTCGCTCGCGCTCGGCGACGCCGAAGTGGACGTGCCGGTACGGCGGTTCGGGATTCCGGAGCAGTTCCTGGCGCATGCCAAGCGGGGGGAGGTGCTGGCCGACATCGGGCTGACGCCGGTGGAGATCGCGGGGCGGATCGGAGCGAGTCTCGCGGGGCGGGGGGCCGAGGGCGCGGGCGGGGATGCCGCGGGGGGTCGTGTGGCGGGTGCGGCGCCGTCCGGGCTGGTCGCGCCCCGCGGCGGTAGCCGCAAATCGATGCGCCCCGCGCCGCCCCTTCGGGGCGCCTCAGCCGAGGGCGCTGTCATGGATGGCGCCTACGAGGAGAAAGAATGAGCAAGGAGTTCGACCTCGGTGCGGTGCTCGCCGAGCGTGGTGGTGAGCGGTACGAGCTGCACAGCAAGTACCTCAACCACCAGCTCCCCCGCATGCTGCACACCATCGGCTTCGACAAGGTGTACGAGCGTGCGGAGGGCGCCCACTTCTGGGACGCGGACGGCAACGACTACCTGGACATGCTCGCCGGGTTCGGCGTGATGGGCCTGGGCCGCCACCACCCCGTCGTCCGCAAGGCCCTGCACGACGTCCTGGACGCGCAGCTGGCCGACCTCACCCGCTTCGACTGCCAGCCGCTGCCCGGACTGCTCGCCGAGCGGCTCCTCGCCCACAGCCCGCACCTGGACCGGGTGTTCTTCGGCAACAGCGGCACCGAGGCGGTCGAGACCGCGCTGAAGTTCGCCCGCTTCGCCACCGGCAGGCCCCGCGTCCTCTACTGTGACCACGCCTTCCACGGCCTGACCACCGGCTCGCTGTCGGTCAACGGCGAGGACGGCTTCCGGGACGGGTTCGCCCCGCTGCTGCCCGACACGGCCGTCCCCCTCGGCGACCTGGACGCGCTCGCCCGGGAGCTGAGGAAGGGCGATGTCGCCGCCCTGATCGTCGAGCCGATCCAGGGCAAGGGCGTGCACGAGGCGCCGCCCGGCTATCTGCGCGCCGCCCAGGAACTGCTGCGCAAGCACAAGGCGCTGCTGATCGCCGACGAGGTGCAGACCGGCCTCGGCCGCACCGGCGACTTCTATGCTTACCAGCACGAGGACGGTGTCGAACCGGACCTGGTGTGCGTGGCCAAGGCGTTGTCCGGCGGCTATGTCCCCGTGGGCGCGACCCTCGGCAAGGACTGGATCTTCAAGAAGGTCTACTCGTCCATGGACCGCGTCCTGGTCCACTCGGCGAGCTTCGGAGCCAACGCCCAGGCGATGGCGGCCGGACTCGCCGTGCTCTCCGTCATGGAGAACGACCAGGTCGTCGCGGGCGCCCGGGCCGTGGGGGAACAGCTCAAGTCCCGGCTCACCGCGCTGGTCGACAAGTACGAGCTGCTCGCCGACGTACGCGGCCGGGGCCTGATGATCGGCATCGAGTTCGGCCGGCCCAGCTCGCTGAAGCTCCGCAGCCGCTGGACCATGCTCCAGGCCGCCCGCAAGGGCCTGTTCGCGCAGATGGTCGTCGTACCGCTGCTGCAACGCCACCGGATCCTCACCCAGGTCTCCGGCGATCACCTGGAGGTCATCAAGCTCATCCCGCCGCTGATCGTCGACGAGTCGGACGTGGACCGCTTCGTGGCGGCCTTCACGGACGTGATGGACGACGCCCACAGCGGCGGCGGCCTGATGTGGGACTTCAGCAAGACCCTCATCAAGCAGGCGGTGGCCAACCGCTGACGCCGAAAGCGGGGGCCTCCTGCGGGCGGCCCCCGCTTCTTGGTCTTCGCTTCCTGTCTTCGGATTTTGTCTCTGAGGCAAGAAATTTGCCGCTGAGGCAACGGTCCGGCTCAATGGAGGCATGAACGCCTCAGACCCGGCGCCTCCCGCCGGTCCCGGCGACGACCTGCCCGCCGTCGCCCCGCAGCTGCGCTCTCTGCGCCGCCGCGCCGGCCTCACCCTGGAGGCCGCGGCCCGGGACGCCGGACTGTCACCGGCCCACCTCTCCCGGCTGGAGACCGGGCAGCGCCAGCCCTCGTTGCCGATGCTGCTCTCGCTCGCCCGTGTCTACGGTACGACGGTTTCCGAGTTGCTCGGCGAGACGGTCGCCGACAAGGACGCGATCGTGCGGACCGCGGACATGGATCCGACCAGGGCGGGCGGCTGGACGTACTGGCAGGCCGGGGCGTCCGGCCGCGGTATGCAGGCGCTGCGCGTCCGGGTGCCGTACGGCACCCAGGGCGACATCGTGCGGGTGCATCCCGGCGAGGAGTGGCTGTACGTCCTGCACGGGCGGCTCCGGCTGCGCCTCGGTGACACCACCCACGTGCTGGCGCCCGGCGACAGCGCCCACTTCGACTCGCTCACCCCGCACCGGCTCGCCGCCGAGGACCACGACGGGGTCGAGCTGCTGTTCGTCCACACCCTGCTGCAGAGTCCCCTGGCCGCGCTGTGCCTGGGGCCGATCACTGGAGAGCTGCCGTGAGCAACATCGAGGAGAAGTTCCCCCGGGCCCTGTGGGTCCGGCTGATCATCTACATCGCCGTCGGGCACGTCTTCGCCGCGTTCCTCTACCTGCTGTTCGCCGTCGGCGGCAAGGGCTGAGCGCTCCGGTCCGCGCCCGGCCTCAGTCGAGGAGGCGCCCGCGCAGCCGCTCGCGGGTCTCCGGGGCGAGCTTCAGGCCCTGCTCCAGGTACGTGTCGACGTCACCCCACGTCTCCTCGATGCTCTCGAAGGCCGCCGTCAGATACTCCGCACGGGCCTCGAAGAGCGGGCCCAGCAGCTCCATCACCTCGGGGCTGTACGCGCTGTCCCCGCCGCCGCTGCGCCGCACCTTGTAGCGGCGGTGCTTGGCGTTGGACTCCAGGTAGTCGGCGAGGATCGCGTCCCGCTCCACGCCCACCGCGAGGAGCGTCACGGCTATCGAGACGCCCGCCCGGTCCTTGCCGGCCGCGCAGTGCATCAGCGCCGGGACGCTGTCCTCGGCGAGGCCGTGCAGCACACGCGAGTGCTCGTCGGTGCGGTCCCTGACGATCGTGCGGTACGAGCTGACCATCCGGTTGGCGGCCTTGCCGTCGCCCAGCAGGCCGCGCAGCTGCTCGATGTCGCCCTCGCGGACCATCGTCCAGAACTCGGCGCCGTGCGCCGGGTCGGTCAGCGGCAGGTTCAGGTTCCGCACGCCGGGCAGCTCGACGTCCGGGCCCTCCAGCTTCTGGTCGGCCGCGTTGCGGAAGTCGAAGATCGTGTGCAGGCCGAGGGAGGCGAGGAACTCCGCGTCCTGCTCCGTGGCGTGCGCCAGGTGCCCGCTGCGGAAGAGCACGCCGTGCCGGACCCGCCGCCCGTCCACGGTCGGCAGGCCGCCCACGTCACGGAAGTTGCGCACACCGGCCAGCTCGGGCTCGGTGGACGGGACCTGCTGCGTCACGGGGGCTCCTCCCGGCCGGCCCCGTCGGCGCTGCTCGTCGACGGGCACTGGGTCGACGATACGACATCGGTTTCCGCGGGCAATGAGTTGTCCACAGGCGTTGCCTCCGGGGCCCGTGCCCTTGATGATGTTGGTGCTTGAGCGGATCTGTTGGCACCTGTGTGAGGTTTCTCGTGGTGGACATCGCCGAAAACGGTCGTACCTGGCTCCTGTCGGGCCCGGGCAGCAGCTACGCGCTGCACCTCACGGAGGACGACGAACTGCTCCACCTGCACTGGGGCGCGAAAATCGGGCTCGCCGACGCCGAGGAGCTCAGCACCCGGGCGCTGCCCGGCTACTGGGCGTTCGAGTCCCCGCTGGACGGCCGTGAGGAGTACCCCGTCGAGGGCGGTCCCCGTTTCGTCCGCCCCGCGCTGTCCGTGCGTACCGAGGAGCGCCGCGGCACCGAGTGGACCTTCGAGTCGTACGAGACGGACGGCGACGGCGGGGAGGCCGCGGACGGTGACGGGCTCCGCCTTCGCTTCCGGGACGACGGGATCCTCATCACCCTGCACTACCGGATGCGCGGCGACGTCGTCGAGCGCTGGGTGACCGTCGACAACCAGGGGGACGCGCGCCTGGAGCTGCTGCGTGCCGACCCCGCCGCCTGGACGCTCCCGGACCGCGAGGGCTGGCGGCTCTCCCAGCTGCACGGCCGCTGGGCCGCCGAGTCCCGCCTCACCAGCGCCCCGCTCACCTACGGCGAGAAGGTGATCGGCAGCCGCCGCGGCCACACCAGCCACCAGCACCTGCCCTGGGTCGCCCTCGACACCGACGCCACCGAGGAGCGCGGCGAGGTCTGGGGCTGTGCCCTCGGCTGGTCCGGCTCCTGGCGGATCGCGGTCGCCCAACTCCCGGACGCGCGCGTGCAGATCACCGGCGGCGCCGGCTACGACGACTCGGGCCTGCTGATGCTGGCCGAGGGCGAGTCCTACACCAGCCCGGTCTTCGCGGGCCTGTGGACCGACGGCGGCTTCGGCGGGGCGAGCCGCGCCTGGCACGCCTACCAACGGGCGTACGTCATCCCGGACGCCGACCGGGACCGGCCGGTGCTGTTCAACTCCTGGGAGGCCACCACCTTCGACATCTCCGAGGAGCAGCAGGCCACCCTCGCCCGGCGGGCCGCCGCGATCGGCGTCGAGCTGTTCGTGGTCGACGACGGCTGGTTCGGTGCCCGCACCAGCGACCGCGCGGGCCTCGGCGACTGGACGCCCAACCCGGACCGCTTCCCCAAGGGCCTCAAGCCCCTCGCCGACTACGTACACGCCCTCGGCATGCAGTTCGGCATCTGGGTCGAGCCCGAGATGGTCAACGCGGACAGCGACCTGTACCGCGCGCACCCCGACTGGGTGCAGTACCAGCAGGGACGAAAGCGGACGGAACTGCGCAATCAGCTCGTCCTCAACCTCGCCCGCGAGGACGTCCAGGAGTACCTCTGGGAGCAGCTCGACACCCTGCTGTCCAGTGCCCCGATCGACTACGTCAAGTGGGACTTCAACCGCTGCTTCACCGACGCGGGCTGGCCCGGCGAGCCGTACCCGCAGCGGCTGTGGGTCGACCACGTCCGCGGGCTGTACGCCCTGCTCGACCGGATCCGGGCGGCCCACCCGAACGTCGCCATCGAGTCCTGCTCCGGCGGTGGCGGCCGGATCGACCTCGGCATCATGAGCCGTACCGACGAGGTGTGGACCTCCGACAACACCGACCCGCTGGACCGGCTCGCCATCCAGCACGGCTTCAGTCAGATCCACCCGGCCCGGGTGATGTCCGCCTGGGTCACCGACAGCCCGAACCACCAGCTCAACGGCCGGGTCAGCAGCTTGCGTTTCCGCTTCGTCAGCTCCATGGCCGGGGCGCTCGGCGTTGGCGGCGACCTCTCGCAGTGGACCGAGGAGGAGCTCGCCGAGGCCGGCCGCTGGGTGGAGCTCTACAAGGACATCAGGCCCCTGGTGCAGCGCGGCGACCAGTTCCGGCTGCGGCCGCCGGCCGGCGGGCTCAGCGCGGTGCAGTACACGCTCGGCGACGAGACCGTGGTCCTCGCCTGGCTCCAGGCGCAGAGCTACGGCGAGCCGATGCCGGCGCTGCGCCTGCGGGGCCTCGACCCGACGGCGTCGTACGAATGCCGTGAAACGGGTGAAGTGCATCGAGGTGCCGTTCTGTTGCACCACGGGCTGCGCACCGAGCTGCGCGGCGACCTGGATGCGACGGTTCTCCGGCTGCGTCGCATCTGAGCCTTCTGTCCGATATAGCGCCTTAATTGCAACTCCGTGCGGAATAAGGGGACGTGGCGTGACGTGCGTGAGGAGCGTCATATTCGTGACCGTCCGTCGCGCGTCATGTTCACGTAATTCCGGTGCTTTTCAAGGGGATTGGAGAAATGCGTAAGACGGGAATTCACGGAGGGTGACCGGGATTCCCGTAACGGATCAAGCGAAACTCGGACAGACGGAACCGACCGCTTGTTTACGTACGTCCTACTCGCTTACGTTCGCCACGCATCCGGACGGAACGCCGAATCCTGCCGCCGTCCGGAGTCCCCACACACACTCACCCGTGCCCGGCAGGAGCGGGGGACCCACCAGGTATGACCGCCTGTTCCGGTTCCCGGGACGGCTAGGGGTGCAGCCACGTCTTCCCGCGTGGCCGGGCAGCTCCAGCCCGAACCCGACAGCTCACCCCGCAGGCGCCGGAGAGGAATGCGTCATGCCCGCGAAGGGTAAGCACCGCCGCCCCAAGACCCAGCGTTTCACCCGCTCGATGGCCGTCGCCGGAACCGGTGGCGCCGCGCTGGCTCTGCCGCTCATGGGGGCCACCGGCGCCCACGCGCTCACCTCGCAGTCCGTTTCCGAAAAGGCCACGCAGTCGCTGCCGACCGTCGAGAAGACGGCTGCGCGAAAGGCCGCCGCCCAGAAGTCCGCCGTTCAGGATTCCGGCACCGGCGATTCCGCGCACCGCGTCTACACGGTGGTGCCCGGCGACTATCTCTCGAAGATCGCCCGCGAGCACAACGTCAACGGCGGCTGGCACCGGCTCTACGCCGACAACCGGCAGGCGGTCGGCGACAACCCCTCGCTGATCCACCCCGGTCTCAAGCTCACGCTCGGCGGCCGCCACGCCGCGACCACGGAGACCCCGACCTCGGACTCCTGGTCCGATACGCGGTCCCAGCCGCGGCCCGACTCGCAGTCCTCCGCCCCCTCCTCGTCGTCGTCCTCGAACACGGCCTTCTCCTCGGGCGCGTCGACGACGACCGCCTCCGGATTCACCCTCCCGGTCGCCGGGGGCACCGTCGGCACCGGCTACCACGTGGCCGGCGGCATGTGGTCCAGCGGCTACCACACCGGCGTCGACTTCGTCGTCCCGACCGGCACCCCGGTCAAGGCCGTCGGCGCGGGCACGGTCGTCACGGCGGGCTGGGGCGGTGCCTACGGCAACCAGGTCGTCATCAGGCTCGCCGACGGCTACTACGCGCAGTACGGCCACCTCTCCGCGCTCTCCGTCTCGGTCGGCCAGACCGTGACCGCGGGCCAGCAGGTCGGCCTCTCCGGTGCCACCGGCAACGTCACCGGCCCGCACCTCCACTTCGAGATCCGGACCACCCCCGACTACGGCTCCGACATCGACCCGGTCGGCTACCTCCGCTCCAAGGGCCTCGCCGTCGGCTGACCCTGAACCCCGCTGATCTGACACGCACTCCGAAGGCCGGACCCCCGATCCCCGGGTCCGGCCTTCGGGCGATCGACGCTTCAACACCACTGTTCGGAGGCTTATTCCTGGCTTGGTCGAGTATTTAGGCGTGTCTTATCTCACCGTTCGTCAAGCCCTTATTACGGTCGCGTAGGTCACAGTCGAAGGTGAATCATGGTCCGACGTGGCAGACGATTCGAAGAGTGACAATGCATCAGTGATCGGGTCGTACGTGGCGGTGGGGGACAGCTTCACCGAGGGCGTGGGCGACCCTGGCCCCGACGGGGCGTTCGTCGGCTGGGCGGACCGGTTCGCGGTTCTGCTGTCGGACCGGCAGCCCGAGGGCGACTTCGAGTACACCAACCTCGCGGTGCGCGGGAAACTGCTCGACCAGATCGTGGCGGACCAGGTGCCGCAGGCCCTGGAACTCGCCCCGGACCTGGTCTCCTTCTCCGCGGGCGGCAACGACATCATCCGCCCCGGCACCGATCCCGACGAGGTGGCCGAGCGGTTCGAGCGGGCCGTGGCCCAACTGACCGAGGCCGTCGGCACGGTTCTGGTGACCACCGGGTTCGACACCCGGGGCGTGCCCGTCCTCAAGCATCTGCGCGGCAAGATCGCCACCTACAACGGCCATGTCCGGGCCGTCGCCGACCGGTACGGCTGCCCGGTCCTCGACCTGTGGTCCCTGAAGACCGTGCAGGACCGGCGGGCCTGGGACGGCGACCGGCTGCACCTGTCTCCCGAGGGGCACACCCGCGTGGCGCTGCGGGCCGGCCAGGCGCTCGGCGTCGAGGTGCCGGCCGACCCGGACCAGCCGTGGCCGCCGCTGCCGCCCCGCGGCACTCTGGAGGTTCGCCGCGACGACGTGCACTGGGCCCGTGAGTACCTGGTGCCGTGGATCGGACGACGGCTGCGCGGCGAGTCGTCGGGCGACCACGTGACGGCCAAGGGAGCGCTCTCCCCGGACGACATCAAGATGCGGATCGCTTCCGTGGCCTGAGGGCGGGAAGAGCGCGTGAGGGGCGGCACGCGCGTAAGGGGCGGCAGCCTGGTGAGCCGCCCCTTACTGCTCCTCGGCCGGCCCCAGTTCGCGCGCCAGCGCCTCGTCGACCCACTCCTGCGCCCGGGAGCGCGACAGGGCGCCCGGATACGAGGTGAGCTGGACGGCGAGCCCGTCGAGCAGGGCGGTCAGCCGCAGCGCCGCGGCCGTGGGGTCGGGGCACCGGAACTCGCCGGCCGCCACCCCTTCGGCGATGACCTCCGCGATCGCCGCCTTCCACTGCTGGTCCAGCTTCTTGGTGACCTCCCGCAGGGCGGGCTCGCGCAGTGCCACCGCCCAGCCCTCGATCCACAGTCGCCAGCCCTTGGCCTGCCCGGTCGGCGCGTACCAGCGCACCGCCGCCCGCAGCCGGCGGGACGCCGACGTACCTCGGCCCAGCAGCTTGCGCAGATGCGTCAGGTCGTCCTCGGCGGCGTAGGCGAAGGCGGCGGCGACCAGCTTCTCCTTCGTCGAGAAGTGGTACAGCACCAGGGCGTTGCTCACCCCGAGGGCCGAGGCGACATCGGCGATCCGTACCGCCGCCACGCCCCGCGCCTCGATCTGCTCGATGGCGGCCCGCAGCAGTTCCTCCCGCCGCTCGGCCACACTCAACCGCACTCTCGCCACGCGGTCACCCTAATCGGTCGTACCCCCGCGCGCGGTGCCGTCTCAGGCCAGCGGCAGCCGCATGAGCGTGAGGTCCAGCCAGCGGCCGAACTTGGTGCCCACCTCCCGGACGGTGCCGGCATGCTCGAAACCGAACCGCTGGTGCAGCCGGACCGACGCGGTGTTCTCCGCCTCGATGCCCGCGATCACGATGTGGTGGCCGGCCGCGCGCGCCGCGGTGATGAGGGCGCCCAGCAGCGCCGAGCCGATGCCGAGTCCGTGCCGGTCCTCGCGGACGTAGACCGAGTCCTCCACGGTGTGCCGGTAGCCGTCCAGCTCCCGCCACGGCCCGTACACCGCGAATCCGGCCACCTCGCCGGCCACTTCGGCCACGAACGCCGAGCCGCGCGCCAGATGGACGGCGAGCCAGGCCGCTCCCTCGACGGGGGACTGCGGGGTCTCGGTCCACAGTGCCGTCGAGTGCTCGATCGCGTGGTTGCGGATCGCGCGCACGGCCTCCGTGTCACCGGGGCGGGCCGGGCGGACCGTCACCGTCCCGTCTCTCTCGTATATTGGATCCATGTCCAACATAGTAGATCCGTCGGCGGACTCCTTGGCGGCACGGATCGCGGCCCGCGTCCGCACCGAGCGGGAACGCCGTCGCTGGACCCTGGCGCAGCTCGCGGACGCGTCCGGTGTCTCCCCGGCGATGATCAGCCGGATCGAACGCGGCGAGAGCAGCCCCACCGCCGTCGTCCTCGGCAAGCTGTCCGCCGCGTTCCAGCTGAGCGTCGCGTCCCTGCTCACCCTCGCCGAAGGCGGCCAGGACACCATGGCCGAGACCGCGGGGGTGCGGCGCGGCGCCGAGGCGGCCGAGTGGCGCGACCCCGGCACCGGCTACCGGCGCCGCCAGATCACCGGACCGCGCTTCCCGGCGGAGATCGCCGAGATCCGCCTGCCCGCCGGAGCCCGGGTGCCCTACCCGGCCGCCGCCTTCGCCTTCGTACGACAGCTCGTCTGGGTCCTCGACGGCCATCTGACCTTCCACGACGGCGACACGGCCCACGAACTCGACGCCGGCGACACCGTCGAACTCGGCCCGCCCGCCGAGCGTGTCTTCGCCAACACCACGGACGCCGAGTGCCGTTACGCCGTCGTCCTCACCCGCGACGCACAGCCGTGAGTACGGCGCCTTCCCGCCGGCCCTCGTGGCCTCGCTCCAGGGCGCGGGCGCCGCTGAGCACCCGTCCCCTCAGCGGTACCAGCCGAACCGTTCCGTGATCACCGGCAGCCGGTCGCTCACCAGCGCGTGGGACGCGGCACGCGGGGTCGTGCCGTCGGAGTCCGCGCGATCCAGCATCAGCTCCACCAGGGCCCGCATCGAGCGGCGGGTGTGGGCGAACGCCTCGTCCGCGACCGGGCCGATGTCACCGAACAGGGTCCACCACCACCAGGCGTTGGTACCCGAGTTGACCACCACGTCCGGCAGCACGGTCACTCCGCGAGCCGCGAGCCGCTCCTCCGCCTCGGGCAGCACGGGCATGTTGGCCGCCTCCACGATCCAGCGCGCGGTGACCAGGTGCTCGTTGGCCGCGTCGACGACGTAGGACACCGCCGCCGGCACCAGCACCTCCGCGTCGGCGGACAGCCAGGCGTCGCCCGGCAGCTCGAGATCGCCGGGGCGCAGCACCGCGCGGTCGACGGTGCCGTACGCGTCCCGCGCGCGCAGCAGCGCCTCGACGTCCAGGCCCGCCGGGTTGGCGATCGTGCCCTTGACGTCGGCGACGGCCACTACCGTGAGCCCCGCGCGGGCGAGGAACCGCGCGGTGGCCCCGCCCATCGTGCCCAGCCCCTGCACCGCGACCCGCGTCCCCGGGTACGGCACCCCGGCCCGGTCCAGAGCGGTCAGCGCCGACTCGGCGACCCCGCAGCCGCCGACCAACTCGTCGAGACCGATCCCGTCCACCTCGATGGCGAAGGCGTCCGCCAGCCGGCGCCGGGCCGCCGCCTCGTCGTCCAGCAGCGGATACACGGCCTGGATCGAGGAGACCAGCCCCGCCTCGACGGCCGCCCGGTCCACCAGGTCCTGGGTGAGCCCGAGGTCCTCGCCGGTGGTCCAGAAGCTCTCGACATACGGCCGCATGGCACGCAGATAGCGGACCAGCAGGGCGTACGACCCCGGATCCTGCGGATCGCAGTCGATGCCCCCCTTGGCGCCGCCCAGGGGGATGTAGCGGCCCTCGGGGCTGTAGTGCAGGGCCTCCTTCATCGTCATGCCGCGCGCCAGCCCGGTGACCTCCTCCAGGGTGCAGCCCGGCCGCATCCGCAGACCGCCGCTGGCCACGCCCCGCACCAGGCGGTCGACGACCAGGAAGCCCTGCCGGCCGGTGATGTGGTCGGTCCAGACGAGAGACATCAGTGGAGCGGCCATGGTGGCTCCCGAGAGGTTCGTGAACGAGGGTGTTACTGAACAGTGGGTCAGTATCAGGAGCTGGGCGGCAGGGTGTCAACGCCGACCACCCGAGGGGCCGACCATAATGGAGGACCTCGGCCACACCACTGGAGGTACCCGTGTCCCCCCGTTTGCGTTCCCTGAGCTCCGGGCTGCGCGAGCTGCGGCCCGCTGCCTTCGGCGTGGACCCCAGCGGCGAGCGCATGGCCCGCATCCAGAGCTCACCGCACTTCAAGGGCGGTGTCTTCCAGAACCCCGGCGGTACCGCCCGCACCCGCCCCTCGGGCTCGATGCTGGACTTCGCGAAGATCTACTTCGAGAAGGAGCAGCGCGTCCGCCGCGCTCCCCGGGGCACCGTCCCGGTACACGCCACCACGGTCGCCGACCTCGCCCGGCCCGCCGCGAGCGGGCTGCGGGTGACCTGGATGGGGCACTCCAGCGTGCTCGCGGAGATCGACGGGCACCGCGTCCTGTTCGACCCCGTCTGGGGCGAGCGCTGCTCCCCGTTCCCGTTCGCCGGGCCCAAACGGCTGCACCCGGTGCCGCTGCCGCTGGCCGCGCTCGGCCCGGTCGACGTGGTGGTCATCTCGCACGACCACTACGACCACCTCGACCTGCCCACCATCAAGGCGCTGGCCGGCACGGACACCCTCTTCGCGGTGCCGCTCGGCGTCGGCGCCCACCTCGAACACTGGGGCGTCCCCGCCGACCGGCTGCGCGAGCTGGACTGGCACGAGGAGACCAAGGTCGGCGGGCTCACCCTGACGGCCACTCCCGCCCGTCACTTCTGCGGCCGGGGACTGCGCAACACCCAGCACACCCTGTGGGCGTCCTGGGTCGTCGCGGGCGAGCAGCACCGGATCTACCACAGCGGTGACACCGGCTACTTCGAGGGCTTCAAGGACATCGGCGCCGACCACGGGCCGTTCGACGTGACGATGATCCAGATCGGTGCGTACAGCGAGTTCTGGCCCGACATACACATGACGCCCGAGGAGGGCATGCGGGCCCACCTCGACCTGCAGGGCGGTGGCCCGCACGGGGTGCTGCTGCCGATCCACTGGGGCACCTTCAACCTCGCCCCGCACCCCTGGGCCGAGCCGGGGGAGTGGACCAAGGACTCCGGCGACGGGGCGGGCCAGGCGGTGGCACTGCCGCGCCCCGGTGAGCCCTTCGAGCCGTCCGGGAAGCTGCCCGCCGAACCGTGGTGGCGCGAGGTGTCGGCGCCGATCGCCCGGCCGTGGCGCTCTGCCGTCCAGCCGCGCGGCGAGGCCGGGCGGCAGGACCTCGACCTGGCCGGCGAAGCGGTGACGCCGGACGCGGACGATCTTGTGAAGTGACGGCGCCGCCGGTGTGGCGGTGACGTGAAAGTGGCGTGCATGCCCCTGCACAACCTGGGCAGGGGCATCGGCATGAGTCATGCACATATGCCAACCCCTGCTTTTTTACCAGGACTTGAGTTGTCCAGGCGCTTCTACACCGAGGCCGTACGCTCGCTGCTGGAGGAGGCGGCCCCCGGCGTTCCGCACTCGGCGGCCCGGGTCGGTCCGGGCTCCGAAGTCCTCGGATACGACACCGAACGCTCCGCCGACCACGAGTGGGGCCCGCGCCTCCAGCTCTTTCTGCACCCCCACGATGTGTCCCGCCACGGTGGGCGGATCAGACATATGCTCGCCGAACACCTCCCGAAGACCTTTCACGGCTGGCCCACCCACTTCGCCGCCACGGGGGACCGCGACATCCGGGTCATGCGGGTCACCGACGGCCGCGTGCACCACCGGGTCGAAGTGACCGGTGTCTCCTCCTGGTTCCGCGCCGTCCTCGGCTTCGACCCGGCCTCCGGTGTCACGCCGGCGGACTGGCTCGCCACCCCCACCCAGCTTCTCGCCGAGGCCACCGCGGGCGCCGTGTTCCACGACGGCCTCCACACACTCTCCCCGGCCCGGGCCGCCCTGGGCTGGTACCCCCATGACCTCTGGCTGCATGTACTCGCCTGCCAGTGGCAGCGCATCGCCCAGGAGGAGGCCTTCGTCGGCCGCTGCGGCGAGGTCGGCGACGAACTCGGCTCCGCCGTCGCGGCCGCCCGCCTGGTCCGCGACCTCATGCGGCTCTGCCTGCTGATGGACCGGCGCTACCCGCCGTACGGCAAGTGGCTCGGCAGCGCCTTCGCCCGGACCCCCGCGGCCCCTCGGCTCACCCCGGTGCTCACCGCCGCTCTCGCCGCCACGGACTGGCACGCCCGTGAGCGGCACCTGGTGCACGCGTACGAGATAGTCGGCCATCTGCACAACGAGCTGGAGCTCACCGACCGGGTCGACCCGGCCACCCGCCCGTACCACTCCCGGCCCTTTCGGGTGCTGCGCGCCGACCGCTTCACCCGGGCCCTCGTCGCCCGGATCAAGGCCCCCGGCATACGGGAGCTGCCGACCGTCGGCGCGGTGGACCAGTTCGTCGACAGCGCGGACGTCCTGAGCCGCCCGGACCGGACGCGGGCCGTGGCCGAGGCGGTGACGGACACCGACCGGCACGACGGCTCTTCGCGGGAGAGGACACGTGGCGACCGACGGGAAAGAGGTCACCGTGGGTGATGTTCTGGGGGGTGATGGCGAGGGTGCGGCAGGCTGCCGGCTCGCCCCGCCGGACCTTCCGCGGGTGTGCCGGCCTACGGTCGGCGAGGGGTGCGGGGCGGCGCTCGCTCCGGTGTTCCCCTTCTCCTTGTGACCGTTTTTGACCAGCTCAGATCGGGTGGTGGCCGTTCAGGAGTGAGACGGCGAGGAGGTTATCGGTCTGTCGTGCGACTGCTCATACCAGAGCGGGACCATCTCCGGGGGACTTTGTCAACTGCCCACCGCACATGATGCGTTGGCGACTACTGTGAGTGTCCGTCGGGCGACACGGGGCCGAATTCTTTTGCGGTCCCCTCGGCCGGCACCGCGATGGCGCATGCCCACCTCGCGCGGTAGGCGCGAGCAATTCAGGCCCGACGGACCAGTACGAGGACGCAGATGTCTCACCTCCGTGCACCGGCCGCCCGCGCCGACCGCCGTGAGGGCGGTCGGCACGGACGTCCGGTCGCCCGACCCGTTCCCGCGCTGCCCGAGACCCACATACGGCCTCAGTTGATGCGCCTCGCCGTGCTGCCGCCGGTCGCGGTGGCGCTCAGCGGCTGCGCGGCCGTCCTGTTCACCGTCCGCTCCACCGGTGCCCGGCCCAGTCTCACCCTGCTGGTCGTGCTCACCGGAGCGGTCTCGGTGACGGTCGCGGGCATCGTGATCGCCGCCGTGGCCGCGGGCCGCGCCGCCCGCTCGGTCAGCGACCGTGTCGGTACCCTGCGCCGCAATGCCGCCCGCGGCGAGGCCGATCTGCTGGCCCTCGTCGACGCGTTGCGCCGCGGCGAGACCCCGCCCCCGCGCAAGCCGCGCGGGGGACCGCCCGAGGACGCCGACGACTTCGAACTGCTAGCCGCCGACCTGTCCCGCGCGCACGACGGCGCCGTCACCGCCGTCGTGCAGGCGGCCCAGCTCTCCAGCCACGCCGGCAGCGAACAGAAGCTGGAGGTCTTCGTCAACCTCGCGCGGCGGCTTCAGTCTCTCGTGCATCGAGAAATCTCGATCCTCGACGAGCTGGAGAACGAGATCGAGGACCCGGACCTCCTCAAGGGTCTCTTCCACGTCGACCACCTGGCCACCCGTATCCGGCGGCACGCCGAGAACCTCGCCGTGCTCGGCGGCGCCGTGTCCCGGCGGCAGTGGAGCAACCCCGTCTCCATGACCGAGGTGCTGCGCTCCGCCATCGCCGAGGTCGAGCAGTACTCCCGGGTCAAACTCGTCCCGCCGATCGACGGCGAACTGCGCGGGCACGCCGTCGCCGACGTCATCCACCTCCTCGCCGAACTCGTGGAGAACGCCACGGTGTTCTCCGCGCCGCACACCCAGGTGCTGCTCCGCGCCAACCTCGTCACCTCCGGCCTCGCGGTCGAGGTCGAGGACCGGGGACTCGGCATGCCGGTCGGCGAACAGTCCAAGATGAACGCCCTGCTCGCCGACCCCGACCAGGTCAACGTCGCCAGCCTGCTGGCCGACGGCCGCATCGGCCTCTTCGTCGTCTCCCAGCTCGCCCGCCGCCACGGCATCAACGTCCGCCTCCAGACCAACATCTACGGTGGCGTCCAGGCCGTCCTCGTCGTCCCGCAGGGCCTGTTGGGTACGGCACCGGGCACACCTGGGGCACCGGGAGCGGTACCGCGGCCGCGCGACGCGGGAACCGGAGGCGGCACACCGGGGGCACCGGGTGGTGCGCCGGGAGCAGGGGGCCGGGCAGCTGCCCCGGGTGATGCACCGGCGGACCGGAGGCGGCCCGCACCGCAGCAGGGACCGGCCGCGGTCGCCGCCGGCGGGCGGCGCCGGCACGCGCACCACGGGGCCGCCCCCGCGCCGCTGCCGGTACGCGGCACCCAGGAGACCCGGCCCAACCCCGCCGAGGCGCTGCCCGGCATCCGACCCGAGGACCGGCCCGCGGTCGCCGAGCACGCCGGTGCCCCGCCCGTCCCGCGCGACGGCGCGGTGCGCGGCACCATGGGCAAACCCCAACTGCCGCGCCGCCGCGCCCAGGAGCACATCGTCCCCCAGCTCCGCGGCGGCCCGGCACCCCGTCAGGACAACGAGGTGCCGGCCGGACACGACCCCGGCCTGATGGCCGCCTTCCAGCGCGGCATCGGCCTCGCCGAGGCCCAGCAGCATCTGGAAGCCATCCAGACGGAGCCGACAGCCGCCGAGTCCATGGGCGGGCCACATGGAGAGACCTTCTATACCGGGCTGTCCGGTGTGGGCCTTGCCGACATGGGCGTCGCCGGTATGGGCGTGGCCGACATGGGCGTCGACGACGGATCCGGCTTGACGAGGTCCGGCGAGGGGGCCGGGGACGCGGCGAGCAGCGCATCCCACGCCACTCATGCGGACGCCGCGCATAGGGACGCCATGCACATGGACGTCACGCACTTGGAGGCCACACCTATGGGCGCCGCCCATATCGAGCCGGCACACCGGGAGGCGGCACACGGGGAGGCCGGGCACATGGCCTCGGAGTACACAACCTCGGAGTACACAACCCCGGACCAGTCGGTCCTCGATCGGATGACGTCGGATCCCATGAGGTCGGATCCCATGGCGTCGAACCCCAGGACGCTGGACCACCTGGTCTCGGACGGCCTGACTTCGGACCGTATGGCTTCGGACCACATGGGCCCGGACCACGTGACCGCGGACGGCCTGACCTCGGACCGTATGGCTTCGGACCAGCTGGGCCCGGCCCACCTGGTCTCCGACCACATGGGCCCGGTGCACACGGCTCCGGCACACACGGCCTCGGACCACACGGCTCCGGCACACACGGCCTCGGACCACACGGCTCCGGCTCACATGGGCCGGGCACAAGGGGCCCCGGTCGACCCGCAGACCGCCGCGTCCCGGCCCCAGTCGCACTCCCCGGCCCTGCGCCCGGTGCACACCTCCGAATTCACCGCCCGGCCCGACGGGAGCGCACCGGCCGGATGACCCGCACCGTTTCCACCCCCACCCCCACCCCCACCGCTCCCGCAGACCTTCGTACCCCAAGGAGTCGATCCACCATGGCGAGCGATGCGCCGACCGCCCAGGTATCCGACCTCGACTGGCTGATGAGCGGCCTCGTCCAGCGTGTACCCCACACCACCAGCGCGGTGCTCCTGTCCTGCGACGGACTGGTGAAGTCCGTCCACGGCCTCGACCCGGACAGCGCCGACCACATGGCGGCGCTCGCCTCCGGCCTGTATTCACTCGGCCGCAGCGCGGGCGTCCGCTTCGGCGATGGCGGGGACGTCCGTCAGGTCGTCGTCGAACTCGACTCGACGCTGCTGTTCGTCACCACCGCCGGCTCCGGCACCTGCCTCGCCGTGCTGGCCGGCCGCGAGGCCGACGCCGCCGTCCTCGGCTACGAGATGGCGATGCTGGTCAAGAGCGTCCGCCCGTACCTCGTCACCGCGCCCCGGCAGCATGCCGTCGAACCCACGGCGATGAGGCCTTGAGGGTGGCGGCAGCCGGCGACGGGCCATGGCTGGACGATGCGGCCGGACGCCTGGTGCGGCCCTTCACGGTCAGCAACGGCCGCACCGAGCCCAGCATCGCCTTCGACCTGATGTCGCAGGTGATGGCCACCGGGGCCACCCCTCTCGGCTACCTCGGCCCCGAGCACGCGCAGGCCCTCGACCTGTGTCGCGCACCCGTCTCGGTCGCCGAGATCGCAGCGCACCTCAAACTGCCCGCCGTGGTCACCAAGGTGCTGCTCTCCGACCTCGTCGACTGCGGGGCGCTGACTGCCAAGCCCCCCGTGTTCCACCACAACCCCACTGACCGGTCTCTTCTGGAGGCAGTGCTCGATGGACTACGACGACAGCTGTGACCCCTTCCCCACCGCGCTGAAAATTCTGGTGGCCGGTGGGTTCGGGGCTGGCAAGACCACCTTCGTGGGCGCGGTCAGCGAGATCGCGCCGCTGTCCACGGAGGAGCTCCTTACCACGGTGAGCGCCGCGACCGACAATCTCGACGGCATCGAGAACAAGGTCGAGACGACCGTGGCCATGGACTTCGGCCGCATCACCCTGGACCCCGAACACGTGCTCTACCTGTTCGGAACGCCCGGGCAGGAGCGGTTCTGGTTCATGTGGGACGAGCTGTCCGAGGGCGCGCTCGGCGCGGTCATCCTCGCCGACACCCGCCGTCTGGAGGACTGCTTCGCGGCCGTCGACTTCTTCGAGGAGCGCGGCCTCGGCTTCATCGTCGCCATCAACGAGTTCGACGGCTCCTTCCGCTACGACCCCGAGGAGGTGCGCGCCGCCATCGACCTCGACCCGGAGGTCCCGGTCGTCCGCTGCGACGCCCGTATCTCCAGCTCCGGTGTCCAGACCCTGCTCACCCTCGTCCGCCATCTCATCGCCCATGCTCCGGTCTCCGCGCCGAGCCACGGCGCCCACATGTGAACCCCATACACCCCTCACGGAGCCCATATATGACCCAAGTCCACAGCGACGGAGCCCGCCCATGAGGTACGACCCGTCGCGCCCGGCCGGTCGTCTGCTGCTCACGCCGGAGGACAAGGAGGTGCCCGTACGTACCCGGCGCCTCGGCCAGCTGGGCCTCGGCGAACGCCCCGACCCCGAGCTGGACGCCTACGCGGACCGGCTCGCCGAGGTCGCCGGGACGCCGTACGCCATGGTCAACTTCATCGGCGAGAGCCGGCAGTTCTTCGCGGGCCTGCACCTGCCGGCCGTGCCGCCACCGGTGGTGAAGCCCGACGGGACCACGCCGGTGCTGGGCCGTGAGCTGGCCCGCGACCATGGGTTCTGCCCCCATGTGGTGGTCCGGCGGAAGGCGTTGGTCCTGGAGGACGTCGGCGACTACCCGAGGTTCGCGGGCAACCCGGTCGTCGACGAGTTCGGCGTCCGTTCCTATCTGGGCGCCCCGCTCATCGACAGCACGGGGACGGTGCTCGGCACGGTGTGTGTGGTCGACGTGGAGCCGCGGCCCTGGGGCCGGGCCGGTCTGGAGACCATCAAGTCGTCGGCGGCGGAGCTGGTGGCCCGCATCGAGCGACGTGAGGCGGACGGGCTCCCGCTGCTGTGACGAGGGGAACGGTTCCGCCACTAGCCGACCGGTCTAGTACGTACGTAGGCTGGTGGTATGGGACGTACCAGTGACGCCAAGCGGAAGATCCTCGACGCCGCCCGCTCGCTGATCGAGGGGCGCGGGTACTCGGCGCTCGGGGTGGCCGAGATCTGCAAGGCGGCCGGGGTGCCGAAGGGCAGTTTCTACTACTTCTTCGAGTCCAAGGAGGCCCTCGCGCTCGCGGTCGTCGACGAGCACTGGGTGGCCCAGAAGCGCGAGTGGACGCAGACCCTGACCGGCGAGGCGGAGCCGCTCCAGCGGTTGCGGCGGCTGTTCGAGGAGACGGAGGCCGGTCAGCGCACCGTCCAGCAGGGCTGCGGCACGGTGGCGGGCTGTCTGTTCGGGAACCTCACTCTGGAGCTGAGCAACCAGACCGAGGTGGTCCGCGGGCGGTTGCAGGAGATCTTCGACGCGCAGGTCGGCATGGTGGAGTCGGTCATCGCCGAGGCCCGCGAGCGCGGCGAGGTCGCTGTGACCGACACAGGGGAGGCGGCGCGGGCGGTGGTGGCCCAGTTGGAGGGCCAGGTGATGTTCGCCAAGCTGTACAACAACACCCAGCGGCTGAGCCCGATGTGGCAGAACTGCCGGGCCCTGCTCGGCATGACGGCGACCTAGGGCTGACCTAGGGCTGACCTAGGGCCTGTCTGACAATTCCCTGTATCTGCGCTGCCTGGACCGTTACGCCGTCCGGTACGGAGACAGGTACGACCAGGCGCTCTCCTGCGGTGCGTCCGGGGAGCCGCTGCGGGCGGTACGGGCGTTCTTCGAGGTCACCCTCCAGCGCATCGCCGACCCCGACGTGCCGGTGCAGCTCAGGCGGGAAGTTCCGTGACGCCGAGGGAGAAGTCCCAGCCCCCCACCCCGTGGCGGGCGAGGCCCATCGTGAGCACGCCCGCTCCTTCCAGCCAGTGCGCCATTTCCAGGCCACCGGCGTCCATCGGGCGCATCCCGAGGCTCTTGATGAACGCCTCCACGCCCGCCTTGGCCTGCGCATTGTCGCCGGCGATGAATACGTCGGGCCGGCCGTTCTCCAGGACATGGCGGAAGACGGTGTTGAATCCCTTCACCACGCTGGCACCGGCTGGGGCCACCTTGGCGACTTCCTGCGCGATCGAGGTGACCTCGCGGTGGGCCAGACCGTCGGACGTGGAATTGAAGGGGTTGCTGATGTCGACGATGACCTTGCCCGCGAGGGCGTCTCCGTAGTGGGCGACGGCCGGAACGACACCGTCGAACAACAGGGCCACGATGACGATGTCCCCGGCCGGGACGGCGCCCCACTCTCCCGTCGTGGCGCCGCCGCCGAGAGCCTTGGCCAGGTCAGCGGACTTGGACTGATCGCGGCCCATGACCTCGACGGTGTTGCCGCCCGCCACCGCCAGCGCGCCGATGGTACGGGCCATGTTCCCAGTGCCGATGATGCTGATGCCGCTCATGAGGTGTGCTCTCTTCCTTGTTCTCGAACTTTCGCTGTGTTCGTTTGCGTCGAGTCACCCAACTGGTGAGCCGCAGGGCTCGGCGCTGGCGAAGGACCCGGGGGAGGAGCTGGGGGTAGGTCGGGATGCGTGAACCTGCCCCTCGGTGACCTCTTCCAAGGCGGGCGCCACCACATGGTCACCCGGTGTGTCCGTTCAGATCACTGTGGTGCCGCCGTCGGTGGTCAGCTCCAGCCCGTTCACATAGCTTGAGTCGTCCGAGGCGAGGAACAGTGCGACCGTCGCGATCTCCTCGGGGCGGCCCATCGTGCCCCGCGGGATCAGGGATTCGAACTGCCGCTTCGTCTCCTCGTCGAACAACTCCTCCTGCTTGGCCGTGGCGACCTGGCCGGGGGTCAGCACGTTCACCCGGATCCGCCTGTCCCTCAGTTCGTTCAGCCACACACGGGCCCAGGCCTGCTGCACGGCCTTGCTCCCCGCATACACACTCCACCCGGGGAAACCCCTGAGCGAAGCGTTCGACCCGGTCATGAAGATCGAGCCACCGTCGTTGAGCAGCGGCAGCGCCTTTTGCACCGTGAACAGCGTGCCGCGCGCGTTCAGCCAGAACGCGCGATGGAACTGCTCCTCGGTGATCTCGCCGAGCTTGGCCTGCTCACCCATACCGGCACTCGCCCACAGCACGTCGATCGAGCCCTTGTCCCGCCTGACCGTCTCGTACAAACGGTCCAGGTCGTCCAGGTCGGCCGCATCACCCTGCACGGCGGTCACGTTCCGGCCGATCACCTTGACGGCGTCGTCCAGCGCCTCCTGCCGCCGGCCCGTGATGAAGACATGAGCCCCTTCCTCGGCGAACAGCTTCGCGCCGGCCAGCGCCATGCCGGTCGACCCGCCCGTGATCACCGCAACCTTGCCATCGAGCTTTCCCACGATCACTCCTTTGTACACCGAGCTGTGTACTTAACGTAGGCGACGACCAAGCAGGAACGCAAGCTATGTACACCGATTGGTACCGCACCGGGCTACGATGGAGGAATGACGAAGCTGGAGAAGGGCCCCCAAGGCCGGCGCCGCGGCAGGGGTGCGCGCGAGCGCATCCTCAGCGCGTCACAGCAACTGTTCCGCGCTCAGGGCATCAACCGCACCGGCATGGACCAACTCTGCGCAGTGGCCCAGGTCTCGAAGCGCACGGCCTACCAGCACTTCAACGGCAAGGACGACCTGGTCGCCGAATACCTGCGCCGGTTCGATCCCGACGTCATGGCCGGAGTGTTCGACCGCACCGACCTCACGCCCCGCGAACGACTCCTCGCCGCCTTCGAGGTCCCGACATCCGGCCCAGAGGAGCTCACGCCCCTGTGCCCCTACATCGCGGCGACCGTCGAAATCCACGACCCCCAACACCCCGCGTCCCAATACGCACGCGACTACAAGCTCGCCGTCGCCGCGCGGCTCGCCGAAACGGCCCGCGAAGCCGGCGCCACCAACCCCGAAGAGCTCGGCGAACAACTGGCGCTGCTCCTTGATGGCGCCTCGGCCCGCACCCGAGTCCTCAACGCCGAGTCCTTCCCCGCCGCCGCCGCCATCGCCGCCGTCCTCATCGACAACGCCCTCCCCGCGACAGACCGGGACCGGGGAAGCGAAAACGCAACGGTCGGGTAGCCCGAGGCCGCGACTCCCTCGGGCTACCCGACCGACATAAGGGAGTAACGCTTCATCCCGCACTGATGAGCTTGTTCCGCTTTGACGGACACGGTTGGGTGGTGGTCATGCTGCGGTGCGCGCCTTCCAGGGCGTGTATCGAAAGTAGTTGGTGATGGCTCTGTGGCCTGTGTTTCCATTCCGGAGTGAACATCGAGAGCTCCGGGGTGCCTGCTGAGAGTCGGAGCCACTGCGTCCGGCAGAGGACTGATGGCGATGTCGAGGACTGCGTGCGGGTCCTCGCCGAGGTTCATGCGCGCGATGGCTATCCGGTGAACTGGCCCGATCGGCCCGGCGAGTGGCTGTCACGCGGTTCCCTCCTGGGCTCCTGGGTTGCCGAACACGAAGGCCGCCTCGTCGGGCACGTCAGTCTGTCGCACGTCGGCGAAGGCGATCTGGCTCCGACGTTGTGGAGCGAGCGGAACGGGGCGACGCGGGGTATGACCGCCGTGGTCAGCAGACTGTTCGTTTCCCCGCAGGCGAGGGGGCATCGGTTCGGTGCACTGTTGATCGGCCGGGCAGTGGAGGAAGCGCGGCGTCATGGCCTGCATCCGGTGCTCGACGTCGTCACATCCGACACTGCCGCGGCAGCCCTGTACGAGCGGCTGGGGTGGGAGTTGATGGCTACCGTCGAGCAGCAGTGGAGCCCGCACCAGAAGGTGGCCATCCGCTGTTACACAGCGCCGTCGTGACGTGGCCGGGCATAGCCACTCGTTGAGGGTCACGACGAGGACGGTCGCCTCCTGGCGGACCGCGCAAGCTTGTCGTACCGGATGGCCGTGGCGCGGCGCTTCTTGAGGCCATTGATACCGCACCCGACCGCGTGCCGGGCTTCGTAGTCCTACGAGTCGAATGCCGACGGTCGGCCGTCTCGCGAGCGCCCGAGCCCGTGGCCGTCGGGTGTGACGCCGACGCCGCCGGGCGGCTCCTTCCGTACACGCACTAGGCGTGCACTAGGCGTGTGTGGCCCCGGCCCGCTGGCGTCGTTGTCGTACCGGCGCTGTGTGGGCCCCGCCCATGTGGTGCGGGAAGCCGATCCGCAGCACGGCCGCGGCCGCGGCCGCGGCGAGGACCAGCGCGGCGGCCAGGAGCAGGGCCTGGTGGTAGCCGTGGCGCAGCAGCGGGGCGACGACCAGCGGGCCCAGGATCTGGCCGACGGAGTATCCGGCGGTCAGGAGGGCGACGGAGCGCGGGAAGCGCAGATGCGCCCCCGTGGCCAGGGCCAGGGTGCTGACGCCCAGGAACGTGGCGCCGAACAGCACTGCCGAGCCGAGGGCGGCGGCCGTACTCCCGGTGACCGCGGGCAGGGCGATACCGACCGCCTGGACCGTGAGCGCGGTGAGCAGCAGGCCGGGGCGGGACCACCGGCGCCCCAGCCGGGCCCACAGCGCCGAGGACGGTACGGCGGCCAGCCCCACCAGCACCCAGGCGCCGCTGCCCACCCAGCCGGGGGAGCCCTGGCCGATCGCAGCGACCAGGAAGGTACCGGCGACGATATAGCCGACGCCCTCCAGGAAGTAGCTGACGAACAGGGCGCCGAACCAGCGGCGGGTCCGGGCCGTCACCCGGCTCCCGGGCACCGCGGCGGTCGGCGCGTCCTCGGGCCGCAGATTCCACGAGGCCGCGGCCAGCACCCCGGCGAGCGCGGCGGCGGCCCACCAGGCGGCCCGCCAGTCGGCGACGGACCGCAGGGCCAGCACCAGCAGACCGGACAGTGCGATTCCGGCGCCCACGCCGCCGAAGGCCCAGCCGGGCAGGTGCCCCGGGTGTTCCCGCAGATGGTGCAGCAGGGAGGCGACGGCGACGACGAAGACCAGGGCGCTCGCCGCCCCGGCCAGCAGCCGCAGCACGCCCCACACCGCCGTGCTGTGGGTGAGGGGCATCGCGGCGAGCGTGGCGGTCAGCAGGAGCAGGGAGCCGCGCAGCACGGTGCGGGACCGGACCAGCGCGGGGGCCAGCGTGCCGGCGAGCGCGCCGACCAGATAGCCGACGTAGTTGGCGGTGGCCAGGTTCGCCCCGGCACCGGCGGACAGGCCCGCCCGGGCCTGCATCAGGGGGAGGATCGGGGTGTAGACGAACCGGCCGACGCCCATACCCGCGGCGAGCGCGGCGCCCGCCCTGACGACATGGGTCCAGGGAGATGCGGTGGTCATCGGGTGCCGTCGGACCGGCCCGGATCGTTGGGGTGGGACTCCAGCGGGGTGACGGTCACCGTCATCCACGGGCGCAGCGGCAGGGTGCCGAGCACCTTCTCGTGGAGTTCCTCCTCGTCGGCGGCGCACCAGACGCCGATGCTGCGCAACTCGCCCACCGGGCGCCACAGTCGGGCCAGCTGGCCGGTCGCGGCCAGTTCCCCCGCACGGACGGCCTCCGCGGCCCGCCGCCGGTCGACCTCCTCCTGGCCCGTGCCCTCGGGAACGGTGGTGGTGATCTCGACCAGGAACTCTCGCACGACGTGCTCCCTCCACTCTCGGTGAAGTTCATCGTGCTCCCGTCACGAGCGCCGATGCCACGACCGGTTGTCTCGCTGCTGGGAGGCGCTGCCTTCCAGCGCGCGTAGCATGGCGCGCGTGGAACTGCGTCAGCTGCGTTACTTCGTCGCGGTGGCCGAGGAACTGAACTTCGGCCGGGCCGCCGAGCGGCTGCTCATCGCGGGCCCCTCGCTCTCCCAGCAGATCAAGGCACTCGAACGGGACCTGGGCGTCCGGCTGTTCGACCGGGACCGCCGCTCGGTCTCGCTCACCCCGGCCGGCGCCGACCTGCTGCCGCACACCCGGGCCCTGCTGGAGCGGGCCGACGACCTCAAGCTCCGGGCCGGTCGGCTGTCGGGTTCGCAGTCGGTGCGGCTCGGTTACGTCAACTGGCTTCCCCCGGACCTGACCTTGAGGACGGCCGCGGTGGCCCGGGTGCACGTGGATGCCTGGGTCGCCCCCTCCCACACCCAGGCCGCCCGGGTCGCCGACGGCAGTCTGGACCTCGCCGTCTGCTGGGTGCGCACCGAGGACCTCAAACGGCTCGGGCTGCGGGCCCGGCTGCTCGGCGCCGACCGGCTGTACGCCGTCGCGAAGGGCACCGACACCAGCGATCTGGCGGCCCGGGACACCGACGTCCTCATCGACGACGACATCACCTCCTGGGCCTCCTGGAACGTGTACGCCGAGGAGCTGACGCAGGCCGTCGGTGCCCGTGCCGTGCGCATCTCCGACGGCGCCATCACCGGCCCCGCCTTCTTCGACCACGTCCGCCGCTGCACCCGTCCGGTCCTCAACTCGCCCAAGGGGCAGACCGTTTCGCTCCCGCCCGACCTGGTCCGCCGGGAGATCGTCGCGCCGAAGGTGTACTGGACCTGGTCCCTGGTCCGGCGTGAGAGCGAGGATCGCGCCGGAGTCCTGGCCGCCGTCGACGCCCTGTGCGACGGCGTCGGCGACCTCGGCATCCACGCCGAGGACGCCTGGCTGCCCGCCGACGACCCGTACGCGCTCCCGGGCTGAGCTGCGCTGAGAGGCAGCGACTCCCAGTCGGAAGGAAACTGATCCTGGCGCCTTCCGATCGACCCGACCTACCTTCCAAATAGTCGACCGGTCGGCTAGTTCCGGTCAGCCACTACGGAGAAGGTCACCATGAACGCAGAGAACCAGAAGGTCGCGATCGTCACCGGCGCCTCGCAGGGCATCGGCGCCGCCCTCGTCGAGGGCTACCGCAAGCTCGGCCACGCGGTCGTCGCCACCTCGCGCACCATCGCCCCCGTCGACGACGCCGACGTCCTGACCGTGCAGGGCGACATCGCGGACCCGGCGACCGCCGAGCGGGTCGTCGCCGCGGCCGTCGAGCGCTTCGGGCGTATCGACACCGTCGTCAACAATGCGGGCGTCTTCGTCGCGAAGCCCTTCACCGACTACACGGCCGCCGACTACGCCGCCGTGACCGGCATCAACATGGACGGTTTCTTCCACCTCACCCAGCGGGCCCTGCCGCATCTGCTCGCCCAGGGCGGCGGACACATCGTGAGCGTCACCACCAGCCTGGTCGACAACGCGGACGCCCGCGTCCCGTCCGTCCTGGCTTCACTCACCAAGGGCGGTCTGCAGTCCGCGACCAAGTCCCTGGCGATCGAGTACGCCACCCGCGGCATCCGGGTCAACGCGGTGTCGCCCGGCACCATCAAGACCCCCATGCACCCGGACGAGACCCACGAGTACCTCGCCGCCCTGCACCCGGTCGGCCGGATGGGTGAAGTGAGTGACATCGTCAACGCGGTGCTCTTCCTGGAGACCGCGCCGTTCGTCACCGGCGAGATCCTGCACGTCGACGGCGGTATGAGCGCCGGACACTGACGGCTCGGCAAGTCACCGGCCAAGAAGACCAAGGAGCGGACATGACCCGCATGACGGAGGATACGGCGATCCTGAGCGCAGTCCTCGACCGGTGGAAGGCGGCCGTCGACGCACACCAACCCGATCGCGTCGCCGCCCAGTTCACCGAGGACGCCATTTTCCAGGGACTGCACCCCTACAGCGTCGGACGGCAGGGCGTCGCCGCTTACTACGACTCCCAGCCCCTCGGCATGAAGGCGGCCTACCGCGTCCTGGAGACCCGGTGGCCCGCCGCGGGCGTCGTCCTCGGCTACCTGGCCGTCGAGTTCTCCTTCACGGACCGGCCGCCGCTGGACGTGAAGCTCTCGGTCCTCGTGACCCGCGCGGGGGACGACTGGTACATCAGCCACTACCAGGTCTCCCGCCTCGACTGAGCGCCGCGCCGCAAGCGCCATGACGTGCCGTCGTCCGGCTGCGGGGCCGTCCTGGCCGGCCGCTTCCTCACTCTCCTGCTTCGCCCGACCTGCTCGGCGCCGGCGCCGAGCGTCGTAAGGGCGTGAAGCGGAGCTGTGGCGGCGGTTAAGAAATCCTCGATGGACCCGAGGCGCCCGGGTACGGCAGATTGCTGTGCGATTCCACCCCCCTCCCCGGCCGCGGGACGCTTCGGCGTGCCCGTGGCCGGGGCCTCACGCACAGGAGCCGTAGCGTTGAAGGCGCTGGTCAAGCAGAAGGCGGAGCCCGGGCTGTGGCTCGCGGACGTGCCGGAGCCCGCGGTCGGACCCGGTGATGTACTGATCAAGGTGCTGCGGACCGGTATCTGCGGAACCGATCTGCACATCCGGGCCTGGGACGGCTGGGCCCAGCAGGCGATCAGCACGCCCCTGGTGGTGGGGCACGAGTTCGTCGGCGAGGTCGTCGGGACCGGCCGCGACGTCGTGGACATCAAGGCCGGCGACCGGGTCAGCGGTGAGGGGCATCTCGTCTGCGGCAAGTGCCGCAACTGCCTGGCCGGACGGCGCCATCTGTGCCGTGCCACGGTCGGCCTCGGCGTCGGCCGCGACGGCGCGTTCGCCGAGTACGTCGCGCTGCCCGCCGGCAACGTCTGGGTGCACCGCGTCCCCGTCGACCTCGACGTGGCCGCGATCTTCGACCCGTTCGGCAACGCCGTGCACACCGCGCTCTCCTTCCCGCTCGTCGGCGAGGACGTCCTGATCACCGGGGCAGGGCCGATCGGTCTCATGGCCGCCGCCGTGGCCCGGCACGCGGGCGCCCGCAACGTCGTGATCACCGACGTCAGCGAGGAACGCCTCGACCTCGCCCGCAAGATCGGCGTGAGCCTCGCCCTGAACGTGTCGCAGGCCCGGATCGCCGACGGACAGCGGGAGCTGGGGCTGCGCGAGGGCTTCGACATCGGCCTGGAGATGTCCGGCCGCCCCGAGGCGTTGCAGGACATGATCGCCAACATGACGCACGGCGGCCGTATCGCCATGCTCGGCCTGGCCGCCCAGGAGTTCCCCGTCGACTGGGCCCGGATCGTCACCTCGATGATCACCATCAAGGGGATCTACGGCCGTGAGATGTTCGAGACCTGGTACGCGATGTCCGTCCTCCTGGAGGGCGGACTCGACCTCGCCCCCGTGATCACCGGCCGCTACGGGTACCGCGACTTCGAGGCGGCCTTCGCCGACGCCGCGAGCGGCCGTGGCGGCAAGGTCATCCTCGACTGGACCCTCTGACCGACCCGCTGACGACAAGCCAACCAAGGACTGATGATGTTCGACTCCGTGCGCGACGACCTGCGCGCCACCCTCGACGAGATCCGCGCCGCCGGTCTGCACAAGCCCGAGCGGGTCATCGGCACCCCGCAGTCCGCGACCGTCGGCGTGACCGCGGGCGGCCGCCCCGGCGAGGTGCTCAACTTCTGTGCCAACAACTACCTCGGCCTCGCCGACCACCCCGAGGTGATCACCGCCGCCCACGAGGCCCTGGACCGCTGGGGCTACGGCATGGCCTCCGTCCGCTTCATCTGCGGAACCCAGGAGGTCCACAAGGAGCTCGAGGCGCGCCTCGCCGGCTTCCTCGGCCAGGAGGACACGATCCTCTACTCCTCCTGCTTCGACGCCAACGGCGGTGTCTTCGAGACCCTCCTCGGCCCGGAGGACGCGGTGATCTCCGACGCCCTCAACCACGCCTCGATCATCGACGGCATCCGCCTCTCCAAGGCCCGCCGCTTCCGCTACGCCAACCGCGATCTGGCCGACCTGGAAAGCCAGTTGAAGGAGGCGCAGGGCGCGCGACGCAGGCTGGTCGTCACCGACGGCGTCTTCTCCATGGACGGCTACGTGGCGCCGCTGCGCGAGATCTGCGACCTCGCCGACCGCTACGACGCGATGGTCATGGTCGACGACTCGCACGCCGTCGGCTTCGTCGGCCCGTCCGGCCGCGGCACCCCCGAGCTGCACGGCGTGATGGACCGCGTCGACATCATCACCGGTACCCTCGGCAAGGCCCTCGGCGGCGCCTCCGGCGGCTATGTCGCGGCCCGCGCCGAGATCGTCGCCCTGCTCCGCCAGCGCTCCCGCCCGTACCTCTTCTCCAACACCCTCGCCCCGGTGATCGCGGCGGCCTCGCTGAAGGTCCTCGACCTGCTGGAGTCCGCGGCCGACCTGCGGGTCCGGCTCGCCGAGAACACCGCGCTGTTCCGCGGCCGGATGACCGAGGAGGGCTTCGACATCCTCGCCGGCGACCACGCCATCGCCCCCGTGATGATCGGCGACGCGTCGCGGGCCGGCCGGATGGCCGAGCTGCTGCTGGAGCGGGGCGTGTACGTGATCGGCTTCTCGTACCCGGTGGTGCCGCAGGGGCAGGCCCGGATCCGGGTGCAGCTGTCCGCGGCCCACTCGACGGACGACGTCAACCGCGCGGTGGACGCCTTCGTGGCGGCCCGGGCGGAACTGGCGGCCTGAGCGGTCCGAGCACCCCGGACATATTGCAATAATCGAGCCATGATCGAGGCGCGGCGGCTCCACATCCTCCGTGCGGTGGCCGACCACCGCACGGTGACGGCGGCTGCCGCCGCGCTGTATCTGACCCCCTCGGCCGTCTCGCAGCAGCTGGCGGCCCTGGAGCAGGAGACCGGCCACCGACTGGTCGAGCGCAGCGCCAAGGGCGTACGGCTCACCCCGGCCGGTGAGATCCTCCTCGGCCACACCAACGCGGTCCTCGCCCAGCTGGAGCGGGCCGAGGCCGAACTGGCCGCGTACGGCTCGGGCGAGGCCGGCACGGTCACCGTGGCCGCCTTCGCCACCGGCATCGCCCAGGTGGTCGCCCCGGCCGTGGCCCATCTCGCCCGCACCGCCCCCGGCATACGCATCCGCGTCCAGGACGCCGAGGGCGACGCCAGCCTGCCGATGGTCCTGGACCGGCAGGTCGATGTCGCGGTCGCCGTCGAGTACCGGGGAGCCCCGTCCGCCGACGACCCCCGGCTCACCCACGTCTCCCTGTACGCCGAGCCCTTCGACGCGGTCGTCCCGCTCCACCACCGCCTGGCCGGGGCCGACGAGGTGCCCCTCGCCGAACTGGCCAAGGATCCGTGGATCGGCCCGTACCCCGGCAACCCCTGCCACGACGTGGTCGTCCTGGCCTGCGAGAGCGCCGGCTTCCAGCCCCGCCTCGAACACTCTTCCGACGACTTCCGGGCCGTGGTGGCCCTGGCCTCGGCCGACGCGGGCGTGGCCCTCGTCCCCCGCTCGGCCCTGCGCGGAATGGACCTGACCGGCGTCGTCGTACGCCCGGTCGACGGCATCGCCCCGACCCGCCGTGTCTTCGCGGCCGTGCGGCGCGGAGCCGAGGGTCATCCGCTGATCCGCCCGGTGCTGGAGGCGCTCGGCGAGGCGGCACGGCCGTGAGCCGTCCTTAACACTGACGTTTCGTATCAGGGATATCGTCCCGGATGTGAAACGGGATGAGCCGGAAACCACAAGCCGAGACGAGACGGTCGCCCCCGACCCCGTCGACGCTCGCCTCGGTCGCCGCCTCGCCGAACTGCGGGGCGAACGCGGCTGGTCCCTGGGCGAGTTGGCCGAGCACAGCGGAGTGAGCAAGTCCACCCTGTCGCGGGCCGAACGCGCCGAGACCAGCCCCACGGCCGCCCTCCTCAACCGGCTATGCAACGTCTATGGGCGGACCATGTCCCAGCTGCTCAGCGAGGTCGAGGCGGCACCCGCGCCGGTGCTGCGCGCGGCCGAACAGCAGGTCTGGGAGGACCGTGCCGCCGGTTTCGTACGGCGGTCCGTCTCGCCGCCGCACGGCGGCCTGCGCGCCGAACTAGTCGAGGGCCGGCTGGCGGCGGGCGCGGACATCGCCTACGACCGTCCGCCGGTACCAGGCCTGGAACAGCACCTCTGGGTGCTCGACGGGAGGCTCGCGGTGACCGCGCAGGAGGTCGAGCATCTCCTGGACACCGGGGACTGTCTGCGGCTGCGGGTGTGGGGGCCGACGCGGTTCCGGTGCGCCGGGCCGGGGGAGACGCGGTATGTGCTGGCGGTGGTGCGGCCATGAGGGCACTGCGCCTCGGGGCGGATCAACTGACCGAGCGGGTGGGGGAGTTGGCCGAGCTGCTGGCCGACACCGTGAACGGCGGGGCGTCCATCGGCTTCCTCGCGCCCTGCGAGCGGGAGCGGGCCGTCGCCTGGTGGCAGGGGCGGTTCGACGCCGTGGCCGTCGGCAGGCTCGCCGTCTGGGCGGCGCTGGACGACGGTGACCGGGTCGTCGGCACGGTCAGCCTGGCCTTCCCCTTCCCCGACAAGCCGAACAGCCGGCATCGCGCCGAGTTGGTGAAGCTGATGGTCCACCGCGAGGCCCGCGGCCAGGGCATCGGGAGACGGCTGCTGACCGTCGCCGAAGAGGCGGCGACCGCCGCCGGCATCACCCTGCTCCACCTCGACACCGAGACGGACAGCCCGGCCGAGCACCTCTACCGGTCGGCCGGCTGGACCCGCGCCGGAGTCATCCCGGACTACGCGGCCGACCCCGGCGGGGTGCTGCGGCCGACGACCCTCTACTACAAGCACGTCGGTGCTCTGACCAGCTGACTGTCAGTGGCAGGCGCTACGGTTCCAGGCATGCCGGAAGCCGAAGACGTACGCCGTGTCGCGCTGTCCCTGCCGGACACCAGCGAGAAGATCGCCTGGAGCATGCCCACGTTCCGGGTCGCCGGGAAGATGTTCGCCACGCTGCCCGAGAACGAGACCTCCATCGCCGTGCGCTGTCCCAAGGAGGAGCGCGACGAGCTGGTGCTCGCCGAGCCGGACAAGTTCTGGATCGCCGATCACGAGGCCCAGTTCGCCTGGGTCCGGGTGCGGCTCGCCGCCCTGGAGGACGAGGCCGAGCTGCGCGACATCCTCGCCGACTCCTGGAGACAGGCGGCCCCGCCCCGACTCCTGGACTCCTACCCGGAGGTGGGGCTGCCGGGGCCGGACTGAGACCCGCCGCACCGGCCGTACCGCCGCGGCCCTCGGATCCAGCCGTCACTCCGCCCGGACAAAAGCCGTGCGCGACCACGGGTCCGAGTGCGGTATTGTTTCCTTGCGCGTTTCGACCGGGGAAATCCCAGGTCAGACGGCACCGGGACGTGGCGCAGCTTGGTAGCGCACTTGACTGGGGGTCAAGGGGTCGCAGGTTCAAATCCTGTCGTCCCGACTGGAGACAGTCGCAGGTGAGGGGTGGTTTCGGACGAATCCGAAGCCGCCCCTCACTAATTGTTGGGGACCAGCGGTTCTTGACCGGTGCTATCGGGTGAGGACAGTTGTTGCGGGAAGCGTGCGTGGGGCGCGTAGCACGTTGAGGTGTGCGGAGAGTGCCGTACCGGCGGCTGTGATCTTGTGGATGTCCGGGTGCAGGTAGCGCTGGGTGGTGATCAGTGAGCCGTGGCCGGCGATCCTGCGCAGGACGTGGATGGGGACTCCGGCGTCCGCGAGCCAGGTTAGTCCGGTGTGGCGGAGGTCGTGGCGGCGCAGGTGTTCGTAGCCGAGGCGGGTGACGACCTCGTTCCAGTGGGTCGCGTCGTGCAGGACCGCGGTGGAGATGCGTCCTCCGCGTGGGCCGGTGAACAGACGCGCGTCGGGGGCGGGGCCGGCGGAGAGGATGCGCTGGGCCACGAGCGGGCGGATCTCCTCGATGATGGGCACTTTACGAGCGCGCTTGCCCTTGGTGCCCTTGTCTGTCAGTCCTCCGGGCGCGGGTGTGGTCTGGCGTCGTACCGTCCAGATCCACTGGCTGGTGTCGATGTCTCCGACGCGGCACCCGGAGACTTCGCCGGTCCGGGCGGCGGTGCTCGCGGCGAAGAGGACGACGTCGCCCCAGCCTCGGTACTGGTTGGAGGAGGCGGCCACGAGTGCGTCGGCCAGCTGGACGAGGGTGTTCCAGTCGGGCAGGGCGAGGGCTCGTGGGTCGCGGAGTTCGTCCTCGGCCTGCTTGTAGAGCTTCTGCCAGCCGCTGACCCGGGCGGGATTGACTTTGACGATGCCGTCGCGGACCGCCTGCTCCATGACGCGGACCAGGACAGCGATGGTGTTCTTGACCGTGGAGCGGCTGTGCTCGTCGACGATCCAGTTCTGTACGCTGCGGGGGACGACGCCGTTGGTGATCATCCGTACGGCGAGGTGGCCCAGGGCGGGGACCACGCGCATCCGCCATCCCGCGAGATACGGGTCGAGGGTCTTCAGCTCCAGCCCGCGCAGGGCGAGATCCATGTTCGCGTCGCCGTATTCGGCGAGTTACATGGTGGCGAGCGAGGGGACAGCCCGGCCTGTGCGGCTTCGATGATGTCCTGGAGCCACTCCTGCGCCTCGTCCTCGTCCGTCTTTCCCTCCGACAGGGACAGGCGCCGCTTCGTAGCGGGATCGAACCAGCGGACACGCGCTCGGTAGGGATGGGGGCGATCGGGCCGATATTCGATGTCGGTGGAGAGCCGGACACCGACCGGAACAATGATCTTCTCGGCCATCAGGCTTCCCGGCCCGGGACGATCCGGCGGCTGCGCAGCCATTCCTCGACGTCGAGCGCGCTGTACATGACGACGCGCTCCGAAACGGAGACGAACGGCGGGCCCTGCGGCGGCCGAGCGGTGCGCCAGCGGCGCAGAGTCGAGGCGTCCACGTGCAGGCAGACGGCTAGGTCACGGCTAGGTCACTTGTCGAATACCAGCTGTTGGCCAGGAACGACGAACTGCTGCCGTCGTGGACGGAGACAACCTGGCTGGCTATGGAGTGCGCCGCGCCATCCTTCTGCTTGCGCGACTGACGGTTTGTGGAATCTGAGGTGCCGCCGGGCCGCCTCCCGCGGCCCCTGCGGATCGGGGCAGGACCCGTGCTCCAGCGCCAGGATCTCCCCGGTCCGCATCCCCGTGAGGTAGCCCAGGACGATGAAACAGGCGGTGCCCAGATGTCTCAGAATCCCGGGGACGTCGTGGAAGTCGAGCGGACCGTGCCAGGGCTCCCCGCCCAGCTTCGCGGTGATGGGGGTATCCAGCAGTCACCGGCCGGGATTTTGGACCTTGTATGCCTTCCAGCGCGGATAGTTCATGACCTGGTGGACCTTGACGATCGGAGTGCCCGTGAGGCCGGCCAGAAACACCCCGGGCGTCGAGATCTTCGTGTCTCTGACCAGCGCCGGGACGGGCCTGCCCTCGGCCTCCAACTGTTCGAGGTAGGTGACCAGCCGCAGGCCCGATCCCTTCCTGAATGGGCCCTTCAGCCCTTCCGCGATCTCGACCAGCCGTCGGTGTTCCTCGAAGGCGGCCAGGATGTCGGCGGCGTACTCCTCGACGAACCGCAGGGCCCAGACCAGCAACGGCCCCATTGTCGCCGGGGCGATCGGCTCGGTGACGTTCTCGCCCAGCGGCGAGGCCGCCGGCAGGTAGTCGTCCATGCCTTCCGCGACCCAGGGCGGCGCGACGAGCCGGTCGGTGTCGGGCAGATACAACCGTCCGTAGTAGTGCAGACGGGAGAGCGCGATCAGATGACTGGTGGCCGTGTTGCGCACCAGCCTTCGCACCTTGTCGAGATGGTGGCTGTAGTCCGACAAGTCCCCGGCCGTCACCAGCGAGAGCCGCTTGATCCCGCGATCGTCGAGCCACTGGGCGAACATCGCCCAGTCGCTGACCGTCCTCGTGATCCGCCCGACGCTGAGCCTGGAGCGCATGGCGACGCCGCGCAGGGCAACGTCCCTGTCGGGCAGCGGGTAGTTGATCAAAGTCCAGGACGCGTAACGGAACGGCTCCCTGAAGACCTCGGGGAACCATCGCCAGCGGATAATGTCATCCGTCTGCGAGGGGTTCTGGGTCAGCGCAAGCAACGACCAGCCGTCGTCGCCGTAGCGGGGCACGAAGTCGCGGCGGCTCTCAACCGCCTGGTCGGGATCGAACACGAAGGCGTCGGTCGCCGGGGCCGCGAAGCGGGGGTTCAAGGCCAGGGTCATGCGTCGAAACCCTTCTTCAGCAGCTGGTCAATGACCCTTCGGTCGTGGGCACTTGCGTTTTCTAGGGCGTCGTTCCATTCGGTGTCGGTGAAGTGGGGGGCCTTGCGCAGGTCCCGCAGCCGCGCAAAGGGCTCGCGCCAGTCCTGGGCCCACACCTCCGGCGAAAGCACCGCCCTCAGCTCCTCCAGCACGTGCAGCAGATAGGCCAGCCGCGGCAGGTGACGCGGGGTGATCACGGCGTTCGGGCAGGCCGTGCAGAGCAGGAACGACGCTCGGCAAGGCACCCCCTGTTCCGCGAACGGGCTGTGGGTGTAGTCGCTGCAGCTGGTGGTCGGGGTGTCCTTGTCTACGTTCGTGTCCGCCCGGCTGATCTGGGCCTTGAAGGAAGACCGGGCCGACGCGATGGCCTCCTCGACCCCGTCGGTGATCACCGGTTGGGCCGCCGCGTGCGTGCGAGGGTCCACCAGGACATAGCACCGTCGTGGGTGTCCTGACTGTGCTGCGTGGGTTGCCGCTGATGTGCGATCACCACGGTCTTGCGCAGGCGCCGCAGGTTCAACGAGACCTCGCCGCCCAGCTCCTGGCGCCAGTTGCGCCAGACGTTGGCGTGGAAGTGGCCGTCGAACAGGCTGGACGTCCCCTCGCCGTAGGCGGCCCGCCGCTGCGCGAGCCGCCAGACGAATCAGCCGGCGGTGGGTGCCCCCACGTTCTTGAGCATCTCCCGTGCCGGGGCGGTGGACTCGATCGCGTGCGTGATCAGCCGTCCGGGAGAGTTCGCTCCCCAGTCGGCCAGGTTCCTCGTCTCATAGCGGTCCGCCGGGCGGCGGCGCCGCTTCTCCAATTCGACCCGGTAGATGATCTGCCCCTCGTTGCCCGCGTCGGGACTCGCATCGGGCACCTTCATCTCGACGACCGGTGTCGCGTTCCACCCGTAGGCCGCGATGATCAGGATCATCAGTGCGCAACCCTCATCGGTGGTCAGGAACAGCCGCATCCATGTATCTTCGGCTCGATTGCCGCCCAGGGCTTCGGCGTAACGCGGGTCGGGGCGGTGGCGGCCATCTGGGCGGATGAGGAACGGCGTCTCGCCGGTGCGGATCAGCTGGTCCAGTGCCTCACCGACGAGCCAGCCGTCTGTACCCATATCGAACCGGCCCGCCCGCCAGTCGAGGAGGTGCTGCCGGTTGGCACGGATGCGATGCAGAGCAGGTCGGAACCGCTGAGTGGCGAGCAGCGTGATGCGGGCGAACTCGGCGTCGCTGTAGGCGGTCTCCTTCGGCGCCTTCTCCTTCGGCATCCGCTTGTTCATCAGTTTCCGGGTCTCCTCGGGCACCAGCGGATGCTGCTTCAGCAGCCGGGCGACCTTGCGGACCTGCCGGCTGCCCGTGGAGTTCGGCGTGCGGCTCAGCCGCCAGGCCGCCCAGATGTCCGGGGCCAACTCACCCAGAGACTGCGGGACGTGCTCCTGCTCAGCGAGGAAGCGGCTGAAGTAGAGAAAGATCAGCCAGGACTCCCGGCTGGAGGGCAGCGTCTTCCAGGTGCCGGTGGGCCCGCACTGAACGGCGAACGCCTCCGCCAGTTCGCGCTGCAGCCGCGGGCCGACCGTCAGCCGGCCGAAGTCGTAGCTGGCTTTGTTCGCCCCGTCCTCGGTCACGTGCCAGACCAGCAGGTCACCTGGTTCCAGCGGCGGCTTGCGCCGGTGCCCTCCGTCCCCGGGCAACACAGCGCGTCGTCCTCACGTACTCATACCAGTGCCTCGCTGTCCAGGACGCGCTCCGACATCTTCGCGATCCGGCCCAGCAGCTCGTTGGTGCCCGGGTCGGCCTCGTCCAGCAGCAGGGACCTGATCTGCAGATCCGAGACGGGAGCGACGTAGATCTTGCGGGTGGTCTCCTCGCTCGCGTGATCGAGGAGGTCCTTGACCATCCGCCAGGCATCCCCGTAGAGCAGGCGGAAGTCCCGCCGCTCCTCCGGCGTGAGTCCGAACCGTTTGTCCAGCGCGTGCATCAGCGCGACCAGCATCTTCAACGCGAAGGAATGCCTGGCCATATGGGGTGTGAAGTAGGGCGGCTGGGCAACCCTGCCCTCCAGCACCTTGCGGCAGCGCTCGGACGCCGCCCGGTAAACCGCCTCCCACGAATGCGGCTGAAGTGGGCGCCCGTCCTGCGACAACCAGAGCCACAACGGCTCCAGGCCACCGTCCCCCTCGACGAACAGGCGTTGACGGTCCTCGACGTCCAGCGACGACAGAGGCCGCTGGACCGACTGCCCGTTCTCGTCCCACAAGTGCAGGACCGACCGCTCATAGGCGGCGACCGACCGCAGATCCTCAACCGCGACGTAGAACGTCCGCTCGCGCCGGCTCTTCGTGGCCGCCTTCGCCAGCCGCCCATCGAAGAAGCGCTTCACGCTCTCCTCCAGAGCCGGCACCTCGAAAGTCAGCAGCGAACCGCCTTCCGACAAGCGCATCCCCGAGGAAAACAGCAGGTCGGAGTAGGCGGCAGCCTCACCGCTGAGCAAGCCATCCCCGCCCAGCTGGCGACCCTGATCCGTGATCACTGGCAGATCGAAGCCCTGCACCACGTCAGAGACACCACGTTCGCCGAAGACGCCTCACAGCTACGAACCGGCAACGCGCCCCGGGCGATGGCCACCTGGCGCAACCTCGCCATCGGCGCCCTACGGCTGGCCGGCGCGACCAGCATCGCCGCGGCGCTGCGACACAACGCCCGCAACGCGGACCGCCCCCTCGCCCTGCTCGGGCTCAAGTGATCACGACACGGACGCCCGCCAACTACGCCGAAGCCCTGGTGCCCCACTCCGTGAAATACGACTCGGTGATGGCCTCCGCGACGATCGGATGCAGTTCTTCCTCCGTCGCACCGGCCTCCTGGAGCTGGAGGATATGCGCGGCGTAGGTGGGCGAGATCGGCGTAGTGACCGTGCGCTCACGGCCGTCGTCCGAGCTGCCCGAGCAGGTGAATCCGAAGTAGGCCGTCACCTCCACCATCATGCCACTGGAGGTCGCCGCTCGCTCCCGCGCCTGCGTCCTGACCTGCGGTTTCCACTAGGATTCGGTCTCCTCCACCAGGGCCGCCCGCAGCTTCCTGAGGCTTCGTCTGCTGTCCGGCGCGGTAGCGCTGCACGGTGCGAGGCGAGACGCCCAGTTGTTCGGCCAGGGCCTTCGTTGACTTCTTGGCGCGCGTGTAGAGGAATTCTACCTGGGCCTTTGCGGATTTCGGCGCGGGCCGGGTGAACACCTTGCGCTCCGCCCGCTTGAGGGCGTCCAGGACCCTGTTGCGGCGCGGGGCCCGCGGCTGCGTGTCGTCGCCGTCGATCATTCCTCAAACAGACACCCGTTCGTTCCCCTGTGGATAGATTCGGTAGCCGGGCACCCCACCGTTGCGGGAGGGGTTGACGGCGTAGATCAGCGGGTCTTGGGTGGAGGGCCACGTCCAGAGCAAGGGGGCTGGCCATGGATCTGCTCAGGTTCTCCGACCGGTTGCCACAGTGTTCACGCTGCCGAGGCGACCTCATCATGAGTGGGGTGGCGCCGCAGAACGACGAACACGGGGCCGATTTACCTGGAGTTGTGCCCGGTGTGCGACACCGGCGACGTGGACCGCCCGGCGGTCGGCCTTCTCGTCCAGTGGTTCGCCAACGACGGCGGTCATGACGAGAGTCGCGTCAAGGAGGGCTCACACCTGCTGATGGAGTGGACGAAGGAGCGCATGGCCACTCACGGCTGGTACTTGCAGGACACCCCGCCCGACCAGCTCTGAGCCGTCATCAGCAGAAGCAGCTGCCGGGCGCGCAGTGCCGCCGCGTCGGACGGGCAGTACGGCCGCCAGGTCGAACTACTGTTGGGGCCGTGGCGACAACGTACCCCCGCGACCTCCTCACTGCCCTGTACAAGCGGCGTCCCTACTCCGTCGAACCGATGGAAGCCTGGCAGCGCCCCGAGGGCTACTGGCTCACCACCTCCCGCGCGTACCCGGACTTCGACGATGTCGTCCATCACGACGACCAAGTCCTGCTACGTCTCGGCGAACCGCCTCGCCGATGCCCGCGGGGTTCGCTGCACTCCTCCTGACAGCCTGTGTCTGAACCCAGGCCTACTTTGCGTTGAGGCAGTCAGCTTTTTGTGGTGCTGGGAGTGCCGGTGAGAAGTCCGAGTCCCAGTGGGGTGCAGGAGTGCCAGACGGTTTTGCCGTCGCGGTGGGCGGTGATGAGGTGGGCGGCGCGCAGGGTTTTGGTGTGTTCGGACACGGAGGACTTTGCCAGGTCGAGTTGGCGGGCGAGGTCGGTGGTGGTACGTGGTCGGGTGAGCTGTTCCAGGATGGCGGCGCGGGTGCCTCCCAATAGCGTGGCTAGGGCGTTGGCGGTTGGGTCGTTCAGGAGGGGCAGAGGAGTTACGGCCGGGTAGACCAGGAACGTTGACTGAGCGTATCTGCCGACCAGGGGCCGACCGGTCCAGAAGACGGACGGCAGCAGGGTGATCCCGCGGCCGTCAAGTGTGATCTCGACGTTGTCGGTGCTGTCAAACTCGAGGGTGGTGCCCTGCCAGCGTCCCGCGGGGGTGAGGCCTGCCAGCGTCGCGCGGATGCCCTGGGCGGCCAGGAGCTGGACGCGCCAGGCGCGTTCGGCGTCGAACCCGGCGCGGATGCGGTCCCACAAGCGGGCAAGGACGCCTGCGTGTGCTGATCGTACGGCGTGTTCGAGGATCTGCCACGCTTCCCGGTCACGGTCGGCCAGCAGGCTGGTCCACGGGAGTGGGCGGCGGCCGACGGCGTGGACGCGGTGCAGCTCAGTGCGGACGAACGGCGTGGAGGCCGACAGGACCTGGTCGAGCCCGTCGTCGAATCCCTGGCTGAGCGGGTCCAGGAACAGCGGCCCCTTGGCCGTGGCGGGCACCAGTTCCAACAGCGGTCTGGCGGAGCGCGGCAGGGCGTGGAGCGTCCGCTGTCGCCAGAGGGTGAACAGCGGGTCGGGCCGCTGCAGCGCCGCGATGGCGAGGGTCAGCTCCACCATGGGTGCCGGCTCGTCGGCGAACGTCACGTGCAGCAGATCCTCGGTGGTGAAACACACCCGCAGCACGGCTTTCCCCCCTCGCCATGGTGAGTCAGTCCAGGCACCGCACAGTTCGGTCAGGACCGAATCGAATGCGTGAACCACACTCGAACCCGATGGTGGGACTGCGGGATCCGAGTGTGAGCCGTTCCGTGGGGGGTGCGGAAGCGGCTAACCGGCCACAGGAACAGGACTCCTGCCGCAGTACACCCCGTGCGCGCTTGACGGGCTACCTGGCCAACATCCCACCGGATCGAAAGCAAGTACTAAGGAGACGACATGCGGGGCAACATCAAGCGAGCAGCCACGGTGGTCGGTGCACTGACGGCTGCTGCCGCCATGCTGGGACAGGGCGTCGCACAGGCCGCCCCTATCAGCCGCACGACCGGCTGCGCCAGGTTCACTGGTGACTACACTTACTGGAGCGACGGCACCGGTTGGTACGGCTACAGCCTGAATGGCACCATCACGCGAACGTGCTCGGGAAGCGCCGTCCACGGGATCCAGGTGACCGGCGACTGGAAGGGCCACGACTTCTACTACGACTACGAGGGTCACCGCCTCAGCAAGGGCGAGTCGGTGAATCTCATTGGGTTCTACGAAGCCTACGACGTCAGGAACATCCGCATCGTGCTCGACTGATCCAAGGTGGTGGCGTGGTTGGGCAGTGGTGCTCGGCCCACCTTCGATCCACCAGAAGCCGAGCCGTTACGACACGGACGCGTCCCCGGTGCTCGGGGCGGTGCCGGCGAGGTGCGAACGTCCCCTTTGAGATTGAATTGCAGCGTCGCATGACGCGCCAGAGCAGGATCAGGGGGATGGCTTGTTCATCATTGGTGTGCTGGCCTCGACGTTGTTCATCCTGGCCATCATGTGGGCCGTTCTCGAAGTACACGCTCTGCTTCTCGGCCGCATGCCGGGCCACTGGCTCCAGCAACGAGTGCGGCAACCGAGACTCTGGGGGGCAGGGGCCCTACTGATGCTGGTCAGCTGGAACGTTCACTCGTCCTCGCTCCTCACCATAGGAATCGGCCTCGCCGCACTGGGGCATGTCATGAAGCCCACGCCTTGAATCCGCCAACCGCACCGCACGAGGGGATAAATGACAAGCCAAGGGTTGCGGACACACCATGCACGCCCCCCGATGAGGGATTCCTGCTCGAACGGATCGACCTGCCCTTCGGAATCCAGGCTGGCCCCGACCAGTGCGTGTTTACCCGCTGGAGGCCGCCCCGCTGAGCGACCCCGGAAGCGGAGATGGCGGCGGCAGGGCCTCTGCCCGCCGCCGTCCGGGTCCTCCCTCAGTGCGGACTGAGGGGAGGGCATCATCTTGTGCCCTGGCCTATCTCCCGTGAATAAGGAGTGGCACCGGGGGAGCTGAACGATGGGACCGACAGATCCGGCACCCGCCATGCCCTCGAAGGACAGCAGACAGGCGGACCCGAAGAACAGCACCGCACTGTCTGCACCGTACTGTCCATGGTGCCAAGGCGGAGCCCGGGAAGGGTTCCACCGGATCAAGGCCCAGAGCAGTCATGGCCTGTTCCGCCTGGATGCGGCCCTTTCAATCCATCCATCGCTTGTCTTCCTCTTCCTCGGCCTGTCGCTTGGCCAGAGCCTCCTCGCGCTCTCTCGTCTTGACCCGCTGGTATGCCATGAGCCAGACACCTATCTGACTGTCCTTCACCCGGCACGCGCGCAGGTAGGAGCGCATTGACAATCTCCACGTCCATGCCCAACTGATCTACCTGCAGCTGACCACCCGGTTGAAGGCCCAATCAAGAATTTCCGAAGGTTTTCCGACGGTTGCTCCGACACAGTGGAACTTGCCTCCTGAATTACTGGTGGGCCAGGACTACCCGCACGGCGACACCACGAGTCCGGGTGCCCTGGACTGCAACTTCGGCACGACACCCTCTCCGCCATCAAGAACTTCCAGAAACACCGCTGCGGCTTCGGCAGCGGCAGTGACGGCGTCGTGGTCCTCCGAATTGGAAATGCCTGCGCGGCGATATGCGAGCGCTGAAGCGGGACTCGACCTCTACCTCGAAGGAGTGCGCATATGAGACCCACGCTTACCGCCGCCATCGCCGCGAGGCGAACCGTCATTGCCGTCGCGCTGCCAGCCGGATCCGTTGCCGCGCTGCCGGGGCACGCCGCGGCGCAAGAGGTGCAAGCCGTTCAGTACCTGGCTATGGGTGATTTCTTCGCAGCGGGAATCGGTGCGGGTTCCCCCACGGCGAACTCCGTCGACGGTTGCTGGGCCGATAAGGCTCACACCGAGGGTGACGAACTCCAACCTGGCCTATCCCAAGCGGGTGGCTTCCGCCCTCGGGGCACAGTTGGACTTCGAGGCGTTCTGTGGCGCCGCAGGACAACGCGCTCCCAGCAGACCCAGCCTCTCAATCGAGGCACAGACCTGACAAGGTGCGCGTCTTGGACCTAGGTGAGATGCAGATGTCCGCGCTGTCCTTCCCGCATCTGGAGATCGCGCGGACAGCGAAGTGGATCCGGCAGTCCGACCCCGAGGTGTACATGATCAATTACATTCTCTGCGGGGAGGGGGCTTTCTCCTATGCCGGGAGTGACACGACATTGCATGCCGGCGACCTCATCGTGCTGGCCGGCAGTCGTCCCTTCGATGCCCACCGCCACGCCCTTCAGGGCAGCTGGTCACAATTGACCCTGCAGTTTCCTCGCCGGCTCTTGCCGCTGCCGGAGAAAACGGTACGGCGCCTGCTCGCCGTCCCGATCGATGGGCGCAGCGGCATGGGTGGGGCGTTTACCCGCTGGCTGACCGACCTCAACGCACGCGCCGGCGAATTCACCCCCGCCGACATTTCCACCCTCGCCTCGGTCACCTTGGACCTTCTGTCGTCCGTCATCACCCGCTGCCTGGAGGCTGACGATGCGCTGACCCCGGAGGCCCGCCGGACCGCCCTGCGGGCCCAGATCAACGCGTTCATCGAGCAGCACCTTGCCGATCCGGTCATGAGCCCCCAGACGATCTCGGACGCTCACCACATTTCCCTGCGCCATCTTCAGCAGCTACTCGCCGAGGACGACGCGTCGCCGGCAGCCTGGATACGCCACCGCCGTCTGGAACGCTGCCGCCTCGACCTGGCCAACCCCCGCTTGAACGCCCGCTCAATCCAGGCCATCGCCGAAGGCTGGGGCTTCACCGATCACGCGCACTTCAGCCGCCTGTTCCGGGCCACCTACGGGACGCCGCCGCGGGACTACAGAAACCTGTCACCCAAGGACTGCGCGAATCGTCAACACCTCTGCGCGGAATGACAAGGCCGGGTGCTGTTGCGCCCGTCATCCTGAATACCGAAGCGGGACAGCACGCTGAGCAGTTCGGATACGACTCGGCCGCCTGGCGCGGCGGGTGTCGGCGTCGCGGACAGCCGACTCGGTGAAAGATCGACCTGGAACTGCGCCGCGAACGCCTCTGCAAGTTCGAGGTCAAGGAATGTCTCACTGGGCCGGCGTCGACTGCGAATGCGGCAGCCCATCCACCTTCTGGCAGGACTGACAAGAGCAGAAGACAGGAAAGGAAGGTACCGATGTACCGACGTGGTCCGCGAAGTCTCCGTGGCCTGGGTGTTGTGCTGGCTGGCGCGGTTGCCTCGCTCACGCTGGCCGGGGTATCGCAGGCGCAGGCGCAGGAGGAATGCCGGTCGAATACCAGCACGATCAGCGGTGTGTCCCTCTCATTCCATATGTGCTGGGACTCGGGCGGCACCCGTATCAACTACACGCTGAAGGACACGCTCGCCGACGGGCGGCGCGCCGAGGCGTGGATTTCCAGCCCTCAGGGCGGCGTCAACAAGTTCGACGAGGTCCTCGGCGCGGGCGATGAGCACGCCGACTGGACGACCTTCGACTTCGCCAGCAGTGACGTCTGGTTGAGGGCGTGCACCAGCAATGCGAACACGAATCGCAAGTGCGACAGCTGGCGGTGACCCGCGATAGCCTGCGGCCCGCGAGGCCGCACTCGGGACACCCGTCACCGTGGAGTCGCTGATTCAACGTCACAGCCAGTCAGGGTCTGACCGTGCCCAGCTACCCAGCAGCCGGGATACGCCACCGCCGTCTGGAACGCTGCCGCCTCTACCTGGCCGACCCCCTTCTGAACTCCCGCCCGATCCAGGCCATCAATGCCCGCTGAGGCTTCACCGATCCGACACACTTCAGCCTCCTGTTCCGGATCGCTTACGGGATACCGCCACGGGACAACAGAAATCTGCCGCTCACAGTGTGCGCGAATCGTCAACACCCCTGCGCGGACTGAAAAGGGAGGCAGCTCTCACCCTCGGCATTCTGAATGGCGAACATCCCAAAGTTCAGCGCGCTCCATGTACAGGCCGTGAGCAGCGGCATGTAGCCGACTGCCACAGCCATCACCGTGACCTCGGCAGAAATGAGGAGTCGATCATGCGTATTCGTCACGCCCTGACGGGTGCGGCGATGGGAGCCGTTCTCACCCTCGGCACCCTCGCCACGCCAGCACAAGCCGCATCTCTGCAAGGCAATTCGGCGGTGGCTCATGTGAATGAGACACGAAATTTTTCGGACATCCCGTCACCCGCGGTGCTGTATGGCAGGTACGCGACCCTGTCCGAGTGCATCAGCATAGGAAGCAATGGAGAGTTCCACGGCCGCTGGCTGAGCTGGTATTGCTACGACAACAGGCCCATTGACGTGCAGCTCTGGGTTCAGTACAGCTGATCGGCTGAGTCGCGATTGAGCGGATCGGCTGGCGCTCGGCGTACTCGCGCCCTTACTCGCCAGCTGAAGCGCTCAGTAACATCCAGGGCTCGCGGGCTGTTCGGGGCGCGGCTGCTACAGGTCGAACTCGAGGTGCTCGATGTCCAGGGCTTCGGCGTAGTTGGCGGGCGTCCGTGTCGTGATCACTTGAGCCCGAGCAGGGCGAGGGGGCGGTCCGCGTTGCGGGCGTTGTGTCGCAGCGCCGCGGCGATGCTGGTCGCGCCGGCCAGCGGTAGGGCGCCGATGGCGAGGTTGCGCCAGGTGGCCATCGCCCGGGGCGCGTTGCCGGTTCGTAGCTGTGAGGCGTCTTCGGCGAACGTGGTGTCTCTGACGTGGTGCAGGGCTTTGATCTGCCAGTGATCACGGATCAGGGTCGCCAGCTGGGCGGGGATGGCTTGCTCAGCGGTGAGGCTGGTGACGGCGTAGACGGTCTTGATGGTGGTCTTGCCGGTCTTGCGGTCGGTGCGGCGGCGTTTGATCTGGACGGCCTGCCGGGCTCCGGGGAAGAGCAGGCTGTTGACCGTGGCCACCTTGATCCGTCGGATCTCCGAGCGTCCGTGGCCGGTGCCCTTCACGCGGCCCTGCAGCGGGATCTCTGTCCACGGAAGGGATCTGAGCTGCTTGCGGAGCTTCTTCCGGTTGCCCTTGACGATCATGATGTAGTGGGCTTCGCGGCCGAGGAGATAGTCGGCGTGCTCGCGTTGGGTGTACATGGCGTCGCTGGTGACGACCAACCCGGCCAGGTCGGCCATGGTCTCCAGCCACGGCTGGAAGCAGGTGGTTTCGTTCGTCTTTTCGTGCACGTCCAGCTGGGCCAGGACCAGGCCGGTGGTGTGGTCCAGGGCTGCGAGCAGGTGGATCCTGCGGCCGTTGGCCCTGGCCGCGCCGCGAAGGCTCTTGCCGTCGACCGCCAGGCCGTGCAGCCGGCCCCGGGTTCGGTGGCGGCGGTCGGCGAGCCAGCGGCCGACCGCCAGGTCCAATGCGTCGCCGTCGATCAGGGCCAGTAGTCGTCGGACCGTCGTTTCCGCAGGCAGGCACCGTTTGGGGAACAGGGGGTCGAATCGCATGCCGACGTGTTCCAGCACGTGGGGCGGAGCGTCGGTGATCCATTCGCCGACCGCCAGCAGTGACGTTGCCCCCGCCAGCACCGCGCAGGCGGCCAGGGCAAGGACGCCGACGAGAGCGTGGCGCACTCCACGGGGATCACGTGGATCGGGAACCTGGGCGAGGCGGTCCAGCAGTCCGGGCACTTCTTCCGGCGCGGCCTCTGGATGCTCGCGAAGTTGGTCAAGGGCAGGCGGGATCAGCGATGATGCTTCGGCAGGCACGGTTTTCCAGGCAGGTCACGGGGCGTCGAGAACTCCATGATCTTGGAATCCGTGCCTGTTCCGCTCTCCCTGGCCGACCAACCTGGTGGACCGTCATGAACCGGACGCCCGGCGACTACGCCGAAGCCCTGCGCGGGACATAGCCTGCATCGGGCACAGGCTGCCCTTGCTCACTTTCCCTGGCTGGAGGAGTGGGCGAAGCCGTCACTGACGGTCAAGATGCGGTACCTGGAGACGCTGCGGGCGCAGGCGGCGCGGTTCGTAGATCTGGAGGAGCTTGTCGTGGCTGCTGCCGCGACGGCTCTCGCTATGCCCGACCTTCCGAGCGCGGATCCGGCTTTCGCGGTGCTCGGTGGCAACAGCCGGGTGCTCAGGGCGCTGGTGGAGTTGTGGCACCGGTGGCAGAGCGCGGCCGGGCGGCCCTGGGAAGGGCCGGGGACGGGGTCCGGGACTTCCTGGACGGGCTGGATACGTGGACGCTCGGTGTGCTGCTCACCTGGACCGTTGATGCCGACTGGGGCAGCGGCGTCCTCACCCTGGAAGTGCCCGATCGCGTCGCCGAACGGCTACTGAGCCCGGCGAGCAGCCTTCCGTGCAGTCCAGCCGCCGAAGTGCCGGATCTGCCCGAACACGAACGCAGTCCGGGAAGCCAGCCGGGCATCGTCCGGCCGGGTGTCTTCGATGACACCCCGGTCTTCGACCGGCGCCCGGTCACCCTCGATCACCTCCGTGCGCTGCGCACACTCGGGCCAGTCGCCGACGAGCTCTACCTTGTCTTGTCGGTGAGCGGGGGAGCAGAAGTGCTGCCTCTGGACACCACCGAGAAGCGGCTGGCCAAGGGGTGGCTGGGAGTCCTCATTGCAGGGGCCCGTGACCTGCCCGGAAGCGTGCTTGGCCTGCAGGAGCTGGAACAGAGTCCCGCGCGGCAGGCGGGTGAGGCGCAGCTGTCCGGTCGCGGCCAGGGAGTCCACGATCCGAATTTCGGCGAAGGACTGGCGCACGCCGGACCCTGCACCAGACGTATGCCACCGAAGACCGGAACCTGAATCTTCGCCTACTGGCCCTGGCGCGCGGCGCGGATGACCTGCGGAGCCTGGACGCCGGTGGGTCTGGCGGGCTGCCGGTGGCCGTATGGCACGGGCTGCTCACCGAGGACCGCCTCAGCCTCGCGCCTTTCCGACAGCCCGGCAGTGACCGTGGGCGAAGCGGCAGCGGCCTCCCTCTGGGGCCCTTGGCTGCAGTCCAGCTCTACACCACCAACACCAGCCCTCTGATCGAGGGCAAGGGCCACTCGCCGCTGTGCTGGCACGCCCACGAACGTGCGGTTGGGGCCGACGACGACCTTCTCACTGTCGCCGACCTCGTGGCGCGTACCGACTTCGACTGGTGCAGCAAGTGCGGCGGCTACGCCATGCGCAGGCTCAGCGACACCCAACTGTCCTACTACCGTGCGGCTCACCGATTGCATGACATGAAAGGGCGACTCGACGGCGGGAGCGAAATTCCCGACACCGAGATCTCCACGGTGATCGATCGCCTGGACGAACTGGCGGACTGGCAGCCGACCGATCAGGACGAGTGGTGCGGCAGTGATTCCTGGCAATGGCAGGACACCATCCGTGAGCGCCGGCGGCGAGTCGCGAGTTCTTAGCCGTGACCGTCCCAGGCGAACCTGCCTCCTGACCAGGCGACGGTCCTCGGACGTGCGTCGCGGAGGCCCCGTCGGCAATGACACGAGCGTCTCCTCCAACTGGGCCGAAAGCTCGGTGAGGTTGACTTGGGGACCAGCTCTGGGGACCAGTGGTCTGTGCACGGATCTTGATCGCAGCGTCGACCGTGGTGTAGATCCGGAAAGTGGACGGATGCACCCAGCACGTCGACCTCCTATTTGATGTCGGCCCTCGGCAGGCGGCCACCCACTCCTACTTCGACGGCTGCTCGCAGGGCGGCCACCAGGGTCTGACCGAGGCCCAGCGCTACCCCGCCGACTTCGACGGCATCATCGCCGGAGCGCCGGCCAACAACTTCACCGCGCTGAACACCTTCTCGCACGCCTGGACCGCCCAGTCCGTCTACCTCGACGGCGGCCCGGCCACCCTCACCAACGCCGACCTCGCGGACCTGCACAAGGCCGTGCTCAAGGGCTGCGGCGCGCCCGCCGACGGGATCATCGCCGACCCGCTGAGCTGCACCTGGGACCCGGGCACCATCCGGTGCGAGGCCGGACAGACCTCGACGTCCGACGCCTACTGCCTGACCGCCGACCAGGTCACCACCCTGCGCCGGATCTACGCCGGACCCACCGACGAACACGGCCAACTCCTCTACCCGGGCTACCAGCTGCGCGGCTCCGAACTGAACTGGGCCGGCATCATCACCCCGACCACCGCCACCGGCGCCAGCGGCGACATCAGCTTCGTCCGGGAGACCCTGCGCTACCAGATCTTCGACAGCCCGCAGCCGGCCCTGACGTACAAGGACATCAGGTTCACGGCCGCCTACTACAAGAAGGTCATGGGGCTCGGCGAGGGCATGTACGACGCCACCGACCCCGACCTCAGGGCGTTCAAGAAGGCCGGCGGCAAGCTGATCCTCTGGCACGGTCTGGGCGACCAGCACATCCCGGCGGTCGGAACCATGGCCTACTACAAGGCCGTTGAAAAGGCCATGGGCGGCGAGGCGGCCACCACGAGCTTCGCCCGGCTGTTCCTGCTTCCCGCCGTCGCGCACTGCGGCGGCGGCCAGGGCCCGAACACCTTCGACGCGCTGACCGCGATCACCGACTGGGTCACCCGGGGCGACGCCCCCGACAGCCTGACGGCCAAGTCGGTCGACAGCAGCGGGAACACCACCGCCGCCCGCCCCGTCTACCCCTTCCCGTACTACGCCAAGAACACCACGGGCGGCTCGGCCACCGACGCGAGCAGCTACACCCCCGTCAAGTCCACCGCCGAAGCCGACCTGAAGCTCGACTGGCTCGGTTCCTTCCGTTCCGGCTACGAGACGGTCGGCAACTGGGTCGGCGGCAAGTGGCTCGTCACCCGGGGCAAGTCCTGACACCGGTCCACCCCGAGCGGTGACACCGTCGCGGCTCCCGTTCCGGACGGGGGCCGCGACGGCGTCGGAGACGGGAGCCGCTCACGTCACCTGCGCCGGGTCGCTGGGGTGGCGGGTCAGCGGCACCGTGTCGACCGTGCGCCAGCCGGTCATCGGGAGGGACCGCAGGATCTCCCGCAGCCGGCCGGCCCCGGGCGCCTGCCACAGGCCGACGGCGCGGCCCCCGCCCGGCAGTGTCCACAGGCGGATCAGATGGCCCTCGGCGGCCAGGTCACGCACGCGCTTCGACTCCGCCGGGCGCTCGGGCCCCCTTCCGGACGGCGCGTCCACGGCGAAGGTGACCAGGTACTCCTCGCTGTCCGCCGCGACCGGGACCTCGCCCCGGCCCGGATCGGCAGGGTGCGGGCCGAGTTCGGTGGACTCGTCGGTCCGCCAGACGCGCAACGGCATCGCGGCGAGCGTGCGCTCCAGCGCCTCGGGGCCCTCGTCGTCGAACAGGCCGATCGAGCGCCATTCACCCGGCCCCAGCGGGGGACGCCACAGCCGCAGCAGGCGCCCCCGCGCGGCGAGTTCGCGGCTGTGCGCCGCCTCCCGTGCCCGGACCTCGGCCACCTCCCGCTCCGTCGTACCGTCCGGCACCCGGGTGACCATCGTGACCAGGTACTCCATCTCGGCCCTCCTCGGTGGTCGGCCCCTCCAGGATCGGCCCGGCAGGTTCCCCGCGCCCCTCCGGCGTCCGGCCGGAGTACTCTGGCGAGCGATAGTTTGAACTCTCAAACATTCGCTCATCGGAGAACGTCATGCGCGTCGCGATCACCGGATCCACCGGACTCATCGGTTCCGCCCTCACCCGCTCCCTCCTCGCCGACGGCCACCGTGTACTGCGCCTGACCCGCGGCCGGACCGCCCCGCAGCCGGCCGACGGCACCGAATCCGCCTCCTGGGAGCCCGGCGCCCGACTGGACCCGGCCGTCCTGGACGGCGTCGACGCCGTGGTGCACCTGGCCGGAGCCGGGATCGGCGACCGGCGCTGGACCGAGACGTACAAGCAGGAGATCCGGCTCAGCCGTCTCCAGGGGACGCGCACCGTCGCCGAGGCCTGCGCCGAGGCCGCCGCTCCGCCCCGGGTGCTGGTCTCGGCCTCGGCCACCGGCTACTACGGCGACACCGGCGACCGCGTCGTCACGGAGGCCGACCCGGCCGGGAGCGACTTCCTGGCCTCCGTCTGCGTGGGCTGGGAGGCCGCCGCCGGGCCGGCCGAGCGGGCCGGTGTCCGGGTCGTCCACCCGCGTACCGGCCTCGTGGTCTCCGCCGACGGCGGCGCCTGGGGCAAGCTCTTCCCGCTCTTCCGGTTCGGTCTCGGCGGCCGGCTCGGTTCCGGCGACCAGTTCTGGCCGTTCATCTCCCTGCCCGACCACATCGCCGCGCTCCGCCACGCGATCGACCACGAGGACATCGCCGGACCGGTCAACTTCACGGCCCCCGAACCGCTGACGAACCGTGAGATCACCCGTGCGATGGGCCGGATCCTGCACCGGCCCACCCTCGCCGCGGTCCCGGCCTTCGCACTGCGGGCCGTCCTCGGCGGGTTCTCCGTGGGGGTCACCGGCAGCTGCCGTGCCGTGCCCGCGGGCCTGCTGAAGGCGGGCTTCACCTTCCGGCAGCCCGGCATCGACGAGGCCCTTCGCGCGGCCCTGCGGAAGGGATAGCCGACCGGCACGGCCCCGCCCGGCTCCCCGGTGGTCCCCGGAACCTCCCGCGTTAACCTGTCGTTATGTGCCCGAACCGTCCGGAGGGGGCCGCATCCGAGCCGTCCCCCGCCGCGGGGGCGCGGGCGAGGACGCTGGCGCTGGCTCTTCGGCAGGCGGCGGCGAGTGTCGGGGGAGTGGGCGCTCTGCTGCACGGGTGGGACCGGCGCACCGGCACGCTGACCCTGCAAGCGGTGGACGGCGTCGCCGCGGAGGCCGTGCGGGGCTGGGCGGAGCTGCGGGAGGAACAGGACGTGCCGCCGGCGTGTGCCCTGCGGCGCGGTGTCCTGGTCCAGGCGGCCGGGGACAACCTGGGGACGGGCGCCTCCGGCATCGTGGCGCTGCCGCTCGTCGGTGCCGAGGGACCGATCGGCGCGATCTCGGTGCTCACGGGGGACAGCGACGGCGAGCCCGACGACGTACAGCTGTCGTTTCTGCGCGCGGTGGCGGCCTGGACCGCCGAGCGCCTGGAGTCCGCCCCGGGACAACCGCCGCACCGCGCTCCCGAGCCCGACCAGGTGCGGACGGCCAAGGCGGCCTGCCTGACCGCGGCGCTCGCCGAGGCCGTGACCGTCCAGGACGTCGTACGGGCCGTGGCGGACCACGTCCTGTCGCCGTTCGGCGCCGACGGGCTGGTCGTCTCCATCTTCGAGGCCGGCCGGCTGACCAGGGTCGGTGAGGTCGGATACCCGGTGGAGTATCTGAGGCGGTTCGAGGGCCCGATCACCGCCGGTATGCCCGTCGCCGATGTGCTGCGGACCCACAAGCCGCAGTTCCTGGAGTCACCCGCCCAGATCTACGAGCGCTATCCGGCCGTCACGGACAAGATCCTGATGGGGACCTCGCCGAAGATGGCCTGGGCGTTCCTGCCCCTGGTCGCCTCCGGGCGCGCCATCGGCGTCGCCGTCCTGTCCTACAACCGGCCGCGCTCCTTCGACGAGGAGGCGCGCACCCTGCTGACCACGCTCAGTGCCCTGGTCGGCCAGGGGCTGGAACGGGCCCGGCTGTACGACGTGGAGCACGCCCGCGCCCAGGAGCTGCAGAGCACCCTGCTGCCCCAGGCGCTGCCGCGGCTGCCCACCGCCGTCGCGGCCGCGCGCTATCTGCCGGCGGGCCGGGGCGAGCAGGTGGGCGGCGACTGGTTCGACGTGATCCCGCTCTCCGCCGACCGGGTCGCCATGGTGATCGGCGACGTGATGGGCCACGGCATCGCCGAGGCGGCGACCATGGGCCGGCTGCGCACCGCCGTACGCACCCTCGCCGACCTCGACATGGCCCCCGACGAACTGCTGAGCCACCTCAACGACCTGGTCAGCGACCTGGGCGAGGACTTCTACGCCACCTGCCTGTACGCCGTCTACGACCCGGCGGGCCGCCGGTGCAGTTACTCCCTGGCCGGTCATCCGCCGCCGGTCTTCGTGTATCCCGACGGCACCGTGCACAGCCCCGTCCTCAGCCCCGATCCGCCGCTCGGCGCCGCCACCCCGCCGTTCGCGGCGCACGGGCTGCCGCTGCCGGACGGGAGTCTGGTCGTCCTGTGCACCGACGGGCTGATCGAGTCGGCCGCGCAGGACGTCGAACAGGGGCTGGCCCGGCTGCTGCACGTCCTGTCCGGAGCCGGCGTCGGCCCCGCCCGCTTCACCGGCACCGACCAGGCGAAGGACGTCCGGGGCCTGGAGGAGTTGTGCGACACGGTCGTCTCGGAGCTGGTGCCCGACCGGGGGCAGACCACCGACGACGCGGCCCTGCTGATCGTCCACACCCGGGCCATGCCCGCCGCCGACATCGCCTCCTTCGGCCTGCCCGACGATCCCCGGGCCGCGGGCCAGGCCCGTGACTTCGTCCGCGGCCAGCTCACCCGCTGGGGCCTGGACGAGCTGACGACGACCACCGAACTCCTGGTGAGCGAGCTGGTCGGCAACGTCGTCCGGCACGCCAAGGGCCCCATGCGGCTACGGCTGCTGCGCAGCCGCATCCTGACCTGCGAGGTCTACGACGGCAGCCTCAGCACCCCGCGCATCCGGCACGCCACCTACACCGACGAGGGCGGCCGCGGCCTCCAGCTGGTCGCCGCCCTGTCCCGGCGCTGGGGCGCCCGCTACCTCAGCGACTCCAAGTGCATCTGGGCCGAGCAGGAGATCCCGAACGGCGCCGGCCGGGTCGGCGCCGCCTCCTGAGCGGGCCGATATTCCGGTGCCTCGGCCTCCTGGCCGACCGGCCCGCCAGCGGCTACGACCTGCTGAAGCTCTTCGACACCTCGCTGGCCCACGTCTGGCCGGCCACCCAGAGCCAGTTGTACGGGGAGCTGAACCGGCTGGCGGCGGCCGGGCTGGTCGGCGTCTCGGCGGAGGGACCGCGCCGCCGCAAGGAGTACACGGTCACCGAGCAGGGACTCCGGGAACTGCGCGCCTGGCTGGTCACACCGACGCGACGGCAGCCGCGCCGCAGCGAACCGCTGCTCAAGGTGTTCTTCGTGGACCTGGCGACGGACGAGCAGGCCCGCGCGGTCCTCGCCGAGCGGGCGGAGCGGGCCACGGCCGACCACCGGCGGCTCACGGAGCTGAGATCCGGGCCGGCGGACGAGGACGGGCCGCTCACCGTCAACGGCCGGATCGCCCTCGAATACGGCCTGCGCCGGGCCGAGATGGAACGCGACTGGGCCCGCTGGGCCGCCGAACAGCTCGGCTGAGCAGCGTCGGCGGCACCCCGGCCGCCCTCAGCCCACGCACCCCACATGCGCCAGGGCCTGCTTCAGGAGCACGCCGTGACCGCCGGGCATCTCGCTCTGCACGGCCGCGGACACCGCGTCCTGCGGGCTGAACCACACCAGGTCCAGGGCGTCCTGGCGGGGCCGGCAGTCACCGGTCACCGGCACGATGTAGGCCAGCGACACCGCGTGCTGACGCGGGTCGTGGTACGGCGTGACGCCCAGCGTCGGGAAGTACTCGGCCACCGTGAACGGCTGGAGGGAGGCCGGCACCCGGGGCAGTGCGACCGGGCCGAGATCCTTCTCCAGGTGGCGCAACAGGGCGTCACGGACCCGCTCGTGGTGCAGGACACGGCCGGAGACGAGGGTCCGGCTGACCGTACCGTCCGGGCCGATGCGGAGCAGCAGTCCGATGCTGGTGACTTCGCCGCTGTCGTCCACACGTACGGGCACGGCCTCCACGTACAGGATCGGCATACGGGCGCGAGCCATCTCCAGCTCGTCGGAGGACAGCCAACCGGGCGTGGTTTCGGTCATGTCAGACATTGCTTGATCATACTTTCCGGGTGGGGCGCGCGCTCAGTCGCGGCCGGGGTCCGATACGGGAAGTCCGTAGAGGCGACGGGCGTTGTCGCGTCCTGTCCAGGCGGCGATCCTCACTGCGTCGGCGGGGCTCAGTTCGTCGGCGTCCACCCGCTCCTGGAGCAGTCCGGCCAGCCCCTGCCGGAAGGACAGAGCGCCGAGAAGGTGGAACTCGGACACACCATAAGCGTCCGAGCTGTACAGCAGTTTGCGGAACGGGGTGATCTCCATCGCCTCCGCCAGCACCGAACCCGCCCGGGCCGGGCCCACATAGTGCAGGGCGAGTCCGACGTCGAGGTGCACATGCTCGAACACCGTGGCCAGATAGGCGGCTTGGCGCTGGTACGGCCAGCAGTGCAGCAGCAGTACCGGGATGGTGCCGGCCGTCAGCCGCAGCCAGTCGGTGAGCAGGGCCGGGTCCGCCAGGTGCAGCCGCAGGTCCGAGTCCCCGAAACCGGCGTGGAGTTGGAGCGGCAGCCCGAGGGCGACGGCGGTCCACAGCAGATGGCGCATCAGCACCGGGTCCGTGAGCTTGCCACCCCGCGCGAACCACAGCGCGGCCGCCCGGGTCACCTCGGAGTACGTCGGCCGCGCCGGATCCAGGTCGAAGCCGGTGCGGTAGGCGGCGACCGACTTGACCGCGATCACCCCCGGCCGCCGTACCGCCTCCTCGGCCGCCGCCCGGAACGCGGCCGCGTAGTCGCCGGCGTCGATGCCCCGGGCGGCCACCTCCTCGGCGATGCTCTCCAGCCGGACCACCTCGTAGGCGGCGGCGCCGGACGCGTCCGCGAGGCCGGCGGGCGAGGTGACCGGGTGCGGGGCGTAGCCGGTGTCCACGCAGAACGTCTCCGCGTGCGCGGCCGTGAGGAACCGGCGGTTGACCTCCTGCCAGCCCAGTTCGGCGCGGCGCGCCAGGTAGTCGGCGGCGGGCGCGTGCCGGTCCAGGTCGAGCAGGGGTGCGCAGTGCCGTCGTACGGCCATCCCGACCGGGCTGTCGAACGGCGACACGCCCGGCCAGACCGCGCCCTCCGTCAGCAGGGACTCGAAGTCCGCCGGGCCGAGGTCGGCGGTGACCGCGCCGTGGCAGTGGTGGTCGACGAGGGGGAGCGTGTCGAGGGCTTCCCGGATCGGTCCCGCCATCAGTACTTCCAGCGGTAGGCCGCCGCCACCCCGGTGTCGTCGAGCCCGGCGGACGCCGCCGTCTCGCCCTCGCGTACGGCGACCACCGCGTCCGCGAGGACCGGACCGAGGGCCGTGCAGAGCACCTTGTCCTCGCGGAACGCGTCCACGGCCTGCGCCAGCGAGGTCGGCAGCCGTCGCACGCCCCGGGCCACCGCCTCGTCCGGGATCAGCCGGGCCGGGTCGTCGACGACCTCCTCGGGGAGGGCCGCGCCCGAGACGAACCCGTCGAGTCCCGCGGCGATGACGCAGCCGAGTGCGAGATACGGGTTGGCGGCCAGGTCGGCCGGCTTGATCTCCAGATTGGCGTCCTGGCTCTGGTGGCCCCTCGTGCCGGTGACGACCCGGACACCGGTCTCCCGGGTCTCCCGGCCCCAGGCCGTGAACGCCCCCGCCCACTGGGAGGGTTTGAGCCGCAGATAGCTGGCCGGGCTCGGCGCGATCACCGCCGTCAGTCCGGGCAGATGGGTCAGCAGCCCGGCCACGAAGGACTCGGCCTCGCCCGTCATGCCGTACCGGCCGTCGCCCCCGGCGTGCAGATTGACCCCGTGGCGCCAGACGGAGAGATGGAGGTGGCCGCCGTTGCCGACGCCCCGCTCGGTGACGGCCGGGGAGAAGGAGGCCCGCAGGCCGTGCCGCTGCGAGACCGCGCGGATGGTCTGCCGTACCAGCACGCTCTGGTCGGCCGCCGCCACCGGATCCAGGGCGTCGGTGGAGAGCTCGAACTGGCCGGGGGCGTACTCGGGGTGGAACTGGGCGACCGGCACCTGCTGCGCGTCCAGGGCCGCCAGCAGGTCGGCGGCGTAGTCGCTCAGCTCGATCTGCCGGGCGGCGCCGTACGCCGGGCCCTGGGTCGCCGGGGCGAACTCGTCGGCCGGGGCGGCGGCCCGGCCCAGCGCCCACTCGATCTCGACGCCCGCCTTGAAGGTGAGGCCGAGCCGGCCCTCGGCGTCGGCGACGGTCCGGCGCAGGAAGGTGCGGCTGCACCCCGGGTGCCGGTCGCCCTCCTGGGTGATCCGGTCGACGGGGGCCCAGGCCCAGCCGGGCTGCGCGGCCAGCACCACCAGCCGGTCCAGATCCGGGTAGAGGCGCAGATCGCCGTCGGGCGAGCCGAGGACGTCTGTGCGCACGATCGCGTCGTTCGCCAGGAAGGTGTCGAACACCGGGGACATGCCGACGCCCCACGCCACCGCCTGCTGGAGCCGCTGCCAGGGGACCGTCTTCACCCGGCAGATCCCGGCGGTGTCCACATAGGCCAGCACGATCGCGCGCACGCCCTGCGCGGACAGCTCATGGGCGAGGGCATGCGCCCGGGCGAGCTCACCGGGGCGCCCGCCGGGCACGGGGTCGACAAGGGGTGGCATACGACGTCCTCCTCGACGGGCTCGGATGCACACGTCCCGGTCAGGGTTTCACGGCGACCGCGCCGAACTGCGGCACCGGCGCCGGGGAGTCGGCCCCGGCGCGCCACTGCGAGCACGGCACCAGGCCCGGCGCCAGCAGATCGAGCCCGTCGAGGAAGCCGGCGATCTCGGCGCGGCTCCGGGCGGTGATCGGCGGGGTGGCGTGGTCGTTCCAGAACCGCATCGCCGCGATGTTGCCCTGGCCGCCCACCTCCTCGTCGGCCGTCGGGTGGGTCAGGACGAGGAAGCTGCCCGAGGGCACCGCGGCCATGATCCGCCGCACCACCTCGCGGGCCGTGTCCGTGTCGAGGACGAAGTTGAGGATGCCCAGCATCAGCACCGCGACCGGGCGGGTCAGGTCCAGGGTCTCGGCGGCCCGCCGGACGACGGTGTCCGGGTCGTGGACGTCGGCGTCCACGTACTGGGTGACGCCCTGCGGGGAGCTGGTGAGCAGCGTGCGGGCGTGCATCAGCACCACCGGGTCGTTGTCGACGTACACGATCCGCGCCTCGGGCGCGACGCCCTGGGCGATCTCGTGGGTGTTCTCGACCGTCGGCAGTCCGGTGCCGATGTCCAGGAACTGTCGTATCCCGTGCTCGTCCGCCAGCAGCCGTACCGCCCGGCCCAGGAACGCCCGGTCCGCGCGGGCCACCTCCCGGATCACCGGCAGCATCCCGGCGACCTGCTCACCGACCCGCTGGTCGGCCGTGTAGTTGTCCCGGCCGCCGATCCAGTAGTTCCACACCCGCGCGTTGTGCGCCACGGACGCCGTCAGCTCCGCCGCCCCGTTGCCGCCCACGTCCGTCGTCCTTCCCCCGCCGCAACGCCGTCGGCCGACATTGTGCCGTCCGGTGATCGTGCTGTCACAGGAATCTCCACGGCCGTTTCCGGTCCCGTCAGTCGTATGAGGGACACTGGTGTACGAATGCCGTCCCCCACCGGAAGCAGGACATGCCCGCCTCGCCCGCGTCCCTCCTCGCCACGCCCGGCCACCCCGCCGGTCCCGCCGACATCCGCCTCGTCGTCACCGACATGGACGGCACCCTCCTCGACGACGAGAAGCGCGTCCCCGGGGGACTGTGGCCGATGCTGGCCGAACTGCGTCGCCGCGGCGTGCTGTTCAGCCCGGCGAGCGGCCGCCAGTACGCCACCCTGGCGCGGCAGTTCGCGGACGTCGCCGACGGCATGGTGTTCATCGCGGAGAACGGCACCTATGTGGTGCGCGACGGCGTCGAGCTCAGCTCGGACGTCCTGGACCCGGCCGTCGCCGGCGGTCTCGCCCGGACCGTACGGCGGCTGGTCGCGGACGGCGTCGACGTGGGTGCCGTGGTCTGCGGCAAGCGGTCCGCGTACGTGGAGCGCACGGACGAGGCGTTCCTCGCCGAGGTCCGCCGCTACTACGTCGAGCACCGGGTCGTCGACGACCTCACCGCCGTCGACGACGACGTGATCAAGGTGGCGCTCTTCGACTTCGGCCCGGCCGAGCGCACCACCGCCCCGGCGCTGGCCGACTTCGCCGCCACCCACCAGGTCGTGGTCTCCGGCGAGCACTGGGTCGATGTCATGAACCGCACCGCGAACAAGGGCACCGCCCTGCGCGGCCTCCAGCGCGAGCTGGGCATCACCCCCGCCCAGACCATGGTCTTCGGCGACTACCTCAACGACCTGGAGATGCTCGACGCCGCCGACTGGTCCTTCGCCATGGCCAACGCCCACCCGGACGTCATCCGCCGGGCCCGCCACCTCGCCCCGTCCAACAACGACAACGGCGTGCTGCGCACCGTCGCCCGGATCCTGGGCCTCTGAGTCGGCGCAGGATCCGGGCGGCGCCGCGGGTCAGCCGGCGAGGAGTTCCTCCGACGTGTCCCACAGCCTGCGGCCGTTGTCCGGGTCGACGGCGTAGCGGGCGACGCCGTGGAGCCTGCCGGTACGGCGGTCCACGACCTCGCTCTCGTTGCAGTCGTCGAAGTACCGTCCGCCGACCCCTTCGAGCAGCGGCGACGTGGCGAGCAGGACCGAGGTCGCGGCGCCCTGTTCCGTGGTCTTGATCAGTTCCGCCGGGACCCGCCCGCTCCCGCGGCCGCCGGTGTGGCGCTGGAGGTTGGTGTAGATGGCGCCGGGCATCAGGGCGTTGGCGGTGATGCCGTCCGCGGCCCAGCGGCGGGTGGCCTCCACCGCGAACAGGACGTTGGCGGTCTTGGACTGACCGTAGGCCAGCCACGGGTCGTACGGCCGGAAGGCGAAGTCGATGTCGTCCCACACCACCGGGGACTGCTGGTGGCCGGTGGAGCTGACGACGACGATGCGGGCGGCACCGTCGGCGGCCAGCGCGTCGTGCAGGCCGGTGGCGAGGGCGAAGTGGCCCAGGTGGTTGGTGGCGAACTGCCACTCCCGGCCCTGCTCGGTGTACTGCTCGGGGCAGGCCATGACGCCCGCGTTGTTCACCAGGATGTGCAGCGGGCCCTGCCAGCCGGTGGCGAAGGCGGCGACGGACGCCGGGTCGGTCAGCTCCAGCTGGGCGACCCGCACCCGCTGGTTGCCGGTCGTCTCACCGATGTCCTTGGCGACCCGCTCGCCCGCGGCCAGGTCCCGCACCGCGAGGGTGACCTCCGCACCGGTCGAGGCCAGCGCCCGGGCCGTCTCCGCACCGATGCCCGAGGAGGCGCCGGTGACCACCGCCCGGCGACCGGTGAGGTCGATGCCCGCGGCGACCTCGGCGGCCGTGCTGGAGAAGCCGAAGGGGGTGCTGATGGCAGTCATGGAGGAGCTCCTTGCTGTGTGCTGCCGGACGGTGCTGTGCTCGGTGTTCACGATTCGACGCTCATGGCTTGACCAGGCGGTCCTGCTCCACCAGGGGCGCGCCGTCGTGCCAGGGCAGGGGCTTGCCGAAGCGGACCAGCTCGCCGTAGAGGGCGGGGTCGACGTGGTCGGCGAAGACCAGGTCGAGGACGGCGCGGGCGGCGTCGGCGGGGGACTGGGCCTGGCTGTAGTCGCTGAACCAGGGGCGGGAGGTGGCGGTGTCGACCATGCCGGGGCAGACCGAGGCGATCAGGATGCCGGAGGCCAGGTCCTGTTCCCGGCGTTCGGCGGCGAGGGCGCGGACGGCGGCGACCTGGGCCACCTTCGAGGGCACGTTCAGCCAGACCGGCCAGCCCACCTCGGTGGCGGTGTGCTGGTGGACGGCGCTGCGCCAGGACTCCACGGCGTACTCGACCTGGTCGAGGCTCGCGCCGTCGAAGAGGTGGTGCAGCCGGGGGTCGAGATGGCCGAGTGTGCCGAGCGAGCTGGCCACCACCAGCAGCTGGCCGCCCGGGCGCAGGACCGGACCGAAGGAGCGCAGGATCGCGTGGGTGGCGGTGTTGGAGACGTCGATGAACTCGTCGGCCCGCTCGGACTGCGACTCGTCGGGCAGTACCCGGGCGACCGCGTTGGACACGACGATGTCCACCCCGCCGTAGCGGGCCCGGAGTTTGTCGGCGAGGCGGGCGACGGCGTCGGTGTCGGTGACGTCCAGGACCCGGCCCTCGACCCGGGCGCGGGTGCCGGGCAGCCCGGCGACCTCGACGGCGGCGTCCGTCACCCGCCGCAGGTCGCGACCGGTCAGCAGGACCAGGCCGTCCGGGGTCAGCCGGGCGGCGAGGCCTTCGACGAGGGCGCGGCCGAGTCCTTGGTTGGCGCCGGTCACCAGGGCGATACGGGAAGTCTTCATGCCCACAACGCTAGGAACGCCGTGTCCATGAGTCCAACGAAAGTCCGGCACAGGTGGTATGCGTAAACATCATGGACTTCAACGATGTGTCGCTGACCGCGCTGCGGGTCTTCCGCGCCGTGGCCGAACAGGGCACCTTCACCGCGGCCGCCGCCACGCTGGGCTACACCCAGTCCGCGGTGTCCCGGCAGATCGCCTCGATCGAGCGGGCGGCGGGCGCCGAGCTGCTGGAACGGCGGCGCGACGGGGTACGGCTCACCGCGGCCGGCCGGGTCGTCATGCGGCGCGCGACCGTCGTCCTCGACGAGATCGGGGCGACCGCACGGGAGCTGTCCGGCCTGCCGGAAGGGGCCGGGACGGTCCGGCTGGGCTGGTTCCCCACCGCGGGCGCCGTACTGGTGCCCCGGGCTCTGACCGCGCTCCGCCGGACCGACCCCGCGCTCCTGGTCATCGGCCGCGAGGGCACCACCCCGGCCCTCGTCCGCGCCCTGCGCGCCGGGAGCCTGGACCTCGCGCTGATCGCGTCGGCGCCGCCGTTCCGGGCACCGGACGCGGAGTCACCGCCGCTGGCGCTCCAGACCCTCACCGAGCGCGCCCTGTGCCTCGCGCTGCCGTCCGCCCACCCGCTGGCCCGCGGCGACTTCGTCGACGTGGCCGACCTGCGCGGACAGCGCTGGATCGCCGGTCCCGCGGCCGGCGAGGACCGGCTGATGGGGGTGTGGCCCGGCCTTGACGAGCGGCCCGAGATCGTCCACACCGTCCGTGACTGGCTCGCCAAGCTCCATCTCGTCGCGGCCGGCTTCGGGTTGACCACCGCGCCGGCCGCACTCACCGCCGCCGCGCCGCCGGGCGTGCGGATCCTGCCGGTGCGCGGCGGACCTCAGGAACAGCGGCGCCAGCTGCTGGCCCGGCTGCCCCAGCCGCCGACGGAGGCGGTCACCCGCGTGGCGGCGGCCCTGCGGGCGGCGGCGCTCGAAACGGACGTACCGGAGGGGCCCGAGTGAGCCTGCCCGCATCTCAGTTGTTCTCGGCCGCGAACATCCAGCGCTGCTTCTCCAGGTCGGCGGTGACGGAGATCAGCAGGTCCTGGGTGACCGGGTCGGCCTCGTCGGTCGCGGCGATCCGCTCGCGCAGCCGTCCGATCGCCGCCTCCAGCGTCCGCACCATCAGGTCGACGACCTCGTCGTCCCGAAGCCAGCCGTCCTTCGTGCCGGGCAGCGAGAAGGCCGCGGCGATCGTCTCCGGGCGGCCGTCCGGCGCCACGCCCAGCGCGGCGGCACGCTCCGCGACGGTGTCCGAGTAGGTGCGCGCGGCGGCGACCACCTCGTCGAGCTGCAGATGGATCGAACGGAACCGGGGCCCCACGATGTTCCAGTGCGCCTGCTTCCCGATCAGCGACAGCCCGAGCAGATCCACCAGGGTCTCCTGGAGGGCGGTCCCGGTGACCCGGAGCGCTCCTTCGGCCAGTGTGCTCTTCACCACGGTCATGCGTGCGATTCCCTTCGTCGTGCTGCGGTCGCCGGTCGGGTGCCCGTGCCGAGCGGGTGCAAACGGACAGACGCGCTCGCCGGACCGGGCCGCACCCCTCGGGAGGACGCCGTCCGCAGGGCCGATCGGCGAGACGGTACTTACCGGATCGGCTTGTCCGGACATAGCATCGGTCCCCGCATGAACACCATGACCCTCTGGCACATATCCGGCTGGGAGTTCGCCGCCCTGGCCCTCGCCGCGCTGCTCGTCGGCTTCTCCAAGACCGCCGTCAGCGGGGCCAACACCGTCAGCCTCGCCGTCTTCGCCGCGATCCTCCCGGCCCGCGCCTCCACCGGCGTCCTGCTCCCGATCCTGATCGCGGGCGACGTACTGGCCGTCGCCACCTACCGCAGGCACGCCCACTGGCCCACGCTGTGGCGGCTGTTCCCCGCGGTCGCGGCCGGCGTGGTGGTCGGCACGCTGTTCCTGGTGTGGGCCGACGACCAGGTCGTACGGACCTCGATCGGCGCGATCCTGCTGCTGATGGCCGGTGTCACCCTGTGGCGCCGCCGCAAGGCCGACCGCCCCGACGACCCGGACGCGGTCACCACCCGCGCGGGCCGGGTGAAGGCCCGTTCGTACGGCGTCCTCGGCGGCTTCACCACGATGGTCGCCAACGCCGGCGGCCCGGTGATGTCGCTGTACCTGCTGTCGGCGGGCTTCCGCAAGCTCGGCTTCCTGGGCACCTCGGCCTTCTTCTTCCTGATCGTGAACCTCTCCAAGGTCCCCTTCAGCGCCGGTCTCGGTCTGATCGACGGCAACTCACTGCTGCTCGACGCCGCGCTCGTGGTGTTCGTCGTGCCCGGCGCACTCCTCGGCAAGTGGGCGGTGGAGCGGATCAACCAGCGGCTGTTCGAGCAGCTGGTCATCGCGGCGACGATCGTCGGCGGCCTGCAGCTGCTCCTGCGCTAGGGCCTGTCCGGCGGCCCGGGAATGCGACCGGGGGAGGCGTTGTTACAGCCATCGTGATTGACATGCCCGGATCAGTTATCCCGGGTGTGGGCGAAGGGAGAACCTCATGGCACGCAGCACCGCGCGTCCCGTCGTCAGGCTGAAGTCGACGGCCGGGACCGGTGTCACCTATGTGACCCGCAAGAACCGCCGGAACGACCCCGACCGGCTGGTCCTGCGCAAGTACGACCCGGTGGCCGGCGCGCACGTGGATTTCCGCGAAGAGCGCTGAACCGCCGAGAACGACCGGGCCCGAACCGTCCGGAACCACCACCGGACCGAGGCCCCAGGAAGGAAACCCCATGAAGCCCCGCATCCATCCCGACTCCCGGCTCGTCGTCTTCCGCGACCGTGCCGCGGACGTCGCGTTCCTGACCCGCTCCACCGCCGGTTCGTCCCGGACGGTCGAGTGGGAGGACGGCAACACGTACCCGGTGATCGACGTCGAGGTCTCGTCCGCGTCGCACCCCTTCTACACCGGCAGGTCGCGAGTCGTGGACAGCGCCGGCCGGGTGGAGCGCTTCGAACGCCGCTACGGCCGTAGCGCGGCCGCCCGCGGCTGACCCGGCCCCGCGGCCGACACGAGGAGAACAGAACCATGAAGGTACGCAAGTCCCTGCGCTCACTGAAGGCCAGGCCCGGCGCCCAGGTGGTCCGCCGACGCGGCGTGGTCTACGTGATCAACAAGAAGGACCCCCGCTTCAAGGCCCGTCAGGGCTGACGGGAGTCGCTTCCCACGACGGCCGCCCGGCCCCCCGCCGGGCGGCCGTCCCGCGTTCCGGGCCCGCCGAAGGGCCCCGTACGCTCGCCCCATGTCCCCGCACGTCCTGATCCTCGGCGGCACCACCGAGGCCCGCGAACTGGCCGCCGTGCTCGCCGCGCACCCCGGTGTCCGCGTCACGACCTCCTTGGCGGGACGCGTCACCCGGCCCGGCGCGCTGGCCGGCGAGGTACGCGTCGGAGGCTTCGGCGGGGCGGAAGGCCTCGCCGACTGGCTGCGCGCACAGCGCGTGGACGCCCTCGTGGACGCCACCCACCCCTTCGCCGAGACGATCACCGCGAACGCGGCCCTCGCCGCGGCACGGACCGGCGTCCCGGCCCTCGTGCTGCGCCGACCGGGCTGGCGCCCCGGCCCCGGGGACCGCTGGCACCCGGTCGCGTCCCTGCCCGCCGCGGCGGACCTGCTGCCGCGCTTCGGCCCCAGGGTGCTCCTGACGACCGGACGGCTGGGCCTGTCCGCCTTCGCCCACCTGGCCGACCGGCACTTCGTCGTCCGCTCGGTGGAGCCCCCCGAGCCCCCGGTGCCCCCGCACACCGAAGTGCTCCTGGCCCGCGGGCCGTTCACGGTGGTCGACGAGACCGCGCTGCTGCGCGAGAACCTGATCGACGTCCTGGTCACGAAGGACAGCGGCGGAGCGGCGACGGCCGCCAAGCTCACGGCCGCACGCGAACTGGGGCTGCCCGTGGTCGTCGTACGCCGCCCGCCGCTGCCGTCCGGGGTGACGACGGTGCCCGGCGCGGCGGACGTACTGGAGCGGCTGGGTCTCGGGCCCGCGTGACGGGCGAGGCCCGCGTGACGGCTGAGCCTGCGGCGGTCAGACGGCGCATCGCCTGACCGTGGCCGCCCAGGCCGGCAGCCGGCCGTGGCCCGGTCGCCGGCCGGCCGAGGTCAGACTGCCTTGGCGGCGGGCGGTTCCAACTCCGCGGTGCGGTCGGAGAGTCCGTCGGTGAGGTCCTCGACCAGGAGGCGTTTGGCGATGGTGTCGACGGCGGCGCGCAGGTCGGCTCCCGAAGGGCGGCCGAGGTCGTCCTGGACACGGTCCTTGAGCCAGTCGCCCCAGGCCCTGCCGATGGTCCGGGCCTCCTGGTCGCCGGCCGCGGTGAGGGAGAGGAAGGTGCCCGCGCGGGTGAGGTAGCCCTCGTCGACCATACGGTCGTAGACCGGCAGCAGTACCTCCGGGGGCAGCCGGCGGCGGGCGGCGATCAGGCCGAGGGTGCCGTGGCCGACCAGTCGGGTGAGCAGCTCGACCTGCATCACGGCCCAGGCGCCGGCCACGTCCAGCCGGGTGCCGGACTCGCGGATGAGACGGCGGCCGGTCTCCAGGTCCGCCCTGCCGATGATCTTCGCCACGGCCGCTTCCAGCACCCGCTGCGAGTCCGGCCCGTGCGGCGAGGCGAACCCCTCGCCCATGTCGGTGGAGCCCAGCCGTGCGCTGTCCCGCAGCTGGACCTGCTTGAGGAACAGGGCGACCACGAACCCGACGGCCGCCACCGGCACCGTCCACAGGAACACCGTGTGGATGGTGTCGGCGTACGCCTGGATGATCGGCTCGGCGGCCGGCGCGGGCAGCCTGTGGAGGCCTTCCGGGCTGGTGGCCGCCCTGGTGATGACCGCCGGGTCGAGGACGCTCGCCTTGCCGGCGGCGGCGATCCCGTCCGCCAGGTTCGGCTTCAGCGCGTTGGTGTAGAGGGTGCCGAAGACGGCCGTACCGAACGAACTGCCCAGCGTACGGAAGAAGGTGACGCCCGAGGTCGCGGTGCCCAGGTCGGCGTAGTCGACGGTGTTCTGCACGGCGATCGTCAGCACCTGCATGGACAGACCGATGCCGGTGCCCAGCACGAACATGTACAGTGACTCCAGCCAGACGCCGGTGCCCGGCCCCATCAGGGACATCAGATACAGGCCGGCGCCCATCACCAGCGAGCCGACGATCGGGAAGATCCGGTACTGACCGGTCCTGCTGACCACGTTGCCGCTGAAGACCGACGCGATGAGCAGGCCGATCACCATCGGGAGCGTACGGACACCCGAGATCGTCGCCGAGTCCCCGTCGACGTACTGGAGATAGCTCGGCAGATACGTCATCGCCCCGAGCATCGCGAAGCCGACGACGAAGCTGAGGACCGAGCAGACCGTGAACACCGGGTTGCCGAACAGCCGCATCGGCAGCATCGGTTCCTTCGCCCGGGTCTCCACCCAGCAGAACAGCGCGAGCGCCACCGCACCGCCCACGAACAGGCCGATGATGGTGCCCGAACCCCACGCGTACTGGTTGCCGCCCCAACTCGTGGCGAGGATCAGCGAGCTGGCGCCGACCGCGACCAGTGCGATGCCCAGATAGTCGATCACCGGCCGGGACGCCGACTTCACCACCGGGATGGTGCGGGCGGCCGCGGCCACCACCAGGATCGCGATGGGCACGTTGACGTAGAACGCCCAGCGCCAGGTGAGGTGGTCGGTGAACAGCCCGCCGAGCAGCGGCCCGATGACCGTGGCCACGCCGAACACCGCACCGATCGCACCCTGGTACTTGCCGCGCTCCCGCAGCGGGATGACATCGGCGATCAGCGCCATCGCGGTCACCATCAGCCCGCCCGCACCGATGCCCTGCATCGCCCGCCAACTGATCAGCAGCGACATGTTGGTGGCCAGACCGCACAGGAACGAGCCCGTGATGAACACGATCGCCGAGACCTGGAAGACCACCTTGCGGCCGAACAGGTCGCCGAACTTGCCGACGAGCACGGTCGCCACGGTCTCCGCGAGCAGATATGACGTGACCACCCACGACATGTGCGCGGCACCGCCCAGGTCCGACACGATCGTCGGCAGCGCGGTGCCCACGATCGTCTGGTCCAGGGCCGCGAGCAGGATCCCCAGCACGATCGTCACGAAGACGACGTTGCGCCGGCGGGCGTCCAGCACCGGCGGCTGGGACGCGTCGGGCAGTGCGGACGCCTCGGTCACTGTCACGTTGTCACCTTCACACCGGTGGGCTACCGGCGCATGCCGGACTGGCCCACCGGGTACCGCTCAGCCCTCCTTCGGAACCCCCGGGTGGCGGCGCAGCAGATATGTGTCCATGATCCATCCCTTGCGCTCCCGCGCCTCGGCCCGCAGCCGCTCGATACGCGGACCGGCCTCGGCGAGCGGACCGGAGACCAGGATCTCGTCGGGGGTGCCGAGGTAGGCGCCCCAGTAGATGTCGATGTCCTGGTCCGCGTACTGCCGGAAGGTCTGGTGCGCGTCCAGCATCACGACCACGTCGTCCACGCCGTCCGGGAGTCCCTCGGCGAGCCGCCGCCCGGTGGTGATCTGCACCGGCCGGGCCACCCGGTTCAGTCCTGTGCGATGGCGGGCCACCAGCGCCGACACACTGCTGATCCCGGGCACCACGTCGTACTCGAACGTCACCGCGCCGCGGGCCAGCACCTCCTCCAGGATCGCCAGCGTGCTGTCGTACAACGAGGGATCGCCCCACACCAGGAAGGCGCCGGTCTGCTCCGCGCCGAGCTCCTCGCGGATCAGCCGCTCGTAGATGTCCGCGCGGGCGCTGCGCCAGTCCCCGACGGCCGGCGAGTACGCCCCGCCGCTCGCGGCCCGGTCGCGGTCCGGGTCCCGCGCCTCGACCAACCGGTAGCCGCCGTCCGGTATGTGCGTGTCGAGCATGTCCCGGCGCAGCTGGGTCAGATCACTCTTGACCTCGCCCTTGTCGAGGAGGAAGAACACGTCCGTGCTCTTCAGCGCCCGGACTGCCTGGAGGGTGAGCTGGTCGGGGTCGCCCGCGCCGATACCGATGACATGAATCTTTCGCACGCCCCCGAGTCTGCCGCATGCCACTGACAGCGGATCCCCCCCGGTGCTACCGGGTGCCGCTCAGCCGCGGCGCCTCGGCCCCGGCCTCGACGCTCCCGGCACCGCTCTCCACCCGCCCGGCCAGCTCCCGCGCCCACTCGGCGAGCCCGTCGAGCTCCACGCCGTACGGCCGCCGGACCCCGCTGCCGGCCGCCCACGCCTCGACCGCGCCCGCGCCGCGCCGCAGCAGCCGCGCCCCGCCGGTCACGTTCCCCCGGGCCGCGTGGGTGAGCCCCACGGCCAGCTGGGCCAGCCCCCGCCACAGCGTCCGCTCCGCCTCGGGCCCGGACTTCCAGGCGTCCTCGAACACCTCGTGCGCGTGGAAGGGCTTCCCGGCGTCCAGCAGCGCCTGCGCCTCGACGACGGTCTCCGCCGGAGTCCGTACGACGCCCTCGGCCTGCCGCTCGACGCCGGCCGCGCCGTACGGCAACGGCCGCCCCAGCCCGTCCCGCGGCCGTGCGCTGCGCGCCCGCCCCTCGGCGTCCCGGTCCCGTGCTCCTGCCCCGGCGTTTCCCATACGGCCCATACCGCCGATTGTCCCCCGTCCCGGCGCCCTACCGCCCGCCCTCTTTCGGGCCGCCCGGGGACGTGGGGTAAAGTGCTGCTCACGTGATCACGCGGGTCACCGCGAGTGAGCGCACCGGGACGTGGCGCAGCTTGGTAGCGCACTTGACTGGGGGTCAAGGGGTCGCAGGTTCAAATCCTGTCGTCCCGACGGTGCGAAGGGTCTTCGCGGGCGAGAGCCTGCGGGGGCCCTTTCGCGTGGGGTGTTTCCGGCTTCGGGGTTGAGCATGCCGCTCACCGGCACCTTTGCCGCAACCCGACGGCCGCGGTGCTGCTGGCGTGCGGCCTGCCGATGTCGGAACACAGTTCAGCGAGGCGACGGGTGACCGGCGTCAGACGGTGGTCCGGCGTGAGGGCGAGGACGGGGGCGAGTGCTTCGAAGGCTCCGTCCGCTTCGCCGGTGGCGAGATGGGCTGAAGCCTGGCTGATCTGGATCTGCGCTTCGGTCCCATATGCCCTCACCGGCTGCACATGCAGGAGCGTGAGGGCATTGTTCGCAGATCGCAAGGCGTCGACGGGGCGACCGATACGCAGTTGGACCGCTGCGGCGTAGTTCTCCTGCCGGGCTGGCTGACAGGCAAAGATGCCACCGATCTCGTCCCGACCTGTCATCGTGGCGCGCGTCTTCGGCGCGGGAAAGAGCTGCCAGGGCCTCGTCCTGTGCCCCCAGTTCGGACCAGGCGTCGGTTTCCTGGCAAGCGAGCAGCACCGCGACCGTGCCCGTCGTGTCATAAGTAGCGCCTCGCCGCGCGAAGTTGATGGCCTCCCGCAGGCGCCCGTCCCAGAACGTCACCTTGGAACGAGTCGACAACACCCAGGCGCGCAGGTCGTTGTGGCCAGCCGGTTCGGCGCACAGCCACACCGTCCGACCCTGTGTGTCCGCGTCGTGGAGCTGCCCCAAATCGGACGACATCCATGCCAGGAGCCCACACAGGTAGCCGGCTGCGACGTACAAGTCGGCCGACTGCCGGGGGTACTGATGGCCTTCGAGGAGGGAGAAGAGGCGGTCGCGTAAGGCTCGCGTACGGACGAAGAGCACGACCGGATCTGACGTGAGGTAGTCCAACGCGAGTGTGCGTGTCTCGGCCATGAGCTGCAAGTGCGATGTCGCCGACATTCGAAGCTTCGGCCCATTGGGCCCAGGTCGCCGACTCGTCGGCAGCGAGACGCACTAGATCCGTCCCAACAGGGTCAGGCGGGGCTGCGATGTACGACGGCGTGACTGGCGGAGCCGGTGGCTCGACAGCCGACGGACGTGCGGTGGGCCCCGGCACCACCGGCCGGCGGCCTTCATCCAGCTCGTCCAGCTCGGCCAGCGACGGCGGTGGCCTCAAGCAGGCCGCCCTGCGGCCTGTCGCCGGTGGCCTCTGATGACCGTCTGAGCACCCATGCCCAACTGCCGCCCGAGGAAAGGGACGGCGTTCCGTTGCGCCCGGTGTGTGCTACGTCTCATCTGCGGGTTGTTACGGCAGAGGGGTGGCTGGTGTCTTGATACCGAGTCCACGACATGGGGAGAGATGATGAGCGGGAACGTTAAGCGCGGTGGTTGCTGGGGGGCGTGACGGCGGGCGGGCAGTCTGGCTCGGCGCGATGGTGTGTCGGTGACTGTGGTCAATCCGCGTTCCGAGTTCGTCGAGCGGATCCGTCTGCACCAGCTTCTGACCGGTTCCGATGACACGGTCGAGGGCTTGGGGGCCGCTGGCAAACATCGGGGCGACGGCTCCGGCGGCGGCGTCTGAGAACCAGACCGATTCTCGGCAGGCTCTGGTGAAGCGCATCGAGAGCCGGGAGTCTGATATAGGTACGTACCTTCAAAGCGCCCGGCGCCGGCGCGACCGGTTTTCACTGGTGAGCATAGTTGCCGGTGCTGTGGATGACCTGGTGGGCGTCAAGTACCACGACTCGGCGGCTGCCCGGCCGATGGACGCGTCTGAAGAGGAGCTGCTGTTCACCGAGGTCGCACCGGACGCAGACCCCGGTCCGGGTACGGACCCGGCCTGGGTGCGGGCGCCGGCACGCCGGTCGGGCCCGTGGTGTCATGAGCAGCGAGGCGGTCTTTGTCGCGGGATACGTCCCGGCACTGCTCGTGGTGATGGGGCTGCTGGAGCTCTACGGCCGCCATTCCACCAGCGCCTGGGTGTCCCGAGCGTAGACCGGGTACCGCCGTGCCGTCCCCGGCGCACCCGAACCTGCGGACCCCACCGACTGGCCGCATTCCTAGGTGGGGCGCTTCCACCCCCTGACACTGTGCGCCGCGGCGGTTGCGGTGGTCCTGGCAGCCGCCGAGACCGTCCGCCACCACCGTCCGACCGAGGTCGCCGTACTGCTCGGCGCCATGCTTCTGCTCGGCACTTGGCTGCTTCGGCGCCTGGGGAGCAGCGGAAGCTGAACTCACCATCGCAGGAGAACCAAAATGAACGCATGGAACCGCGTCCTCTGGCTGCTGGCAGCCGCCGCCGCTCTCGTAGGCGTCACCATACCGCTGGCCGGGACAGCGGTCACACTGCCGATTCTGTTGCTGTCGGTCCCGTTCGCGCTGATCCACGGGGTGCGGAGGTACGGGTGGCGGACGCTGCTGTTCTTTCTGATCGAGACCCTGGTGGCGAGCAACTCCTTCGAGAACCTGAGCATTTCCACCGGGTTCCCGTTCGGCCACTACCACTACACGGGCCATCCGCAGCTGATTCATGTGCCCATCTATATCGGACCGATCTACTTCGGTCTGGGCTACATCTGCTGGCAGGTGGCCAACACCTTGCTCGACGAGGCGGACAGCCGTCTGGGCGGCTCGTCCGGGTCGGTCGCCGGCCGGGTCGAGGTGGTGGCGCTGCCGATGCTGGCCGCGGCGCTGATGACCATGTTCGACCTCGGCAACGACTCGATCGCCTCCACCATGAAGCGGATCTGGGTCTGGGAACGTGGGGGCGGGGTGTTCGGGGTGCCCTACACCAACTATTTGGGCTGGTGGTTTGTCACCTATATCTTTTTCAGATCTTCGCGCTGTATTTGGTGAAGCGTCAGCCGGTGTCGGCGTCGACCTCGGCGTCGGTGCGGACCGAGGGGCGGAAGGTGTTGGCGCAGAACGTGCTCTTCTACGGGGCGCTGGGGCTGAGCTCGGTTCCCTACTTCATCGGTGCCTCCGGTGACATGGTCAAGGATGGGGCCTCGGTCAGCTGGAGTGGGCATGCGATCAACGAGACGATGATGATGATCAACCTGTTCGGCATGGTGTTCGCTGCGTTTCTTGCGGTGGTCAAGCTGGCTCGCAACGACCTGGCCCTGCGACGCTGATTCCGACTGACGCAGAACAGCCGCCGGTCGGCTGTCCGGCGGCCGTGCGCGGTGTTTTCCGGCGAATGCGATGAGTCCCCTTTCCTCCGCGACGGTGCTCGGTTGTAGCAGAGCCGGTCGGCGGCTGCGGCTTGTAGCAACCATGGTGAACGGCCCGTGGCCCCCGGGCAGGTGGTGTCCTGCTCCGGGGGCCACGGTTTTCCGTCGCATTGGGCGACCACGCCCCACTGCTGGGGCGTCATCGACGCAAGCAGGGGGAGGTGGCGACGTGGCACTCCAGGGCGGGGATTCTGCCGTCCCGTCCTGCCGGATGTGGACCTCACGGGCGCCGAAGGCATGGCCTGGGGCCGGACAGTGCTCACACCGGGGCAGCTGATCCGCTGCGTGCGTCGCGCCCTGGGAATGACGCTTGAGGCTGGTCACCGCTGCGCCATTCCGATCCTCCGGCTCCCAGTCCTGCCGCACCCGTACCCCCCGCCCCACCCGAGATCACTCGTTCAGCTTCAACGAAACGCCCAGCGAGGGAAACGACGGTCACAGGAGTCACACAGCGCTACATCCGTTCGCCGTTGCTCTACGACAACAGGGCCGACTCGGCGGATCGCAGTCTGTTGCCTTTTGAGTGACCTGACACGACCCCGTAGGGGGAGGCTGCCGGGCAGCTGACCGTGGCCGACGCCGGTCACGGCCGCGGCGCCGCCTTCCGGCTCAGGCTGACGGGACGGGGCCGGCACCATGTCGTGCCCCGTCGGCTCCATGGATGTCGTCCGCGCGGCCACCACCGAGCCGCGTGAGGCCGAGTACAGCGGGCTGGGCCCCACTCGCCCGCTACCGCGAGACTTCCCGACCCCTGTCCGACCTCGTCAGGGCCGCGTTACGCCACTCACTGCGGAAGGGGCGTCGCTTCCGCCGCGTCCGATGTGCGCTACGTCTCATCCGCGGGCCGTTATACCGGATGCGCGGCTGGTGTCTGAATGCCGAGTTCATAAACACCAGGGAGACATGATGAACGGGAACGTCGAGGTAGTCGTGGTCGGCGGCGGGTACGGTGGCGTGACGGCGGCCAACATCCTGGCTCGGCGCGATGGCGTGTCGGTGACCGTGGTCAATCCGCGTCCCGAGTTCGTCGAGCGGATCCGCCTGCACCAGCTCGTGACCGGCTCCGATGACGCGGTCGAGGGCTTCGGGAAGGTCATGGGCGGGAACGTCCGGCTGGTGGTCGACACCGTGACCCGGATCGACGCTGCCAAGCGCCAGGTGTCGCTGGCGGGCGGTGGCACGGTCTCCTACGACTACCTTGTCTACGCGGTGGGCAGCGGCGCCTCCGCCCCCGACGTGCCCGGAGCGGCGGAGTTCGCTCATTCGGTGTCGGACCTTGAGGGGGCGGAAGGGCTGCGGTCGGCGCTGGATGCGACGCCCACGTCGGCTCCGGTGACCGTGATCGGGGCCGGCCCGACCGGCCTGGAGACCGCCGCCGAGCTGGCGGAGGTGGGCCGCAAGGTCACCCTGGTCTGCGGCAAGGTGCTCGGCCCCTCCCTGCATGCCCGAGTCCGCCGCCCGGTCGCACGCCGGCTCGCCAAGCTGGGTGTGACCGTCCTCGAAGGACCCGGTGCGAAGGTGGCGGAAGTGACACGCGACGGCGTACGGCTCGACGACGGCCGCGAGCTGCCCAGCGCGGTGACGATCTGGACCGCAGGATTCCGTATCCCGGACCTGGCCGCCCGCAGCGGGCTGCGCACCAACGCCGAAGGCCGTCTGGTCACCGACACGACGCTGACCAGTGTGGACGACGAGCGCATCGTCGCCGCTGGGGACGCGGGAGTGATGCCGGACCACCCGTTCCGGATGAGCTGCCAGGCCGCCACACAGCTGGGCCCGGCGGCTGCCGACACGATCCTGCGCCGGATCGCGGGGAAGAAAGCCGCTCCCGTCCGGATGTTCTTCGCCGGGCAGTGCCTCAGCCTCGGCCGGAAGGAGGGCGTCACCCAGTTCTCCTACCCGAACGACAAGGTGAACGCGCTCCGCATCAGCGGACGGCCCGGTGCCGGCGTCAAGGAGATCGCCTGCGTGTTCACCCTCAACAAGTTGGTGACCGGGGCGCGCAAGGCCAGTTCCCGCGCATCCCGCGGCGACAGCACCGACCGCCTGGAAACGCCCCAGCCGGAACACCCCACGACGCCGCCCGACACTCGACGCGCGGCCTAGCCGCCAAGTCCCCCTCTTGGACCGGACCGACCGGTCCGGCCCAAGAAGGACCGAGCCGGAGTGACAAGCACCCAAGGCCGCGGCCTCGTATGCCATGGCCGGGCGCCGGGGCGCCATCCCACCAGCTCCCACCCCACGTGGCCTGATCAGTGGGGAGGCTGCTGCCGACAACCCCGTCCTCGGACCGGGTACATGTTCTTTACGGCCTGCTTCCGGGCACATGGGGCCAACCACGAGAAAGCAAAGCGCACGACATGAACGACCACGTCACCGACCCCGCGACCGAGGCCTTCGTCGCGCACCGCCACCTGCTGTTCACCGTCGCCTACGAGATGCTCGGATCGGCGGCGGACACCGAGGACGTCCTCCAGGAGGTCTGGCTGCGGTGGGCCAAGGTCGACCTGGAGCAGGTACAGGACCAGCGCGCCTACCTGGTACGGATCACGACCCGGCAAGCACTCAACCGGCTACGCACCCTCAAACGGCGCAAGGAGGCCTACGTCGGCCCCTGGCTGCCCGAGCCCCTACTCACCGCGCCGGACGTGGCCGAGGACGTCGAACTGTCCGAGAACCTGTCGCTGGCACTCATGTTCATCCTCGAAACCCTCTCACCGACCGAACGCGCCGTCTTCGTCCTGCGCGAAGTCTTCGACATCGACTACGACGACATCGCGGCCGCGATCGACAAGAGCCCCGCCGCCGCACGCCAGATCGCCTACCGCGCCCGCCAACACGTCGACGCCCGCCGGCCGCGCACACCGGCTTCCCCGGAAGAAACCCGGGCAGCGCTGAATTCGTTCCAGTCCGCGCTCGAGACCGGGGACCTGCAGGGGCTGCTCGACGTACTCGCCCCGGATGTTGTTTTCGTCAGCGACGGCGGTGGCCTCAAGCTGGCGGCCCTGCGGCCGGTCGTCGGCGCCGACAAGGTGCTCCGTTACATGGTCGGAAGTACCGACAAGGCCGGCGGCACCCTCACCAGTGAGCCCACGACGGTCAACGGCAACCCCGGACTCATCCTGCGCCTAGACGGCGTGATCGACGGCGTGCTGGCCTTCCGTGTGGAGAACGCCCGCGTCACGGGCCTCTACTACATCCGCAACCCCGAAAAACTCACCCGCGTCGAGTCCGAAACCCCCCTCACCTCCCGCTGACCGTCTCCCCGCGACACCGCCGACCGAGGTGCGCGGTAGCGCAGGCGTCGCGGAACTAGCCGCTGACCGCCGCCGAGAAGCAAGCGAACAAGCTGGTCAGCCGGAAACGCGCAGCGAACGGGCACGGCTTCGCCGACCTGAAGAACTGGCGCGTACTCACCAAGCTCCGCCTGAACGCGAAGCAAGCCACCACCCTCCTGCGCGCCCTCCTCGTCCTGACGAACGCGGAGACGAGCCGCTGACTCGACGCGGCAGACGATCACCCCAGCACGATCAGTCGGACAACCAGCACGAGCACCCCACCCCCCGGCTCACACCAGCCCCACTGACCAGCGCATTTCAAGATGGCAACGTCTCAGTGGGCCGCGGTCATCGCCGAGGTACCGACCCCGGTTCCGGGGGCCTGGACATCAGTGCTGATCGGCGGGCTGGTCGCCAACTCGATAGTCACCGCGGTATCAGCGGTGCTGCTCGTGCGATGGCGGCGTCGGCGGGGCCCGTCCGGCAGGTGGCGCTACGACTGGCTCGGCGACGCCCTCTTCGTCTGCCGGCGGATTCCCGTACTGCGGCGTTGGGCCCGTCTTGATACCGCAGCCTGGGTACGCCGTCGCGCGATGACCGTGTTCGTCATGCTGAGCACGCTGGCTGCGGCGGCCATCACTGGTGCACAGGCCGTCGGCGAAGGCTGGACGGATCCGCTGCTCATCGCCTGGTTTCTGATCGTCGCGGCGTCCTCCGATCTCGCGTTCTGCGTGATCAGCAATGCGGTCGCCGGATTCATCGCCCGGCCGCCGCGCACCCGGACCCGTCGTTTCGCGCCCTCCGCGATCCACGACGCGCTCACCCCGGGCCATCGAGTTCAAGAAGTTCCTGATCCGGATCGACAAGGCGGTGCCCGCCGGGCTCGACGTGCACCTCGTCTGCGACAACTACGCCACCCACAACACCGCCGAGATCAGGGACCAAGACCGCCGACGAGATCCTCAACTCCCTCGCCGACTACCTCACCAAGGTCGGAACCACCGGCCAGACAACAGAGCAGAACTGAGCAGAACTAACCCTCAGGATTTCTGGCGCAGCACACTAGGCGACCGACGAGGCCGGTGGTGGTGACCGTCCCGAAGCGCTTCTGTGGTCTGCCCGAACGGGGCCGCTGCCGACACCGCCCACCGATACCAGACCGCACGTGCTGCCCATCAGCGAACTGCACTGGTCCGACACCGAGCCTTTGTTCCTCGGACTGCTGCACATCGTCCGGCCGGACCAGTACGGGACCTCGAACCGGACCTGGAGAAGATGATCACGGGTCTGCGAAGACCTGGTCGGGGTGGGGGACGAGGGCGAGATCGGCCGGTCGCCGATGGAGCTTCCGCGGCGGCCGGACGTGCCGCGGAAGCCGGTCCCGGTGGTCCGTGACGGGATGCATTCGGGCTCGCCGTCGAGGTGACTCAGGGCCGGTAGACCATCCCGGGCTGCGGCTTGGCGGGGGCGAGCAGCTGCGACACGGTGACGATGGTGTAGCCGCGCTGCTTGAGTGCTTTGAGGATCCCGGGGACGGCGGGCACGGTCCCCTTGTGCAGGTCGTGCAGCAGGATGATGCCGTCGCGGTGGGTCTGGTCGAGCACCCGCTTGGTGATCAGGGCGGAGTCGGTCGTCTCGTAGTCCTTGGCGGTGACGCTCCACAGGACCTGCGCCAGCCCCAGGTCCCGGCATACCTTGGCCACTTTGCGGCTGGTGCGGCCCTCCGGCGGACGCATCAGGACGGGCTTGGTGCCGGTGATCCTCTCGATGGCGTTCTGGGTCTGGGCCAGCTCCTGTCGGACGCCGTCCTCGTCGAGGTCGGTCAACCTCTTGTGATTCCAGGTGTGATTGCCGATCTCGTGCCCCTCGTCCGCGATACGGCGCAGGATGTCGGGGTACTTCGAGATGTGACCCTTGCCTTGCACGAAGAACGTGGCGTGCAGACCCTGCTGCTTGAGGATGTCCAGCAGCTTGGGGGTCGTCGGGCTGGGACCGCCGTCGAAGCTGAGGGCCACGCACTTCTCCTTCCGGCAGTCGACGTTTCCGGTGACCGATCCCGATGCCTTGGCCCGGGCGGCGCGTGGCGAGGTGTGATCGTAGGTCGTGACCGTCAGCGCCAGAGTCACGGCGACGGCTATGACGGCGGCCGCCGTTGTCGCGACGGCGATGAGTATGCGTGACCGTCTTGTGCGCGTGTTGAAGAGCATGCGAGACCTTTCTTCGATTCTTCGGTGGGGTTTCGGGGTTACCGCGTGCGGGTGAGGGCGGGCTGGGCGGCGAGGTCCCGCGGCCGCATGTCGAGCGTCAGGCGATGCCTCAGACGGCGTCCGAGCCGACGCTCCACCAGGGTGTGGACCAGCAGGGACAGCCCCACCATGCAGATGAGGGACAGCGTCATCGAGGGCAGTGGCCCCAGCCTCGGAAATGCCTGGAGCAAGCCTTTGGCCAGGGGGATTCCGAGGCTCTGGTGGACGAGGTAGAAGGGGTAGGTGAGTGCCCCGGCGGTGACCGGCCAACGCCATCGCAGTCCGGCGAGCGGGCCGATTCCGGCGAGGGCCAGCAGCCCGAGGCAGAGGGTGAGTACGACCGCGCAGACGGCCCAGGAGGGCCGGCCCTCGCCAGGGGGTACGGCGGTGTGGTCGGCCACCCGTAGTTCGAGCACGGTGAGCTGGTAGCACCAGGCGAAACCGAGCAGCAGCCAGAGCAGGGGGTTCTGTCCGAACCGGCGCATGAGGTAGAGCACGATCCCGGCGACGAAGAGGCCGGTGTACCGGGTCAGTGTGATTTCGTCGAGCAGCGGTGAGTGGAGTTCAAGGGCGATGACACCGGTCAGGAGCCAGACTCCGCAGAAGGCCACCACCCGCTGGTAGGTCAGGCCGAAGACGAGCAGCGCGGCCATCAGCAGGTAGAAGCGTGCCTCCACCCACAGGGTCCAGCTGACTCCGTCGACCGGATCGAGTCCCAGCGGTCCCGGGGCCATCGTCAGGTTCCCCAGGACGGTACGGGGGTCGATGCGCGTGGCGGCGGGCCGATGGCCGAGCCGCGAGACCAGGACGAGCAGGACGACCAGGAGTACCGCGCACCAGTAGGCCGGGAAGAGCCGTGCGATTCGGGAGACGGCGAACTGCGCGGGAGTCCGTCCCCAGCAGCTCATGCAGATCACGAATCCGCTGATGAGGAAGAAGAACTCGACGCCGAGCCAGCCGTAGCGGCTGATCTCGTGCAGGAGCGGGGCGGAATCCCGGAGCTCGGCCCTGCCCCAGAAGTGCGGGGTGGGCGTGCCGAGGAAGTGGTACGCGGCCACCATCACCGCTGCTACCGCACGAAGCCCGTCTATCGCGGTCAGGCGGGACTGATCGTGGTGAGGTTCGGGGGACGGCATGTCGGAACCGGGGCCGGGTCAGCCGACGGCGGGGAGGAGCGAGCGGCTGACGCGTATCTTGGACCGGCCGTGCGGGCCCTTCTCCCAGTCCTCCATGAACCGTGCGTGCAGGCCGTGCCGCTGTGCCAGGGCCACGAGGGTCTCGATGCGGTAGTAGAAGTCCTCGCGCAGCACCTGGTGTTCGGTGCCCTCGGTGCGGTCGTCGTGGGTCTGGCTGCCGACCGCGGCCTCCGGGTGGCGCAGGGCGTAGCCGGTCTTGTCGGTGAGGGTGGTGCGGTTGTGGCGCGGTTTCTTCGGCGACTTGGCGTCGGTGGGCATGGCGAAGCGACCTCCGTACAGAGAAAAGAAGAAGTGAAATAAGGGGGGAGGCGGTACGGCGACGACGTCAGAGGCGGCGGCGCAGGAGCAGGACGGTGACCACCGTGAGCAGGACGGCCAGGCCGCCGAGGACCGCGGTGTCGGTCCACTGGAAGGCCCAGTAGTCACCGGCCGGGTTGGCCTCGTAGAAGCGGGCCACGTACCCGTGTGCCGTCATGCACTCCTTGAGCTGGGCACCCGACGGGAAGGGGCAGTTGAACACGGAGTCGTGGCGGCCGGAGGCCGTGATCAGGCCGTAGTCGCCGGTCGACCACTTCTCGCCCATCGGCGCTTTGGGGGTGATGCCGGCGCTGACGTAGGTGCGCGGCGGGACCAGCAGCCGGGTCCAGTGCATCCACTCCACCAGGAGTGTCGTCATCGCCGTCACCAGCAGGGCCAGGCCCATCGCTGCCAGGACCCGGCGGGCCAGCAGACCCAGCAGCGTGCCGACTGCCAGGCCGAACAGGGAGGCCGCGACGACGCGGGGGCCCGAGCCGCTCAGGGCCGTGTTGTCGTACCAGAACAGGCCGTAGCTGCGGTCGGCGGCCGGTCGCCACCACCATGCGAACACTCCCGCGAGCAGGCCGGAGAGGACGGTCGTGGTCGACGCGGCCAGGGCGAACCGGGAGGCGAACCACTGACCGCGGCTCAGACCCTGGGCGAGGACCACGCGGTGTGTGCCCAGTTCCCGGTCGCGGCCCAGCAGCGGGGCGCCCCAGAAGACGCCGATGACGACGGGCAGGGCGATGTTCAGCGCCCCGAGGTACTTCAGCGGCTCGACGTCCAGCAGGAGTGGCAGCCCGCTGTCGGACCGTGTGCAGTACAGCGGACCGGTGGCGCAGTGGTCGAACAGCCCGCTGCGCAGGGCGTCCAGCATGCCCGCGCGGTAGTACGCGGCGATCGCCGCGGTGAGGACCAGGGCGGCCGCACCGATGCCGGCCGGCACGCGCTGCTGGCGCCAGGCGAGCCAGAGGGAGCCTTTCACGCCGCCGCCTCCGTCTGCTCGCCCGCGGCGAGATGCCCCGGCTCCGTCCCGGCCTGGAGATAGCCGATCAAGATGTCCTCCAGCCTGGGCCGTGCCACATGCCAGTCACCGAGCAGCGGTCCGCGTTGCCGTATCAGGGCGGTCAGCTTTCTGCCGGCGGTACGGCGCTGTACGACGGTGTGCTGTCCTGCCAGGGCGTCGGCCCGGTCGGCGGGTCCGGTCAGTACGGCGTGGCTCGCGCGCAGTGCCTCGGCGTCCTCGCTCAGCTCGGCGCGGCCGTCGCGCAGCATCAGCACCCAGTCGCAGGTCTCCTCCAGTTCCGGCAGGACGTGCGAGGACAGCACGATGCTCGTGCCGTGCTCGGCGGCCTCGGCCATGAGCGCCGCCATGATCTCGCCTCGCGCCAAGGGGTCGAGGTCGGCCAACGGCTCGTCGAGCAGCAGGAGTTCGGGCCGCTTGCCCAGCGCCAGGGCGAGCGCGACGCGGGTGCGCCGGCCGGGGGGCAGTTCGCCGACGCGGGCGTGGAGCGGGATGCCGCCCTCGTGGACGATCCGCTCGGCGGCCGTCCGGTCCCACGAGGAGTTCAGCTTCGCGCCCATCAGCAGGGTGTCCGCCACGGTGAAACGGGGGTAGAGCGGCTTGTCCTGGGTGAGCAGGGCGACCCGGGTGCGGGCCTCGGTCGTGCCGGGCGCGGCGCCCAGCACACGCAGTTCCCCGGAGCCGGCTCGCAGGAGGCCGCCGGCCAGGTGCAGCAGGGTGCTCTTGCCGGCGCCGTTGCGTCCGACGAGGGCGGCTATACGACCGCCGGGTACGGTGAACTCGCAGTCCCGCAGGGCCCAGCCGCCCCGCCTCCGGTACCGGAATCCGAGTCCCGTGGCGCGCAGCGCGGCCGGCGCGTCAGGCCCGGTCATGCGTCCTCCTTCTTCCGTTCCCGGTCGCCCGGGGTGTGGCTGTCGTGATCGTTGTCGTAGGCGTCCAGAACGGCTGTGACCATGGCGAGCACATCGGCCCGTTCCAGGCCTTCGGCCCGGGCGCGTGCCACCCAGTCGGTGACCTCACGGCGCAGCGGCGAGTCGTCCTCCGCGCCGGGCCGGGCGAGTGATCGCGTCACGAAGGTTCCGAGACCGCGGCGCAGTTCGACCAGGCCGGCCTGTTCCATGTCGCGGTAGGCGCGCAGCACGGTGTTGGGGTTGATGGCGGTCGCCGCCACCACCTCCTTGGCCGTGGGCAGCTTGTCCCCGACCTTGAGGAAGCCCATCCGGAGCGCTAGTTCGGTCTGCTCGACGATCTGCACATAGGCCGGTACGCCGCTGCCGCGGTCGATCCGGTAGTCGATCACGTCGCCTTCCTCGGTTCCACCATGCTTGTACTAATGAATTAATGGAAGCATGGTGGATGTCCGGTGGTGCTGTCAAACGTCTATGAGTGCGTGAGCGCGAATGGGGCACCGCCCAGTCGAAGCAGCCGGACGGCTCCCGGGGGCGTGGTCGACGGGCACGGGCGGGTCGTCGCCGACGTGTGGTGCACAGGGGCCGGTCGTACAGCTGGGCGGCGCGACAACCGGGCGTCAGCCCTTGCCTCTCGCCGCCGGCGAAATCGTCCTCTGGCGGCAGCGTATCCGGGGTGGCTGTCTTCTGCGTCTCGGCGTTGTTCGGCCTCCGGTACCGCGATCAGTCGCGCCGGTTCGGCGACCGCGGCTGTTCCTGCGCGACGGGCCTTCGTGGCTCGGCCGACCCGTACGGGGAATCAGGCGCTGCCGGGTTCCTCGTACGGGATGCGGTTCAAGTGCAGGATATTGCCCAGAGTGCCCCATTCGTCGCCGCCGAGTTTGGTGAGGGGGCGCAGCAACTCGCTGTTGGGACGGTTGTCGACGAGGTAGTGCTCGTCGACCGCGGCATGCAGCACTCGCCCGAAGACCAAGGTGCAGTTGCCCATGCGCAGGGTGGTGTGTGAACGGCACTCCAAAGCCACATGAGCGGCTGCCACTCTGGGCGGACGCACACTTCGGCTGGCCTCGCGCTCAATGCCCGCGGTGTCGAATTCGCTGACCGAGCGCGGGAAGTCGATGGCCGTGGCGTTGATCAGCTGCAGGAGCGGTTCGGACGAGAAGTTGACTACGAACTCCCCGGTCTCCTCGACGTTCCGCAGCGAGTCCTTCCGGCCGATCGAGGTGAACTGGACGATCGGGGGATCGGTGCTGGCGATGCTGAAGAAGGAGTGCGGGGCCAGGTTCTCGGTACTTCCGTCGGGTGTGACCGTGGAGACCCAGGCAATCGGCCGCGGAATGACGACCGATGTCAGAAGCCTGTAGAAGTCTGTGCTGCTCATCGCCTCAGGGGCGTATTCCACACGCATGGACCGAGTATCGGACCAGCACACCTGAGCGTTCCGCAGCGCGGTTGGGTGTGTCGGGGCCGAGGCCCGGACCGTCCGGCGCGATCCGGCTCCGTTGGAGCTGTCCACGCTCCACCAGGTCGCGCAGCACTGCCGGAAGTCGTGTCACACCGTCTGGCCCTGTCTTGTCTAAGAGGTGTCGAACAACAAACAGAGGGTCTGATGCGTGAAATTCTGATTGTCGGTGGCGGCTACGCAGGCTTCTACGCTGCCTGGGGCCTTGAGAAGCGGCTCAGCACAGCAGAGGCGAGGATCACGGTTGTCGACCCCCGCCCTTACATGACATACCAACCGTTTCTGCCGGAGGTGACGGCCGGATCGGTCGAGGCTCGGCACGCCGCCGTGTCGCTGCGGCGGCACCTGCGCCGCGCCCGGCTGATCGCGGGGACCGTGACCGCGATCCGCCATGCGGACCGGACGATCACGGTACGGCCTGCCAAGGGAGCGGACTACGAACTGCGTTACGACACCCTCGTCGTCACCGCCGGCGCCGTGACCCGCACCTTCCCCATCCCGGGGCTGGCCCAGCACGCGATCGGGCTGAAGCACGTCGAAGAGGCGGTGGCCATCCGCGACCGGCTGATGACCGCGTTCGACCAGGCGGCGTCCTTGCCTCCCGGCGCCGAGCGGCGAAGGCTGCTGACCGTGACGTTCGTGGGCGGCGGGTTCTCCGGAGTCGAGGGCTTCGGGGAACTGCTGTCGCTCGCGACGGCGATGCTGAAGTCGTATCCGGAGCTGAGCAGTGACGAACTCTCCTTCCACCTGGTCGAGGCCCGGGGCCGCATTCTGCCCGAGGTGGGGGACAAGCCGGGCGCCTGGGTGGTGCGCTCTTTGGAACGCCGTGGCGCGCACGTTCACCTCGACACACAGATCCGCTCCCTCGCCGACGGCCACGTAGTGCTGTCCGACGGGGAGGAGTTCGATTCCGCGTTGGTCGTATGGACCGCCGGCAATGCCTCCAATCCGGTCGTGCACAACCACTCGGATCTCCCGATCGACGAACGAGGTCTGCTCGTGGTCCGTCCCGATCTACGTGTGGGCACCGACAGCGAACTCGTTCCGGATGCATGGGCGGCCGGGGACGACGCGGCCGTTCCCGACCTGGCTTCGACAGTGCCCGGGGCTCACACGGTGCCGAACGCCCAGCACGCCGTACGGCAGGGCAGACGCCTCGCGAAGAACATCGTGGCCGACCTGCGCGGGGGACGAACCAAGAACTACCGCCACAGCAGTCTGGGGGTGGTGGCCACGCTGGGGCTGGGTCGGGGCATCTTCCAGTACAAGAGGATCGTCATCAAGGGGCTTCCGGCCTGGCTGATGCACCGGGGCTATCACGTCCTGGCCGTGCCCTCGTGGGAACGCAAGATCCGCGTCCTCACGGTCTGGCTCACGGCTGCGGTCTTCGGCCGAGACCTCGTCTCCCTCGCCTCCGTGCAGCATCCACGGGACGCGTTCGTCACGAGCGGCGATCCGCAGCGCCCTGGCGAGAGCCCGACGAGTGGCCGCACGGCCGCATGAGCACACGGGAAAGGCGGAGAGTCTGCCGGCCCCCGTCGAGATAGACGACGAACCGCCCGTTCGACAGGGCCACGGCGGCGCGCGGCACGCGCGGGTGTTTCCGACCGATCGGACCACCAGGGCGGGAACGAGCCGAGCTGCCACCAGCCGACTCGCCGTCGACTCACGGGAACGTCGCGCGCACGGCGCGGCCACGCGTGCCGCACCGTGGGCTTCCCCTTCGTCGGGCAGCCGCGGGGTGCCTGTCACAGGGGGACGAGCTGCTCGGTCCATTAGTTGTGAAGGCTGCACCACAACGGTGCAAGCGCTTAGGGCGTTTCTGCCTTCCCGTACCGGGCTCACCGCCTTTCCTCCTGTGGAGCACACCATGAACACGAGTAAGGAGGCCGCGCGCGGCCTGACCGACATCGAGACCTTCCTGTACCGGCACGCTCATCTCGAAGCAGCACGGCAGCGCGTGGCGGTATTCACCACGCGGGTGCCGGGGATGACCCAGGAGCAGAAGGCGGACATCGAGAGCTGGTACCTCAAGGAACAGAAGTACGTCGCACGCATGGTGACGGAACACATCGCCGCAAGCATCAGCGAGGTGCAGCAGCAGCACCGCGTCCGCTTCACACGATGGCTACGAGGAACGCTCACCGCGATGATCCTGATCACCGTGGCCATGGCCCTGTGCCTGGCTGTGGTCCTGAGATCGTTGAGCTGAACTGCCGGGCGCCGCTTGAGCGGCCTTGACTCTAGGAACGACGGGCGCGGTAGAGACCTCGCCCGGTCCGTTGGATACGAGAGGCGCCGACAAGGCGATCGAGTGTGCTGCGAACCCCGTTGATGCTTCCGCTGTCGGAGTCACGGCCCAGAGCGGCGGCCACATCACGGGCCCGTACATCGACGTCGTCGGCCGCGGCGAAGTACTCCATGATCTGCTCGGTGAGCCGGCCGTACTTGTGCTGCCCGTCCGTGTCGTCCCCCGCCGGAGCAGGACGGTCCGCGTCCTCGCTCCTGCTCGGCGGCTGCTGCGCCCGAGGCGCGGGCGTCGTCGCGAGGCCGGCGGGCTTGGCGGGTTTGGCGGATTCGGTGGAGGCGATCTCGGCCTGCGGGACGACGGGCTTCGGAACCTGGACCTGCTCCGCGACAGCCGGGGCACGCATCAAGGACTCGAAGGCGCTGAGAGCCCGTCGCACCGAGCCGAGATGCGCCACGACCGCGGCGAGTTCCCTCTCCAGTGCCTGCTTCTGGATCTGCAGGCGGGCCAGTTCCTCCTGGAGGCCTTCGGCAGTGACCTCGATGTCGTGCGTCGAGCGGGTTACGGAGACCATGCGTTCCTCTCATCCTGTACCCCTCCGACCACGTCCCGACTCGGCTGCGTGCCACTCGGCCCGGACGCGGAAACGGGCATCCCGCCAACATGATATGCACCGTTCTACAAGGCCACCGTGACATCTGACCAGGCCGCATCGTGCTCTGCGGAGGATCCACCACCATGGCGGGCCTCACTGCCCCGACGATCACTTCGTGACCTTGGCGGTCAGTCGAATCACTAGATCATGCGATGCACCGCAGGATCGCCCTGAGCCGCTCTGGCTGTGAGGAGCTTCCCGGTGCGACTGCCGCTGATGGTGTGTTGGGCTCCCTGTCACATCTTTCGATCCCCGCCGGTCAATGGTTCGACAGGTCAGGCGGATGAGGGAGGCGGGCGGTCTTGGACGTCTGTGAGGCGCCGTCCGGACCGAACCGCCGGCCGTGGCACGCCTACGTGCCGGCTGGCCGAATCACTCGATCATGCGATGCGTCCAGGCGCGGTTATGACCCAGTCTGGCCCGGTTGGCGGAGAGTGCATTCATTACCTGAAGAGAAGTGCAGCTGTTGCTCGGAGTCCTGATGTGAGCCAAGGGGCGGGTTTGCGAGACAACGATGTCTCTGCCTGACCGCCGCTGGTCCGACAACAGTTGCGACATTTCCATGTGCCGAATGGCCACATTTCCCGCAGGACGGCTTGTCGAAGTCACCTGCTTGCGCGCGGTAGCGATGTGATCCCGCCACGTGACAGCCGTATCCGGAGGAACGAGGACCGCAGGATCATGTATCTCAAGTCGTCCCCCATGACGAGTGACCTGGACGAGGCTGTTTCTGCCTTTGTGCAGCACCGCGCGCGCCTTTTCGGGATCGCCTACCGTGTGCTCGGCAGTGTGGTCGAGGCTGAGGACGTGGTCCAGGAGGTGTGGCTGCGTTGGCAGAAGACCGACCGCTCCGTGGTGGTGAGCCCGGTGGCCTTCCTGTCGAGCGCGACGACCCGCCTGGCCATCAACGTGGCGCAGTCGGCAAGGGTGCGTCGGGAGACCTACATCGGGCCGTGGTTGCCTGAGCCCGTCGACACCAGCGCGGATCCGGAGGTGGGCGCGCAGCGGGCGGAGGCTCTGGAGCTGGCCCTGTTGCTGGTACTGGAGAAGCTGAGTCCCACTGAGCGGGCCGCGTACGTCCTGCGCGAGGCGTTCGACTACTCCTATCCGGAGATTGCCGAGATCCTGCAGCTCAGCGTCGTCAACGTCCGCCAGATCGTGAGCCGTTCGCGCAAGCGTCTGTCGGGCGAGCCGCGGACGAGCGTGGACGCGGTGGAGCATCGACGCCTGCTGGATGCCTTCGTCTCGGCGGCTCGCACCGGGGATGTGGCCTCGTTGGAAGCCGTCCTCGCCCCCGACATCGTCAGCCTGTCCGACGGCAACGGTTTCCGAGGCGCCGCGCGTGTGCCTGTGGTGGGCCGTGCGCGTGTGGCCAACCTGGCGACCGCCACTCCGCGGTTCTGGCGGGAGACGGACCTGCGACCGGTCCAGGCCAATGGCCGTACGAGTGTGATGCTGTACCGCGACGGTTCCCCCACCGCGATCCTGACGATCGCTGCTTCGAGGGAAGGCATACACAAGGTGATGTGGGTGTTCAACCCGAGCAAGATCGCCGCGTTTCTGGGCTCCCGCGCCCGCTGCGGAACTGTTCCCGGTCTTGCGCCGGCCGATGGGTGAGGCGCGCTCCCCGGATTCCTCGACCGGGCCCCGGCTTCACCTGCGGTCCGTCCGACCAGGAATGTCTGGACGTCCGCACCCGTGGTGTCGCGGTCGTCTTGGATCACCTGCAGGGCACGTCGGTGAGCTTGTGCCCGACCCAGGCCAGGAGCTGCCGGCCGTGCTCGGCGGCCACCGCCTCTGGTGCCAGGGTGCTGCCTACGTAGGCGGCGTCGATACCGCCGTCGTGCGGTGGGTGACCGCACGCTCACTCGATCAGGACGGTCAATCCCGACACCGGGTCACAGGGTGTGGCCGTCACCGCTTCCACCCGGCGGGGCGGGGCGCCGGGGTATGGGTCGGCTGCCGCACACGGCGGTAGCACTCCGCCCTATCCGGTGGCGGCGAGCCCGATGAGCAGCAAGGCGATGTCGTCCGTCATGGGGGCGGTTCGCCGTGCGTGGTCGATCAGGGTTGTGGCGAGCCGGTCCATCGACTCGAACCGGGCCTGGGCGAGCTGCGCGGCGAGCCCGGACATGGCGTCGAAGGGCGAGTCGGTGCACCGGGGCAGGGACTGCCAGGGACGTGTGCCGGCCAGCTCGGGGACGCTGCCGCCTGGCAAGGCGGCCGCGGTGGCACGACGTAGGTGAACTCGCCCTTGAGGCCGAGCGAGCAGATGCCCTCCGGAAACCGCTCGACGAGCTCCGTCGCGGCCGGCGCCTCGGCCGGATCCCGGCTGTGGGCCGGCGTCTGCGGCAGGGTGCGCGGTGCCGATCCCGGACGGACGCGCCGGGTCAGCCGATGCTCACCCTGGTCGAGGAGCAGGAGCTGACGGAGCGGGCCCATCTGCGCGCCCCGCGCCCCACCGGCTGACCCGCCTGCTCACGCAGGCCGGTTCCGTACGGAGCCCGTCGACTCCGTCACCCGAATGCGTTCCCCGCACCCTGCCGCCGTCGTTCCGTGGACGGCGCGCCGCCGGCAGTCACCCCGGGCGCGAGCACCGATCACACAGGGGGACCGACGTTGAGGGCACCTATGGCCTGCGGCATGCTTGCCCCATGCGCAGCACAGACCCCACGGGCGACCTGGACCCCGGGCGCGGTAGCCAGGCGGGGACCGGGCTGAGCCTCAGGGGACGGGACCGTGAGATCGCGGCGGTCCGCGAAGCTCTGGTGACAGTGCATGGCGGACGGGGCGCCTGCGTCGTCGTGGAAGGCGTGCCCGGCGTCGGCAAGAGCCGACTGCTCGCGGAGTTGGACGGACGGGCGCGGCGGTGCGGGTTCGATGTGGTCTCCGTACGGGCCGACGAGTTCGATCAATACGCGGCAGGAGCCGCCCTGCAGTCCGTCCTCCAGGCCTTCGACGGTTCCCGCCGGGCCGCCGCGGCCGTGGACGACCAGCGGCTCCGGCTGCTGGACAGCATCGCGGACGCTCTGGAGGACCGAGCTCAGCGCGCGCCGGTGCTCGTGCTCGTGGACGACACGCAATGGGCCGATCCGGCCACGCTCTTCGCGCTGCGCACGCTGCCCGGACGACTGGCCGCCTCGCGGATCCTGTGGGTGCTGGCGGTACGGTCGGAGACCGAGCGGCCGACCGTGGCCAGGGTGCGGGAGGACCTCGAACGCCTCGGAGCCCGCTGGCTGACCCTCGGCCCCCTGCCACAGCAGGAACTGGAGAACATCGCGGCCGACGTGCTCGGGGCGAAGCCTTCACCCGGTCTGGCCAGGATGCTGCGAGGCGTCGCGGGCAATCCGTTCCTGGCGATCGAACTGGTGCGCTCTTTTCCTGGCGCGGATGCCGTCAAAGCCGAGGCGGGCGCGGCCGGCCACCTGTACCGCGACATCCCCGTCGGCTTCCGTCAGAGTGTCGCCGCACGTCTGGAGCAGCTCCCGGAAGATGCCGTGCGGCTGCTCCAGATCGGCTCGGTCCTCGGCCGCGAATTCGACTTCGGCACGGCCGCCCGCATGCTCGGCAGGCAGGCCGGCAGCCTGCTGTCCGGCGTGGAGGCCGCCCTGAACGGCGGACTGCTCTCGGCGGACGGCCCGCGACTCGCCTTCCGCCACGACCTGCTGAGGCAGACCGTCCACGAGAACCTGCCGCCGGCCGTACGGACCGCTCTGCACCGGGAGGCCGCCGAGAGTCTGCGCGCCACCGGGGCACGATCGGCGGAGGTGGCCTGGCACGTCGTCATGGCGGGCGGCCCGGTCGACGACGACGCCGTGACCAGGCTGCACACCGCCGTACGGGAACTGTCGTCGACGGCACCCGACGCGGCCGCGGACCTCGCTCAGCGGATCGCCGGCCTGCTGCCCCCGCGCGACCGGCGTCGCGTCGGTCTGCTGACCGACGCCGCCGAGTACCTCGGCCGGACTCGCCGGGTCCACGAGGCGCTCGACCTGGTAGACGCCACCCTGTCGGACGGTCTGGAGCCGCCGCAGGAGGCGAACCTGCGCCTGGTGGCCGCCGAAATACACCAGGCCGCGGGCGACGACGCCGCCGCCATGACACACCTGCGGCACGCTCTGGACCTCCCCGCGCTGCCGTCCGACCTGCGTGTCCTGCTGCTGAAGACGCAGGCGACGGGCCACGTGTACCTCGGAGACATCACCGCTGCCGAGCAGACGGACACCGGGCTGGTCGCGGCCTCCTACCAGAGCGACGATCCGGCCGTCGTCGTCAGCGTCATGGTGTTCCAGTCGCAGACGTTCTTCTACCGCGGGCACCTGGCCCGAGCCCTTGAGCTCGCTGAGGCGGCCACCGCACGCGCCGGCACCGAGCCCACCGTGCCCTACCTGCGGCCCCCGAGAATTCCGGCGCTGTGGCTGGCCACGGTACTCACCACCACTGACCGGCTCGCGGACACCGAGCGGGTTCTGCGTGAGGGTCAGCACGAAGCGGAGGCGCTGGGCCTCGGCTGGTCACTGCCCCACTGGCACGCTCGGCGCGCCTGCGCCCTGCTCGAACAGGGCGCGCTGGACGACGCGGCCGTGGAGGCCGAGGCCAGTCTGGCGGTGGCGGACGAACTCGAGATCACCCAGCCGAATCCGCAGGCCCGCTCCGTGCTGGCACTGGTGGAGATCAGGCGCGGTGACCTCGCCAAGGCGAGCGACCAGCTCCGCGCCGCCGAGGCCGGCTCCGGCACGAACGCGCAGCGGTACGGCCTGTGGGTGTCGCTCGCGCGCGCCTGCCTGGCGGACGCGGAGGGCCGCAACGAGGCAGCGGCAACGGCACTCACGGGCAGCTTCGAGGACAGCGAGCCGACGCGGCTGCTCGCCCTTCCGCCGTCCCACTGGCCCGGAATCGTGCGTATCGCGCTGCGCGGCGCGGAGCCGTCGGTCGCGCGGGCCGTGTCCGGCGCACTGCGCACCCTCACCGCCCGGGACGACAGCCAGGAGATCATCACGGCCGTCCGCGCCCATGTGGACGGCCTGCTCCACAGCGACGCCCGTGCACTCACGGCCGCCATCAGCGGCTACCGGAGCACCGGCAGGCGACTGGCTCTGGCCGCGGCATGCGAGGACCTCGGCGCGCTCATGGCCACATCAGCCGATACGGCGCAGGCGATCCCGTACTTCGAGGAAGCGGGCCAGCTGGCGTCGGCCTCGGGAGCCCTGCGCGATCACGAGCGGATCCGGCGGCGCCTTCGGCAGCTCGGCGTGCGCGCGGGCGCCCCGCGCCACGACACGGTCAGCTCCCAGGGATGGGGGAGTCTGACCGAATCCGAGCGGAAACTGATCCCGCTCGTCGTGGAAGGCCTCACCAACCGGGCGATCGCCGACCGGCTCTACGTGTCCGTGCACACCGTCAACACCCACATGAGGCACATCTTCACCAAGCTCGGCATCAACACCCGCGTCGAACTGACCCGGCTGGCCGTCGAACGGGGCGAAGTCACCGACGGGGCCCAGTGAGCGATGCCCCGGCCTCGCAGGTGCGGCAGGCAACGCCGAAGGCGAAGCCGAGGTGCCTCCTCGCAGAGTGCGGCACGGCTCACACGAAGGCGCTCTGCCCGGTAATGGACTTACCGACGATGAGGGTCTGCATCTGGCGGGTGCCCTCGTAGGAGTAGAGCGCCTCGGCGTCGGCGAAGAACCGTGCGACGTCGTGGTCGAGGACGATGCCGTTGCCACCGAAGATCTCGCGGCTGGACGCGACGACCTCCCGCATCCGGGACGTGGTGAACCCCTTCGCCAGCGCCGAGTGGTCATCGCGGAAGACGCCCTGGTCCTGCAGCCGGGCGAGCTGCACCAGCATGCCCCAGGAGGCGGTGATGTCGCCCAGGCTCTTCACCAGCAGGTCCTGCACCATCTGGAACCCGGCGATCGGACGTCCGAACTGCTGACGCTCCTTGGCGTAGGCGAGGGCCGGCTCATAGGCGCCGATCATGACACCCAGGGCCTGCCAGGCGACACCGCTGCGCGTGAAGCGCAGGATCTCCGCGACGTCCCTGAAGGAGTTGATGTTCTGGAGGCGGTTCGCCTCCGGCACCCGTACGTCGGTCAGGGCGATCTCGGCGTTCTCCACGATCCGCAGCGCGATCTTGCCCTCGATCTTCACCGGCACGAAGCCGGGGGTGCCCTTCTCGACGACGAAGCCCTTGACCTGGTCGTCGTCCACGTCCCGCGCCCACACCACGACGTGGTCGGCGAAGGTGGCGTTGCCGATCCACCTCTTCGCGCCGTTGAGGACCCAGGTGTCGCCCTGGAGTTTGGCGGTGGTGCGCATGCCACCGGAGACGTCGGAGCCACCCAGCGGCTCGGTCATGGCGAAAGCGCCGATCTTCTCCATCGAGGCCATGGCGGGCAGCCACCTCTCCCGCTGCTCCTGGTCGCCGCCGGTGTAGATGGAGTAGAAGCTGAGCCCGTTGTGGACGCCGAAGAAGGTGGCGACCGAGGCGTCGACGCGACTCATCTCCATCGCGAGCATGCCGCCGAGCAGATGGCTGGCGGCGGGCAGGTGCTCACCGTAGCCCTCGTAGGACAGGGCGGTCAGCCCGCTCCCGCGGAACTTCTCGATCAGTTCCATGGGGAACTCGCCCTTGTCCCAGTACCCGTTGACCATCGGCTTCACTTCGTCACGCAGGAAGGCGCGGGCCTTGCGCAGTATCTTGCGTTCGTCGTCGGGGAGAAGCGCCTCGTACAGGTAGAAGTCGGCGCCCAGCGGCTCGTGCTGCGGTGCCGTGGGAGTGGTGGTCATGTCATTCTCCTTCTGGTGTCGGACATGGCAGGGGCAGGCCACGGCGAACGGGCCGGCGAGGAGTCAATGGGGCATCAGGAGCATGACCGCCGTTCCCATGGCTGTCGCTCCGTCCCAGAAGCGGTTGTAAACACTCCTGAGGCTGGTCGAGTTGTCGGCCGTTTCGGGAGTTGTGCGCAGTGCGGGCATGTCACGGGTCAGCGAGCGAAGAGAACATGTGAGGAGGTACAGCGTCAACAGTCCTGTGACGACGTCGGCGGCCTTCGACTCACCCGTGAAGTGGCCGAGGGGCATGGTCTGGTGTGCTGTCGGAACGCCCTCGGCCATGGTCTGGTGCGCATGGCCCGTCGAGCGGTACGACATCCAGGTCATCGCCGCCATGCCGACCGCGTAGGGCAGTCTCCTCGCGGCTGCCGACAGCTGCCGCTCCTGGCCGCACTTGACGGCGGTCAGCGGGAACCACAGTGCGGCGGCGGCGAAGAAGACCGACAGGGGCAGCTCCGGCAGGGCGCCGCCCCAGCCCCACGGCATCACTGCCATGACCAGGGCCATGGCGGCGTGCAGCAGATGGTCGACACGGCTGCGGCCGGCCCGGGTCCGGGTCAGAACACCCTGTCGGAGCGCGTGGGCAGCGGCCGCCGCGAACAGTGTGGTCAGCATGTAGTGGACAACTTCGGTGGCACGCATGCCGATTCGCACCCTCCCACGGGGCGGTCAGGATCCGCGTCGGAACTGCACGGTGTGAGTGGTCGGTTGGTCAGCCTGTGGGGCGCGGGGCACGCAGCTGGGCCCGTTCGGCCAGTTCCCTCTCACCGACCAGTTCCAGCATGGGCTTGCCCGGTGCGCACATCATGGTCACGACGAACCGGGTTCGCGCATCCGTGAGGGCGTTGCCGTCCTGGTAATGGATCACATCACCACCCGGCTCCCAGAACGTCCCGCCGGCCTCGATCACGCGCTCGGGCTCGCCCTCCAGCTCGAAGCGGACCGCTCCTTCGAGGACGTACCCGAACGCAGGTCCCGAGTGGCGGTGTGGCGGCGTTCCCGGGTCTCCGGGCCCCCACTCGACATGAACGGTCATCGCCGACGCACCCTCGGGAACGGTGATCGGTGCGGCGTCCTGGAGCATCGTCGCCGCCGTCTTCCATCCTTCCGACGTGGACTGCTCACCGTGACCGTGCGCTGCATCCTTGTCCGACATCGTGTTGCACCTCCGTAGATCCACCGTGCCCTGAGCCAGACGTACCTCGCGACCGGAATGTCTCCGGAACGGACGTCCCCTTGGTCGGCCGCGTGTTCCCATGTCCTGGTCCCCTGCACGTTTTGCAGTGATGACCGGGCGCACAGTGGATCTGTGACACAGGGGGCTGCGTCCGTTCTTCGGGGATGCCGTTCGGAGCGAGCACGGGTCTTGGCGCGGTGTCACAACATCGGGGCGAACTCTGTCCTACGTGTGGTGCGTGGCTGACGTCGTCGTCAGGCGTGCGGAGGCATCAGCGGGGTCACACCCCCCGACGGGAAGAAACCCAGATGAGAGTCGTTGTTGTAGGAGCCACCGGTCTGATCGGTTCCAAGACGGTCGCGAGGCTTCGGGACCACGGAGTGGAGGTTGCGCTCGTATCACGCAGGGAAGGCGTCGATGTCGTGACCGGGGAGGGCCTTCCCAAGGCCCTGCGCGGCGCGGACGTGGTGGTGGACGTCACCGATACGCCCTCCCGTGCGGAGACCGCGAGTGTGGAGTTCTTCGGTACCGCCACGGGCAATCTGCTGGAGGCCGCCGGGTCGGCCGGCGCCGAACACTATGTGATTCTGTCCGTCGTAGGGGCAGACCGGCTGCAAGCCGGGTACTTCCGCGCGAAGGCAGAGCAGGAGGAGCTGGTACGGCGCTCGCCGATTCCCCACTCCATTGTGCGCGCCACACCGTTCTTCGAGTCTGTGGAGGACGTGTCGCGTTCGGCGTCGTACACGGGCAGCGTCCATGTCGCACCCGTCCTGACACGCCCCGTGGCGACGGAAGATGTCGCTGCCGCGGTCGCTCACGTCGCAGTCGGTGTGCCGCTGTTCGGAGTACTTGAGGTCGCCGGCCCGGACGTGGGCCGTCTCGACGAGTTCACTCAGAAGCTGCTGGCCGCGCAGGGTGACAAGCGTGCGGTGGTCGCCGACGCGCACGCTGCTTTCTTCGGCGTGGAGCTCCAGGAGCGGACTCTGCTGCCCGAGCCGGAGTCCTGCAGCTTCGGGCACCGGACTTTCAACGAGTGGCTCGCGCGACCCTGACCGTCGGCCTGTGATGTCCATGGTGACCATCTGGACCGGAACCGCCGTCGTGTCCACGGTCCGCGCCTCACCCAAAGGGGGCGAGGAAATGGGGACAGCCTTCCCGTCCACTCGACCGGGACTCGGCGGCTACATCTCCACCTGTGCCTCGGCGGATTGACTCCACGAGATCGAGTTCATTGGGAGACAGGGCGGCGCGGGGTGCCGGTCGTCCCGGACGAGGCCCGTACGTTCGGCATGAGTCCCCGTTCGCGACGGCCGGCATCTACTCCCCGGACGGCCGGACCTTACCTGCTCCTGTGTCCGTGACAGCGATTCGGCACCGTCCCCTGCGGTGAGGCGGCTCGCGACGTCGCCGCTTCCCCTTTCAAGCAGTCTCCGGGCTCACGGATTCGGCCCGAGAGCGACGCCCAGCAGTTCTCCGAGTCGCGTCGTGGAGTGCTCCGCGCTGCGATGCAGGACAGTGGCCATTCCCAGTGCCTCGGCGGGCGGCAGGTTCACCGCGTTGTCATCGACGAAGACGCATTCCTCGCCGGGCACTTCGAGCATCTTGAGGATGAGCTCATACACAGCTGGCTCCGGTTTGCGCAGTCCGTACTGCCCGGAGACGAGCGCCGCGTCGAAGGCCGCGTCGATGTCGAAGCCTCGATACATGTTCCACGGGGCCAAGCCCATGCTGTTGGACAACAGACCAGTCTTCAGTCCGGAGGCGCGGGCCCTGGCCAGCACCGACACCATGGATTCGGCGAGACGGGAATCCGCGAAGATCCGGCCCAGAAGGTCGGTGCTGTCGATGCCCAGGGCCCGGCCCATGCGACGGTTCCAGTCGAACTGAGTGGCCCTGCCCCGTTCGAGGTCGTGAGTGAGCGCGACCATCGCCGGGTTCCGGTACCAGGTGCGCTCCACCGCTCCTTCGGAAAGGCCTTCACGGTCTTCGAAGCCACGCACCGCATCATCGAGCGACGTCGTGAGCACACCGCCGTAGTCGACTATGAGACATGTTCTCGGCACAGTCTTCCGAACCTCTCTCCCACACCGTCTGGTTGGCTCTGTTGCTGGACAGACCAGCCGCGTCTTGCCATGCGTGCGCCGCTGATGTCGCGGCCGGTGGCGCTGGAGCCGACCTGGTCGCCTGCCTTCCCTCGACCGTCCGGTGCGCACGGTGGCCGGCCGTGGCCGGCGCACTCGTGCCTGGAGACACCCTGCTACCGGCCCGCGAGTCGGCGAGCACGAGTACGAGTACGGGGAACACATGGTGACGTCGGCCGACGTGGGCCGGATCCGGGGATACGGCCGGCCTCCCGCTTCGTACCGTCGGCCGGTGGCCGCCCTGTTCAGTGCGGGCGCTCATGGGCGATCTCCTGGTACTCCCGCGTGGTCGGCTTGGGTATCTGCGTGCCTTCGCCGTACAGGGCGCGGCTGAACCTGACACGCAGGCGCCGAGCAAGCCCGATGCCGGCGCCAGGGTCTCCCGCGTCGCCGTTGGAGCCGGGTGCGATCGGCGTGTGTTGCTCATGCTGTGTCAGAAGGTGGAGTTCCTCCCGGCCGAGCGGCTCGTGCACCTCGACGAACTCGCCGTGCGGCAAGCGCTTGATGACACCGGTCTCGCGGCCGTGCAGTACCTTGTCGCGGTCGCTGCGTTGCAGACCGAGGGCGAACCGCTTCGCCACGGCGTAGGCCGCGACAGGCGCGACGAAGAGGCCGATGCGGACCGCCCACGTCACTGATTCGACCGAGACATGGAACCGGGTGGCGATGATGTCGTTCGCGGCACCGATGAGCGCTACCAGATAGAAACTGATCCAGGCGACACCGAGTGCCGTTCGCACGGGGCGGTTGCGCGGTCCGTCAAGAAGGTGCTGATCACGATCGTCCCCGGTCGCCCAGGACTCGATGAACGGATATGCGCCCATGGCCAGGAAGAGGCCGACGCCTGCCACCAGCGGAATCAGGTTGTCCAGTGCCAGGGTGTGGCCCCAGAAGTCGATTTCCCAGCCGGGCATGACGCGCAGCAGTCCGTCCGCCACGCCCATGTACCAGTCGGGCTGCGATCCGGCCGAGACCTGGTCGACGTGGTAAGGGCCGTACAGCCAGATGGGATTGATCTGCACGAGTGCTGCGATGGCGAAGATGACTCCGGCGACCAGGAAGAAGAAGCCCGCGGACTTCACCGCCCGTACCTTGAGCGGCAGGCCCACCACGTTCTTGTTGCTCCGTCCCGGGCCTGGATACTGCGTGTGCTTGTGGTGGAGCAGCAGGATCAGATGGGCCACGAGCAGTCCCACCATGAGGGCGGGGATGATCAGAACATGGATGGTGTTGAAGCGCGCCACCAGTTCGCCGCCCGGGAACTCGCCTCCGAAGAGAAACATCGAGAGGTAGGTTCCGACGATCGGTATGGAGAGGATCGTCCCGTTCACGACGGCGAGCCCGGTTCCGGAGAGAAGGTCATCCGGAAGGTCGTATCCGGTCAGTCCTCCGAACATTCCGAGGACCAGCAGCAGGAACCCGAACAGCCACTGGAATTCACGGGGCTTGCGGAAGGCGCCGGTGAAGAACACGCGCAGCATGTGGACGAGCATGGCCCCGATGAACACCAGGGCTGCCCAGTGATGGGCCTGTCGGATCAACAGGCCGCCCCGGACATCGAAAGAGAGGTGCATGGTCGAGTTGAACGCCTCCGACACCGTCTGCCCCCGCAACGGCATGTAGCTGCCGTTGTACTGCACCTCTTTCATCGACGGATGGAAGTACAGGGTCAGATAGATCCCTGTCACGATGATGACGATGAAGCTGTAGAGACAGATCTCGCCCAACAAGAAGGACCAGTGGTCCGGGAAAACCCTACGTGCCTTAGCACGGATCAGGCTGTACGGGCCCAGGCGTCCGTCCGCCCAACGGGCAATCCGCTCCCCAGCGCCTCCTTCGCCTGCTTCTTCTTTCTGGCTCTGATCATCCATGTCCCTGAAACCATTCCTCATCCGGCCCGAAAGGGACGCTCTTGATGTCATGAGACCGAGGCAGCGGAGCGCCGAATCCGCACCCCCCCTTGCGCGACAGGCTCATGACCGCATCCACTCCTATGACCGGGCATGAGGCACGGATGTGACACGCAGGGCCCCGAGGTGGTGCTCAGCGCTGTCACGCCGCCTCATCAGACGGCGTTCGCCCTCCGTCTTTCCACCCCAGATGCCTTCCACCTGCTCGACGCCCATGGCCCAGTCGAGACACCGGTCCATGACCGGGCAACGACGGCAGACGGCCTTGGCCTCGGCGATCTGGACGTGCGTCAGGCTGCCGTTTCCTATGGGGAAGAACAGGTCGGGGTCGATGCGTACGCAGGCTCCCCGTTCGCGCCAATGCGTTGCGTGGTCGCCGTGTTCTGCAGCCATGACAGAGAAAACCTCCAGGATTCGTCGCTCGGCAGGAAAGCCTGGAATGCGGTCATGGTCTTTCTCGTCTCCGTGAAGGATTCCAAGGGTTGTCAGGTGAGACCGGGCACCTGGCGGATATGTGACACGTCGGCGGGCACGGAGAGTGTCAATTCAACCGCTGATCTTGGTTGTTGTGCGAGGTCCAGGCTTCTCGGCGCCGTGGAGACGCACTTGAGGTCGGCGGCCGGACCGGCCGGTGTCCGGCACCCACCACGCAGCCGGTACGGATCACACGCGGCCGTGCGTGATCCGCCCGGTTCGCGGCGTGGGCGTGGCGATGCCCGAGTACCGGCCACGCGCGCGGGCCATCGGCCGCCGGTGCTCAGACCACGATCTTGCGCGGGTTGAAGTTGCCGCCCGGGTCGGCGGCGCCGAACAGGCCCGACATGATGGCGACACCCTCCGTCGAGATGTCCTCCTCCAGCCAGGGCGCGTGCTCCAGGCCCACCCCGTGGTGGTGCGAGATGGTGCCGCCGGCGTCGACGAACGCCTGCTGGATCGCGCGCTTGACCGTGTCGTACTCGCCGAGCGGGTCGTCACCGAACACGAAGGCGAAAGTGAAGTAGAGGCAGGCTCCGGAGTGGTACGAGTGCGACATGTGCGACATCGTCCAGCCCTTGCGGCCGATCTTCTCGTACGCGCGGTCGGCCGCCTCGTAGACCGCTGCGTGGATGCCACGAAGCTTCGACCACGGACCGGCGGTCTCGCTCACGTCGCCGGCGGCACCGCGGTCGAGCAGGAAGTCGCGGATGTACGGCGTGTCGAACTTCTTCTGGTCGTAGAGCGCACCGGGTCCCTTGCCGACGCCGATGCCGTGATGCCTGCGCACGATCCGGTCGACGAGCGACTTCTGCCGTTTCACGTGTGCCTTGTCGCCCTCGAAGCCGATGAAGGATAGGCACATCTCGTCGAGATTCCAGCCACGCCTCTTGAGATACGCCATGAGGCCCGCCTGTGCCGTTTTCTGAATGCCCTTCGACTCCTTGCTCGTCGCCAGGGAGAAGGCCGTCTCGTGCGCGTCCGAGACACGGGTGACCGAGGGCGAGACGTCGCTCTCGGCGATCTCCTGCATCGCCGCGAGGCCGTGGTCGAGGTTCTTGAAGAAGTAGGCGTGGATGGCCCGCTTCCCGGGGAGCCGGTGCACCTGCACCGTGACCTCGGTGATGACGCCGAGCCGCCCCTCGGAGCCCACCACCATCTCCCGCACGCTCGGCCCCGTCGACGCGCTCGGAACGGCACGGATCACTAGGATCCCTCCGGCCCGCACGACACGCAGCCCCTTGACGATGTCCGCGATGTCGCCGTACTTGTCCGACTGCATGCCGGACGAGCGCGTGGCGACCCACCCGCCGAGCGTCGAGTGGGTGAACGAGTCGGGGAAGTGCCCCATCGTCCAGCCGCGCCCGTTGAGTTGAGCCTCGAGATCAGGGCCCAGCGCCCCGGCCTGGACGCGCGCCAGGCCGGAGTCGGGGTCGATCTCCAGCACCTGGTTGAGGCGGCCCAGGTCGAGTGAGACGACCACCCGGGACTCGTCCATGTGCGGCTCCAGGCTGCCCGCGATGTTGCTGCCGCCCCCGAAGGGGATGATCACGGCGTCCGCCTCGACGGCCGCGTCGACGACGCCTTGCACCTCGGCCTCGTCGGCCGGGTAGACGATCACGTCGGGACTGCGTGCTATCTCGCCGGCCCGGATGCGGACCAGGTCACGCAGGCTCTTGCCGTACGTGTGGACGACCCGGGACAGGTCGTCGACAACTGTGTTCCCGGCTCCGACGATGCCGCCCAGAACCGAGACGAACTCCTCGGGCGCCGTCGAGGCCGGTACCTTCAACCGCGAGAAGTCGGGCCGTTCGGTGCGCTCGCCCGCCCAGAGATCGAGACCGACGGCCTTCTGTACGAACGGCGCGAAACCAGGTTTGTCCTCGTGCCGGAATCCGACTCCTTCCACCCCCCAGCCCCACCACTTCATGTGTTTCACGTCATCGGTGCGCATCGCGTCGGTGCGGCCGGTGGGCTGGGTCACGAACGGTCTCCTTCAGGTATACGACGTGCGGTCGCGCTGACGCCGAGGATGCGGTCGGAGTTCTCCTCGGTGAGGGTGAGGATCGCCGAGCGGATGCGTTCGGTGAACTCGCTCCTCAGCTCCCCGGGAAAAGCGGTGAGCGGTTCGCCGAAGACGACCCCGACCGGCAGCCGGCCCGGCTTCGGCCAGTTCGACCCGCGAGGATGCGCCGCATGCGCGCCGATGACCGCGACGGGGAGCACCGGCACCTCGGCCGACGAGGCGAGCGCCGCCGCCCCAGGCTTGAACGCCCCCAGTGATCCGTCGCGCGAGCGGGTCCCCTCGGGAAAGATCAGGAGCGGCACTCCCCGGTTCAGCAGAGCCTTGGCGCTCACTCCGCGCCCGGCAACTCCCGTGCGGTCGACCGGGAAGGCGTTGAAGAAGAGGGCTGTGAGGCCGCGCCGCCGCCACACGTCGAAGAAGTAGTCGGCGGCGGCTCCCACCGCGAGGTAGCGAGCCAGTCGGCGGGGCAGCGCGCCCATGATGAGTGGCGTGTCGAGGTGCGAGGTGTGATTGGCGACGACGACATACGAGTCCTCGACGTTCGCCAACCGCTCGCGCCCGAGCACCGTGACGCTGGTCACGCTCCAGACGAGGGGCTTCAACAGCCCCCGCTGCGCGACAAAACGCGCCGCAGCGTGGGAGCGTGAGGTGAAACGGCCGCGTATCGTCGCGGGCATCCGCTTCCTTCCCGTGCGGGCTCGCCCGCACTGATTCCTTCAGTGAGTGAGACTGTCGTCGCGGCCGGACGAGATCCGTCGCGAGATCCACCGCACGGTGCGGCGTGGAAGATGACGTGTGAACCAGATGAGCAACCGGTACCGGAGGCTCGGCACGGAGATCACCCGGCCGCGGCGTACGTCGCGCAGACTTGTCTCGACGAGTCGCCGGGCGTCGAGCCAGAGGAAGTCCGGAATGCTCGACGACCGTATTCCGGCCCGCGTGTGGAACTCCGTGCGGACCCAGCCCGGACAGAGCGCCGTCACGGTGACGCCCGTTCCATGGAGCTCGTTCGCCAGGCCCTCCGAGAGCGAGGTCACGAAGGCCTTGACGGCCGAATAGCTTCCCATCGTGACGAAGCCGGCCGTGCTCGACACGTTGACGATCGCACCGTGCCCGCGTTCGCGCATGGCCCGCCCGGCGGCACCGGCGAGCACCAGCACCGCGCGCCCCATGACCTCGATCGCCCGGTCGTGCGGAGCGGTGTCGGCCGAGGTGATCGGTGCGCGCACGCCGAAACCGGCGTTGTTCACGAGCATGTCCACGGGACGGGCGGGGTCCGCCAGCCGGGCGGCGACCCGCTCGACGTCGGCACGATCGGACAGGTCGGCGGGCAGCACCTCGACAGCTCGGCCGTGGGATTCGAGCTCGACCGCCATCCGGCCGAGCCGCTCCCTGTCGCGCGCCACCAGGACAAGGTCCCATCCGCGGTCTGCCAGAGCGTGCGTGAACGCGGCTCCGATACCCGACGTGGCTCCGGTGACAAGGGCGACCCGGGTACGGCTCAGCACGGTCCGACGAGCCGGCCCAGGCGAACTGCCACGGTCGTACAACAGCAGATGGCCGAGTCCTTGCGCATGACACACCTTTCGTTTCTCGGGTCACTGCGTTAGACCGGGCTCGCATCCGTGTTGTGACACGAGCTTCCGCACATGACGGAGGTGACCGATGCACAGCAAGGTCCGGCGCAAGCCGCCTGCGGTCACGTGTCACACATGTGCCGGTTGCCCGGTCTCATGTGACGGCCCCCGACGGCTTCTCGCACGCTCCGGGGCTTCTGCAGCGTTTCCCCTGCTCCCGCCCCAGAAAGCCTGTGCATGAACTCGAACAACGAGACGACGACCGCGCCGCCCGAGACAGCGGGCTTCGACGTGCGTGAGTTCGCCCGTACGGCACATGGCAGCCATCGCGGAACGCTCGACCTCGGGTCGCTCGCCGAAGAGCCGCTCGATGCCGAATCCGTCCGGCTCGTGCGCGCGCTGCGCGACATGGAACGCGCGACGCTGCACCGTGTGCGCGACCTCCTCGTCACGGCGACACACAAGGACGCCCGGGTCACCGCGTTCCTCACCACGTGGATGTTCGAGAGGTTCTGGATCGCCGATGCCCTCGACGCCGTCCTGGATGCTTCTCCCGCCGCCCGCGACCTCCCTTCGAGCGCCGGCCCGGCGCGATGGGTACTGGCGGAGCGCCGCGAACGCCGTGGCCCGATCCGTCGTTCCCTCATCGCGAACATCACCGGTACACAGATCGTCGCCGAACACGTGACGACGGGCCTCGTGGACGAATGGATCACGCAGGCGGCCTACCGGCGGCTGGCCGGCGTGTCCTCCGCCATGGCGTCGATCATCAACCCCGTGGTGGAGATCAAGCATCGCCACATCCGCTTCCTCGCCGAGGAGGCGGAGCGCCGGCTCCAGGGCTCGGCCCGCGCCCAGCGCATCACCCGCCGCGCCCTCCGGCGCGCCGCCTGGCCGCTCGGCTCGGTCGATCGCTCCGGGGACGAGCGCACCTTCTTCGAACGCCAGGTCTTCGGCGACCGGAGCGGACGAGCCGAGGCGCGCCGTATCCGCGGGATGGTCGCCGAGCTCCCCGGCATCCGTCCCCGTGTCGCATCCACCGTGGAATCGAGGCTCCTTCCGTGATATCGCACAACGCGAAGACCGAACTCGGCAACGCGCACGTCCTGCTGACGGGCGCGACCGGCTTCGTCGGGCAGGCCGTGCTTGAACGGCTGCTCACCGATCACCCCGCCACCCACATCTCGCTCCTGGTGCGCGGGAAGGGCAGCCAGACCGGGCAGGACCGGCTCCAGCAGCTTCTCCGCAAACCCGTGTTCGAGCGCTGGCGGAATGCTGTGGGCGCCGAGGAGGCCGAGCGCGTCGTCCGTGAGCGGATCACCGTGCTCGACGGCAGCATGACCAGCATTCCTGAGCTGCCTTCCCGGCTCGACGTCGTCATCCACTCGGCGTCGACCGTCTCGTTCGACCCGCCCGTCCACGAGGCGTTCGACACCAACGTCAACGGCACCGTGAGCCTCTACGAGGCCCTGCTCGCCTCCGGATCCGACCCGCACGTCGTCCATGTGTCGACCTGCTACGTCGGGGGACTCCGTCGTGGTGTGGTGCCCGAGGCCAAGCTCGAGCACGACGTCGACTGGCACACCGAGTGGACCTTGGCGGCACAGACCCACGAGCGCACCGAACTCGCCTCGCGGGAGCCGGCGATGCTCGAGCGGTTCATGTCCCGTGCCCGCGGCAACCACGGCAAGGAGGGCCCGATCGCGGCGGCTCGCGCGAGCGAGGACGCGCGGCGCGAGTGGGTGCGTTCGCAGCTTGTCGCCGCCGGCCGCAGGCGCGCGCAGAGTCTGGGGTGGACCGACGTCTACACGCTGACGAAGGCACTCGCCGAACGTGCCGCGGAAGACCTTTGGGGCGAGGCCGGGCACCGGCTCTCGGTGGTCCGGCCCTCGATCATCGAGAGCGCCCTCCAGCACCCGTTCCCCGGCTGGATCGACGGCTTCAAGGTGGCCGATCCGTTGATCTTCGCCTATGGCCGCGGCCAGCTGCCGGACTTCCCGGGGCTGCCCGACTCGATCCTCGATGTCATCCCCGTCGACTTCGTCGTCAACGCGATCCTCGCCGCGGCGGCAAGCCCGACGCCGGTCGACGAGCCCGAGTACTTCCACATCGCCTCGGGCGCGTCGAATCCGCTGCCCTTCCACCGCATGTACGAGAACGTACGCGACTACTACACCCAGCACCCGCTGCCCAAGGGCGACGGATTCGTCAAAGTACCGACCTGGAAGTTCTCGGGCGAGCGCAGGTTCGACCGAGGCCTTCTGCTGGCGAAGAAAAAGGCCGACCTGTGGGACGCCGCTCTGCGGCTGATGCCGAACGACGAGCGCAAGCGCGCTCTCGCGACCGAGAACGCCAAGCTGCGCGCGGGCATCGCCACCCTCCGCAACTTCACCGACCTCTACCGCGCGTATGCGCAGACCGAGATCATCTTCGATGACCGCAACGCCCGCGCGCTGAACAACGCGCTTCCGGCCGAGGCGCGCGAGGACCGTGGCTTCGATGTGGAGCGGATCGACTGGGAAGAGTACCTGCAGAAGGTGCACCTCCCCGCCATCAGCGAGCTGACGGCGGCCTACCGTCGCCGCAAGGCCGCGGCAGCCCGGCCGGCGAACGCCCGCCCGAAACGCGAACTGCCGCGGCGTACCGACGTGGTCGCCGTCTTCGACCTCGAACGGACCGTCGTCGACTCCAACATCGTCGAGCAGTACCTCTGGGTGCGCACCTCTGGCTTCCGCAAGGCGGCCTGGCCGAAGGAGGCGGCGGACCTGCTCGCCTCGCTGCCCGGCTACCTCCGCGCCGAGAGGCGTGACCGCGGCGAGTTCATCCGCGCGTTCCTGCGCCGCTACCGCGGCATGCCCATCGCCCGTCTCGAGGAGGTCGTACAGCGCGGGTACGCCGACACGATGCTGCGGCACACGAGCGCGGACGCCCTGGCACGCATCCGCGAGCACCGTGCGGCAGGTCACCGCACCGTCCTGGTCACCGGCTCCATCGGCCTTCTCGCCGCTCCGCTCGCCGGCCTGTTCGACGAGGTCGTCGGAAGCTCCATGCACGTGCGGGACGGTGTGCTCACCGGCTACCTGGCGAAGCCGCCGCTCGTCGACGAGGCGAGGGCCGCGTGGCTTCAGCGGTACGCCGAGGAGGGCGGCTACGACCTCGCGGCCTCCTACGGCTACGGCGACAGCCACTCCGACCTGCCGTGGCTGTCGCTGCTGGGCAGGCCCTCGGCGATCAACCCCGACGCCGGACTGGCGCGCGAGTCGCACAAGAGGAACTGGAACATCTACCGCTGGAAGAGGGGCGGTTCGGGGGTGCGCCGCGACGTCATCGCGGCACGGGCGACGATTCCGGCGCGCGCCGACGAGAAGAGCGACTGATGGCTTTCGACATGGACAAGTACACGAAGAACTCCACCGGCGTGCAGTGGGCCGACCTCGACTTCGACGAGTTCGAGCGCAACCCGCTGCCCGAGGAGACGTTGCGCACGCTGCGCTACATGTGTGACATCGAATACCACACGGTGTGTTACCTGCGTGATCTGCTGACGACCCCGTCTCACGACGAGCCCGCGGTGGGCGCTTTCATGACGATGTGGAACCGCGAGGAGTTCTGGCACGGCGAAGCACTCGCGGCCGTGCTGGAGCGCCACGGCCTCCGAGTCGACTTCGACGAGCTCAAGGCGACCCGTCTGAAGCTCGGCTGGAAGGACCGCCTGGGGACGGTGAAGCAGACGGTGATCGGCCGGCTGGTCGGAAACGACTTCGTCGCCGTGCACATGGCGTGGGGCGCGGCGAACGAGTGGTCGGCGACAGCGGCGTATCACCGGCTTGCCGCGCTGGAGAGCCATCCGGTGCTGGTACCGCTGCTGAAGCGGATCGCACAGCAGGAGACGAAGCACGTCGCGTTCTACGCATCGCAGGCGCGTGACCGGCTCGCGGCGAGCAAGAAGGCCCGGGTGGTCGCCCGGCTGGCGCTCGAAAAAGCCTGGGGCCCGGTCGGCTCGGGTGTCATGCCCGAGACCGAGGTCACGCACGTCATGACGCACCTCTTCGCGGGCTCCGAGGGCCGCAGACTCATCCGCGACATCGACTCGCACATCGCGAAGCTGCCGGGCATGGACGGGCTGCGCATAGTCGAGGAGGCCATGGACAAACGCGGGATCGCTTCCTGATGCCGGTGTCGAGGCGGCTGTGACAACGGCTGGCGCGGTGAGCCGAGTTGTCGGTACCGCTGACTAGTCGTCGACGAACGTGACCGTCTCGTCGAGCGGTGCTCGGCCTGTACCGGTGGAGGGCACCGCGGTGTCCTCGAATCCGATCGACATGCCGCAGAAGAGGATGAGGTCGGCCGGGGGTGACAGGACCTCCGCGACGGTCTTGCGATAGACCGACCACGCCATCTGCGGGCAGCTGTGCAGGCCTTCGGCACGGAGCAGCAGCATCACGGTCTGCAGATACATGCCCACGTCGGACCACTGGGGCCGGCCCAGACCCCGGTCGATGTAGCAGAACAGCGCGGCGGGCGCGCCGAAGCATTTCCAGTTCGCGGAAGCGGCCCTCTGGCGCGCCTCCCAGTCCTCGTGCGCGATGCCGAGTCCGCTGTAGCGCTCCGCACCGAAGGCGGATCGGCGCTCGCGGTACGGGGACTTCAGTGTCGGCGGGTACATCTCGTACTCCCGCTCGTCCCAGGGATCGCAGGCGGTCACGCGCTTGCCGGCGAGCTCCTTGAGTTCGCCCAGCGGCCGGCCGGTCAGTACGTAGACGCGCCAGGGCTGGAGGTTCGACCCGGACGGCGACCAAGCCGCAGCGGAGAGGACCCGCTCGAGTACCTCCCTCGGGACGGGCCGGTCGATGAATCCACGTACGGCTCGTCGGCTAGTGACTGCCTCGTAGACGTCCAAGTTCACCAGTCTCCCTCGTCTGCTCTACATGCCCCTCTTGTCAGCCGTAAGACCACGAAATGTAACAATATGCAGGAAATACCGGATATTGCAGTAGTGCCGGGTCGCGCCCCGCGCGGCCCCACGCGGAAGCGCACTGCTCGGCGGTGCGGTCGCGGCGAGGCAGGAGGTCATGACAGAGCCGGACGCCGGCTATGCAGCGGTGTTCCGGGCCCCCGGGGCGGTCGGCCCCCGCCGGAGGCATGTGTCCGGCTGCAGCCCCTGCCAGAGCGGAAGGGGAGATCAGTGGCCTGGCGCGGCCGGTTGATCAGATGCCGGTGGGCTGCTTGCCGGAAGGTGATCTTCCGCCCACAAGAAGAGAACGGCCAGGGGGATGAGGAAGGCGTTGCCGTGCGGAGAGAGCACGTAACGGGTTCGCGACGACAGCCCGGGCCGGACGTCCTGGGCGACCAGATCGATCGCGGTCAGTTCCTGGAGCCGCTGGGCGAGCATCCGGTTGCTGATGCCGGGGACGCGCTCGCGAATCTGTGCGGAGTCGGCCGGGCCTTTGGCCAGCGCCATGAGGATCAGGCCGTTCCAGCGCCTGCTGAGCAGGGTGAAGGCCTGAGCGATGGCCGGAGAGGCATCGGTCGACTGCGGATGCGCGGTCCGGCGGGCCGGCTGGGGGCGTTGTGGGGTAGGCATGGTGTGTGTCCGTTCCGGTACGGCGCGAGCCATCGCGGTTCAACACCTCGCGCAGTACTCGGGGGTCGTGGTCGTAATGGTGTCGGGAGTCAACCCGTGTGGCTGCCGGGCCGCGCCCCAGCGCTCGGCATCAGCCGTCGCCGTCCTGGCGACGGGCGTGGGCGTGCGCGTGACGGCGAACCGCCACAGCGGTGCCGGACCCCGGCAGGGCCGGGAGCGACTCCCCGGAAGCCGGAGCCTCCGTCTTCGTGTCGCGGGCTCCCCTGATGACCCAGTGGCCGAACATGACCGCTGTGAGCCCGCAGACGCCCCACAGGGCGAGGACGGCAAGGTGGCCGGCGTCGGCGTTGCCGTCGAAGTACGTGATGTCGCGAAGCAGACTGGCTCCGGCGCCCGGGGGCAGCCACTGGCCGACGTAGTCCACGCCCTTGGGAAGCATCTCCGGCGCGGAGGTGGCGCCGGAGAAGGCGTTTCCGACGAAGACCATGAGCGCGGCGCTGAGCCCGAGGCCCGCCGGCCCGAGGAGTCGGATCAGGCCGGCGGCGGTGGCGCTGATGGAGAGCAGGTCGAGCGACAGGATCGCCCAGGTGGCCACGTGATTGTGGGGCAGCGCCCCGAGGAAACCCTGAGCCACGAGATAGACGCCGAGGGCCGCGACGGCGCATGCGACGACAAGGGTCAGCACTCGATGCCGCGGGCGTGCCAGGCCGCGAGCCATCGTGACGAAGGCCCCGATCATGATGCCGCAGATCGTGAGCGGGAAGACCGATGAGCTGAACACCACACCCCGGGGGTCGTCCTTGGCGACGGGCACCACGTCGACCGCCTTCATGGGGACCTTCACCGAGGGATCGGCGCCGGCGGCTTTCTGCGGAGCGGCCTTCAGTCGGGCAGCGCCCTGCTGGGCGGCTGCCTTCTTGTGGGCCTTCGCCGGGGAATGCGTATCGGCGGCCTTCTCCTTGGCGGCCTTCTCCTCGGCGGCTTTCTGCCGGGCGGCCATCTGCTGGGTGGCCTTGTCGGCCAACTGCTGTCCGACATCGGTCAGGAGCTGGGCCACGGAGGGGCCGGCGGCGGTGGCCTTCAGCACGGTGACGCCGTGGCCGGAGATGGCGAAGGCGCCGTAGACATCCCGGTTCTTGATCGCCGACCGCACGGCCTGCTGGTCGGGATAGAGGTGAAAGTCGAACGCGCCGGGCATCTCGTGGGTCAGCCCCTCCACCGCGCGCTGGCTGGCCGGCCCCGTGCCCACGATCCCGACCGGGACGTCGCGCGGCGAGATCCGCCCTGCCGGCCAGGCGAACGCCATCACCGCCAGAGTGATGACTATGGGCAGCGCCACGGCGGCAATGGCTACTTCCCGCCATGCCTGATGTCCTGACAAGGGGTTCCTCACAGCTTGCCCTCGCAAAAAGAATGATCATTTTTCTTGAGCCTCCAGTGTGGACTGACGCATCGGTCAACGTCAACAGGAATGTTCGTTTTCTTTTTTGCTCCCGCCTAATCAGATCGCCCTCGCCCGGCAAGTGCTGGGCGAGGGCGGGGGGCGTCACGATCGCGCAGTCGCGTGGGTCAGCTGGTGCGGGCCGCGGTGGTGATGAGGTCGGCCACGGCGCCGGGATGGGAGACCAGAGGGAGGTGCGAGGAGTCGATCTCCTGCACCCTCTTGTCCTGGCGCCCGATCAGAGCCCACGAGGGGATTGTCTTCCACGCCGGGTCACCCGAAGGCTGGGTGACCGCGGAAGCCGCCAGTGGGCGCTGGGTCGCAACGATCTGGTTCTGCTGTCCGGCGGACAGATCCTGGGCGAACGAGGAGCGCACGACCTGCGGCTTCAGGTAGAGGTCCGCGTCCCCGGCCGATGCGCCCGAGAAAGGGACGAGGTTGAACACCGTCGTCGGATCCGGCACGGTCACCCCCGAACCGGGCTGGGAACCGGCGATCTCCCCCGCGGACCGGGCCCTTCGCGGGGAGGAAGGCGTCGATGTACACGAGCGCCTTGACATGGGCGTTGCCGAGCGCGGCGTTCGTGATGACCATGCCGCCGTACGAGTGGCCGACCAGTACGATCGGGCCCTTGACCGTCTTGAGGTAGTCGGCCAGGTAAGCGGCATCGCTGTGCACACCGCGCAGCGGGTTCGGCGGGGCTACGACGTGGTGTCGCAGGCTCCTCAGCCGGGTGATGACGCCGTCCCAGCTCGATGAGTCGGCCCAGGCGCCGTGAACGAGTACCACGGTCGGCTTGCTCGCGGCGGCGGACGGCGAGGTCGATGCCCTCGCGGGACCGACCGTGGTGACGAGGAGAGCGGCTCCGACGCTCGCCGTGGCCAGGACGGTGAGCGGAGTGCGGACGCGCCGGTACAGAGAACGACGGTTCATGAAAGGGCCTTTCGAGGCGCGGGTCGGGTTTCTGCCGTTTCCGGGACATCGGAACGGTGCGGGTTGCGGCAGCGCGCTCTCGCAGGACTACGGGGCGATGCCCGGCCGGGGTTGGCCGAGTGCCGGACGTCTGCGGTCCGGTCGAGCGCTCAACGGGGCGGAGGCTGCCGCAGTGCGGCGGCGATGGCCTTCATCTGCTCGTCGAGCGCCACGAGTTCTTCGCGGAGCGCGTTGATACGCGTTTGAAGTTGGGCGGCTTCGGCGGTCAGCGCTACGACTGTGGCCGCCAGATCGATGCCGTTCTCCGTGGCTTGCGTCATCGTGTGTCCTTCTGCTGGATACGCCGGCAGACGTCTCGGGGCCTATACGCCTTGTGCCTGGTCCAGCCGCACGGCACGGATGTCGAGCGTCACCTTCACGTTGTCGCTGATCAGAACTCCGCCCGTGGCCAGGGCCCTGGTGCCGTCAAGCCCCCAGTCGGAACGCCGCAAGGTGGCCGTACCCGTGAAACCGAGACACTCCCGACGGCGAGCGTCCCGGCTCGCTCCGCGGAATCCGAGGTCGACGTGAACGGGCAGCTCGATGTCCTTGATCAGGAGGTGTCCCGCCATGCGGAATCGGTCGTTACCGGCATGGAGGATTCCGCCCGAGCGGAAGCTCATGAGAGGGAACGTCGCAGCATCGAGGAAATCCGGGCCGGTGGCATGCGCGTCCCGCTCCGGATAACCCGTGTCAACACTGCAGGTCTGGACGCTGAGGTAGGCCTCGGACCGAGTGGGATATTCGCCGTCAAGCTTGACGAGCCCCTCGAATGCGGTGAATTTTCCGCGTACGTTCGTGACCATGCCGTACCGGACGGAGAACCCGATCGTGCTGTGGACCGGGTCGATGGCGTAGACGCCGGTCAGCCCTGCAAAGGGAGCAGTGCGAAAAATAGCGGATTCCATGCGGTTGAACACGGCGAGCCAGTTCCTTCGTGCGTGCATCTCGGATGGGGACGCGTTCTGTGACGAATCCGCGTCCGGGGTGGCCCCTGGCTGCCGCCAGGGGCCACTCGCAGGGCCTACCGCTGCTGCCCGAGCCAGTCGGTGAACCGGGTCTCGGCGATGTGCGCGTCAGGACCCGGCACGAGCGTGGTCTCCTTCAGCTCGGCACCGGAGTACGGGGCGCTCGGGTCCGTGACGACCGTGCGGGTGTCGTTCTTGTCGGCGAGTACCTGACGGATGAGCTCGTCGAGCTGGAACACGTCGGGGCCGGCGATCTCCACCACGCCGTTGACCGGGGTGCCGACCGCAGTACGGCCGACGGCCGCGGCCACGTCGTCGGAGTAGATGGGCTGGAACTTGACGGGGGCCAGGCGTACGGTGTCGCCCTCGGTCGAGATGTCCGCGAGTCCGTTCACGAACTCGAAGAACTGCGTGGCGTGGACGATGGAGTACGGGGTGCCGGAGTCCTTGATCAGCTCTTCCTGCGCCTGCTTGGCACGGAAGTAACCGCTCTCCTGGAGACGGTCGGTACCGACCACGGACAGCGCCACGTGGTGCGTCACGCCGGCGTCCGCCTCGGCCTTCAGGAGATTGGTGGTCGAGGTGCGGAAGAAGTCCATGACGTCTTCGTCGGCCCACGAGGGAGAGTTGGACACATCGACCACGACCGACGCGTCCTGCAGTGCCTCGGCCAGCCCTTCGCCGGTGAGAGTGTTGACACCGGTGTTGGGCGAGGCCGCGACCGCCTCGTGCCCGTACGCGCTGAGCTTGCCTACCAGCTTCGAGCCGATGAGCCCGGTTCCACCGATCACTACGACCTTCATAGCGGTGTCCTTTCATAGGTATTCATGCTGCGGAGCGCAGCTGCGACGAGTTCCTCGTCTGCGCCGAATTGATTTCGGTCTCTACCAGGAGAGACCGGACGGCAGATCTATTTGTGACAGCGGTTCGTGAGAATCGAGAAAACGAGACTGCTCACCCGGTCGCGGCACGGTGTTATTCGACGAGCTTTCCATCGGTCGAGACCTCTGCCATCAGGGAGGAAATCTCGTCGGGGATGGCCGGAATGCTCTCGCGGGTGATACCGGTCGTGGGCGACCACACGAGGTTGACCTGGTGAGCGGCGTCCATCTGGGGGTAGTCGCTGCGGTTGTGGCAGCCGCGGGTCTCGCGACGCTCAAGTGCTGCTTCGAGGGTGGCCCGGGCCGACAGTGCCGCGGACTTGAGATCGAAGGCGTGCGCGAGATCCTGGAAGCCGGCGATGTCCGGGTGCACGCCGACGTCCTCCATCCTCTTCTCGATCGCCGCGAGCTCCTCGAGCCCGGCGCGCAGGCCCTGTTCGTCGCGTACGACTCCGGCGTGCTCCGTCATGGTGTTGCGGATGGCGCGCTGGAGAGCGCGGACGTTCTCCGGTCCGTCGGCCACCAGCAGATCGTCGATCTCCGCGCGAGCCTGTGCGACAGCCGACGCCGACCGCGGCTGGGCGGTCAGCGACTGCGAGTAGGCGGCGGCCGCCTGGCCCGTGATGCGGCCGAAGACCAGCAGTTCGATGAGGCTGTTGCCCCCGAGGCGATTGGCACCGTGCAGGCCGCTCGACGCCTCACCGATGGCGTACAGACCGCGCACGTCGGTGCTGTGGTCCTCGGGACGTACCCACACCCCGCCCATCGAATAGTGCGCGGTGGGCGCGATCTCGATGGGATCGCGGGTGATGTCGAGCATCTGCAGGTCGAGCAGGGTCTGGTAGACCCGGGGGAGACGCGTCATGATCGTCTGCCGTGGCAGATGGGAGACGTCGAGCCACACTCCGCCCTTGGGCGTCCCCCGCCCTTCCTTGATCTCCGTGTAGGAGGCCAGGGCCACGCGGTCGCGGGTCGACAACTCCATGCGCGCAGGGTCGTAGCGGTTCATGAACCGCTCGCCGAGCGCGTTGCGCAGGATGCCGCCCTCACCGCGCGCGGCCTCGCTGACGAGAGTGCCGGCCGCGTTCTCGGGCTCGATGATCCCGGAGGGATGGAACTGCACCAGTTCGGGGTCGCGCAGACGGGCGCCGGCCTCCACGGCCAGACGGAACGAATCGCCGGTGTTCTCGTCGCGCCGGGAGGACGTCCGCCGCCAGATGCGGGTGTGACCGCCGGCGGCGAGAATGACGGCGTCGGCGTGGATCAGATACCGAGTTCCGTGGGTGAGATCGAAACCGTAGGCACCGAAGACGGCGCCGTCGTGGACCAGAAGCCGGGTGATGTAGACACCGTCGAGCACCGGAACGTTCAGCTGTTCCGCGCGCCGGATGAGCGTGCGCTGGATCTCCAGACCGGTGTAGTCGCCGGCGAACGCGGTCCGCCGGAATTTGTGCGCGCCGAAGAAGCGCTGGGAGATCCGTCCGTCCTCCTCGCGAGCGAAGGCCATGCCGTAGCGCTCCAGGTCCTCGATGCCCCTGGCAGCACCCTGGGTGACGGTCTCCACGGTGCGGGGATCGGCGAGCAGATAGCTCTCCTTGAGCGTGTCGGCCGCGTGCTGCTGCCAGCTGTCCTCGGGATCCATGGTGCCGAGGGCGGCGTTGATTCCTCCGGCGGCAAGCGCCGTGTGCGCGTCCTCCTTGGGGCGTTTGCCGACCGCGAGGACGTCGACACCGGCCTCGGCCAGTTCGATCGCCGCTCGCAGCCCAGAGCCTCCGGTTCCGATCACCAGCACCATGGTGGAAATACGTTGTTCGCGGATAGCCACGATCTACTCCGATCGCCGAGGGATGGTCACTCAGTACGACCGGGATGTTCCGGAATCTGTGACACCTTTCGCGGACGCTCTGGTGACAGGTGGTGTCCACTCACATCGACATGGGCGAGACGATGTGCGATCCGGTCCACTGCCGCCCGGCGACGGCCTGAGCGGGTCAGACGCCGGCCGTCACAACCTCGTGGCCTACATGGTCATACTTCCAGTCGACCGGCGACGGCGCCCCCGGCGAGGGAATGAGGCAGCAAGTGGGAATGAGCCTTCACTCCGGAGGCGGAGCCTTCCGGCCGAGCCCCGCTCCCGGCGGTATTCAAGGCATCGACCCGCGCCTGCGCCATGAGCGGCTGGCGTTCGCCAGGATGCGCACGTCGCAGGACCGTTCGCGGACGCGATCACCGCCTTTGCGGGCACGATGGGCTTCGTGTACACCCATGCCGTCTGGTTCGCGGTGTGGATCGCCCTCAATCTCAGGCTGTTCGGCTCCGTCGCGGTCTTCGACCCCTACCCGTTCGGGCTGCTCACCATGATCGTGAGCCTGGAGGCCATCTTCCTGTCCACATTCGTCATGGTCGGCCAGAATCGGCAAGCCGCACGTGAGAACGTCCGGGCCGACCTGGATTTCGAGACCAATCTTCGCGCCGAGGTCTGGGCGGTGCACATAGGCAAGGCGCTCGGCCTGAATCCGCAGGAGATCGAACTTCACGTCCAGGAGATCATCCAGCAGAGCAAGAGCGCGATGGAACCGGGGTCAGGGGTTCCGCCGGTGGCCCCGGACGCGCTGTGAACGCGGCCCCGCAACGGCTGGGGCTCGGCAGGCCCGGCGCGCGCGACCGGCCGGATGCCCACCCACGGGTGGAGGCTCAGTGGCGGGCACGAAGCTTCGGGTGCGGACGGCTTCGCGGCGCCCACCAGTGCCGGCGACAGGGTGGGACGTTGCGGTTGCCGCCGGCCAGGACGACCGGCGACAGGCCGGCTGGTCTCCCCTTTCCGTAGCCGTCGGGTACCGGCATGGGGCACCCGGCGGCTACGGAAACGACATACAGCTGGACAAGCGGCCTTCGTCCTCGGCTACGAGGCCAGCCTGATGCTTGTCGGTGTTCCCCGCTGGGCCATCTTCGTGTAGGGGCACAGCGAATCGGCCTTCTCCACGAGCGGGGCGGCGACGGCGAGGTCGATGTCCGGCCACTTGACCTCAAGGTCGACGTGCAACAAGTAGCCGCCGTCTGCCGGGTCCCGTCCAAAAGCCACGGTCGCCTGCACGGAGATCACCGCGGGGTCGAGCGCGGCCTGCCGTGCGACCAGACTCAGCGCCCCGTGGAAACAGGCGGCGATGCCGGCGGCGAACAACTGCTCGGGATTCGTCCCCTGGCCGTCTCCGCCCAGCTCTGCGGGCATCCGCAGGTTGAGATCCAGGACCCCGTCGCCCGAGCGTGCCCTTCCCGAGGCCCGCCCGTGACTCACCATCCCCCCGCTCACCGTCACGGCCGTGGTGTAGATCGGGGCGAAGGCCTCGCCGTCGAAGTCCTTGTCGGTGGACAGATTGGGCAACCGGGCTCGCTCGGTCATGGCATGACTCCGTCGGTGTTGCGGTACACGACCGGGCGCTGAGCCGAAAACGACGCGGGAAAGGTCGCGTCCGTCGGCCTCCCTAGGTCACGCGGCCTCTTTGTGCCGAGCCGTCGTGCGATACCGGACTCCGGGCCATGGGCGGAGCCCGACGGACTGGTACTGACGTATGCCATATGTGGTGCACCTTCGCGTATGGAGGGGTTCCAGATGCGGACAGTCAGTTGACCGGCGCATCCCCGCTGTTGTGACAGTCGGCGGTGTGCGGCCTGCTGGGCGAGTTCCTCAGCCCTGGCCGAGCGAACGAGCCCGCGCCTCGGCGGCCGCACCCGGAGCGCGACCGTCCCTGTCGGTACACGACGAGGGCCCTGTGCCATCAGACGTTCCGCGCCGATGGGCTGATCACCTGCCCGATCGTCCGAGCCTGGCTCTCCTGAGGAGCTCGGGCACGCACATGCGCGCGGACCATCGCCGGGGACGCGAGCCGGCACGGCGCGGAGCGGGACTTGCGGGGATACAGGCCGCGTACCCGGTTGACCGCTCCTGGTCAGGCGTCGACGCCTGTGATGCCGAAGCGGTGCTGGTTGAGCTCTTCCATGACGCGGGCCCGGTCCGCATCCGGGGCGAGCGTCTTCGCGACCGCTGCGGCATCCCGCAGTCGAAGCCGGTCATGCTGTCACGGTGGCGAGGGTGACGGCGAGGTGGTGAGTCCTCTGCCGAATCAGGTGTCGGCCGCGTCCTGCGGGGCCCGGGCGCCGGCGGCGGACAGGAGGCGTCTGAGCGGCATGACGACCGTTCCCAGAGCCGTCGTCAGTTCCAGCAGGGATCGTGGTTCCACTGCGGCACCGCCATGGCGGTGCCGCAGTGGACGGCCGACGCGGCCGCGAACGGCGCTGCCGGCGTGCGGGACACACGCCGTCAGGAACCTGCCTGTGCGCAGATCAGTCGGTGGGCCGCGGGGCGCGCAGGTGGGCCCGCTTCTCCAGTTCCTCGTCGTCTACCAGGGTGAGCATCGGCTGATTCGGCGCGCACATCATGAACACGATGTACTTGGCCGGCACGTCCGACGAGGCGTTGCCGTTCTGGTAGTGGATCACCTCACCGCCCGGCTCCCAGAACGTCTCACCGGCCTCGATGATGTGCTCCGGCTCGCCTTCGAGCTCCCACCGGACCGCTCCTTCGAGGACATAGCCGAAACACGGCCCCGAGTGGCGGTGCGGAGGAGTCCCGGGGTCACCGGGAGCCCACTCGACGAGAACGGTCATCCCCGAAGCACCCTCAGGAATGAAAGGCGGTTTGATGTCCGCCAGCATCTTGGGTCCGAAGCCGTCCTCTGAGCGCATTCCGTGCATCTCGTGCATTGTGCTGTACCTCCGTAGACCGGCCCGGAACGGACGATCTCGCGTCGGCGGTTCCGGGCTCGCAACAACTTGCTTTACAGCGAAGACAGGGCGTGGACCGCGTCTGTGACACGCCGCGAGCCTTCGGCTTCGCGTACGGCGGGTCGGCGGTCGCCACCACCACGGTGATGCGTGTCGACATGCGTCCACGCCGTACCGGGCCCGGCAGCAACCGGCCCGGCCGGCCACGTGATCGAGCGCAATCGGCCGGCGCCCGAAGGTCGTTCCCCTCGCGCAGGCGGCGGTGGCGCGGACGTGGACCGTCCGCGTCCCGCCGGGTCCCGGTGCCGGCTCAGCCGAACATGCCGACCTTGTAGCTGCCGGCCGGCTGCTGGGTGATGATGTTGATGCGGTTGTAGGCGTTGATGAGGGCAATGAGGGTCGTCAGCGCGACGAGTTGGTCCTCGTCGAAGTGCTTGGCGGCGTTCGCCCAGGCCTCGTCGCTGACACCACCGGCCGCGTCCGCGACGCGGGTGCCCTGCTCGGCCAGTTCCAGCGCGGCGCGCTCGGCCTCGGTGAAGACCGTCGCCTCCCGCCAGGCGGCGACCAGGTTGAGCCGCACCGAGGTCTCCCCGGCGTGGGTGGCCTCCTTGGTGTGCATGTCGGTGCAGAAGCCGCAGCCGTTGATCTGGCTGGCGCGGACCTCCACCAGATACTGGATGGTGGCCGGCAGCGTCGAGTCCGACAGCGTCTTGCTGGCCGACATGAGGTGCTTGAGTACCTTGCCCGCGAGCGGATTGCCGTAGTAGTCGAGGCGTGCGTTCATGGGGCCCTCCTGGTGAAATTACTGGTACGCACTACTGACCGGACGGCACGGCAAGGTGTGACACCACATCGCAGTGTGATGCCGGTCTCGGTGGCCATGTCATTGCCGTACAGCCCCGGCTGCGGGTCGCGCCCGGAAGGACTTCAGCGGCACAGTGTTGAGGGCTGTCACAAAAGTGGCACGCGTGCTGTCCAAGGTGTGGTGAACGGCTGACTTCACGCCTCCCGCGCACATCTCTGACCGGTCGGCACCGGAGTACCTCCGGGTCGGCGGTCGGTCTCTCCCCTGCCCACGCTGTGACAGAAAGGCTGCCATGAGTGATCCGTCCCGGCCCACCGAGTTCTCTGCGACGAGCGAGCTCGACCAACTACCCGACCGGGACTCCGAGGAGACCGCCGAATGGCAGGCGTCACTCGACGCTGTCGTGCGGAACGCGGGGCCGGATCGGGCGGTGTACCTGCTGCGACGAGTGCACGAGTACGCGGCCAGGTCCGGGATCGCGCTGCCCGGGCTCCGGTCCTCGGACTACATCAACACGATCCCGGCGTCCGCGCAGCCCGTCTTTCCCGGTGACGTCGCCGTGGAGGCCAGGATCACCGCCGTGAACCGCTGGAACGCGGCAGCGATGGTGACACGCGGCTCCCGCCTGGGACTCGGCGGCCACATAGCCACCTACGCTTCGGCGGCATGGCTCTATGAGGTCGGGTTCAACCACTTCTTCAAGGGCAAGGACGGGGACGGCTCGGGCGACCAGCTGTACGTGCAGGGGCATGCCTCGCCCGGCATCTATGCCCGCGTGTTCCTGGAAGGGCGCCTCGACGAGAGGCAGTTGGACGGTTTCCGACGCGAGGCCGACGGCCACGGACTGCCGTCCTACCCCCACCCCCGCCGCCTGCCGTGGCTGTGGGAGTTCCCGACCGTTTCCATGGGGCTCGGCCCGCTCGCCGCCATCTACCAGGCGCGGTTCAACTGCTACCTGCACGCGCGCGGCATCAAGGACACATCCGGGTCCCGCGTATGGGCTTTCCTCGGGGACGGGGAAATGGACGAGCCCGAGGCGACGGCCGCGCTGGCGCTCGCCGCCCGCGAGGGGCTCGGCAACCTCACCTTCGTCGTCAACTGCAACCTGCAGCGCCTGGACGGCCCCGTACGGTCGAATTCCAAGATCGTCCAGGAGCTGGAGGGCCGGTTCCGCGGAGCGGGCTGGAACGTCGTGAAGTCCGTCTGGGGCGAGGCCTGGGACGACGTGCTGCGACAGGACACCACCGGGGCCCTCGTCCACCGCCTCGGCGAGGTACCCGACGCCCAGATGCAGACGTACGCCGCCCGGGACGCCGCCTACACACGCAAGAACTTCTTCACCGGCGACGCGCTCTCCGCCATCGCCGCCCGGCTCAGCGACGCCCAGCTCACCGATCTGTTCGAGAACTCGCGCGGCGGGCACGAACCCCTCAAGGTCCATGCCGCCTATCGCGCCGCGGTCGAGCACCACGGAGCGCCGACCGTCATCCTCGCCCAGACGGTGAAGGGACACACGCTGGGTGCGGGCTTCGAATCCCGCAACGCCAATCACCAGATGAAGAAGCTGACCATGGCGCAGTTCCGTGACATGCGGGACGTGCTCGAGCTTCCCATTCCCGACAGCGCGTTGAGCGGCGACCTGGTGCCCTACTGGCACCCCGGCGAGAATTCGGAAGAGGTGCAGTACCTGCGCGACCGGCGTACGGCTCTGGGCGGCCCCGCCCCGGCACGCAAGGTGGTCGCCAAGCCGCTGCGACAGCCCCCGGCCACGCCCTTCGAGGCCCTGAAGAAGGGCTTCGGCAAACAAGAGGTGGCCACCACCATGGCTCTTGTCCGGCTGGTCAAGGACCTGATGCGCGTGGCGGAGACGGGGCAGCGCTGGGTACCGATCATCCCCGACGAAGCTCGCACGTTCGGCATGGAATCCCTGTTCCCGACGGCCGGGATCTACTCGCCGCACGGCCAGACCTACGAACCGGTCGACGCGGATCAGCTGCTCTACTACCGCGAGGCCAAGAACGGCCAGCTCATCGACGAGGGCATCACCGAGGCCGGCTCCATGGCCGAGTTCACCGCTGCGGCGACCTCGTACGCCACACACGGTGAGCCCATGATCCCGTTCTACATGTTCTACGCCATGTTCGGTTTCCAGCGAACCGGTGACCAGTTCTGGGCCCTGGCCGACCAGATGGGGCGCGGGTTCGTCATCGGGGCGACGGCCGGTCGTACGACCATGACCGGCGAGGGACTGCAGCACGCCGACGGACATTCCCACCTGCTGGCATCCGCGAATCCGGCCGCTGTGAGCTACGACCCTGCCTTCGCGTACGAGATCGCGGTGATCGTCAGGGAAGGGCTGCGACGGATGTACGGCGACCAGCCCGAAGACGTCTTCTACTACCTGACGGTCTACAACGAGCCCAAGCTGCAACCTGCCATGCCCACCGGGCCGGCGGTCGAGGAGGGGATCCGGCGGGGCATGTACCGGTTCCGGCAGGCGGAGCCACACGGCGCGGGACCGCGGATCCAGTTGCTGGCTTCCGGCACGGCCATCCACTGGGTGCTGGAGGCCCAGGAACTGCTCACGTCCCAGTGGGGAGTCCAGGCCGACGTGTGGTCGGTGACCTCCTGGACGGAGCTGCGCCGCGATGCCTTGAGCGCCGACAGCGCGCGGCTGCGGGGTGAGGAGCGCGTCCCGTATGTGACGGCCGCGCTGTCGGGCGCCCCAGGGCCCGTTCTTGCCGTCAGCGACTGGATGCGGCAGGTGCCCGACCAGATCAGCCAGTGGGTCGAGCAGGACTACACGTCGCTGGGAACGGACGGCTTCGGGCTGTCGGACACCCGTGATGCCGTACGCCGCTATTTCCATGTGGACGCCGAGTCGATCGTTGTCGCCGCCCTGGACCAGTTGGCGCGGGCCGGCGAGATCGCCCCGGAGACGGTTGCCCGAGCCCGCGACCGCTACGGCCGGCAGGGGTGAGGATCTCGTCCAGGACTACTTCTCCCCGGCCCCGCCCCCGTGTCCGGCGGCGGGGCTGCTCGTCCTCCCCACCGGAGGGGAACGTCCTGGGGAGCCGCTCCCCGTGGGCGGTCGTCAGGGCGACCGGTCGCCGGTGTCTGTCGCCGCGGTCGCGCCGTAGCGGGTACGGATGATGGCGATCACGGTGTCGGTGGTGCGGTCCAGGTAGCTGCGGCCGTCGGGCAGATGTGCCTCCGGGCTGATGTAGCTGCGCGGCCCGACGTGGGTGGCCGGGTCGAGCCGATGCACGGTGATCTTCCCGGCCCGAAGGGCCCGATTCCACTGGCTGCGGCGGAACAGCCGCCAGCGTTGCGGGAATATCCAGGTGCCGACCCGCTCGATCCGGTCGTTCGCGCTGGTGAGCTGATGCACGTGCTCGGCATGGGTGAGGTCGTTGGCACCGTTGTGGAATCCGCCGAGCATGATCAGCAGGAGCGGGGAGCGCAGCTGGGCGTGCAATGCGCCGACCGCGCCGGCGGCGACCTGGGCGCCGCCGCTGTAGCTGAGCAGCACCACGGGGACACCGCTGTCGGGCTGGTAGCCGGCAAGCCGGAGTTGAGCGGTGATCTGGGCGCCGACCGCCCGGTCGTACAGAGGACGGTACCGGTGGTCGGCGGCGACGAAGGTCTGCATGACATTGTGCAGGAACAGCAGCAGACCGACGCGATGGCCCACCCACGACCACACCGGCCGGTCGGCAAGCGGTTCTGCCAGTGGCGAGTACGGCTGCACCTGACCCAGTACCCGCAGCTCCGGCGCTCCGGCGATCAGGGCTTCGACCAGCTGGCCGCCGTCGCGGGTATCGCGGAAGCGGCGCTTGCCGATACCGTCCAGATAGACCAGGTAGGCATCCGGGGGACTGTCAGGGGCCGCGCCCCAGGACCGCGTCGCACAGTTCTTCCAACGAGGGCACGGACCGGGCCAGGGCCTCGCGCAACTCGTCGATGCGTTCGTCGATGTCGTGGTCGCGGGTTTCGACGAGTCCGTCCGTGAACAAGGCCAGCAGGCTGCCTTCGGGAATGGTCAGCTCCGTCGCCTCGAACGGCAGGCTGCCCAGCCCGAGCGGAGGCCCGGCGGGCACGTCGACGACCTGCGTGGTGCCGTCCGGACACACCAGAACCGGGGGCGGATGACCTGCCCGGGCCAGCGTGCAGGTACCGGACACGGGGTCGTAGACGGCGTACAGACAGCTGGCGCCGATGTCGCCGGGGATCGCGTTGTAACCGCCGACACCGGTATCGGCCTCGTTGCCCATCTCTTCCGCCGGATGGGTCACCATGTCGTCGAGGCGGGTGAGAAGCTCGTCGGGCTGCAGGTCGATGTCCGCGAGGGTACGTACCGCCGTCCGTAGCCCGGCCCATGGTGACCGAGGCGCAGATACCGTGGCCGACGACGTCCCCGACGACCAGACCGACGCGAGTGCCGGGCAGGGGGATCACGTCGAACCAGTCTCCACCCGCCTCGGAGGCGCGGTCGCCGGGCAGATAACGGGCGGCGGTCTCCGCGCCCGGGTGCATGATCGGGCCACGCGGCAGCAGGGTGCTCTGCAGCAACAGAACGATGCAATGTTCGCGGGTGAACCAGCGGGCATTGTCCAGGCAGATCGCAGCACGGGTGACCAGGTCCTCGGCGACGGTCAGATCGTCGGCGGCGAAAGACTCACCGGAGGCGCCGTGGCGGAGGAAGACGGCGGCCCCGAGAGTGGTGCCGCGGGCTCGGATCGGCACCGTGATCAGCGAGTGCGCTCCACAGGCGCCCAGCTCTGCCGCGGTCGTGGGGTCGTCGGCCAGCCAACGGGTCACCAGTGGATCGGTGAAGTCGAGCAGTTCCGTCCGCCCGGTCGCCACACACCGGCTGACCGGTGAGGAAGCCGGGTGCCACCGCGTCTCGCCCTTGGCGGGACGCGTCCCTGCTGTGAAGAACTCCGGCCGCTGCGCGGCTCGGCGCAGCAGCGAGGTGAGCTGGATGCTGCTCGAACGCCCACCGCATCAATGCCTCGTCTTCGGGCTCCTGCGCACCCGGCCGATTTTCTGCGGCCACCTGGGGCTCCGCGGTCAGCAGAAACCCGCCAGGCAGTTCAGAGGCCACCAATGGCGACAAACGTACCCGCGCCTCGACAGGGCGGCCGTCACGATGCAACAGCGCCGCCCCGTCGGCGGTGAAGAGACCGGTGAGAGACGTGCCGATGACTTCTTCGGGCGCGTAACCCCACAGTGCCTGTGCGGCGCTGCTCCAGAGGAATATGCGGCCAGAAGGGTCCGAGACGGCGATGGCCACGGCTGTGTCGACACGGAGCCGTGCCGATCCTGGAGGCAGCGGACCCGACCACGCGTGGGAGTGTGCCATGGCGCCTACCTGGTGTGCCGAGCCGGATGACCGTCGGACTGCCTTCGTCATCGGCTCTATTTCACGATCGTTCCACGAACGACCGCCGTCAAGACAGGCGTCGTCCAGCACCCTGGTGCGATCCCGCACCGGCGTCGTGGGGGCGCCGCGGAGGCGGGCGCACTGGCGGGTGGCCGGGGTGATGACGGAGGCGCTCCGCCCGCTCGGTGTGGAGTTGCGGCACTTCGCGGTGCTTCTTGTTCTGGTCGACCGGGGGCCTACGGTGCGGCGGGACCTGGGGGCGGCGACGGGGTCGGACAAGGCGGGAATCATGCGGGTCGTGGACGACCTGGAGCGCATGGACACGCCCGCGCGACGCCGGCCCACCCCGGCCCCGCTGCGAGCTGGTCTTCGTCGTCGTCCCGGGTGCGCGGCACTGACACCGTGTGACGTCCTCTGTCGAGGCGTCACATGGTGTCCATTGCAGGGTGTTCTACGCGGCGAGGGATTCCGCGAGTTCCTTGGCCTTGGCGGCCGCGTCTTCCAAGGCCCTCTTGCGGGAGGCCTCGTACAGGGGGACCAGTTCGGCCATGGCCGGATTGCGAGGGGCCATGGTGAGTTCCGGAACGATGAAGTGGAGGTCCAGGCCCAGGGTGTCCTTGAGGACGGCCTCCAGGTAGCTCTGCACGAAGTCGTAGCCCTCGCGCGGGGTGCCCGGAGCGTAGGAGCCGCCGCGGCTGGCGACGACGACGGTCGGGGTGCCTTGGGCGGAGGGCGTCTCGCCCGCGGTGCGGCCGAGGAGGAGCACGCTGTCCAGCCACGCCTTGAGGGTCGAGGGGATCGAGAAGTTGTACATGGGAGCGCCGATCAGGACGGCGTCCGCCTGCTCCAGTTCATCGATGAGCTTCATGCGTGCGGCGAACGCCGCGGACTGCTCAGGGGTGCGCTCGGCAGGGGCGGTGTAACCGGCGGCCCAGGCGGCGGCGGTGATGTGCGGGACGGGGTCGGCGGCGAGGTCGCGATAGATCACCGTGCCCTGCGGGTGCTGCTCCTCCCAGACCTTGCGGAAGGCAGCGGTGACCGGGCGGGACGAGGAAGCCTCGCCGGGGAATACGGACGAGTCGATGTGCAGCAACGTGGCCATGGGTTTTCTCCCAGGAGAGGATCGACGCTCGACGATAGTCAAACATGAGATGGTATTGAATGAGAATATCACGAGCAATACGGATGCCTTGATCTGGCGACGGACTTGATCTGGCGACGGACTTGATCCGGCGACGAAAGGGGCGAGCGCGGACCTCTATGGAGTGCTGCGGGATCCGTCAACGGGCACGGAGCAGCCAGCTGGGGCCGCCGGCAGACCGTCCTCGCCGTCCGGTACCTGGACACCGCTCCGCCTGACCCGGGCCACGAGCAGCATGTCCGCGGCCGCTATGGCACGCGTATGTTCCGGGTTCCCATCGTGACGCACAGCGTGTAACTGACGTCCTCAAGCTCACGTGTACCTTCCCGCCCCTCACCTTCGGCGAGCGCGATCTGCAGGGACGCGTACCGGGTCAGCAGCCTTCTGACGACCTTCGGATCCGGAACAACGAGCACAGCCAGGTCCTCTCTCTCGACGTTCGAGTCACACCCGCACCTCATGCCGACATCACGCATGGCGACGGCAGCGTTCGGTTGCCTTCGTGGGCCTCCGCCGCCTTGAGTGAAGACCGGATGCCCCGAACCTCTGTGACGGGGTTGGCTCCAGCGCTCCGTCGCCGCGGCCGCTCTGTGAGCGGAGCGGACTGCGAACTTCACGTTCGTGGGTGGCGGGTTCGCCGGTGTCGAGGCCGTCGGCGAGCTGCTGTTGCCGGCGGTTGCGATGGCCATGTTCTACCCGGAACTGAGCACCGACGACGTGTCGTTCACCCTGATTGAGGCCCCCGACCGAAACCTGCCCGAGGTGGGAGACAAGTCTGGTGGTGGTCGGCAAGGGCGGTGTGCTTCGGCCGGCGCCGCGACGAAGCGGGCACGTGGCATGTCCGGCGGAGCAACGGTTCTGAGTGCCGCCGAGATCAGCTTCGTGCACGAGGCGGCCCGACGGGCCGTGAGCGAGGTCGGTAACCGCTCCTCCGGGTACTGCCCGTTGCAGCCATGTGGGACAGCTGATGTCACACGACCCGTGCACGCCCGGTCAAAGGATTGAGTGCAGTGCCGTGCCTAGTGAGGGGGAGGATGCCGTATGGACCACGCTGACTCGGTGCCGGTCGCGGAGTTGCTCGACGAGCGCCGGCACCTGCTGGAAGTCACCTACTGGATGCTGGGCAGCTCCCGTGAGGCGGAAAGCGTCGTCGGTGAGACCTACCGTCGGTGGTACGGGCTGTCCGAGGCGGAGCGTGGGGAAATCCCAACTCCCCGACACTGGCTCGCGAAGACCGCGGGCGGGCTCTGTCTGGTCCTGCTCGCTCACCCCCACCGGGGTGCGACCGGTCAGCGGGACCAGAAAGAGGAGCACCACACGAAGACGGGCGACGCCGAGGAAGCTCAGGCGGGCCTGGCGAAGGAGGTCAGCCGGGTTCTGCTCAACGCGCTGGACTCTCTGTCGCCGGCCGAGCGGGCGGCCTTCGTGCTCAACGACGTCTTCGGGATGGCCTCCGGTACGGTAGCCGACATCGTGGGACGCCCGGAGTCCGAGTGCGTCGAGCTCGCCGACCGTGCCCGGCACAGTATTCGGAGGCAGCGCTCGCACTCCACCCCACCGGACGAGCACGATCTCCTCGCCCGCACCGTCCGTCAGGCCTGCGTGAACGAGGATGCCGAACTGCTTGAGTCGCTGCTGTGTCCGGACGCCACGGCGTTCTTCGACGGCGGCGGCAAGGTCCGCGCACTCAGCAGGCCCGTGCACGGCAGCCGTCAGGTCGCTCACAGCCTGCTGACACTCCTGGCCCGACACCCCCGCACCACTCTGACCAGCCAGTCCGTCAACGGACGTACCGGTCTCATCGCCCGCTACGACCACCAGGTCGCCGCCGTCGTCAGCCTCGACATCGCCGATCACCAGGTCGCACAGGTCTGGGTTGTCCTCAATCCCGACAAGCTGCGCTCCTGGAACCAGCTCCCCACCCAGGGCGACCCCGGCTCGCCCGGACGCCCGTCACAGCGAGGCGATGGCCGGCTCTGATCGCCTCCGGGCGTTGCCGCGCGGCCCTTCTTCAGCTCGGCCCAGGTGGCGTCGGGGACGTGTCAGCAACCGTCGACGAACGTCACTGTCTCCTCGAGCGGCGCCCGGCCGATCCGGGGTTGGCTTGCCGTGACGTCCTCGTACCCGATCGACATGCCGCAGAAGAGGAGAAGCTCATCCGGGGGCGACAGGACCTCCGCGACGGTCCTGTGATACTTGGCCCAGGCCATCTGCGTGCAACTGTGCAGCCCTTCGGCGCGGAGCAGCAGCATGACGGACTGCAGGTACACGCCCACGTCGGACCACTGGGGTCGGCCCATGCAGCGGTCGATGTAGCAGAACAGTGCGGCGGGTGCCCCGAAGCAGTCCCAGTTCGCGGCAGCGGCCCTCTGACGCGCCTCCAGGTCCGCACGCGGAATGCCGAGTGCGCCGTAGCGCTGCTCGCCGAAGGCGGATCGGCGCTCCTGGTAGGGGCTCTTGAGCACCGGGGGGTACTGCTCGTACTCCGGCTCGTCCCAGGGGTCGCCCGCGGCTATGCGCTCACCAGCGCGCTTTTTGAGCTCAGCCAGTGGTCGGCCGGTCAGCACGTAGGCGTGCCACGGTTGGAGGTTCGATGCGGACGGCGCCCACGCCGCGGCGGACAGCACACGCTCCAGTGCCTCCCGCGGGACCTGCTGGTCGGTGAATTCCCGCACAGCGCGCCGACTCGTGACCGCTTCATAGACATTCATGATCGCCTTGCGCCCCTTTTCCATCCGGTACATCTGTAACCGTCTCGTTCTTGACGGTATCACTCAATACTATCTCGGGCGAGTTGGGTGGCCTGCGTGGAGAAGGGGTTTCGCTCAGGGGCGTGCTGCGTGGCCGGTGCGGCGCGGGCGCGCTTACGCCTCGTTCTCCGCGGGATGGGCGAACCGGGTCAGCAATCCCGTCAGCTGCTCGCGCTCACCCGACCCCAGGTCGGCGACCAGGCCCTCGGCCAGCGGCTCCGCCGCCACATGCGCCGCATCGAAAAGCTCGACACCCCGAGGCGTGATCTCCACCGCCCTCACCCGCCGGTCACCCGGAACCGCCTTGCGCACCGCCAGCCCCATGCGCTCCAGGTCGTCCACGACCCGCATGATTCCCACCTTGTCCGACCCCGTCGCCGCCCCCAGGTCCCGCTGCACCGTAGGCCCGCGGTCGACCAGAACGAGAAGCACCGCGAAGTGCCGCAACTCCATGCCGAGCGGGCGGAGTGCCTCCGTCATCACCCCGGCCACCCGCCAGTGCGCCCGCCGCAGCAGCAGGGCGAGAGCGAAAGGCGAGGTGTCCCCGGGACGGTCGGTTGCACGCGAGCCGGCCGAAGGGGCGGCTCTGTGAGGGAAGTGGGTGGTCACGAGGTCACATTACAGCCATATGTGCATTCGATACGGTTTCACTTGAAACTGAGTGTGCGCTCGCAGAAGGGTGGAGCCGGGCGGTCGGGCGGTCGTGGGTTCCAGGTTCGCCAAGAGCGTGACTCGTCCGTTGACGGTCACTTGACTGATGCATCAGGTCTCAGTCGGCCCCCAGGCTCGTGACGTGGACGCCGGCCGCGAGCCGTCGTGGCGGGAAGAGGAGAGAGGACGAATGATGAGTGGGAAGGTCTTCGACACCGATGATGAGCCCGGGTGCGCTCACAAAGATCGCAGACGTCGGCAAAATGGCCATGCGGAGTGGGACATCCGGCCCGATCCGGTGACATGTCGGACGGTCGTTGCGCTTCTCGAAGAGGAGGTGACTCTGCCGGTCATGGCTGATCTCCGATATGACAGCGCAGAGCCGTATTCAATAGTCATGGCATTCAATGCAGGCACCGATCTGGTCATTGAGTGGGAATTTGGTCGGGAGCTCCTGGCTTCCGGCCGACAGTGGCTCGCCGGTTTCGGTGATATTCAAATTTGGCCCACCGAAATCCGCGGTCATGAGTTGGTGTACATGGCGTTCAGATCGGGCTGGGAGACGTTTGTTGTAGCTGCATCAGCAGTGGTGATCGACGAATTCCTGAAACGCACCTTCGAGGTTGTTTCCCTGGGAGAGGAGAGAAGCTTTCTGGGTGTCGAAAGTTTCGTCAGTCAGTTGTCGGATGAAGTGTGACGTCATCGGGCTTGATCGTGTAATGGCCCGCTATTGCTGGGACGTGCGACAGCGGGAAGATCCCCTCTCGCCGCGGGCTTGATGAGCTGTGGGCGCCGCTCTGGGACGAGCGCTGGTCGGCCGGTGGTTCCGCTCCTGCAGGGTGCGCTGCCCGTCCCCGGAGAACCTCGTCGTAGGTTCGAGACGCTCATTGATGGCGGTGTCTCCCCTACGCGCGATCCGGACCGGACGACTGGGGCTGCTCGCCGCGACAGGCGACAGCCGGGCGGTCCGCCGGCGGATTCGCGGAGCTCTCGGCATGGGGGCGAACGTGCAGGTGCTGATCGATCCTTGCTGATCGATCCGATCCGGCAGGGCAGCTGTCGTGGATCTCATCCGTCCTGCCCGGGCGAGCCCAGGTCCGACCGCTGCCCTCGCCCACCGGGTCATGCGGATCCGTGAACGCCAGGGCATCCGGTCCTCGCCGACCGCGCCCATCCGGGCGGCAGCCCGCCGCCGATTCCGACGCACAGTCAACCGCGCTCTCTCGGCGGTTCAGGGCCCCCGTGCGGCAGGGCGTGGCCCGCCTGAAGTCCGGGCCCGTCTTCCGTAAGGCCCGCTCCGGCTCGCATCGCATGTCGTCCATCACCGCGGTTGCCCTCGCCCCGCAGTGGCAACGCTGAAAGAGCTCAGGTCACGGCCGGACCACCTCGCCAGTTCTCCGCCCCCGTCGGGACCATGCTCGGCAGTCGCGGGTCCGCCCGGAATCGGCCGGGACTCGCCGTGCGCTGTGTTGTTCCGAGAGTCGTTTGACTGATGGTTGAGCCTCGCCGATAAGGGCGGCCGTACCTGACGAGTACGATGGTGGCCGGAACGACCCCTTGATGGAGAGAAGCTTCACGTGCTGTGCGCCATGCCTGCTGTGCCGGTGAGTGAACGCCCGGCCCTGCCAGAGCATCCCGTCGCCACGGTCAACGGAAGCACCGCAGGCGGGCACCGCCGGACGGCAGCGGGCTTCGTCTTCGTACGGCCTGCCCAGGTCCGCAAGCTCACGGTCACAGCGGGCGTACCCGTCGGGACGGGGCTGTTGGGAACCTCGCAGAGGGCGGGATCCGCACGGGTGCGATGATCGGGCGGGACAGGGAGCTGCGCACCCTTCGCGGGCTGCTCGCGGACGCTGCGGCTGGGCACGGCAGCACACTGCTGGTCCACGGCGCCGCCGGCGTCGGCAAGTCGGCCCTGCTGCGCACCGTCGGGGCCGAGGCCGTCGAAAGCGGCTTCAAGGTGCTGCGGACATCCGGAGTGGAGCCCGAGCAGTGGCTGCCGTTCGCCGCGCTGCAGATGCTGTTGCAACCGGTCGCCCGTGGCGTGAAGGACCTGCCGACTCCGCACCGGTTGGCACTGAGCGGCGCGTTCAGCGTCAGGGACACCGAGCCCGAGATATACCGGGTCGGACTGGCCGTACTCGAACTGCTCGCCGACGCGGCCAGCCGACAGCCGCTCCTGCTGCTGGTCGACGACCTGCAGTGGATCGATTCGTCGAGTCGGGACGTGCTCAAGTTCGTTGCCCGGCGCACCCGCGACCACGCCATACAGGTGCTCGCTGCCGCCCGGGTCCAGTACTCCGAATCGTACGTGCTCCTGGATCTCCCCCTGGAGCCGCTCGGCCGACCGGCCGCCGCCGAATTGCTCGACGCCGGCGCGCCCGACCTGCCGGCGCCGTTGCGGGCGCTCATCCTGGAGCGTGCCGCGGGTAATCCGCTGGCCCTGGTGGAGCTGCCCAAGGCCGTGCAGGGCGTGCCCCCGCAGATGGACGACCTGCCGCTGACTCAGCGGCTGGAGGACGCGTTCTCCGCACGTACCGACTCGGTGAGCCGCGAATGCCGCACATTGCTCCTGGTCCTTGCCGCCGAGCCGGCCGCGCCCCTGAACCTGCTGCTGGACGTGTCGAGTCGCCTCTGTGGCTCGGCGGTCTCCGTCGACGCGGTGCAGGAGGCGGTCGACGCGGATCTGGTCACCCTGGTCGGCTACAGCGCGGAGTTCCGCCATCCGCTGATGCGCACGGCGATCTACACCCACGCCACGCTCGCCGATCGGCTGGCCACTCACCGCGCCCTCGCCTCGGTGATGGACGACACCCCGGAGCGTCAACTCGCTCACGAGGCGGCGGCCACGATCGGGCCGGACGAGGAGCTGGCCGCCCGGCTGGAGGGCTTCGCCGATGCGTCGCAGGCCCGAGGGAAGGTGGCGGCTGCCGTCCCGGCGCTGCGTCAGGCGGCCGATCTTGTCCTCGACGCGCAGCGCCGGACCGGCATCCTGGTCCGGGCGGCCGAGCTGTCCAGCGAGATCAACCACCGCATCAGCGTCCAGACGCTGCTGGACCGCACCGACATGAGCATGCTGGGCCGGGTCGAGCGGGCTCGTCTCATGGTGGTGTCCGACAACTGCGCAATCGAACCGGGCGCGCCGCAGCGGCTGATCCAGGACATGGTCACCGCGGCGGCCGGTGCGTTCGACGCAGGAGCCGGAGACGTCGCGGAGAACCTGCTGTGGCGAGCCAGCGCACGATGCTTCTTCCAGGACGGCGACGCGCAGGTGCGCGCGGAGGCCGCAGCGGAACTCGATCGGTGGAATCCCGATCCGGATGCCCCCCACGTGCTGGCGGTGCGGGCGTACACCGAGCCGTACCGGCACGGGGCCGACGTGATCGCGCGGCTCGACGGAATCAGAGCAGACCCCGAAGACGGCCGGATCCTGCATTTTCTCGGTAGCGGTGCCATGGTCATCGGCGACATCGGCCGCGCCGTCCAGTACCTCGCGCTGGCGGCCGCGGCGTGGCGGTCACAGGGCCGACTCGGGCTGCTCGCCCGGTCGCTGGCCGCCAGCTGGCCACAGGTGTACCTCGGCCAGCTCGAGCGAGCTCGTGAGGAGTCCGCCGAGGGGCTCGCCCTGGCCGAGGAGACCGGGGAGTGGATCGTCTGGCTGGGGCTGAAGGCCACGGCCGGCCTGGTGGCGGCGCTGCGCGGAGAAACCGAGCAAGCGGCGCTGATGATCCGCGAACTACGCATGCACAGCCTGTTCCCGGGTATGCCGTTCGTCGCCGCGATGGCGCAGCAGACCGACGGCCTGCTCGCCCTCTTCGACGGCCGCGCCACGGAGGCGTACGACGTTCTCTCTCGCGCGTTCGATCCCGTTGACCCGCACTACCACTCGGTGAGCCGCTGGCTGCTCGCGCCGGACCTCGCGGACGCCGCGGTCGCCGCGGGCACCGTCAAGCAGGCCCGGGAACTGCTGGCCGACCTTCCGGAGCTGGCCGGACGGCTGCCTTCGGAAATGATGGTGGTGGCTCACGCCTACACCGACGCGGTGCTCGCTCCGGACGACACCGCGGAGGAGCGCTACGCCGCGGCCCTTGGCGTACTGCCGGCCGACTGGACGCCGGCGCGTGCCCGGCTGCATCTGCACCAGGGCCGCTGGTTGCGCCGCCAACGCCGCAACGTGGACGCTCGGCATCCGCTCCGACTCGCCCGCGACGGATTCGACCGGGTCGGCGCGCAGCCCTGGGCCGAGATGGCCCGCGAGCAGCTGCGTGCCACCGGCGAGTCGAGCGGTCGACGGCATGCGAACACCGGCGAGCAGCTGTCCGCCCAGGAAATGCAGATAGCCGTGCTGGCGTCACAGGGGCTGAGCAACCGGGAAATCGGCCAGCGCCTGTTCATCTCGCACCGCACCGTCGGAGCACACCTGTACCGCATCTATCCACGCCTTGGCATCACCGGCCGGGGCAAGCTAGCCGCCGCCCTGGCCGCACTTCAGGATGAACAGCCCACGTCCGACGTCTCCAGCGCCCTGGAGTGACCTTCTGGCCCGGAGGGCCGGTGCGGTCATGTCCGAGGGTGCAGGCGTCCGGCAGGTGGGCCCGGCGGCGGGGTGTCACCGGGCCCACGGTCGTGGAGTGCGCGATCAGCGGCGCCTCCGGTACGACCATCCGCTGCCGATGCCCGCCACGTGCAGAGCCAGGGCGGTCAGTCCCAGCAGCATCAGGTTCGTGGAGGTGAACGTGTCATTGGTGCTGATGTCCGCCGCGTTGATCAGAAAGGCGATGAAGAACAACACCGCCGCGACGATGCCGATCATAAGAAGGCTCCTTTCAGAGGGGTGAATCCCGTGTGCCCACACATCACGTCCACAAGCCCGTTGCAGGGTGACCATGAGGGGCGACGGCTCGGCCTGAGGCACCGTCAGGGCCTGCCGGGCAAATGATCACGGGGGGAGTGAGCCGTAGGAAGAAATGCTGTCGCTGCTGTCGCCTCGACGTTCTACGGTGGCTCGATGCGGAGCGACCGACGCGTCCGCCGCCTCGTGGTGGACGGGACTGTCTGGAACTGGACCCTCCGGCAGCGGGTGAGACCTGACTACGCCGACTGCCGTCTGACGATCTCTTTCGTCGCGCAGGTGCCGAGGTGGGGTGCTCGACGCCGATTGTCCTTGGTCTTCACTCCGGGGCCGGACAGAATCGTCTCGAACTCGTACTTCGAGGCGGGCACGGTCGTGCGCCTGCCCGACCGCGCCTGGTTGAACCTCTACGAGCCGGGAACGGCCAGGCGCCTGCTCGATGCCGCGGCGCCCGTCCTGGACATCCCGCCGCTGCGGCAGAACCTCGAAGTGGACGGCTGGCCCCACTTCGCCGCGGTCGTGGACCATCCCGACCCCACTCAGTCCCGGCAGGTTTCCTCGCCGCCGTCCCGTTCGGTGCCGACCGATACCGAGTAGGCGAGGCCCGTACCGGCCTCGGGCTCGGGCGAGAAGCCCCTGGGGCGCAGGTCGACGTCCAGCAGCAGGTGCCGACCCCGGTCGATCCTGGTCCAGCAGGCTTCCGCCACCCTGGCGGGGTCGGGCTCGGAGTGCCAGCCGGCCGCGGCGGCCGCCTTCGTGTAGTAGGCGATGACGTCGTCGGGTCCGCCCGGGAAAACATACAGGCGGTCCGCGTGCAGCCAGGGCGCGCCACTGCTGTCGTCGTCGCATCCGGTGGTCACGCCGACGCCACGGTAGTTGGCGGGTGCCGAGGCACCGGCGGGCGCCGAGCTGAGCAGCGGCTGGTCGGCCAGCCGCCTGAGTTCGGTGCCCGTGTCGTCGCAGCCGTCCTCGCCGACGGCGGAACACGCGCCGGCGAAGGCCGCCGGCAGCAGGAGGGCCGCCGTCAGCATGACGCGGGTGCCGGCGGACGGTGACGTGGGGGACAACGGGGCTCCTGGGAGTACGGGGGTTCGTGGGTAGGGGGGACTGGCTCGTCGAGCGTTCGGACCGCTGCTCGGCGCCGACGGTGGCAGACGCCGAAGGACAGGATGCCGGACCGGCAGATCACGAACATGCGGTTCGAGCAGCCCGGTTGGCGAGGGGACCGCCGATGCCGTGTCCGTGGCGATCATCCGAGCTGCTTCTACGCTGCTTCTACTAAATTAGTAATTAATCTTGACACGGTTTCGGCCACAGGCCACAGTCATCGCCGTGACGTCGTAGGCCTCTGCCGCGGAGCGGCCCGCGTCACGTTCTCCTGCATCCCACTCCCCGGGAGAGGTACGTGACTTTGCACCCGCCCGTACACAGACCCACGCACCACCGGTTCACCCGGCCCGCACTCGCGGCCGCGATCGCGGCGGTCCTGGCCGCCACCGTGACCCCCGACGCCGTCGCCCGGACGGCCGTCGACCAAGGCGCACCCGCCGCTTACGACAGCGGCCTCGCGCCGACTCCCTACATGGGATGGAACACCTACTACGGACTGGGCGCGCCCACCGAGAAGGAGGTGCGCTCCGTCGCCGACCGGCTGGTGAGCAGCGGTCTGCGCGACAGCGGATACGACATCGTGTGGCTGGACGGCGGCTGGCAGGCCGACAACCCCCGTGACGCACAAGGGCGGTTGACGGCCAACCCGGACCGCTTCCCGTCCGGCATCCCGGCCCTCGTCTCCTATCTGCACAAGCGCGGACTGCGGGCCGGCATCTACACCGACGGCGGCACCTACGACGGCGGCAAGAGCTGCGGCCTCGGCAGCCGCGGCTACTACGACCAGGACGCACGGCAGTTCGCGAGCTGGAAGATCGACGCGATCAAGGTCGACTTCCTCTGCGGGATCGGCGCGAAGCTCGATCCGGGGCCCGCCTACAAGGAGTTCAGCGACGCGGTCGCCAAGTCCGGCCGCAAGATGCTGCTGAACCTCTGCAACCCGCTCACCGACGACTGGGGCCTGCCGCACACCCCCGAGCAGGACGCCCACAACACCTACGTCTACGCCCCGGCGATCGCCGACTCCTGGCGCACCGGCACCGACATCGCCTGGGGAACCCCGAGCCCCGGCGAGTGGCCCAACATCCTGCGCAACATGGACGCCAACGCCTGGCACCCCGAGGCGCAGGGCCCCGGCCACTACAACGACCCGGACTACCTCATCCCCATGCGGAAGATGACCGACGGGTCGTACGAGCTGACGCAGGAGGAGTCCACCAGCCAGTTCGTGATGTGGGCCGAGATGGGCTCGCCGCTGGTGCTCGGCTCCGACCCGCGGACGCTGTCCGACTCCATGCTCGCGACCCTGCGCAACCCGGAGATCATCGCCGTGGACCAGGACCCCCTCGCCGTCCAGGGCGTGCGGGTCGCCACCGACTCGGTCGGTGACGTCTACAGCAAGGTGCTGCGGGGGCGCGGACAGCGCGCGGTCGTCCTGCTCAACCGGTCCGACCAGCCCGCCCAGCGCACCGTGCAGTTCTCGGACACCGGCCTCGGCGGCCCGGTGCGCGTCCGCGATCTGCGGGCACGTGCCGACCGGGGCACGCACACCGGGTCGTACACCGTCGAGGTCCCCGCCCACGGCACCGCGTTCCTGAAGCTCACCGGCGCCGACGCCCTGCCGGGCACCGACCTCGGCGTGACGGCCACGGCGAGCCCGGCCGTGGCGAGCGGCGGCGCCACGTTCTTCCGCGGACCGCACGGCTCGCTCGTCGAGACGGCGGACGGGCGGGTGCGGGACCTCGGTGGCCCGGCGCGCGGCGGGATCCTCGGCCAGCCCGCCGTCCACGCCACCGCCGGCGGCCGGCTCGACGTCTTCGTACGCGGCGCCGACTCCCGGGCCTACCGGCGGGTCTACGCCGACGGCCGCTGGGGGCACTGGCAGTCCCTGGGCGGGCAGTTGACCGACGCACCGTCCGTAGCCTTCACGGATCCCGCGCACTGGACGCTGTTCGCACGTGGCTCCGACGGCACGGTCGTCCAGCGCGGTCCGGCGTCCGGCTGGTCCTCGCTCGGCGCCCCCGGTGACCGGCAGGTCTACGGCCGCCCGTCCGCCGTCGTCGACGCGCAGGGGCGCGTCCACGTCGCCGTACGCACCGCCGCCGACGACGTCTGGACCCGGACCCGGGACACCTCCGGGGCGTGGTCGGACTGGGCCGCCCTCGGCGGGACCGTCAGCGGCAGCCCGACCCTGGTCGCCGCCGGGGACGCGGTGCTGCTGTACGTGCGGGCCGCCGACTACACCCTCTGGCAGCAGTGGTACAGCGACGGCGCCTGGCAGGGCTGGAGCAAACGGCAGGAGTTCCCGAGCGCGGCCTTCGACGGTGCGCTCGGCGCGGCCGCCGGCCCGGACGGAGCCGTCGACGCGGTGTTCCGCGGCGTCGACGGCCACGTGTACCGCACCCGACTCAAGTGACTGAGGAAACAACCATGGCCAACCAACAGCCCAGCCGACGCCGGTTCCTCGCCGGACTCGGGGCCGCCGGGACAGCGGCCCTACTCAGCGGCTGCGTCACCGACACCTCCTCCGGCAAGGGCTCCTCGAAGGGCGCGGTGACCCTCCAGTCCAACCTGTCCGCCCCGCAGGCCAAGGCCGCGATGGAGGACCTGGTCGCGGCGTACGGGAAGAAGGGGTCCGGCAGCGCCAGTCTCAACACGGTCGCCGCCGAGACCTTCCGCACCCAGCTGCCGACCTACCTCACCTCGGCCAACCCGCCGGACGTGTACACCTGGTACCCCGGCTCGGTGGCGGACGCCTACGCGAAGAAGAACCTGCTGCTCGACCTCGACGAGGTGTGGAGCTCGTCGCCCGACCTCAAGCGGTACTCCAAGGCGCTGAACACGCTGTGCACGGCGGGCTCCGGCAAGAAGGTCTTCGTGCCCAACACCTACTACTGGTGGGGCATGTTCTACCGGAAGTCCCACTTCGCCAAGTGGGGCGTGAGCGAGCCCACCAGCTGGGACGACTTCCTCGACCTGTGCGACAAGCTCAAGAGCAAGGGCGTCGCCCCGATCGGACTCGGCGCGGGCGGCAACACCCCCTGGGTGGCGTCGGCCTGGTTCGACTACCTGGACATCCGGATCAACGGTGCCCAGTACCACCGTGAACTCCTCGCCGGGAAGCACCGGTTCGACGACCCCGAGGTGCGCAAGGTCTTCGACCGCTGGCAGGAGGTGCTGCCGTACTTCGACCCGAACGGCACCGCCGTCGCCTTCCAGGACGCCACGACCGCCCTGCTCAGCGGCAAGACCGGCATGATGCTCATCGGCACCTTCTTCGCCGACGCGGCACCCAAGAGCGCCCTGGACGACATCGACTTCTTCCGCTTCCCCGTCATCGACTCCAAGGTCCCGCTCGCCGAAGAGGCTCCTGTCGACGGCTACTTCGCCAGCGCCCGGACCGGCCGCGGCGACCAGGTCCGCGACCTGATGAGCTATCTCGCCACGGCCGAGGCCCAGGAGATCTACATCAAGGGCTCCTCCGGCACCGTGCTGCCCTGCAACCCGGACGCCAAGGACGCCGGCACGGCACTCGTGAAGAAGGGCCGTGCGCACGTCGACGCGGCCGTCGAGATCACCCAGTTCTTCAACCGGGACTCCAGTGACGCCCTCCAGCCCACCGCGGACACCGCGCTCACCAAGTTCCTGGCCAAGCCCAAGTCGATCGGCAGCATCCTGACCGACTGGCAGCGCGACGCCGAGAAGATCTGGAACGCCTGAGATGGCCGTCCTGACCGCGCCCGACCGGAAGTCCCCGGCCCGCCCGCCCGCCCGTACGTGGCGGGCGGGCCGGGGGCCCCGGCGCACCCCGCCCCTGGTCCTCGCCTTCGTCCTGGTCCCGCTCCTCGCCGAGGCCCTGTGGGTGTTCTGGCCCGCCCTGCAGGGCTTCTACCTCGCCCTCACCAAATGGGACGGCGTCTCCCCGCCGCAGTTCGTCGGCCTGGACAACTTCCGGGAGATGGCCCACGACGACGTCTTCCGCAGCGCGGCCGGCCACACCGTGCTGTGGCTGGTCCTGTTCGGCGGCCTGTCCGCCGTGCTGGGCCTGGCCGTCGCGCTGCTGCTCCAGCAGGAGCGGTGCGGGGTCGGCTTCTACCGGGCCGCGCTGTTCCTGCCGGTGGTCTTCTCCCTGGTCGCCACCGCCCTCGTCTGGCAGGCGATCTACCAGCCCGACGGCGTCCTCAACCAGTTGTTGCAGGGCGTGGGCCTCGGCAGCCTCCGGCACGCCTGGCTCGCCGACCAGGACACCGCCCTGTACGCGGTGATCGTGCCCGCGCTGTGGCGGCAGATCGGCTATGTGATGGTGCTCTACCTCGCCGGCCTGAAGGGCATCGACCCGGCGCTCTACGAGGCCGCCAAGGTCGACGGCGCGAGCGCCCTGCAACGGTTCCGGCACGTGACGCTGCCCCAACTGCGCAGTGTCAACGCGGTCGTTCTCTCGGTCATCGTCATCGACTCGCTGCGCTCCTTCGACGTCGTCTGGTCGCTCACCCGCGGTGGCCCCTACCACTCGTCCGAACTGCTGAGCACCTACATGTACTCGACCGCCTTCCAGTCCCTGCGACTCGGCTACGGCTCCGCCCTGGCCGTCGTCATCTTCGTCCTCGCCTTCGGGGTCATCGCCTCCTACCTCGTCCGCGCGTTCCGGGAGGCCGACTGATGTCCGCCAACTCCACGGCACTGCGCCGCAAGCGGGCCGCCACCGCCGGATTCCATCTGGGCGCGGGCGCTCTGTCCGTTCTGTGGCTACTGCCCATCGTGCTGGTCCTGGTCACCAGCCTGCGCACCTTCGACGACATCGCCGCCCACGGCCTGGGCAGTTGGCCGCACTCCTTCACCCTGTCCAACTTCGGCCAGGCCTGGACCGACGGCGGCCAGCAGCAGGCCCTGATCAACAGCCTGCTCGTCACCATCCCCTGCGTCCTGGTGACCCTGGCCCTCGCCGCGATGGCCGCGTTCGGCCTCAGCCGCTACGAACTCCCCTTCCGGCGCACCCTGTTGCTCCTGATGCTCGGCGGCAACCTGCTGCCGCCGCAGATCCTGCTCATCCCGGTGTCCAAGCTCAGCGAGGTGATGGGCGTCTACGACACCCTGCCCGCGCTCATCGGCGTGCAGATCGGCTTCGGCGTCGGCTTCTACGTGTTCGTCCTGCACGGGTTCATGCGGTCGATCCCGGTCGAGATCCAGCAGGCGGCGGTCGTCGACGGTGCCGGGCCGTGGCAGATCTTCTGGCGGATCATCCTCCCGCTGACCCGCCCCGCCCTGGCCGCCCTCAGCGCCCTGTCCTTCACCTGGATCTTCAACGACCTGCTCTGGGCGATCACCGTCCTGCGCAGCGACTCCAAGATGCCGATCACGGCCGCCCTCATCGGACTCCAGGGCCAGTTCGTGTCGATGTGGAACGTGATCGCCGCCGGGTCGGTCATCGCCGCCGCACCCACGGTCGCCGTGTTCCTGCGCTTCCAGCGGCACTTCGTGGCCGGACTCAACCTGGGAGCGGTCAAGTGACCTACAAGCGCTGGACCTTGCGTACGGAGCACACCTCCTACACGGTCCGCCTCTCCCCGGACGGCCCGTGGGCCGAGCTCGACGCCTGGGGCCCGCTCGGCGTGGAGGAGGGGCCCTCCGCCCTCGACTGGTCCCACCGCACCCACTTCATCACGCCCGCCGACGCGGCCCCGGCCGAGTATCTGCCGTACGGGCTGCGGCCGTTCACCGGCTCCGAGCTGATCGCCGGGGCGGAGCGGGGCGTGTGGTGGGAGTTCGACGGCGCGCAGCAGACGGACGGCGCGCTACGGCTCGCCTTCACCGACGGGACGACCGGGCTGCGCACGGTCCTGTGCTACGAGACCGTGCCGGGCACCGATGTGATCCTCCGCTGGGCCGAGTTCACGGCCAGGGAGGAACTCCGCCTGGAACGGCTCGACTCGGCCGCCGTGAACATCCCGGTGGTCGGCCCGGCCCGGCTGACCTACCTCTGCGGACAGTGGTCGCAGGAGTTCCAGCTCACCCGACTCGACCTGACCCGGGGCACGTTCACCATCGGCAGCCTCCAGGGCGCGCCGGGGCACGCGTACGCGCCCTGGCTGGCCGTGCAGAGCGAGGACGCGGCGTACGGCATCGCCCTCGAATGGTCCGGCAACTGGCACATCACGGCGGAGGCCGAGCCCGGCGGTGCCGTGCGGGTGCGCGCCGGACGGGTCCCGCACGAGGGCGCCGTCCTCATGGCCCCGGGGGAGACCCTCGCAACCCCCCGGCTCGCCTGCGCGTTCAGCCCGGACGGCCTCGACGGCCTGTCCCGGGTCTGGCACCGCTACGAGCGCCGGCTCACCGGCGACCGGCTGCACCGCCCCCGCAAGGTGCTCTACAACTCCTGGGAGGCCACCGGCTTCGACGTCGACGCGGCCGGACAGCTGGAGCTGGCGAAGGCGGCCGCGGACATCGGCGCCGAGCTGTTCGTCGTGGACGACGGCTGGTTCACCGGCCGCGCCGACGACACCGGGGGACTGGGCGACTGGTATCCGGACCCGAAGGCGTTCCCGCAGGGCTTCGACCGGTTCGTGCGGGAGGTCCGCGCCCTCGGCCTGGACTTCGGGTTGTGGGTCGAGCCGGAGGCGATCAGCCCCGGCAGTCGGCTGCACGCCGAACACCCCGAGTGGGTCTACCGCGTCGATGGCCGCCCCTCCCGGCTGGTCCGCAACCAGCTGCTCCTCGACCTGGGCCGGACCGACGTCCAGGAGTTCGTCATCGGCACCCTGGACCGGCTGCTCGGCGACTACGACATCGGCTATCTGAAGTGGGACATGAACCGGCCGCCCACTGAGCGCGGCCGCCCCGGTGCCGGCCCCGTCGACCTGGACGCCGAGCACGTCGCCGGATACCTGCGCGTCCTCGACCACCTGCGCACCGCCCACCCCGACGTCACCGTCGAGGGCTGCGCAGGCGGCGGCGGCCGGATCGAGCACGCCACCCTCGCCCGCACCGACGTCGTCTGGCCCAGCGACAACACCGCGCCCCTGGACCGGCTGCGCATCCAGCACGGCTTCCTGCACGCCCACGCGCCGCACGTCATGAGCTCCTGGGTCACCGACGCCCCCGGCGTCTTCGACCCGCGCCCGCGCAGCCTCGCCTTCCGGTTCGTCAACGCCATGTGCGGAGCCCTCGGGATCGGCGCGGACCTGCGCGCCTGGACGCCGGAGCAGCGGGCCGAGGCCGCCCGGTGGATCGCCCGCTACAAGGAGGTCCGGGACGTCGTCCACCACGGCGAGGCCCGGCTCCTCGGCACCCCGGACGACACCAGCTGCGGAGTGCAGTACGACCGCGGTGACCGTACCGTCGTCGCCGCGCTCTCCACCGGCCGGGTCGACGGCGCCCCGCTGCTGCCCGGCCGCCCCGACCGGCTCCGGCTGCGGGGCCTGGACCCGGCGGCGCGCTACCGGGACACGGCGACGGGAACCTCGTACAGCGGAGCCCATCTGCTCCACTACGGCCTGCCGTTCGCCTGGAGCGCCGATCACGATGCGGACCTGGTGGTGCTGACGCGCCGGTAGGACGCATATGTTTCCAGCAAGCTCACCCTCTAAGGAGCCCGATGGACCAGTCCGTACGACGGTACGGTGCCCGCTTCACCGGCCGTACCGCCGTGGTGACCGGTGCCGCCTCCGGCATCGGCGCCGCCACCGCAGAACGCCTCGCCCGCGAGGAGGCCGCCGTCGTCCTCGTCGACATCGCGGACGAACGCGGGCAGGCCGTGGTGGACGGGATCACCAAGGACGGCGGCCAGGCCCGGTACGTGCACGCCGACGTCGCCGCCGAGGACGACTGGGCCCGGATCGTCACCGCCGCCCACGCCTACGGGCCGGTCGACGTGCTCGTCAGCAACGCCTACACCGTCGACGTCGCACCGGCGCACGAGCTGTCGGCCGAGTCCTGGCAGCGGCAGCTCTCCGTCAACCTCACCGCGAGCTTCCTCGGCTTCAAGGCGGTCCTGCCCGACCTGCGGGCCGGCCGCGGAGCCGTGGTGCTCACCTCGTCGGTGCACGCGCATGCCGGTATCCCCGGACACCCCGCCTACGCGGCGGCCAAGGGCGCCCTGCTCTCCCTGTGCGGGCAGCTCGCCGTCGAGTACGGGCCCGAGGTACGCGTCAACGCGGTGCTGCCCGGGCCGATCCTGACCGGCGCCTGGGACGGGGTGACACCCGAGGAGCGGGAGCGCAGCGTCGCGCAGACCGCCGCCCGCCGGTTCGGCACGCCCGAGGAGGTGGCCGCGGCGATCGCGTTCCTCTGCGCCGACGAGGCCTCCTTCATCACCGGGGCCAGGCTGGTCGTGGACGGCGGCTGGAGTGTCGTGAAGGACTCCGTGTGAGCGCCGCCGAACCACGTCGTGAACAGAAAGGCTGTACGACATGACGCCCTACGCCCGCCGCGGTGTGCACGGCCAGACCGTGGAGGCCCTGGCGCGCCGCATCCTGGGCGGCGAGATCCCGGAAGGGGCCACCCTCGACCTGGTGGCGCTGCAGAGCGAACTCGGCGTCAGCCTCACCGCCCTGCGCGAGTCCCTCAAGGTGCTCGCCGCCAAGGGCATGGTCGACGCCCGCCAGAAACGCGGCACCTTCGTGCGCGCCCGAGCGGACTGGAACCTGCTCGACGCCGACGTGCTGCGCTGGCAGTTCGAGGGCGCCGGTACCGCCGACGCCGACCGGTCGCTGCTGCACAACCTCGCCGAGGTCCGGGCGATCATCGAACCCGCCGCCGTCCGGCTCGCCGCCCAGCGCCGCACCGAGGCCGACCTGGTGGCCCTGGAGGACGCCCTGGACGCCATGGGACGGCACGACGCCGCCGACCCGGGCCACGCCGTCGACGCCGACCTCGCCTTCCACCGCGCCCTGCTCGCCGCCACCCACAACGAACTCCTCGAACGCATGGAGATGGTGATCGAGTCGGGGCTCGCCCACCGCGACCGCATCGTGCACAGCTCCCCGCACAGCGAGCCCCCCGTCCCCGCCCACCGCGCCGTCCTGGACGCCGTCCGCGACGGCGACGCCGAGGCGGCCGAGCGCGCCATGCGGGCCCTGCTCGACCAGGCGGGCCGCGACCTGGCCCGGCTGGGCGGCACCGACGACGAACCGAAAGGCAGCGGCGGCCAGTGAAGATCGAACGAATAGAGACCTTCCTCGTCCCGCCACGCTGGCTGTTCTGCCGCGTCGAGACCGACGAAGGCGTGGTGGGCTGGGGCGAACCCGTCGTCGAGGGCCGCGCCGAGGTGGTGCGCGCGGCCATCGAGGTGCTCGCCGAGTACCTGGTGGGGCAGGACCCGCTGCGCGTCCAGGACCACTGGCAGGTGCTCACCAAGGGCGGCTTCTACCGGGGCGGCCCCGTCCTGTCCAGCGCCGTCGCCGGACTCGACCAGGCGCTGTGGGACATCGCCGGCAAGACCTACGGCGCACCCGTGCACTCCCTGCTCGGCGGTCCCGTACGCGACCGGGTCCGGGTCTACGCCTGGGTCGGCGGCGACGAACCGGCCCAGCTCACCGAGCAGGTCACGGCCCAGGTGGAGGCGGGCTTCACCGCCGTGAAGATGAACGCGGCCGGGGCCACCTCGCCGATCACCACGGCGGCGGAGACCGCGGCGGTGGTCGCCCGGGTGGCGGCCGCCCGGGACGCCCTCGGCCCCGACCGTGATGTCGCCGTCGACTTCCACGGCCGTTTCACCGCCGCCAGCGCCCGCCGCGTTCTGACCGAACTCGCCCCCCTGCACCCGCTGTTCGTGGAGGAACCCGTCGTCCCCGAGCAGGGCCACCTGCTGCCCGGCCTGGTCACCGCGAGCCCGGTACCGCTGGCCACCGGTGAACGCCTGTACTCGCGGGCCGAGTTCCTGCCGGTCCTCGCCGCCGGCATCGCGGTCGCCCAGCCGGACCTGTCCCACGCGGGCGGCATCTCCGAGGTGCACCGCATCGCCTCGCTCGCGGAGACCTACGGCGCACAGCTCGCCCCGCACTGCCCGCTCGGGCCCATCGCGCTGGCGGCGAGCCTCCAAGTCGCCTTCGCCACACCGAACTTCCTGATCCAGGAGCAGAGCCGGGGCATCCACTACAACAAGGACGCCGACCTCCTCTCCTACCTGGTCGACCCCGAACCCTTCCGGTTCGTCGACGGGCACGCGCGGCGCGGTGACGCCCCCGGCCTCGGCATCACCGTCGACGAGGCGGCCGTCCGTGCGGCCGACCGGTCCGGCCACCAGTGGCGCAACCCGGTGTGGCGGCACCCCGACGGCTCGTTCGCGGAGTGGTGATGGACGTCGTCACCGACCTCGCCCACGGTGGCCGCTGGACCTCGCTGCGGCACGGCGGCCGCGAATGGCTGTGGCGGCGCGAGGCCGCCGAACGCGACGGTGTGGCGCCGGGCGACGCGTTCGTGGACGCGGGGGGACTGGAGGAGTGCGTCCCCACCGTGCGCGGCACTCCCGACCACGGGGACGCCTGGTCCCGGGCCTGGACCCGGGAGGGGGACGGCGAGCGCGTCCGCTGCGAACGCTTCACCCTGACGCGCAAGCTGAGCGGTACGGCCGACGGTGTGCAGGCCGACTACGTCCTGACGGCCGAGCCCGGCTTCCGCTTCCTGTGGGCCGCCCACGCGCTGCTGGACCTCTCCGCGGAGGCCGTGGTGAAGGCCCGGGACGGGGCGCCGACCCGGCTGTTCCCGGAGGCGGCGCCCCTGGTGAACCGCCCCTGGCCGGACGGCGCCCGCTGGCTGGAGGGCGACTGGCCCGCGCCGCTGGGGCTGCGCCTGGACCGGTTCGGGCCGGACGACGGGACGGCGGCCGGGGCCGTGGTGGCGGACGGCCGGTGCTGTGTGCACGACGACGGTGACCGGCTGTCCTTCGCCGTCGAGGCCGAAGGGCAGCCGGTCTCCGTCGCCCTGTGGCGCAACCTCGGCGGCTTCCCGGCCGGCCGGCCCTACCGCAGCACGGGCGTCGAGCCCATGCTCGGCCGGGTCTTCGACCTCGCCGACGCCGGCCCGGACGACGCGGCCCGTGTCGGCGCCTCGGGCGAGGTCCGCTGGCGGCTCACCGTACGCGCCGCCTGTCGCTGCCCCTGAGCCGGCGACCGCCGCCCTCCCGAGAAACCGAACCGTAGAAGGAGCCCTGGCCGTGGATCTGCGAGCCGCCCTCACCTCCCGCCGACTGCTGGCCATCGTGCGCGGCAGCGACCCGGACGCCACCCTGCGCACCGTGCTGACCCTGGCCGAGGAGGGCATCGAACTGATCGAGGTGTCCCTCAGCGGCACGGACGCGCTCACCGTCGTCGCCCGTGCCCGCAAGGAGCTGGGCCCCGACCGGCCGCTGGGCGCCGGCACCGTGCTCACCGCCGACGACGCGCGGGCCGCCCACCACGCGGGCGCCACCTTCGCGGTCACCCCCGGCCTGGGCGCCGGCGTCGACACCGCGCTGCAGCTCGGCATCCCGGTCCTGGCGGGCGTGCTGACCCCCACCGACGTCATCGCCGCGCAGGCCCGGGGCGTGGCCGCCCTGAAGCTCTTCCCCGCCGCCGAGGCCGGGGGAACGGCCTATCTGAAGGCGCTGCGCGGCCCGTTCCCCGACGCCGTGCTGGTCCCGGTGGGCGGTGTCGACGTGCCCGCCGCCCGGGCCTACCTGGCCGCCGGGGCGACCGCCGTCGGCGTCGGCTCCCCCCTGGTCGGCGACGCGGCCGACGGCGGCGACATCGCCGGCCTGCGCGACCGGGTCCGGGCGTTCCTTTCCGTGGTGGCGGAGGACGGACACGCATGACGGCTCCCTGGCGGCCGGCGCCGGGACGGGTCGTCTGCGTCGGCGAGACCATGGCGGCCCTGGCCCCCGACCCGCCCCGACCGCTGGCCGAGGCCGAGCAACTGCGGCTGTCCACCGCGGGCGCCGAGTCCAACGTGGCCATGTACCTCGCGGACCACGGCATCCCGGCGGTCTGGCTCTCGGCCGTCGGCGACGATCCGCTGGGGCACCGGGTGCGCGCCGCAGTCGCCGCCGCCGGGGTCGACGTCAGACATGTACGGACCGACCCGCACCGGCCCACGGGCCTCCTCGTCAAGAACCCCGGCCCCACCGGAACCCGCGTCCACTACTACCGCACGGGCTCGGCGGCCTCGGCCCTGGGGCCCGGCCTGCTGGACGGCGAACCGCTGCGCTCCGCAGCCCTCCTGCACCTCACCGGCATCACCCCCGCCCTCTCGCCGTCCTGCCGCGAACTGGTGACCCGCGCCCTCGCCACGCCGGCCACCGAACGGCCGTACGCCATCAGCTTCGACGTCAACCACCGCGCCGCCCTGTGGCCGCACGGCACGGCACCCGGGACCCTGCGGGCCCTCGCCGACCGAGCCGACATCGTGCTCGTGGGCCTGGACGAGGCACAGCACCTGTGGGGCGAGGAGCTGACCGTCACCGGCGTGCGGGACCTGTTGCCCGGTCCGCGGATCCTCGTCGTCAAGGACGGTGCCCTGGCCGCCACGGCCGTCACCGCGGACGGCTTCTGCACGGTACCCGCGCTGCGCACGGCGGTGGTGGAACCGGTGGGCGCGGGCGACGCGTTCGCGGCGGGCTTCCTGGCCGGGCTGCTGCGCGGCGAGACGACGCCCCGTGCCCTGCGGCTCGGCCACATCACCGCGGTCTCCGCGCTCAAGGTGACGGGGGATCACGGTCCGTTGCCCGAGGCGGAGGAGACCGAGCGGCTCCTCGGCCTCGCGGACGCGGACTGGGAGCGGTACGAGGCCCGGGGCGGCGCGGACGACAAGGCTTCAGGGCGGTGCGAAGTTAGTTAATCAAGGCGATGGAATAATCGGTGGGCCGTCGCTAGACTCGCCAGCGCGATGGGCGGGGTACGGGACGGCCTCGTCGGTCATGCCATGATCCAGCTGTGTGCCGGACCGAGGAGGGATGCGGCTGATCGTGCTCCCGGAGCGGGGTCCGGTCGCGGGCTCCGTGCGGTGCAGATGGTCGTAGCCGTGACGGCGTTTCCAGGGCGTGGGCGTCTGTTCGGCGATGTGATCCCCCCTGTGTGCCTTCGCCTGCGCGGCAGCCGAGGGCGTTCCCGTGGACCGCGCCCTTCCGTGGGTTTCGCCTTTCCCGGGTTCGGCGTGGGCCGGTAGGGGCGTGCGCCGGTGCCGGCATGCGCGTGCGTTCGTGCGCCGAAAAGTATGCGTCCCGCACCCAATGGACAGCGAGGGAGTACGCGACCCGCCGGTCCGTGCTGCCTCCGATCTCTTCAAGAGGTGACACATGCTCCGAAGATTCCGACGATCCTCGTTCTGGCTCGGTGGCGCAGCCTCCCTGGCCGCCGGTGCCCTCTTCGTTCTCCCCGGCACCGAGGGCGTCACGGTCGGCGCCGATGCCGAGCCGGTCGCCGCGACGGCCGGTGCCACGACGCCCTTCGTGACGGTGGAGGCGGAAGCCGGCACCCTCGGCGGCGCCGCGGCCGTCCGCTCCCTCAAGCCGGGGGCCACGGTGCCGTCCGTGGCCACCCTGGAGACCGAGGCCTCCGGGAACGCGCTGGTCGAACTGGGGAACACCGGTGACTCGGTGACCCTGAAGAACACCTCGGGCAAGCAGGCCAACAGCCTGGTGGTGCGCGCCTCGATCCCCGACGCGGCGACGGGTGGCGGTATCGACGCGACGCTGGACCTGTACGTGAACGGCACCTACCGGCAGGCGATCACGCTCAGCTCCAAGCAGGCCTGGAACTACCGCGACGCGACCACGAACCCGGACGACCCCCACGCGGGCGGAATGCCCTACCGCTTCTACAACGAGTTCCCCGTCCGGGTCACCGGCGCGGCCGTCCCCGCGGGCAGCACCATCACCCTCCGGAAGGACTCCGTCAACACGGCCGCGGTCTACGACGTCGACTCCGTCGACCTGGAGAACGTCGCAGCGGCCCGGACCCGACCGGCCGATTCGCTGTCCGTCCTGGACTACGGCGCGGATCCGGACTTCGGGACCGATGCGACGGCCGCCATCCAGAACACCGTGAACGCCGCCAGGACACAGGGCAAGTCGGTGTGGATCCCGCCGGGCAAGTACCTGACGAACAGCCTCTCCGGTACGACGCTCGACTTCACCGGCGTGACGGTGGAGGGCGCCGGCATGTGGTACACGACGATCTACCGCAAGCCGCCGCTGCCGGCCACCTGGCGGTCGCAGATCCTGGTGGGCTCGGGCACCACGCTGAGGGACCTCCAGATCGACTCCAACGCCGTGTGGCGCGGCGTCGGCGGCTCCGGCGGCGCGGACTACGGCATCAACGCCAGCGGTGCCGGTGGCTGGCTGGTCGAGCGGATCTGGACGCGGCACACCGACGCCAACTGGCTCTCCGGCTCCAACGGCACGGTCCGGGACAGCCGGACCGCGGACTCCTACGGCGACGGCTTCAACATCAACAACAGCAACACGCCGAACCCGGACAAGCTGGGCTACCACATCACCGTCCAGAACAACTTCGCCCGGGGCACCGGCGACGACTCCTTCGCGACCTACTCCGACGCCGGCGCGAGCGGCACCAACGGCCAGGTCGACGGCGCGAAGATCCTCGGCAACACCGCGATCGCACCCTGGTGGGCCAACGGCCTGCGGATCGCCGGCGGCCGGAACGTCGAGATGACGAACAACCTGGTCAACAGCGTGTCGTCCAACAGTGCCCTGGACATCGGCGTGTTCGGCGACACCGGCCACCCGCTGGAGTCGGCCACCGTCAGCGGCAACGTCCTGATCGGCGGCGGCGGTTGGAACGGCGTCCGGCACGGGGTACGGATCAGCTCGCCGGCCGGCACCTCGCTGTATCCGGACGCCTGCACGAACGTCACCCTCAGCGGCAACGTCCTGCGCGGAGCCTTCCGCGCGGGCCTCTACATCGACCGCAAGAACGTCGACGTGACGCTGACGGGCAACACGATCGACGCTCCGGCCGACCAGGGGATCTGGATCGCGTCGGGGGTCACCGGCACCGGGACCTTCTCCGGCAACACGATCCAGAACCTGCGGGCAGGACAGGTCGCGACCCAGAACGACTCGCCGTCCACGTTCCGCATCGGCGGCTGAGAAGCACCCTTTCCGGCCTCGCGGTCGGGTCCGTGCTCCCGTACGGGGCCCGGACCCGACCGCACTCCTCGGTCCCGAGCCGGGCCCCGCCCGGTCCCTGCACGGAGTTCATAAAACGTATTGACAAACTGTGGCGGCCATTCATAGGTTCACATGGCATCCACTCTGACCCGCCCTTTCAATGCCGACCGCCGCGCCCGGCAGCGCGGCGCCGATGGGAGCGTGCGATCACCTTGACCACCGACATCCGGCGGGCGCTCGTCGTCCGCGGCGGCTGGGACGGGCATCAGCCCGTGACGATCAGCGACGGATTCGTCCCGTTCCTCAAGGAACACGGATTCACCGTCGAGACCTCCGAGGACCTGGCGGTGTACGAGGACACGGAGCGCCTGGCCGCCACCGACCTGGTCGTGCAGTGCTGGACCATGGGGACCATCACCCGGGAGCAGAGCGAGAACCTCGCCGCCGCGGTGCGCGCGGGCACCGGCCTGGCCGGCTGGCACGGCGGCATCGTCGACAGCTTCCACGACCACGGCTACCACCTGCTGACCGGCGGCAAGTTCGTCATGCACCCGCCGGGCTTCCACGACCACACCGTGCACCTGCTGCCCGAGCGCGCCGACCATCCGGTCATCGCCGGGCTCGACGACTTCGCCGTGCACACCGAGCAGTACTGGCTGCTCACCGACCCGCACATCGACGTCCTCGCCACCACGACCTTCCCGCCCGACGAACTCCGCGACCGGCCCGCGGTGATGCCCGCCGTGTGGACCAGGACCTGGGGCGCGGGCCGGGTGTTCGTCTCGGCCATCGGGCACAAGCCCGACGACTTCGACGTGCCCGAGGTCCGTACGCTGACCGAAAGGGGACTGCTGTGGGCGAGCCGCTGAAGCCCTTGAACATCGGGATCGTCGGCGCCGGGAAGATCAGCGGCGCCTATCTCTCGACGCTGGACCGGCTGACGTCCGTACGGCTGACCGCCGTCACCGACCTCGACCAGGACCGTGCGCGGAGCGTGGCCGAGCAGACCGGCGCGGAGCCGGCGCCGGACGTCGCCGCGCTCGTGGCCCGCGACGACGTGGACGCCGTACTCAACCTGACGATTCCGGCTGCCCACGCGGAGGTCGCCCTCGCGGCGCTCGGCGCCGGCAAGCACGTCTACGGCGAGAAGCCGCTCGCGGCCAACCGCAAGGAGGCCGACGCCGTGCTCGTGGCGGCCCGGGAGGCCGGACTGCGGGTCGGCTGCGCGCCCGACACCGTCCTCGGCACCGGAACGCAGACCGCCCGCAAGACCGTCGACGACGGTCTGATCGGCCGGCCGGTGGCGGCCACCGCCTTCATGACCGGCGCCGGGCACGAGAAGTGGCATCCGGACCCGGAGTTCTACTACCGGCCCGGCGGCGGCCCCCTGCTCGACATGGGCCCCTACTACCTCTCCGCCCTGGTCCATCTGCTGGGCCCGGTGGTGAAGGTGACGGGTGCCTCCTCGCGGCCGCGGGCCGAGCGGACGATCGGCAGCGGTCCGCGCGCGGGGACCGTCTTCCCGGTGGAGGTGGACACGCACATCACCGGCGTCCTGGAGCACGCGGGCGGCGCGCTGTCCACCCTGATCATGAGCTTCGACGTCCGCGCCGCCCGGCTGCCCCGCATCGAGGTGCACGGCACCGAGGCCTCGTTGTCGGTGCCCGACCCGAACGGCTTCGACGGCGCCGTGGAACTCCACCGCGGCGACGGCTGGGAGACCCTGCCCGTGTCCGCCGGCTACCGGGACGCCGGCCGCGGCGTCGGCCTCGCCGATCTCGCCGAGGCCCTGGCCGAGGGGCGCCCGCACCGCGCGTCGGCCGAACTCGCCGGCCACGTCCTGGACGTCATGCTCACCCTCATGGAGGCGGCGGACGAGGGCCGCGCACTCCCGGTGACCAGCACCTGCGAGCGCCCCGCCCCGGTGACCGGCCCCGCCCACTGAACGACCAACAGGAGACCCCCTTCATGCACGACGACCGGAACCTGGTCGAAGCACGCCTGGAACGCGTCCTGAGGGAGCGCGTCCGTCCCGCCGTCCACCCCGTCACCACACCCCTGACCGTGGAGATCTGGTCCACCCCGGACGAACCCGTCCCGGTGGCCGAGGGGCTGGCCGCCCCCACCCGGCCCATCACCCCGGGCACCCCGTGGGGCACGCCGTGGGGGACCAGCTGGTTCAAGGTCACCGGCACGGTCCCCGCCGACTGGGCGGGCCGTACCGTCGAGGCCGTCCTCGACCTCGGCTTCACCCCGCGCACCCCCGGATTCCAGTGCGAGGGTCTCGTGTACCGGCCCGACGGCACCCCGGTCAAGGGCCTCCACCCGCGCAACTCCCATGTCCGCGTCGGCTCTCCCGTGGCCGGCGGGGAACAGGTCCACTGGCACATCGAGGCCGCCTCCAATCCCGACCTCGACGCGAGCGGTGTGCCGTTCCGGCCGACCCCGATGGGCGACCGGGCGACCGCCGGTGACGCGCCCCAGTACGTGCTCGGCGAGATGCGGCTGGCCGTCTTCGACGAGACGGTGTGGAACCTGGTCATGGACCTGGAGGTCCTCGGCGAACTCATGGCGGAGCTGCCCGTCGACGGCGCCCGCCGCTGGGAGATCCTGCGCGCGGTGGGCCGGGCGCTGGACGCCGTGGACCTCCAGGACGTGAACGGCACGGCCCAGCAGGCCCGTTCGTGCCTCGCCGAAGTACTCGCCGTCCCGGCCGGCCCGACCGCGCATCGCATCAGCGCCGTCGGTCACGCGCACATCGACTCGGCGTGGCTGTGGCCGCTGCGCGAGACGGTCCGCAAGGTGGCCCGTACGACCTCCAACATGACCGCCCTCCTGGAGGAGGAGCCCGAGTTCGTCTTCACCATGTCTCAGGCGCAGCAGTACGCCTGGATCAAGGAGCACCGGCCCGAGGTGTGGGCGCGGGTGAAGAAGGCGGTCGCGGACGGCAGGTTCGTGCCGGCCGGTGGGATGTGGGTGGAGTCGGACACCAACATGCCGGGTTCGGAGGCGATGGCCCGTCAGTTCGTGCACGGGAAGCGGTTCTTCCTGGACGAGTTCGGGATCGAGAACGACGAGGCGTGGCTGCCGGACACCTTCGGCTTCGCCGCCGGCCTTCCGCAGATCATCAGGGCGGCGGGCTCCACCCGGCTCCTCACCCAGAAGATCTCCTGGAGCCGGACCAACAGCTTCCCGCACCACACTTTCCGGTGGGAGGGCATCGACGGCTCCCGCGTCTTCACCCACTTCCCGCCCGTCGACACCTACAACTGCGAGATGACTGGACGTCAGGTCGCGCACGCGGCACGGAACTTCAAGGAGAAGGGCGCCGCGACCCGCTCCCTCGCACCGACCGGCTACGGCGACGGAGGCGGCGGCACGACCCGCGAGATGGTCGCCAAGGCGGCCCGGCTGCGCAGCCTGGAGGGCTCGGCGGCCGTCACCTGGGAGGCGCCCGCCGACTTCTTCGCCAAGGCCGAGGCCGAGTACCCCGACCCGCCGGTGTGGGTCGGCGAGCTGTACCTCGAACTGCACCGTGCCACCCTCACCAGCCAGGCGGGGACCAAGCAGGGCAACCGGCGCAGCGAGCACCTTCTGCGGGAGGCCGAGCTGTGGGCGGCCACGGCGGCGGTGCGGACCGGGTTCCCCTATCCGTACGAGGAGCTGGACCGGATCTGGAAGACGGTCCTGCTGCACCAGTTCCACGACATCCTGCCGGGTTCGTCGATCGCCTGGGTGCACCGTGAGGCCCGGGCGACGTATCAGCGGGTCGCCGCCGAACTCGGCGGGATCATCGACGCGGCCCAGCGGGCCCTGGCGGGGGAGGGGACGCGGAGTCTGGTCTTCAACTCGGCACCGCACGAACGGAGTGCGGTCCCCGCAGGGGGTGCCGCGACACCGGTCGCGGCGGGCGGCACCGTGACCCCCGTCCCGCGCGCGGACGGCGGCTACCTCCTCGACAACGGCCTGCTGCGGGTCGAGATCGACGGGCGCGGACTGGTGGTCTCGGCGTACGACATCGCCGCGGACCGGGAGTCGATCGCCCCCGGGCAGGCGGCCAACCTGCTCCAGCTGCACCCCGACTTCCCCAACCAGTGGGACGCCTGGGACGTCGACGCCTTCTACCGGAACGTGGGCAGCGACCTCACGGACGTGGCCGAACTCGGCGTCGAGGGCGACGCGGTGCGTGTCGAGCGGGTCTTCGGCAAGTCCCGGGTCATCCAGCTGCTGTCGGTCCCGGCGGACGCCAAGCGCCTCGACATCGACACCGAGGTGGACTGGCACGAGACCGAGCGCTTCCTGAAGCTGGCCTTCCCGCTGGACGTCAGGGCCGACCGGTACGCCGCCGAGACCCAGTTCGGGCATGTGTACCGGCCCACCCATCAGAACACCAGCTGGGAGTGGGCCAAGTTCGAGGCCTGCAACCACCGGTTCGTGCACCTGGACGAGCCGGGCTGGGGCGTCGCCGTCGTCAACGACTCGACGTACGGCCACGACGTGACCCGTGCGGTACGGACCGGCAGCGGGGACGCGGGTACGACGACCACCGTACGGGCGTCGCTGCTGCGCGCGCCCCGCTACCCGGACCCGGAGACCGACCAGGGCGTGCACCGCTTCCGGCACGCGCTGGTGCCGGGCGCGACGGTCGGGGACGCGGTCCGCGAGGGCTACCGGGCCAACCTGCCCGAGCGCCGGGTCACCGGAGCCGCCGCCGAGGTGGCACCGCTGGTGACCGTCGACAACGACGCCGTCGTCGTCAGCGCGGTGAAGCAGGCCGACGACCGCGGCGGCGACCTGGTGGTACGGCTGTACGAGGCGAGCGGCGGCCGGGCCCGGGCCGTCGTCCGCGCCGACGGGTTCGCGGCCGACCGGGCCGTCCTCACGGACCTCCTGGAGCGCCGGCTCGCCGACGCCGAACGGCCCGGCACGGCGGACGGCGGCGTCGTCCTCGCGCTGCGGCCGTTCCAGATGGTGACGCTGCGGCTGCCGCGCGCCTGACGTGATGCTCCGTCACTCCGGGCCCGGCGCGTCCGCCGGGCCCGGAGCCGTTTCCGTACGCATCGAAAGAGGACCCAGCACAGTGACCGCCCCCTCCGGCCGGCCCACGGCCGTCTCCGTCATGGATCCCCTCGTCGCCGATCAGGTGCTCCCCGCGGAGCTGCGCGACCGGCTCTCCCGGCTCGTCCGGCTCGCCCCCGGCCCGGTGACCGCGGCCTTCCCGGCCGCCTTCGCCGAGGCGGAGGTCCTGATCAGCGGCTGGGGGTGCCCGCGCCTCACCGCCGACGTCCTGGCACGGGCACCGCGCCTACGGGCCGTCATGCACGCCGCCGGCACCGTCAAGGGGCTGGTGAGCGACGCGGTGTGGGAGCGCGGCATCGTCGTGTCGTCGGCGGCCGACGCCAACGCCGGCCCCGTCGTCTCCTACACCCTGGCCCTCGTCACGCTCGCCGCGCGGCGCACGCTCACCATGGCGGCCGGCCACGGCGCCGGATGGCCGGCCTTCGGCAGCCGTACGGGCGCCGACGGCAGCACGGTGGGCATCGTCGGCGCGTCACGCATCGGCCGTGGGGTGCTGGCCGGGCTGCGCCGGTCCGACGCGGGCCACCGGCTGCTGCTGAGCGACCCGTACGTGACGGACGAGGAGGCGCGCCGGCTGGGTGCCGAGCGGGTCGGACTGGCCGAACTGTGCCGCCGGTCGGCGGTGGTGAGCGTGCACGCCCCGCTGCTGCCGGAGACGACCGGTCTGCTCGACGCCGGGATGCTGGCGCTCATCGCCGACGGCGGGGTGCTCGTCAACACGGCCCGGGGTGCCGTCGTCGACACGGAGGCGCTGACCCGTGAATGCGCGTCCGGACGGCTGGAGGCGTATCTCGACGTGACGGACCCCGAACCGCTGCCGCCCGGCCACCCGTTGCTGTCCCTGCCCAATGTGCTGGTCACCCCGCACATCGCGGGCGCCCAGGGCAGCGAGCTGCGACGGCTCGGGCGGTACGCGCTGGCGGAGGCCGGGCGCTGGGTGTCGGGCGAGCCGCTCCTCGGAGAGGTGACCCGCGAGGCGCTGGACCGACTGGCCTGAGCGCCCCGGCCGCCTGAGCGGCCGACTCCCGCCGCACGCGCACCCGAGGAGCGGCGGCCGCCCGGATCCCGGCGACTTCGTGGCTCCGGAGGCCGCCGAGCCCGCCCTCCCGCATGCGTCAACGCCGCCTCCTCACAAGCGCCGAACCCGCCGCATGAATTTACCTGTCGGAAGCATTGACGTTAGCCCATCGATTGGATTTACATACTTCTGCCGGTCCCTGGGGGTGGCCGGAACACGCCCGTCTCACGTCTCTCTAGGCGAAAGGGCTCTCTCGTCATGACAACGCTGCAACAACCGGCCGCTCGTCCGGCCGAGGAGGGCGGGCCGCCGGGCAGAGGCCGCCCGAGGCAGGGCCGGCCGGGGCGCCGCCGGGACCTGGGCCTGTTCTGGTTCGTGATACCAGGCCTCGCGGTCCTGCTGCTGTTCCACTACATCCCGCTGCTCGGCAACGTCATCGCGTTCCAGGACTACCAGCCGTACATCGGCATCATGCACAGCCCGTGGAGCGGGCTGAAGAACTTCGACGTGTTGTTCAACGGCGACGAGCAGTTCCTGCACGCGCTGGTCAACACCCTCGAACTCACCCTGATCCAGGTCGTGTTCGTCTTCCCCGCGCCGATCCTCCTGGCGCTCGCCCTGAACAGCCTGGTCAGCGAACGCGTCAAGAAGTGGGTGCAGAACGTGCTGTACCTGCCGCACTTCCTGTCCTGGGTGGTCGTCGTCTCCCTGTTCCAGCAGCTGCTGGGCGGCAGCGGCATGGTCAACCTGTTCCTCCAGGCCCACGACATGGGCACCTGGAACATCATCGGCAACCCCGAGCTGTTCAAGACGCTGCTGACCTCGCAGGTCATCTGGAAGGACACCGGCTGGGGCACGATCCTCTTCCTCGCCGCCCTCTCCCGCGTCGACCACAACCTCTACGAGGCCTCCGCCATGGACGGCGCCAGCCGCTTGCGGCAGACCTGGCACGTCACCCTCCCCGCCCTGCGCGGCCTGGTGATCCTGCTGCTGATCCTCCGGCTCGGCGACGCGCTGTCCGTCGGCTTCGAGCAGATCCTGCTCCAGCAGACCGGCGTCGGCCTGGACAACAGCGAGGTGCTCGACACGTACGTCTACAACCACGGCCTGATCGCCGGGGACTGGGGCGTCAGCGCCGCCGTCGGTCTCGTCAAGGGCCTGGTCGGGGTGGTGCTCGTGCTGGGCGCCAACAAGATCGCCCACTTCTTCGGGGAAGAAGGTGTCTACCGGTCATGACAACGCTGTCACCGGCCCACCCCGTGCGCCGCCGCCCGCGCCGCGCCTACAGCGCCGTCCCCGGGGAGACCCCCGGCTCGCTGCCCTGGCGGTCCGTCAAGTCACTGATCCTGCTGGTCTGCGTGATCCTGGTCGTGCTGCCCTTCGTGGCGATCGTCTCGACCTCGCTCGCCGACACCGCGGAGGTCACCAAGTCGGGCGGCTACGTCCTGTGGCCCGACCACCCCACGCTCCTCGCGTACCAGGCCCTGCTCAACGGCGGGATCGTCTCCAAGGCCATGCTGGTCAGCGTCGGTGTCACCGTCGTCGGCACCGGCCTCAGCCTGGTCTCCTCCGTCTTCCTGGCGTACGGCCTCAGCCGCCCCGGATCCTTCGGGCACAAGCCCGTGCTGCTGCTCCTGCTGATGTCGATGCTGTTCGTGCCCGGTGTCATCCCGAGCTATCTGATGGTCAAGCAGCTCCATCTGATCAACAGCTACTGGTCGTTGATCCTGCCCACCATGATCAACGCGTTCAACGTGATCGTCCTGCGCTCCTTCTTCATGGGCCTGCCCGCCGAGCTGATCGACGCGGCCCGGATCGACGGCGCCTCCGAGTGGAAGATCCTCACCCGGCTCGTCCTGCCGCTGTCCAAGGCGTCCGTCGCCGTCATCGGCCTGTTCTACGCGGTGACGTACTGGAACGCGTTCTTCAACGCCCTGCTGTACATGAACGACGCGTCGAAGTGGCCCATGCAACTGGTGCTGCGGACGTACGTCGTCAACAACGCGGCACTCAGCGGCGGCCAGGTGGATGTCACGGCCGGGGCGCCGCTGCCGCCGGCCCAGTCGCTGCAGGCGGCGATCCTGGTTCTGTCGATCGTGCCCATCGTGGTCATCTACCCCTTCCTGCAGAGGCACATGAACAAGGGCGTGATGATCGGGGCGGTGAAGGGATGAGCAGCCCGATGAAGCCACGAACGCGACGACTGAGCCGGCGCGGCTTCCTGGCCTCCGCCGCCGGTGTCACGGCGGGCCTGACCCTGGCCGGCTGCGGGGACCACCGCCCCGCCACCGCGCGTGAGGCCAACGCCCAGGCGCCACTGCCGACGTACATCCCGTACAAAGGCGTGCCGACATCGATGCCGGCCACCGCGGACGGGGTCGCACCCGGCTACCTGCACTACCCGGCCGACCCGGTCACGGCCTTCCCGGACGGGCCGCCCGCCAAGGGCCCCGCCATCGACATCATGACGTTGATCTTCAACCCGGTGCCGCCGCCGGCCGGACGCAACGTCCTCTGGCAGAACCTGAACAGAAGCGTCGGCTGCGACCTCAACTTCGAGATCACCCCGGTCGGCGACTACCCGGCCAAGTTCGCCGTGACCGTCGCGGGCGGCGATCTGCCCGACACGATGCTGATGCTGAGGCCGGACCAGAACTCGGCGGCCACGCCGGACATGCTGGACACCCTCTTCGAGGACCTCACCCCGCACCTGTCCGGCGACCGCATCCGGGACTACCCCTACCTCGCCAACATCCCCTCCGCCTCCTGGGCGCCGTGCGTACGCAACGGCGGCATCTACGCGCTGCCCATGCCCCGCCCGCTCTCCGGCGGTCCCGCCTACACCCGGCTCGACCTGATCAACAAGCGCGGGCTCGACCCGAATCCGAAGAGCTGGACCGAGTTCGTCCAGCTGTGCAAGGACGTCACGGACCCCAAGCACAACCAGTACGCCCTCGGCGACAGCATCACCGCCTGGAACCTCGTGATGCAGATGCTGAAGGCCCCCAACAACTGGCGCGAGGAGAACGGCAAGTTCACCTGGTACTACGAGACCGAGGAGGCCAGGCGGTCCCTCGACGCGGTCCGGCAGCTCACCAGGGCCGGGGTCATGCACCCGGACACGTACAGCGTGCTCGGCAAGGCCAAGGACTGGTTCGGCGGCGGACAGACCGTCATCAACCCCGACGCGCCCGCCGCGTGGAACGACTACTACACCAACTACGCCCCGGCGACGAAGGGCTTCGCACTCGGCTACATGATGGCGCCCGGCTACGACGGCGGCAGGGGCGGCCAGTGGCAGGGCTCGGCCAACTACGCCACCCTCATCGTCAAGAAGGCCCCCAAGTCCCGCATCCAGCAGATCCTGCGCGCCATGAACGCCCTGGCGGCCCCCTTCGGCACCGACGCCTACCTGCTGCGCAAGTACGGGGTCCGGGGCCCCGACCACACCCTGAAGGGCACCGACCCGGTCCTCACCCCGCAGGGCCAGGCCGAGGCCACGCTGCCGACCATCTTCGCGACGGACGCGCCGTTCACGCTGTACTACCCGGCCGAGCCGGACATCGTGCGCGAGCAGTACGCCTTCCAGAAGGAAGCCGTCAAGGTACTGATCCCCAACCCCGCCGAGCCGCTGTACTCGCCGACCGACTCCAAGAAGTCCAAGCTGTTCGGCACCCTCCTGGACGACACCCGCAAGGGCATCATGCAGGGCCGCCTCCCGCTCAGCGCCTGGGACGACGCGATGAAGAACTGGCGGAAGGAAGCCGGCGACCAGATCCGCGCCGAGTTCGAACAGGCATGGGAGACCCGCACCTCATGAACCGCACCCCCGCCGAGGACCGCGCCCACTGGGAGCGGACCGCGGACCGGATACTGCTCGCCGTACGGCCGTACGCCACCGAGGACCACGCCCTGGTCCAGTTGCCCGGCGTGCCCAGCGCCAACGGCGTACGCAGTGACGGCCTGGAAGGCTTCGCCCGCACGTTCCTGCTGGCCGGACTCCGGCTGGCGGGGGCGGGCGGGGCCGACCCGCACGACCTGGCCGGCTGGTACGCGGCCGGACTGGCCGCCGGCACCGACCCGGAGAACCCGGGCCGCTGGCCGACCTTCGCCGAGTGCGACCAGGCCAAGGTCGAGGCCGCGTCCGTCGCCCTCGCGCTGCACGAGACCCGGCCCTGGATCTGGGACCGCCTGGACGACCGGGTCAGACAGCGGATCCTCGACTGGCTCGCCCCGATGACCGGCGACCCGATGCCCGGCAACAACTGGATCTGGTTCCAGGGCGTCACCGAGGCCTTCGCCCGCACGGCCGGCGGAGCGTGGCGGCAGCAGGACCTGGACCGGGTCATCGCGCTCACCGACGGCTGGTACGCGGGCGGCGGCTGGTACTCCGACGGACTCACCGGCGGCGAGCACCGCAACTTCGACCACTACAACGGCTGGGCCATGCACCTGTACCCGCTGTGGTTCTGCCGCATCCTCGGCACCGCCGCGCCCACCGGACTCCTCGACCGCTACCGCGCCCGGCTGCACCGCTTCCTCGAAGACCAGCGGCTGCTGGTCGGCGCCAACGGCTCTCCGCTGATCCAGGGCCGCTCGCTCACCTACCGCCACGCGGCACTCGCCCCGCTGTGGACCGGCGCGCTCTTCGACGCCACACCGCTGGCGCCGGGGGAGACCCGGGCGATCGCCAACCGGATGCTCGACCACCTCGGCTCCTCCGGCACGGACACGGACGGGCTGCTCACCCTCGGCTGGCGGCGCCCGTTCCGCGGCATCCTCCAGGTGTATTCGGGCCCCGCCTCCCCGTACTGGGCGTCGAAGGGCTTCATCGGCCTCCTGCTGCCGCCGGACCACCCGGTGTGGACGGAACAGGAGGCCCGACTCGCCGTGGAGCAAGGCGACTTCACCCGATCCCTGGCCGCACCCGGCTGGCTCGTCTCCGGCACCGCCGACGACGGAGTCGTCCGCGTCGTCAACCACGGCGGCGACCACGCCGACCCGGGCCGGCCACACGCCGACGACCCCTGCTACGCGCGCTTCGCCTACTCCACGCACACGGCACCCGAGACACCCGGGGATCCCACGGCCGGCGCCGTGCGAGCCGACCCGCTCGACAACGCGGTCGTGCTGCTGGACGCGGCCGGCCGCGCCTCGCACCGGCGCCCCGCGACCAGGGTGTCCCTGGACGGCGGCACGGCGGTCTCGCGCTCCCGCGCGCACTGGCCCGAGGACACGACCTGGGACCCGTTCGGCGGCCCCGACACCCGCTACACGCCCGGCCCCTGGATCACCGTCGGGTCCGCGCTGCGCGGTCCGGTCGAGGTACGGGCCGTACGCGTCGACGGCGATCCCGGGGCCGGGCATGTGCTGCGCATCGGCGGCTGGGCCCTGGCCGGCCGGGCGGACGGCGGTGCCGCCCGGGTGGTGGGCGAGGACGGGCTGGTCTCGCTGGTCGTGGGCGTGCGGGGACTGCCCCGCGCCGCCGTGGTCCCCGGCATCGACAGCAACGCCCTCGGCTCCCCGTCCGCGACCCCTGTCGTGGAGACCGAAGGACCCGTCGCCCACGGCACCCTGCACATCGCCCTGATCCACCTCGGCGGCGCCGACCCCGCCGTCCTGCCCCGCATCACCGCCCGCGCCGAGGGCACCACCCTGCTCGCGGACGTGACCTGGCCGGACGGCGCTCAGGACACCGTCCGGCTGCCCGACCCCGAGCACGACGTCCGGAAGGACCCGCACCGTGCATGACGACCGCCGGATCATCGAGACCCGGATCCGCAAGCTGCTGGACCGGGTCGTCCGCCCCGCCCTCTACAGTGCCGCGCGCCCCTTCGAGCTGAACGCCTGGTTCGTGGACGGCGAACCGGTCCCGGTGGCCGACGCGCTGCGCGCCGACTACACGCCCTTCACGCTCGGCTCCACCTGGGGCGGCCCCTGGGCGACGACCTGGCTGCGGGCGACCGCGGACATACCCGAGGAGTGGGCGGGCCACCGGGTCGAGGCCGTCTTCGACCTGGGCTTCGACCTGACCAAGGGACCCGGCGGCCAGGCGGAGGGCCTGGTCCACGACGCCCAGGGCACGCCGATCCAGGGCCTGCACCCGTACCACCGGACCGTGCTCCTCGCCGACCCCGCCACCGGCGGCGCCCCGGTCGACCTGCTGGTCGAGCTGGCCGCCAACCCGCCGATCGTCGCCAGCGCCGGCGTGGGCATCCACTACGGCTCCCTCGACACCGCGGGTACCGCGCCTCTCTACCGGCTCGTACAGGCCGAGATCGCGGTGCGCGAGGACGAGGTGTGGCACCTCGTCCACGACATCGAGGTGCTGGACGAACTGATGCACGAGCTGCCGCTGGGCTCTTCCCGACGGCACGAGATCCTGCACGCGCTGCGCCGCGCCGCCGACGCCGTCGACCCGGCCGACGTGGCGAGGACGGCGCCCGCGGCCCGCCGGCACCTCGTCGAGGTACTGTCCCGGCCCGCGCACGCCTCCGCGCACACGGTCGCCGCGGTCGGCCACGCCCATATCGACTCGGCGTGGCTGTGGCCGGTCCGGGAGACCGTGCGCAAGTGCGCCCGCACCTTCACCAACATGACCACGCTGGCGCAGGAGTACCCCGAGCTGGTCTTCGCCTGCTCCTCGGCACAGCAGTACGCGTGGATGAAGGAGCAGCGGCCGGAGATCTTCGCCCGGATGAAGAAGGCCGCCGCCGACGGCAACTGGGTGCCGGTGGGCGGCATGTGGGTGGAGGCCGACGGCAATCTGCCCGGCGGCGAGGCGCTGGCCCGCCAACTCGTCCACGGACGCCGGTTCTTCGAGAAGGAGTTCGGCGTCGAGCAGCACGGGGTGTGGCTGCCCGACTCGTTCGGCTACACCGCCGCCTACCCCCAGCTCGCCAAGCTGGCCGGCGCCCAGTGGTTCCTCACGCAGAAGCTCTCCTGGAACGAGACGAACAAGCTGCCGCACCACACCTTCGCCTGGGAGGGCATCGACGGATCGCGGATCTTCACCCACTTCCCGCCCGTCGACAGCTACGTCGCCTCCCTCACGGCGGCCGAACTCGCCCATGCCGAGCGGAACTTCGCGGAGAAGGGGGTGGCCACCCGCTCGCTGGCCCCGTTCGGCCACGGCGACGGCGGAGGCGGTCCCACCCGCTCGATGCTGGAGAAGGCCCGCCGCCTGCGCGACCTGGAGGGCTCGCCCAAGGTCGTCATCGAGTCCCCCGACGCGTTCTTCGCCGCGGCCCGCGCCGAGCACGACCAACTACCCGTGTGGCGAGGCGAGTTGTACCTGGAGAACCATCGCGGCACCTACACCAGTCAGGCCCGCACCAAGCGCGGCAACCGGCGCGCCGAGGCACTGCTGCGCGAGGCCGAGCTGTGGGCCGCCACGGCCGCCGTCCGGGCCGGGGCGCCGTACCCGTACGAGCGGCTGGAGTCGCTGTGGCGGCGGGTGCTGCTCAACCAGTTCCACGACATCCTGCCCGGCTCGTCCATCGCGTGGGTGCACCAGCAGGCCGAGCGGGAGTACGCGGAGATCCACGCGGAGCTGGAGACACTGATCGCCGAGGCCGTCGCCGCTCTCCCCGGCCCGGCCGCCCTGCTCAACGCCGGGCCGTACGCCCGCCGTGAGGTGGTGGTCGTCGCCGGGTCCGCCGGCGGCCAGCGTCTGTCGGACGGGCGTACGGCCGTCCTCGCCGAGGCCGGCGCGCTCGCCTCCGGCGGCACGGTGGACGACCACCGGGGCTCGGTCACCGCCACCGCCCGGGACGGCGGTTTCGTCCTCGGCAACGGCGTGCTGACGGTCGTCGTCGACCGGCGCGGTCTGCTCACCTCGGTGTACGACCACGCCGCCCGGCGCGAGGCCATCGCCCCCGGCGCCGCCGGCAACCTCCTCCAACTTCACCCGGACGACCCCAACCTGTGGTCGGCGTGGAACCTCGACCCGTACTACCGGGACACCGTGCACGACCTGGACGAGGCCGAGTCGGTGACGCTCGTGGACGAGGGACCGCTGCTCGCCGCGGTGCGGGTCGAGCGCGCCCACGGCGCCTCACGGTTCGTCCAGCACATCGAGGTGGCCGCCGAGAGCCGCCGGGTGACCGTCCGCAACGACATCGACTGGCAGGAGCGCGACACCGTACTGAAGGCGGCCTGGCCGCTGGACGTGCACGCGGACCAGGAGAGCGCCGAGATCCAGTTCGGGCATGTCCGGCGGCCCACCCACGAGAACACCAGCTGGGACGCGGCCCGCTTCGAACTGTGGGCGCACCGCTGGGTGCACGTCGGCGAACGGCACTGGGGCGCCGCCCTGCTCACCGACTCCACCTACGGGCACGACGTCCGCCGCGACACACGCGAGGACGGAGGTACGACCACGACCCTCCGGCTCTCCCTGCTGCGCGCCCCGCACAGCCCCGACCCGGGGGCCGACCGCGGCCGGCACAGTTTCGGCTACGCACTGCTCGCCGGTGCCGGGATCGAGGAGGCCGTCGCCGGCGGCTACGCCATGAACCTGCCGCTGCGGCCCGCCCCGGCCGAGGCCCGGCCGCTGGTCGCCCTCGACACCACCGATGTGGTCGTGGAGTCGGTGAAGCTCGCCGACGACCGCAGCGGCGACATCGTGGTGCGCCTGTACGAGGCCTGCGGGGGAGCGGTCTCGGCACGTCTGTCGGCGGGCTTCGCGACCGCCGCCGTACACGACTGCGACCTGCTGGAGCGGCCGGAACAACGGCTCGCGCCGCGGCCCGGCGAGGCCGCCGTCCAGCTCCGGTTCCGGCCGTTCCAGATCCGCACGCTGCGCCTGCGCCCGGCCGCCGGACCCTCGGACGGTGCCTGACGTGTACGCGCCAGGACCATCCCCGGCCGCACAGCCGTGGCATAACATTCCACCAACTGAATGCGTCGGAGGAGCGGACGCGGGGCGCCGCCGGCCGAGGCAGGGAGAAGCACGTTGACGAGCATGACGGGGACCACGGCGAGCACCGGGAAGCCCACCATCCGGCGTGGTACCAACCTGCCGCGCCTCGGTGACTTCAACGAGTCCGTGATCCTGGACGCCATCCGCCGCCACCCCACCGGCCTGAGCCGGGTGGAACTCGCCCAGGCCACCGGGCTGTCCGCGCAGACGGTCTCGAACATCACCCGCCGGCTGATCGACCAGGGCATCGCACGGGAGTCGGGCAAGCGGAGCACCGGCAGCGGAAAGCCCCGCACCCTCCTCGAAATCGACCCCGCGTCCCGGTACGCGGTGGGTGTGCACCTCGACCCGGCGGTCATCACCTGCGTCCTGGTGGACCTGCTCGGCACCGTCGTCGCCCAGCGCAGTGTGGTGACGCCGAGCGGCGGCGACACCGACGAGATCGCCGCGGACATGGCGGCCTCGGTGTCCGCGATCGTGGCCGAGTCCGGCGCCGACCGGGAGCGGGTCCTGGGCCTCGGGATCGCCGCGCCGGGCCCCATCGACGCGGACGCCGGCTGGGTCGTGGACCCGCCCGAACTGCCCGGCTGGGGCCGCTACCCGCTGCGCGACCGGCTCAGCGAGGCGACCGGATTCCCGGCGCTGCTCGACAAGGACGTCACGGCCGCCGTGGTCGCCGAGCGCTGGACCGGAGCCGCCACCGACAGCCGCAACCTGCTCTTCTTCTACCTCGGCACCGGCTCCGGCATGGGCCTGGTGGTGGAGGACACCGTGCTGCGCGGGGTCTCCGGGAACGCCGGCGAGGTCGGCGGCCTCGGCGCCGCCTCCTCGACCAAGACGCTCGTCGAGGAGGCCGTCGCCCTGGGCGTGCTCGGCGCCGAGTACACGGTGACGAACCCGGCCGACGCCCAGCGCGGTCTGGAGCGTCTCGCGGTGCTCGCGGCCGAGGGCGAGGCCCAGGCGGACGGCATCATCGAGCGCCTCGCGATCCGGATCGGGCGGGGCGTCTGCGCGGCGGCGACGCTGCTGGACGTCGACACCATCGTGTTCGGCGGACCGACCTGGAAGCTGCTCGCCGACCGCCTGCTGCCCGTCATCGAACCGATGGTCGCCCGCTCCCCGTTCGTGAAGGCGACCCACCCCACGACGGTGCTCTCCACCACCCTCGGCGAGAACGTCGCCGCCGTGGGCGCGGCCTCCCTCGTCCTCGACCAGGCCCTCTCCGCCCAGCCGAGGTCCCTGCTGCTGGGCTGAACCCCGCAGCGGCGTCGACCGTGTGTTCGCACAGTAGCCGCCGACCGGAAAACACGTGGACTCCGTGCCCGCCGTCGCGGCACACTTCCCTTTCCTGACCTGCCGATTCCAGGCCGCCGCGCACACACGGCGGCCGACTCGGCATGCCGTGCGACGATTACACAGGGTTGAGATGACATCCTCGGTCGATTTACCGGCGAGCGGACCGCAAAAAGGTGCCGTCGTGCTCGCACTTCGTTACTACGGACGGGAACTGGCGCGGCTCAAGCGGTTCACCCTGCCCGGAACGCTGCTGCCGGCGCTCGGCAACATCGGAATCAACTACGTGGCGCCGCTGGTCGTCGCCAAGCTGGTCGGCCGGATCGCCGACGCCCATGGCCTGGGCTTCGGCGCCGCACTGCCGTACGTCCTCGGCTTCGGCGGTGTCCTGCTGCTGGCGGAGGTGTTCTGGCGGATCGGTCTGCACTGCCTCAACCGTCTGGACGCGCTCGGCATCGAGCAGCTGTACGTCATCGGCATGGACGAACTGTTCGCCAAGGACTCCGCGTTCTTCCACGACAACTTCGCGGGGTCGCTCACCAAGCGGGTGCTGAGCTTCGCCACCCGCTTCGAGGAGTTCGCCGACACGCTCACCTTCAACATCGTGGGCAGCTTCGTGCCCCTGCTGTTCGGGTCGGTGGTGCTGTGGCGCTACGAACCGCTCCTGGTCGTCGCGCTGCTGACGATGATCGCGGTCACCGCGGTGTGCGTGGTGCCGCTGATCCGGCGGCGGCAGCGGCTGGTCGCCCAGCGGGAGGAGGCCATCGCGCGGGTGTCCGGCCATGTCGCCGACAGCCTGATGAACATGGACACGGTCCGGGCGTTCGCCGCCGAGGGGCGGGAGGCCGCCGAACACCGGTCCCGGGTGGCCGAGTCGAGGCGGCGCACCCTGCGCTCCTGGGACTACGGCAACCTGCGCATCGACACGTTCGTCGCGCCGATGTCCGTCGCGACCAACGCGCTGGGCCTGCTGCTCGCGGTGGGCCTGGCCGGCGGCGGGCACAGTGTGGAGGGGGTCGTGGTCGCCTTCACCTACTACACCAACGCGACCCGGATCATGTTCGAGTTCAACCAGATCTACCGGCGCATGGAGAGCTCCATGACGGAGGCGGCCCAGTTCACCGAACTCCTTCTGGAGCAGCCGACCGTGCTGGACCCGGTGACCCCGGAACCGCTCGCGCCGCGGGCCGCCGACGTCCGCTTCGAGAAGGTCTCCTTCACCCACGCGGGCGCCAAACCGCTGTTCGAGGGGCTTGAACTGGACGTGCCCAGCGGCTCGAAGTTCGGGTTCGTCGGCCGGTCGGGAGGCGGCAAGACCACCCTCACCCGGCTGCTGCTGCGGATGACCGACATCGACGCCGGACGGATCACCATCGGCGGCCAGGACATCAGCCGGCTGCGCCAGACCGACCTGCGCAGCCAGATCGCCTACGTCCCGCAGGACCCGGCGATGTTCCACCGCACCCTGCGGGACAACATCGCCTTCGCCCGGCCCGACGCCACCGACGCCGAGATCCGGCTGGCCGCCGAGGCCGCGCACGTCACGGAGTTCGCCGACGCGCTGCCGGACGGGTTCGAGACGATGGTGGGGGAGCGCGGCGTCAAGCTCTCCGGCGGCCAGCGCCAGCGGGTCGCCCTGGCCCGGGCGATCCTGCGGGACGCCCCGATCCTGCTCCTGGACGAGGCGACCAGCGCGCTGGACTCCGAGAGCGAGATGCTCGTCCAGGAGGCGCTGTGGCGGCTCATGGAGGGGCGTACGGCGCTGGTGGTGGCGCACCGGCTGAGCACGGTCGCCTCCATGGACCGGCTCGTGGTCCTGGACCGCGGCCGGATCGTCGAGCAGGGCACGCACCACGAACTGCTCGCCGCCGAGGGCGCCTACGCCAAGCTGTGGCAGCACCAGTCGGGCGGTTTCCTCGACGAGGGCCCGGCACGGGCCGAAGTGCACTGAGCGCTCCGCCGGGTGGCGCGGGTGTCGGTTGTCGGTCGCCCACGGCGCCGTCGTGGCTGGTCGCGCCCACGCGGCGGAGCTGCATATTGATACAGCCCCGCGCCCCTTCGGGGGCGCTGCCGCGGGCGGGTGGTAGACAGGTGATCATGAGTGACCTCTCTACCCCCGCCTGCCCGGACGGTCCCCGATGACCGCCGGGATCGACACCCCCGACCGCCGGGGCCGCACCGGACTCGACCGCACCGGCCTGGACCTGACCGGCAATCCGCGCGTGCGGGTCCGGGAGGTGAAACTGCTGTCCAGCCACTGGTACGTCGAGCGGGCCACCACCTTCGACTACCGGCACGCCGACGGCACCTGGCACACCGAGGAACGCGAGACCCACGACCGCGGCAACGGCGCGACGCTCCTCCTCTACGACGCCGAGCGTGAAACCGTCCTGCTCACCCGCCAGTTCCGCTTCCCGGTGTACGTCAACGGCCACTCCGACGGCATGCTGATCGAGACCCCGGCGGGCCTCCTGGACGCCGCCGACGAGCACCCGGAACACGCGGTCCGCCGGGAGGTCGTCGAGGAGACCGGCCACACGGTCGGCGCCGTCCAGCACGTCTTCGACGTCTACATGAGCCCCGGCTCGGTCACCGAACGGATCTCCTTCTACGCGGCCGCCTACGGCCCTTCCACCCGCACCCACGAGGGCGGCGGCCTGGACGAGGAGGGCGAGGACATCGAGATCCTCGAACTCCCCTTCCGCCGGTCCCTGGAGATGATCAGGACGGGCGAGATCGCCGACGCCAAGACGATCATGCTGCTCCAGTGGGCAGCGCTGGAAGGCCCGTTCGCATCCAAGTGAGACCAGCCCCCGCGCCCCTTCCAGGACGCGGGGGCTGTCTCGACATGCGCCAACCTCCGCGCCCCCGAAGGGGCGCGGGGAACCGCGCGACCAGCCACGACGGACTCGCAGTCGCCGAACGGCCTTGTCGGCTTGGCGCTAGGCGAACGCCCGACGCTCCCGCACCACGGCGATGTCGCCCGGCGCCACGACGACCGTCCCGTCGGCCGGCTTCCCGGAGAGCAGCTCCACCGACCCCGCCGCCACCGCGACCTCGGCGCCCTGTCCGGCGTGGTCGATCACGAACACGTAGTCCGCGTCCGTGCCGCGCCGCAGGACGACCTCCACGCCCGCCGGCGCGGTACGGCCCACGGCCACGCCCGCCTCCCCGCGGATCCGGGCGAGCAGCCCCGCCAGGGTCTCCGCGTCCGGCAGGGTCGCCAGGTACCAGGCGCTGCCCGTGCCGTACGCGTGCCGCGTCACCGCCGCGACACCGGCCAGAGGGCCGTCGGCGAAGGACGTGACCACCTCGGCGCCCTCCGGCCGCACCCGCTCCGACCACAGCGAGCCCGTGCCGCCCTCGCTGAGCGCCACCCGCTCACCCGGCAGCAGCGGGAACAGCTCGTCCGTCCGGACGCCCAGGACGTCCCGGAACGCACCCGGGTAACCGCCCAGCCGCACATGGCTGTTCTCGTCCACCATGCCGCTGTGGAAGCCCACGGCGAGGGTGCCGCCGGCCTCGGCGAAAGACGTCAGGTTGGCCGCGCCCGCGTCGTCCACCAGGTACAGGTTCGGGGCCAGGACCACCTTGTAAGCCGACAGGTCCGCGTCCGGGCGCACGAAGTCCACGGCCACGCCCGCCCGCCACAGCGGCTCGTACCAGGAGCGGGCCAGCTCCAGGTAGCGCAGTTCACCGCTCGGCTGGGAGGGGAACTCCACCGCCCAGCGGGCGTCCCAGTCCCAGACGACGGCCACCTCCGCCGTACCGCTGCTGCCGCGCACCTCGGCCAGCGCCCCGAGATCCGCGCCCAGCCGGACCACGTCCCGCCAGATCTGGCTGTCGGTCCCGGCGTGCGGCAGCATCGCCGAGTGCCACTGCTCGGCGCCGGCCTTCGCCGCCCGCCACTGGAAGTAGCAGATGCCGTCCGCGCCGTGCGCCACATGGGCGAGCGCGTTGCGGCGCAACTCACCGGATTTCTTCGCCCGGTTGACGGGCTGCCAGTTGACCGCGCCCGTCGAGTGCTCCATCAGCAGCCACGGCCCGCCCGCCAGCGACCGCATCAGATCGCCGCTGAGCGCGACGTCGATCTCCGACTCGGGGTCGGCGGACATCAGATAGTGGTCGTTGGCCACCACGTCCAGCTCCGGTGCCCAGCGCCAGTAGTCGAGGGCGTCGAAGTTGTGCATCACCATGAAGTTGGTGGTGGCCGGGATCGCGGGCGCCGCCGCCCGGAGGACGTCCCGCTCCGCCGTGTACAGCGAGAGCAGCTCGTCCGAGCAGAAGCGCCGCCAGTCCAGCTGGTGCGTCGGGTTGGGTACGGCACCGGTCGCGCGGGGCGGCAGGATCTCGTCCCAGTCGTAGTACCACTGGCTCCAGAAGGTGGTGCCCCAGGCGTGGTTGAGGGCGGCCAGGTCGTCGCCGTACCGGGCCCGCAGCCAGCGGCGGAAGGACTCCGCGCTGGCGTCGCAGTAGCAGGCGGCGTTGTGGCAGCCGTACTCGTTGTGGACGTGCCACATCTTGACGGCCGGGTGGCTCGCGTACCGCTCGGCGATCGCGCCCGCGATCCGGAGCGCGGCCTCGCGGTAGGCGGGGCTGCTGGGGCAGAACGTCTGCCGGCTGCCGTACGACAGGGTGCGGCCGTCGTGGTCGACCGGGAGCGCCTCCGGGTGGGCGCGGAAGAACCAGGCCGGCGGGGCGGCCGTCGGGGTGGCGAGGTCGGCGGCGATGCCGTTCTCGTGGAGGAGATCGAGGATCTTGTCCATCCGCGAGAAGTCGTGGACGCCCTCGGACGGCTCCATCAGCGCCCACGAGAAGATGCCGACGCTCACCATGGTGACGCCCGCCTCGCGCATCAGACGGACGTCCTCGGCCCACACCTCCTCGGGCCACTGCTCGGGGTTGTAGTCGCCGCCGTAGGCGATGCCCGGGACGGAGAGGGTGCGGTCGCTCATCGGTTGACTCCGGTTGCTCCGGTGAGAAGGCGGCGGGTCGTGTCCACGCCCCACGGGTCGAGGGAGAGCAGCCGGTCGCTGGAGGCGACCAGGCCGCCGACGGCCTCCACATGGGCCGCCCACCGGGCGCGGGTCTCCACGGCGGGGCGGGCCATCAGGCAGTCGGGGTCGTTGATCCAGAGCCGGCCGTGCTGCCACTGGCGGCCGACACCGGTGAACTCGGCCGGGTCCTGGCCCGGTTGGCTGTAGTCGCCGGCCTCGGGGCGGCGGTGCGGGGCCGTGTCCGGGCTGACCCGCATCGCGTCGAACAGGCCGATGGAAGGCAGGATCGGCGCTCCGCAGCCCAGGAGGTAGGCGTCGGCGCCGATGGCCTCCCGGATCAGGGCGATGCCGAGCCGGTACGCGGTGAGCGGGTCCGCGCCCGAGTGCCGTACGCCGTCCAGCGCGCCCGCGTAGAGGAAGTCGACCTTGAAGTAGTCGTAGCCCTCGGCGCGCAGCGTGGCGAAGACGTCGGTGAGGTAGGCCGCGGCGGCCGGGTGGGTGGTGTCCAGGACGTACAGGTCGTGGCCCCAGTTGCGGCCCGCGTGCAGCGGGTTGCCGTCGGGGTCGCGGACCAGCCAGTCCGGGTACGTCTCGGCGAGCGCGCTCGACGGGTCGACCAGGAAGGGCGCCGTCCAGATGCCCGCCCGGCGGCCGCGGGCGCGGATGGCGTCCGCGATGCCCCGCCGGGAGCGGAAGCGGCCGGACAGGTTCAGCCAGTCGCCCAGGGCACTCTGGTAGCCGTCGTCGATCTGCACCACGTCGATCGGCAGGTCGAGGGTGTCCATCGCACGCAGGTTCTCGTGGATGTCGTCCTCGGTGACGGCCGTGAAGTACTCGTACCAGGAGCACCAGACGGTGGGCGCCGGGCGGGGCGCCGGGAGGGCCAGGGAGTCCGCCCAGTCGGCCGGCACGGACTGGATGTCCGTGCCGGTCCACTCCTTGACCGGGCCGTCCGCCTCGATCTCGGCGACACCGCCCGTGACGGTCAGCCGGATCGACGGCACCTCGTGCAGCGGGTCCGTCGCCGCCCAGAGCCGGACCGGGGAGCCGTCGCCCGGGTCGAGCGCCAGCAGGCCCTCGCCCTGGAAGGCCCCGGCGGGCACACCGCGGCCGGGGCGGTAGCACACGGTCGCCCAGTTGTCGTTCGTCGGGCGGTGCGGGGCGGCGCCGAGGGCGTAGGAGCCGCTCGGCGACCAGGACTGCCAGCCCTCCTCGTGGACACGGGCGGTGCGCGTGTCCACGGGCACGGAGGCGACCGGGGTGAACGGGTTGTGCACGGGGTTCTCTTTCGGAGGGGGGCGGTCAGCCCTTGGCGGAGCCCAGGGTCAGACCGCTGACGAACTGCTTCTGGAGCGCGAAGTACACGACCAGCGTCGGGATCGCGGTGAGCAGGGAACCGGCGGCGACCAGGTTCGGGTCGGTGAAGTACTGACCCGAGAGGTTGTTCAGCGCCGAGGTGATCGGCATGTTCTCTCCGGTTGAGATCAGCACCAGGGCCCAGAAGAAGTCGTTGTAGATCCAGATCGACAACAGGGTCGCCAGGGCCGCCATCGCCGGCCGGCACAGCGGCAGCGTGATCTGCCAGTACAGCCGCCACACCGACGCGCCGTCCACCAGCGCGGCCTCGGTCAGCTCGTGCGGCAGCGACCGCATGTAGTTGCTGAGCACGAACGCGCAGAACCCGGACTGGAACGCCACATGGATCAGCACCAGGCCGAGCGCCGAGTCGTACAGCTTGCCGCTCTCCGTGATGCCCGGCAGGTTCGTCAGCAGGTACAGCCGGTACAGCGGGGTGATGATGACCTGCTGCGGCAGCAGGTTGCCCGCCGTGAACACCAGCAGCAGCGCCAGGTTGAGCCGGAAGTCGAAGCGGCTGACGTAGAACGCGACCATCGACGACAGGAACAGCGTGAGCAGCACGGCCGGGACCGCGATGATCAGCGTGTTCATGAAGTAGTGGGTCATGTCCGACTGCGTGAACGCGTTCTTGAAGTTGTCGAAGTTCAGCGTGTGCGGCCAGGACACGTAACCGCGGTCGCTGGTCTCGCTGTACGGGCGCAGCGCCGAGAAGATCGCCCACAGCAGCGGGGCGAGCCATGCCAGCGCCGTGACGGCGAGGAAGACGTGCAGCAGGACGCGGGCCGGACGGATCGGGGTGCGCTGTTTGGCCAGCGCGCTCACGGTGCTCATGCGCGCCGCTCCTTCCGGAAGGTCGCGATCAGATACGGGATGATCACGATCAGGGAGATGAACAGCAGCACCACCGCGATCGCCGAGCCGTAACCGATGCGGCTGGACTCGCCGATGATGTTGTTGGTCACCAGGATGGAGAGCAACTCGGTGCCCTGGGCGCCCTTGTTGAAGACGAAGACCAGGTCGAAGGCGCGCAGCGCCTCGATGATGGTGACGACCAGGACGACCGTGTTGGTCGGCCGCAGGGTCGGGAAGATGACGTTCTTGAACGTCTGCCACTCGTTGGCGCCGTCGAGGGCCGAGGCCTCGCGCAGCGACGGGTCGACGCTCTTCAGACCGGCCAGGTACAGGATCATCATGTAACCGGCGTGCCGCCAGGACGCGGCGATCAGGACCGCCCACAGGTTGAGCTTCGGGTCACCGATCCAGTCGATGTAGTGGCCCGGCTTGTTGGCGCCGATGATGCTGTTGATCAGGCCCGTGTCCGGGTTGTAGATCAGCTGCCAGACGAACCCGATGCACGCCATGGAGATGACGACCGGCAGGAAGAACGCCGTCTGGTAGACCCGGGTGAACCGGATCCGCTTGTCCAGCTGTACGGCCAGGAACAGGCCGAACGGCGTCGGGATCAGGATGAGTACGACGAACCAGATGATGTTGTGCTGGACCGCGGGCCAGAACTGCGGGTTGTCGCTGAAGAGTTGCTGGAAGTTGTCGAGCCCGACCCACTTGATGGAGTCGAAGCCGATGCCGTCCCAGGTGGTGAAGGCCAGCAGGATCGAGGCGAGTGCGGTCACCCAGACGAGCAGGACATGGAGCACCGTCGGCACGCCGGCCATGAAGGCCAGCGTGATGCGGTCGCGGCGGGTCAGCAGGCGCTTGTGCCCCTGCCGGACCCGCTTCTTCTCGGACGCGCGCCCAGGAGGCGGCACGGCGGCCGCCTCCTGGGACTTCGTGGTGGTTTCAGTCGTCATTCAGCAGGCTCACTCGGACGCGAAGATGGTCTTCTTCTGGCGCTCGATCGACGAGAGCAGGCTGTCGACGCCCTTCGGGTTCTGCAGGAACTTCTGCAGGCCGGGCTGCATCACCGTCGAGGTGAAGTCCGGGCGGGAGTCGCGGTCCATGAACTGGGTCAGGCTCTTGGCGTTGCTGATCATGTCGTACGCCTTCTTCTGCAGGGCGGAGTACGACGAAGTGTCCGCCTTGGAGGAGGCGGCGACCACGCTGGAGTCGGCCTTGAGGTAGATCTGCTCCGCCGCGGGGGTGCCGAGGTACTCCATCAGCTTGAAGGCGCCGGACTTGTTCTTCGGGGCCTTGCTGACCATGTAGCCGTCGGTGGGCGCCTCGACGGTGTCCTGGCCGTACGCGGAGTTGATCTCCGGGAAGGCGAAGAAGTCGAGGTCGTCCAGGTCGGCCTTGTTGGTGAACTGCTGGGCCACGAAGGAGCCGAGGAGGTACATGCCGGCCTTCTTGGAGACCAGGGTCTGCGCGGCGTCCTGCCAGGTGCGGCCCATGAAGCCGTCCTGGTGGTAGGGGAGGATCTCGGCCCAGTGGTCGAAGACGGCCTTGACCTTCGGGTCGGTCCACTGGGCCTTGCCGCCCATCAGGTCGACGTGGAAGTCGTACCCGTTGATGCGGAAGTTGAGCTGGTCGAAGGTGCCCATCGCCGGCCACGCGTCCTTGTCGCCGAACGCGATCGGGACCAGGTTGTCCTTCTTCATCTGCTTGCACAGAGCCACGAAGTCGTCCCAGGTGGTGGGAACCTTGTAGCCCTTCTCCTGGAAGACGCTCTTGCGGTAGAAGATCGCCCAGGGGTAGGTGTCCAGCGGCACGAAGTAGTACTTGCCGTCCTCGCCCTTGCTGAGCTTCTTCATCGCGTCGGGGAAGCCGTCGCCGATCTTGTCCCAGACCTCGTCGATCGGAGTGGCGAGGCCCTTCTTCGCGAAGAACTGCATCCGGTACCCGGCGAACCAGTTGAACACGTCGTCCGGCGTGCCCTGCAGGTAGGAGTTGATCTGCTCCTGGAAGGTGTTGTGGTCCTTCGTGTTGACATCGACCGTGATGCCCGACTGCTTCTTGAAGGTCGCGTACATCTCCGCGTAGGCCTTCTTCGGCACGGCGTCCGAGCCGTTGGAGCCGAGAGAGACCGTCTTCGGGTCGGAGGAGGACCCGCTGCCGCCGCACGCGGACAGCAGGGGTATGCCGGCACCGGCGAGGAGGGCGGCCGAACCGGCCCCACGCAGGACGTTACGGCGGCTCGGACCCGGCAGGTGAAGACCGGACGGGGAGATGCGCATGGCGGCTCCTGAGTAACAGGGTTCGGCAAGGGGAAGAGCTGATCTTCGAAAGGTCCCGAAACCGATCAGAAACCAACTCGGCCGAACATCGTGGGCGCAATAACAGCCGCTTGTCCGCTCATGCGTCAATAGCCTGCGTCCCTCTCACCCGTCTCTTGCCCGAAACGTAATCGACATGGTTGCCTGCCGGTTTGTTGAACAGAGCGGTACAACCGAGCCCCCAGGGGACGAACTCCCTGGGGGCTCGTGTGCGGGCATGTTGGTTTCCCGTGGCGGGACCAGCGGTTAAACCCGCGGCGGCCGTACCGCCACGCACCGTTCCGCGCACCGTTCCACGCCCGTGCTACGGCCGTACGAGCAGCTGGAAGTCGAAGGCGTACCGGGACGCCCGGTAGACATGGCTGCCGTACTCCACCGGGCGCCCGGTGTCGTCGTAGGCCGTGCGCCGCATGGTGAGCAGGGCGGCGCCCGCCTTCTCGTCGAGGCGGCCGGCCTCCTCGGCGGTGGCGCTGCGGGCGCCCACGGTCTGCCGGGCGCTGTGCAGGGTGATGCCCGCCGTGCGCATCAACCGGTACAGGCCGGTCGACTCCAGACGTTCCGTGTCGAGTTCGAGCAGGGCGGCGGGCAGGTAGTTGCAGAGGAACGCCACCGGCTGGCCGTGCGTGCAGCGCAGCCGCTCCAGCACGACCACCTCCGCGCCCTCCGCGATGCCGAGCGCGGCGGCCACCTCGCCGGTCGCCGGGATCCGCTCGTTGCGCAGCACCCGGGTGGTCGGGCCCTGCCCTGCCGACTCCAGGTCGTCGTAGAGGCTGCTCAGCTCCAGCGGCCGCTTGACCTGGCTGTGCACCACCTGGGTGCCCACGCCCCGGCGGCGCACGAGGAGGCCCTTGTCGACCAGCGACTGGATGGCCTGGCGGACCGTGGGCCGGGACAGGCCGAGCCGCACCGACAGGTCGATCTCGTTGCCCAGGAGGTTTCCCGGGGCGAGGACGCCGTGCTCTATGGCCTCCTCCAGCTGCTGGGCGAGCTGGTAGTAGAGCGGTACGGGACTGCCGCGGTCCAGGGCGAAGTCCAGGGAGTCGAGCGCCGATACGGTCGCGGTGCGGGCGGAACCACCGGTTCGGGCCACCGGGACACCTCCTTCCGGGATTCGTGGGTTCACAGGTGCCGACGGCGCTCCGCGCGCTGCCGGTCGTAGTCCTCGCGGGCCCGTACGGCGGCCTCGCGGGCGGCGGTCTCGGCGACCGGCACGTCCCACCAGGCCTCGGCCGGGGGAGCGGTGGGCGCCGGGTCCGTCTCGACGTACACACAGGTGGGCCGGTCGCTCGCCCGGGCCGCGGCGAGGGCCTCGCGCAGCTCGCGCACGGTCTTGGCGCGCAGCACCTCCATGCCGAGGCTGGCCGCGTTGGCGGCGAGGTCGACCGGCAGCGGGGCGCCGCCGAAGGTGCCGTCGGCCAGGCGGTAGCGGTAGGCGGTGCCGAACCGCTCGCCGCCCACCGACTCGGAGAGGCCGCCGATGGAGGCGTACCCGTGGTTCTGGATCAGCACCAGGTTGACGGGCAGGCCCTCCTGGACGGCGGTGACGATCTCGGTCGGATTCATCAGATAAGTGCCGTCGCCGACCAGCGACCAGACCACGGTGTCCGGGGCCGCCTGCTGGACGCCGATGCCGGCCGGGATCTCGTAGCCCATGCAGGAGTAGCCGTACTCCAGGTGGTACTGGCGCGGTGAGCGGGCCCGCCAGAGCTTGTGGAGGTCGCCCGGGAGCGAGCCGGCCGCGTTGATGACAACGTCGTCATCGCCCACCACCGCGTCCAGGGCGCCGAGCACCTGTGTCTGGGTCGGCACGGCGTCCTCGTCGTCCGCGCGGTAGACGGCCTCGACGACGGCCTCCCAACGCTCCTTGCCGGCCCGGTACTCGGCCTCGTAGTCCGCGGCCACCCGGTGCCCGGCGAGGGCCTCCGTGAGGGCGCCCAGCCCCGCCAGCGCGTCGCAGACGAGGGTGCGGGCGGACAGCTTGTGGGCGTCGAAGCCGGTGATGTTCAGGTTGACGAAGCGGACGTCCGGGTTCTGGAAGAGGGTGCCGGATGCCGTGGTGAAGTCCGAGTACCGGGTGCCGACCCCGATGACCAGGTCGGCGGTGCGGGCCAGGTCGTCGGCGACGGCGGTCCCGGTGTGGCCGATACCGCCCAGGTCGGCCGGGTGGTCGTGGCGCAGCGCGCCCTTGCCCGCCTGGGTCGAGGCCACGGGGATGCCGGTGGCCTCCACAAGGGCCCTCAGGGCGTCCTCGGCGCGGCTGTGGTGGACTCCGCCGCCCGCCACGATCAGCGGCCGCTGAGCGGCCCGTACGGCGCTCACGGCGGCCGCCAGCTCGACCGGGTCGGGGGCGGGCCGGCGGACCCGCCAGACGCGCTCGGCGAAGAACTCCTCGGGCCAGTCGTACGCCTCCGCCTGGACGTCCTGGGGCAGGGCGAGGGTGACCGCGCCGGTCTCGGCCGGGTCGGCGAGCACCCGCATGGCGTTCAGGGCGGACGGGATCAGCGCCTCCGGGCGGGTGATCCGGTCGAAGTAGCGGGAGACCGGGCGCAGCGTGTCGTTGACGGAGACGTCGAACTCGACCGGGTGCTCCAGCTGTTGCAGCAGCGGATCGGGCGCGTGGCTCGCGAAGTAGTCGCCGGGGAGCAGCAGCACCGGAAGCCGGTTGATCGTGGCGAGGGCGGCGCCGGTCACCAGGTTGGTGGCGCCCGGGCCGATGGACGTGGTCACCGCCTGCGCGGAGAGCCGGTCCAGCTGGCGGGCGTGGCCGACGGCCGCGTGCACCATCGCCTGCTCGTTGCGGCCCTGGTGGTACGGCATGACGTCGCCGTACTCCAGGAGCGCCTGGCCGATACCCGCCACATTGCCGTGGCCGAAGATGCCCCAGGTGCCGGCGATCAGCCGGTGCCGGACGCCGTCGCGCTCGGTGTACTGGGCGGACAGGAACCGGACCAGTGCCTGGGCGACGGTCAGGCGGGTGGTCGGCTGGCTCATGGGGACCTCATTCGGGCGGGGTGGTGTGCAGGGGTACGCCGGGCGGGAGCGGGTAGGGATCGCGAGGCTCCCCGGGTGGGGCGGGATGCCTCTCAGGTGTAGATCGGGGCAGGCCGAGCTGTCAATGGTTTGTACTTACATTCGGACCTGAATGTGAAATGATGTCTTAACAAAGTATTGACAGCGGGCCGCGCAGGGACTTGTATCCCGTCCCAACGCACAGCACCGACCCGGACCGGCGCTTTCCGGACCGGGTCCAGGATCCTCGCGGATCCCCCTTTCTTTCCCGTCGCACAGTGAGGTGCAGGCAAGATGGACCGCTCATCCCGTATCCGTCCGCGGAGACTGGCCCCCTTCGTGGCCGTGGCCGTGGCGGCCACCCTGACCCTCGCCGGCTGCTCCAGCAGCTCCGGAGGAAAGAAGTCGGAGGAGGGCGGTGCGTCCGCCTCCGCCGGCAAGGCGAGCACCCCGCGCATGACGGTCGCGCTGGTCACCCACCAGGCGCCCGGCGACACCTTCTGGGACATCGTCCGCAAGGGTGCCGAGGCGGCCGCCGCCAAGGACAACGTCAAGCTCGTCTACTCCGCCGACCCGAACGCCGGCAACCAGGCCAACCTGGTGCAGAACGCGATCGACCAGAAGGTCGACGGGATCGCCGTCACCCTCGCCAAGCCGGACGCCCTCAAGACCGTCATCGGCAAGGCGACCACGGCGAACATCCCGGTCGTCGGGCTCAACTCCGGTGTGAGCGACTGGAAGAAGCTCGGCCTGCTGGAGTTCTTCGGCCAGGACGAGACGGTGGCGGGCGAGGCGCTCGGCAACCGGCTGAACACGGAAGGCGCCAAGAAGGTCGTCTGTGTCATCCAGGAGCAGGGCAACGTCGGCCTCACCCAGCGGTGCGACGGCGTGAAGAAGACTTTCTCGGGGACGACGGAGACCCTGTACGTGGACGGCACGTCCCCGACCGCGGTCAAGTCCACGATCACCGCCAAGCTCAAGACGGACAGCGCCATCGACCACGTGGTCACGCTCGGCGCCCCCATCGCGCTGATCGCCGTGCAGTCGGTGTCCGACGCGGGCAGCAAGGCGAAGATCGCCACCTTCGACCTCAACAAGGACCTGACCGGCGCCATCAGCAAGGGGACCATCGAGTTCGCCGTGGATCAGCAGCCCTACCTCCAGGGCTACCTGGCGGTCGACTCGCTGTGGCTCTACAAGAACAACGGCAACTACATGGGCGGCGGTGAGCAGCCGGTGCTGACCGGGCCGGCCTTCGTCGACAAGACCAACGTGGACAAGGTCGCCCAGTTCGCGGCGAAGGGCACTCGGTGATCGTATGAGCCAGCAGGCACAGCCGGCGGTGTCCACACCGCCGGCCCCCGGCCCCAAGGAGAAGGACGGCCGCACCGCACAACGCCCGCTGGCGCTCCGGGTGCTGGCCCGTCCGGACGTCGGCGTCTTCCTCGGCGCCGTCGCGGTCTACGTCTTCTTCCTGGTCGCCGCACCGCCGGTGCGCGAGGCCAGCTCGATGGCGAACATCCTCTACCAGTCGTCGACCATCGGCATCATGGCCCTGCCGGTCGCCCTGCTGATGATCGGCGGCGAGTTCGACCTGTCGGCAGGCGTCGCCGTCATCACCTCGGCGCTCACCGCCGCCATGCTCAGCTACCAGCTGACCCTCAACGTGTGGGTGGGCGTGATCGTCGCGCTCGTCGTGTCGCTGGCGATCGGCTTCCTGAACGGCTGGCTGGTCGTCAAGACGGGTCTGCCCAGCTTCCTGATCACCCTGGGAAGCTTCCTGATCCTCCAGGGCGTGAACCTCGCGGTGACCAAGCTGGTCACCGGCAACGTCGCCACCGACGACATCAGCAACATGGACGGCTTCGACCAGGTCAGGAGCGTCTTCGCGTCCTCCTTCCACATCGGGGGCGTCGAAGTGAAGATCACCATCGTGTGGTGGCTGGTCTTCGCGGCCATCGCCACCTGGGTGCTGCTGCGTACGAAGTACGGCAACTGGGTCTTCGCGGTCGGTGGCAACAAGGAGTCGGCGCGCGCGGTCGGTGTGCCGGTGACCTTCACCAAGATCTCGCTGTTCATGCTGGTCGGTTTCGGTGCCTGGTTCGTCGGCATGCACCAGCTGTTCTCGTTCAACACGGTGCAGTCCGGTGAGGGCGTGGGCCAGGAGCTGATCTACATCTCCGCGGCGGTGATCGGCGGCTGTCTGCTGACGGGTGGTGCGGGCTCGGCGATCGGCCCGGTCTTCGGTGCCTTCATGTTCGGCATGGTGCAGCAGGGCATCGTCTACGCGGGCTGGAACCCGGACTGGTTCAAGGCCTTCCTCGGCGTGATGCTGCTCGGCGCCGTCCTGATCAACCTGTGGGTCCAGCGCACCGCGACCAGGAGGTGACCCGATGACAGACAACGGAACCGGAACCCACGGCGCCATCCTCAAGGACACGGCACCCGCCGAGAGCGCCCCGATCGTGGAACTGCGCGGCGCGGGCAAGTCCTACGGCAACATCCGCGCCCTGCACGGCGTCGACCTCAGGGTCTTTCCCGGCCGGGTCACCTGTGTCCTGGGCGACAACGGGGCCGGCAAGTCGACCCTCATCAAGATCATCTCGGGGTTGCACCAGCACACCGAGGGCGACTTCCTGGTCGACGGCGATCCGGTGCGCTTCACCACCCCGCGCGAGGCCCTGGACAAGGGCATCGCCACCGTCTACCAGGACCTCGCCACCGTTCCCCTGATGCCGGTGTGGCGGAACTTCTTCCTCGGCTCCGAGATGACCCGGGGCCCCTGGCCCGTGCGCCGTCTGGACATCACCAGGATGAAGGAGACCGCCGACCGCGAACTGCGGAACATGGGCATCGTCCTGGACGACCTGGACCAGCCCATCGGCACGCTCTCCGGCGGTCAGCGCCAGTGTGTGGCCATCGCCCGCGCCGTCTACTTCGGCGCCCGGGTCCTCATCCTGGACGAGCCCACCGCAGCCCTCGGCGTCAAGCAGTCCGGGGTGGTGCTGAAGTACATCGCCGCCGCCCGCGAACGCGGCCTGGGCGTCATCTTCATCACCCACAACCCGCACCACGCCTACATGGTCGGCGACCACTTCAGCGTGCTGCGCCTGGGCACCCTCGAACTCTCCGCCGAGCGCAGCGAGATCACCCTCGAGGAACTCACCAACCACATGGCCGGCGGCACCGAACTCGCCGCCCTCAAGCACGAACTGTCCCAGGTCCGCGGAGTCGACACCGAGGAACTCCCGGAAGAGGAGGACCTCACCGCCCCCGCGGTGACCGGTCCGGAAGGAAAGTCCTGACCCATGGCGAACGCCCTCGACCGCATCCGCGTCGGCTCGGCCCCCGACTCCTGGGGCGTCTGGTTCCCGGACGACCCCCAGCAGGTCCCCTGGGAACGCTTCCTGGACGAGGTCTCCGAGGCCGGGTACTCCTGGATCGAACTCGGCCCGTACGGCTACCTCCCCACCGACCCGGCCCGCCTCACCGACGAGATCGCCCGGCGGAACCTGAAGGTCTCGGCCGGCACCGTCTTCACCGGCCTGCACCGCGGCCCCGCCGTCTGGGACGCCACCTGGGAGCACGTCAGCCAGGTCGCCGCGCTCACCCAGGCGATGGACGCGAAGCACCTGGTGGTCATCCCGTCCTTCTGGCGGGACGACAAGACCGCCGAGATCCTGGAGCCGCACGAGCTGACCGGCGAGCAGTGGGCCCACCTCACCAAGGGCATGGAACGGCTCGGCCACGAGGTGAAGGAGACGTACGGCCTGGACATCGTCGTCCATCCGCACGCCGACACCCACATCGACACCGAGGAGCACGTGGAGCGCTTCCTCGACTCGACCGACACGGACCTGGTCAACCTCTGCCTGGACACCGGCCACTACGCCTACTGCGGCGGCGACAGCGTCAAGCTGATCGAGACCTACGGCGAGCGGATCGGCTACCTCCACCTCAAGCAGGTGGACCCGGCGATCCTGGCCGACGTCCAGGCCAAGGGCACCCCGTTCGGGCCGGCCGTGGCCCAGGGCGTGATGTGCGAACCGCCCACCGGGGTACCGGAGCTGGGCCCGGTGATGGAGGCGGCGCAGCGGCTGGGCGTCGACCTGTTCGCCATAGTCGAGCAGGACATGTACCCCTGCGAGCCGGACAAGCCGCTGCCCATCGCGGTGCGCACCCGGCAGTTCCTGCGGTCCTGCGGCGCCTGAGCCCGGGAACACACGCCAGGACCCGGACGTTCTTCCGGACGACGGGACGAAACCGGACTCCGTCGCGGCGGCCACCATGCCGCCGCCGCGGCGGAGGACACGGGCGATGGGGGCGAGGATGACACACGAAGAGCACGCGGAGCCGGACGTCGACGCTGCCGACGAGGTGCTGCGGCACCAGCGTTTCGGCGCGCTGCCGGAGCGGATCCGCCCGGAGGACATGGTCGAGACCAGGCCGGCGATCGGGCACGACCCGGACCGGGACGCCTACGACCCGGACGAGTTCGCGGTGCGTTACGGCCTCTGAGCCGCCGGGACCGGGACCGCGCCGTGGGCGAGCAGGCTCTCGGCGCAGTCCAGCACCGTCTCCCGGGCCGGGCGCGGCTGCCAGCCCAGCAGCCGCGCCGCCTTCTCGGTGGTGTGCCGGTTGCGCCGGCCCAGCGCCGGGGTGATCTCGCGCAGCGCGGGGTCCCGGAAGCGGGCCGCGAACCGCACCGCGAAGTCCGGCAGCCGACGCGTCGGTACCTGCTGTCCGCGCTCGCCGAGGCCCTCCCGCAGGAACCGCGCCAGGTCCGCCATCCACACGAACTCGCCGGTGGCCAGGAACCGTTCGCCGGCGGCGGCCGGTGAGGTCATCGCCCTGAGGTGGACGTCGACCAGGTCCCGGACGTCCACCACCTCCAGCCCGATCCGGGGCACGCCGGGCATCGCCCCGGAGAGCATCCGGGCGATGATCCCGACGGAACCGGCGGCGTCCGCCGTCAGCACCGGCCCGAACACGGCGCCGGGCAGCACGGTGGCCAGCTCGGTCGGCCCGTGGTGCCCCCGCATGAACTCCCAGGCCGCCAGCTCCGCGAGGGTCTTCGAACGCCGGTACGGGATCAGCGCCGGATCCTCCGGATCGGTCCACAACGTCTCGTCGGTGACACCTTCCGAGGCGTACGACGACGGGCTCGCGGTGTTCGCGGCCGACGTCATCACCACCCGCCGTACGCCCGCCGCGGTGGCCGCCCGCAGCACCCGCAGGGTGCCCTCCCTGGCCGGGGTGACCAGGTCCGGCGACTGGGCGCTCACGCCCAGCGGCGAGGCCACGTGGAGTACCCTCTCGACGCCCTTCATCGCGGCCTCCCAGCCGGCGTCGGCGGTGAGGTCGGCGACGGCGAAGCCCAGCCGCCCATCCGGGTCGCAGACCGTCGAGACGGCGTCGGTCACCGCCTGCTGCCGGCCCGGTGAGCGCACGGTCGTCCGCACGTCGTAACCGCGTCGCAGCAACTCGGCGACGCACCAGCCGGCGATGTACCCGGTGCCGCCGGTCACCAGGACGAGTTCGGGCATGACTGACCTCCACGGATGCGGTGGGATGTGCCACAATCGGCAATGAAACGGAGAGCCCTCCGCTACATCTTCCAACGTAGCGGAGGGGTCTCCGGATGGCAATCCACTTCGGACGGACGACTGACACCCGTGAACCCGCAGCCCTCGAAGCCGACCCGGAAGGACGCCCGCGACAACCGGGACCGGATCCTCGCCGCCGCCCGCGCGGAGCTGGCCGACTCCACCTCGGCCTCGCTCTCCGCGATCGCCCGCAAGGCCGGCGTCGGCATCGGCACCCTCTATCGGCACTTCCCGACCCGGGAGGCGCTGATCATGGAGCTGTACCGGCACGACCTCCAGCACCTGATCGACCTCGCGCCGCGCCTGCTTCGGACGCATCCCCCGCTGGAGGCCCTACGCCGCTGGTTCGACGAGGTCGCCCACTACGGCCGGCTCAAGTTCGGCGTCTCCGAGGTCGTACACGCGGCGACCGGCGGCGGCACCGACCCGATGTACGGGCCGTTCGTGCACGCCATCGCAACGCTGCTCGACGCGGGCGCGGCGGACGGCACGCTCAAACCGGACGTCGATCCGGAGGACGTACTCCTCCAGCTCAGCGTCCTGTGGCGGATCGACCCGGCGCGCGGCGACGCGGAGGCACGGGCGGCGCGGATCCTGCGACTCATCGTGGACGGGCTGCGGGCCTAGCAGGGGGCCTGGCCGGGGGCGGGCGGGAAACGGCGAAGGGGCGGGGGGGGGGGGCGGGGGGCCGGGGCCCCCCCCCCCCCCCCCCCCCCCCCCGCCGCCGATGCCCGGTGTCAGGCGCCGCGTACCTCCGCGATCGTCACCGGACGGTGCTCGTGCAGGGACAGCGTGCAGGCCTCCGCGATCCAGCCGGCCTCCAGGGCGTCCTCGACCGTGCAGGGGGAGGGGCGGCTGCCCGCCACGACCTCGGTGAACGCGGTGAGTTCGGCGCGGTAGGCCGCGGCGAAGCGGTCCATGAAGAAGTCGTGCGGGGTGCCCGCCGGGAAGGTCACCCCGGGCTCGACCGAACGCAGCGGGAGCTTGTCCTCCAGGCCGACGGCGATCGAGTCCTGGAACCCGTGCAGCTCCATGCGGACGTCGTAACCCCGGGCGTTGTGGCGGGAGTTGGAGATCACCGCGATGGTGCCGTCGTCCAGGGTGAGGATCGCGCCGGTGGTGTCGGCGTCGCCCGCCTCCTTGATGTAGTCGGCACCCCGGTTGCCGCCGACCGCGTACACCTCGGTGACCTCACGGCCGGTCACCCAGCGGATGATGTCGAAGTCGTGCACGGAACAGTCCCGGAAGATGCCGCCGGACACGGCGACATAGGCGGCGGGCGGCGGGGCCGGGTCCAGCGTGGTCGAGCGGACGGTGTGCAGCTTGCCCAGCTCGCCCGCCTGGACGGCGGCACGCGCGGCGACGAACCCGGCGTCGAAACGGCGGTTGTAGCCGATCTGGATCGGCACGCCCTTGCCCTGCACAGCCTTGAGGACCGCGACACCGTCACTCATGTGCTTGGCGACGGGCTTCTCGCAGAAGACGGGGATGCCGGCCTCGACACCGGCCAGGATCAGGGCGGGGTGGGCGTCGGTGGCGGCGGCCACCACGATGCCGTCCACACCGGCGGCCAGCAGCGCCTCGGGCGAGTCCACGACCTCGCCGCCGAACTTCTCGGCGGCGGCCTTGGCGGCGTCCGCGAACGGGTCGGTGAGAACGAGCGAGTCGACGATGTCGAGGCCCGAGAGGGTCTCGGCGTGGAACGCGCCGATGCGGCCGAGGCCGAGAATTCCGATACGCATGTGCCTTGCTACTTCCTTGAGGTTGAGGCGCCCCATCAGGGGCGCGGGGCTCTGTCGATATGCGGCTCCGCCGCGTGGGCGCGACCAGCCACAACGGCGCCGCAGACGACTCACGACCCGGCGCGGCACATCCCTAGTCGAGACCACCCAGCACGTTCTGGTCCCAGTCGATCACCGACCCGGTCACCACCCCCGACCGCTCGGACAGCAGGAACACCACGAAGTCCGCGATCTCGTCCGGTTGGCCGAGCTTTCCCATCGGCAGCCTGGACGCGGCCTCCTCCCGCCAGCCGTCCGCCGCCCCGTGGAACGCCCGCTGCGTCGCGTCCTCGCCCTCCGTCGCCGTCCAGCCGATGTTCAGGCCGTTGATCCGCACCCGGTCCCAGCGGTGCGCGTGCGCCGCGTTGCGGGTCAGGCCGATCAGGCCGGCCTTCGCGGCGACGTACGGCGCGAGAAACGGCTGCCCGCCGTGCGCGGACGACGTGATGATGTTGACCACCGTGCCGGGCGCCTTCCGGGCGACCATGTCGGCGACCGCCGCCTGCATCGCGAAGAACGGCCCCTTGAGGTTGATCGCGATGTGCTGGTCGAACAGCTCGGGCGTGGTGTCCAGCAGGGTGCCCCGGGAGGTGAGCCCCGCCGAGTTGACCAGGCAGTCGATCCGGCCGTACGCCTCGACCACCGCGGTCACCGAGTCCTTGGCCTGTTCGGCGTCCGAGAGGTCGGCCCGCACGTACAGCGCCTTGCCGCCGGCGGCGGAGAGCTCGGCCACCAGGGCCTCGCCGGGCTCGGGGCGGCGGCCGGTGACGGCGACCGTGGCGCCCTCCCGGACCGCGGCCCGCGCGATGGCCGCGCCGACGCCCTGGCTGCCGCCGTTGACGAGGACGACCTTGTCGTGGAGAAGTCCCATGGAATCCTTGACCTTTCAGCTCTCGTGCCGGGCCGCGGCGGCCCGCAGCTCGTCCCGCAGCACCCGTGTGGCCCATCCCTCGCGCAGCGCCCGCCGTACCAGGTCCGCCTGCGAGGGCGGGGCCATGCCGTCGACCGGCGGATCGCTGTCGAGGTTGGTCGGGAACGGGTAGCCCTCGGCGCTCGCCGCGATGACATGCTCCAGCCAGGCCTCGGCGGCTCCCTCCGCCCGGCGCCGGCGCAGCACCGGGTAGACCGCGTTGGCCACCGCCTCCCGGTCCACCGTCTCCATGGCCCGCCCGAAGGCCGAGGACACCTGGAGCAGGTTGGCCATCCGCCGTATGCCGACGCTCCGGTTGGTGCCGGCCGCGTGGAACACCGCCGGGTTGAAGAACACCGCGTCGCCCTTGGCCAGGGGCAGCTGCACGTGGTGGGCCTTGAAGTAGTCCTGGAACTCCGGCCGCCGCCAGGCCAGATAACCCGGCTCATAGGTCTGGGAGTAGGGGAGGTACAGCGTCGGCCCGGACTCCACCGGCATGTCGCAGTGCGCGACCGCGCCCTGGAGGGTGAGCACGGGGGAGAGGCGGTGCACATGCGCCGGGTACGCCTCGGCCTGCTCGTCGGAGAGGAAACCGAGGTGGTAGTCGCGGTGCGCGGTCTGCGCCACGCCGCCCGGTTTGACCACGTTGATCTGCGAGGTGACCTGGTAGCCGGGGCCCAGCCAGGCCCGGGAGACCAGGGCCAGGATGTCGTTGGCGTAGTAGTCGGCGAACCCCTCCGGGTCGTAGAGGGCCGCCTTCTCCAGCGCGTTCCACACCCGTTCGTTGGCGCCCGGCTTCGCGAAGTGGTCGCCCGCCCCGGCACCCGACTCGTTCTGCTCCGAGATCAGCGCGTCGAAGACCGCCGTGGCCCGGTCGACGACCTTCGGATCGGGGAACGTGCCCTTGAAGACGACGACCCCCGGGCCGTCGGTGAGGGCGCGCACGAGTTCGGTCCGTACCTGGTGGGGCGCGTCGGCGGTGCGCAGCCGCTCGCTGTCGTAGACGACGACGTTGTGCTCGACGGCCGAGGCGTTCGGGTAGGCGGCCGGGTCCGTGGTCCGCTCGACCAGCGCGCGGAAGGTGTCGAGGTCGCAGTCCTGCTGGGAGAGCCAGGCGCGGCCCTGTTCGGCGGCGAGGGACATCGGTGTCCTTCTTTCGGTCATGGCCACGATCACGGTCACGGCCACGGTCACAGCCGCGGCCAGGGCCATCGGAGCGGCGGGGCTCTGTCATTCTTGTCAGTACAAACCCCTCGAACAACCAGCAGCGAGCCATCAAAAACCCTTCAAGGAGCCAGGCCGTGGGTCACCCCTTCCCGATCCGTGAAATCGCACGTCAGGCAGGGCTCAGCGAGGCCACCGTGGACCGGGTGCTGAACGGCAGGGGCGGGGTGCGGGAGAGCACCGAGCGGGAGGTGCGGCAGGCGATCGCCGATCTGGACCGGCAGCGCACCCAGGTCCGGCTGGTGGGCCGCACCTTCATGGTCGACATCGTGATGCACGCACCCGAGCGGTTCACCACGGCGGTGCGTGGGGCGCTGGAGGCCGAGCTGCCCTCGCTGCACCCGGCGGTGGTGCGCTCCCGGTTCCACTTCCGGGAGACCGGGCCGGTGGCGGAGCTGGTGGAGACGCTCGACCGGATAGCCCGCCGGGGCTCGCAGGGCGTGATCCTCAAGGCGCCGGACGTCCCCGAGGTCACCGCCGCCGTGGGGCGCCTCAGGTCGGCGGAGATCCCGGTGGTCACCCTGGTCACCGACCTGCCCGCCAGCGGCCGGCTCGCCTACGTCGGCAGCGACAACCGGGCGGCCGGCGCCACCGCCGCGTATCTGACGGGCCAGTGGCTCGGCGACCGGCCCGGCAATGTCCTCACCAGCCTGAGCAGCGGCTTCTTCCGCAACGAGGAGGAGCGCGAGATGGGCTTCCGCAGCGTCATGCGGGCCACCCATCCCGAACGGGCCGTGGTGGAGATCGCCGAGGGACAGGGGCTGGACGCCACCCAGTACGACCTGGTCCGCGCCGCCCTCGAACGCGACCCGGAGATCCGCGCGGTCTACTCGATCGGCGGCGGCAACAACGCGACCCTGCGTGCCTTCGCCGAACTGGGCCGGGAGTGCGCCGTGTTCATCGCCCACGACCTCGACCACGACAACACCCGCCTGCTGCGCGAGCACCGCCTGTCCGCCGTCCTCCACCACGACCTGCGGCAGGACATGCGTGAGGCCTGCCACCTGGTGATGCGTGCCCAGGGCGCGCTGCCCCCGGCGGGCCCGACGCTGCCGTCGCCGATCCAGGTGGTCACGCCGTACAACCTGCCGGCCGCGCTCAGAGATTGATCGCGTACGCCTTGCGCAGCGTCTCGTGCACCGTCCATGTCGTACGGTCGCCCGCGCGCAGCACCGCCATGTCCCCGGGGCCCACCGTGAACGCCGCCCCGCCCTCGACCTCGATCGTCGCCGAGCCGCTGACCACCACGAACATCTCGTCCGCCTCGGTGTCGGTGACCACCCCCGGGGTGATCTGCCAGATCCCCCGGATCTGCCGGCCGTCGGCCGACTCCCAGACCACCTTCCCGGTGACCTCGGGCGTGCCGGAGACGATCTGCTCCGGGTCCAGCGGGTCGGGCTCGAGCTCGGCGTCGGGGATGTGCAGGGCGAAGCTGTGCGTCGTCATACGGCGACCCTAGCGAGCCCGCCGGCACCCTGGGCGTGGACAGGGTGCCGGGCATCGGGCCTGGTGGGAGGAGACTTCGTCGGGCCGTCCGGACTGGCGGGGGCGGCCCGCCGGGGTGATCGTGGAGAACATGGCCGACTCCACGGCGGCGGTGGCGGAGCCGCACCCGCACGACACCCGCGAGGCCGTCCTGTTCGGCGGGGTCTACGGCGCCGTGCTGGCCTCCTCCATGGTCGCGGCGCTCACCCAGTACGGTCACACCTCCGCCGCGAGCCGCCGCTACCACGCCCTCTGGCTCCTGGTGACCGCCTGTGCCTCCGCCCTGGCCCACGGCTACGCCCACTACATCGCCGAGCGTGCCCCGCACCGGCGGTGGGACGGGCTGCGCTCCCTGGCCGACGAGTGGCCGCTGGTCACCGCCGTACTGCCCACGGTCTTCCTGCTCGCCGGCGCGGGCTGGGGCTGGTGGCCGCCCAAGGGCGTCGAGTACCCGGCCCTGGGCGGCACGTTCGGGCTTCCGCACGTCGAGACGCACACAGTCGTGCTGCCGTACGCCTTCGCCTTCAACGCGCCGGCCGTGCCGGAGGCGGCCGCGGCGGTGGGCCGGGCACTTGGGGCGGGGGATGCCCCGGCGGCGTTGCAGGAGCTGGCCGGCCGGCTCGGCGCCCCCCGTTCCCTCGCCGAACTCGGCCTGAAGGAAGCCGACTTGGCGGTGGCCGCCGGACAGGTCGCCGGGCAGCCGTACGCCAACCCGCGGCCGGTGTCGGTGGACGACGCGCTGGGCGTGCTGCGGGCGGCGTACGAGGGCGGGTCCGTCCGGGGCGGGTGAGGGCCGTGTGACCCGGGGGTCGGCCGGTGGGGGCTGGTCGCTCCCCGCTCTCGGCTTCGCCCGAGCGGGGGGACCCCCATCGCGATGGAAGCCGCATGTCGGATACGGCCCGGCGCCCCTGAAGGGTCGCGTTCAGCGAAGCGTGCGTACCCCGTCCAGGGCGATCGCCATCACCCGGTCGCGCTGGGCGTCGTCCTCGAAGGCCGTGCCCGTGATGCCGGAGACCATCCGGAGCAGATCGCCGATCTCCATGTCCGTCCGCACCACGCCCGCCTTCTGGGCCCGCTCCAGCAGCGGCCCGCCGGCCGCGTACATCGAGTCCCGGCAGGCCGAGAAGATCTCCGACTCGTCGTTGAGGGCATCGCGGACCGCCCGCTTGGTGACCATGTAGTCCGTGAAGCGGTCCAGCCAGGAGGTCAGGGCCTGCCACGGTTCCAGCTCGGCCAGCTCCACGGCCGCCCGGCACAGGGTGTTGACCTCGTCGGCGTAGACGCTCTCGAAGAGGTCGCGGCGGGTGGGGAAGTTGCGGTACAGCGTGCCGATGCCGACCCCGGCGCGGCGGGCGACGTCCTCCAGGGAGGCCTCCGCGCCGTTCTCGGCGAACGCCTCGCGGGCGGCCGCGATCAGCGCGTCGTAGTTGCGGGCCGCGTCTTTGCGGTGCGGTCTGCGGGACGCGACGATCTCACTGACGGGGAAGGGGTCGACGGTCACTGCTGCCTCCCGGGGGACGAAGGTGAACCGGAGGGAATCCTCGACTTCGGTTGAAGCGGAGGCTTGCCTCCAGTACAGTGGAGGGGTACCTCCACTTTAGCAGTGCGAAAAGGGTTCGCCATGGCCGGACGCGGCCCTGTGCCCGCGCCCTTCCGCACCTGCCCAGACATCTCTTCTCCTCCGCTCTTTCCCTCCGTATCCGATGTCGGAGAGGCTCTTTCATGCCCCGGAAGTCCACCCGCCTCACCTTCGCGGTCCTCGCGACCGGTGCCGGCGTGTTCTCCATGCTCCAGTCGCTGGTCGCGCCGGCCCTGCCGACCGTCCAGCACGCCCTGCACACCTCGCAGTCCAACGCGACCTGGGTGATGACGGCCTATCTGCTGTCCGCCTCGGTCTTCACCCCGATACTCGGCCGCGTCGGCGACCTGACCGGCAAGAAGCGCACCCTCGTCGCCGTCCTGCTGGCCGTCCTGGCGGGCTGTCTGCTCGCCGCCCTCGCGCCGAACATCGGCGTCCTGATCATCGCCCGGGTCGTCCAGGGCGTCGGCGGCGCCCTGTTCCCGCTCTCCTTCGGCATCATCCGCGACGAGTTCGCCCCGGCCCAGGTCAGTGGCAGCATCAGCAACCTGTCCGCGGTGATCGCGGCCGGCGGCGGCGTCGGCATCGTGGCCGCCGGGCCCATCGTCTCGGCGCTGGACTACCGCTGGCTGTTCTGGATCCCGGTCGGCGTGGTCGCCGTGACCGTCCTGATCGCCGCCCGCTATGTCCCCGAGTCACCCAAGAGGGCCGAGGGCAGCGTCAGTTGGCTCGGTGCCGGGCTGCTCTCCGCCTGGCTGGTGGCGCTGCTGCTGCCGCTGAGCCAGGCCGGGCAGTGGGGCTGGGGCTCGGCCAAGGTGCTCGGTCTGTTCGGCGCGGCCGTGGTGCTGTTCGCGGTGTGGCTGCTCGTCGAGGCCCGCTCCCGCACCCCGCTGATCGACCTGCGCGTCATGCGGCTGCCCGTCGTCTGGACCACCAACGCCGTCGCCCTGCTCTTCGGTGCGGGCATGTACGCGCTCTGGTCCTTCCTGCCCGGCTTCGTCCAGACGCCGTCCGCCGCCGGATACGGCTTCGGCGCCAGCGTCACCGCCTCCGGGCTGCTGATGCTTCCGATGCTGCTCGCGATGTTCCTCTCCGGCATCCTCAGCGGCCGGCTGGAGCCCAGGGTGGGCGCGAAGGCGCTCCTCACCGCCGGTGCGGCCTTCGGCGCCCTCGCCCTCGGCCTGCTCACCCTGTGGCACACCGCCCAGTGGCAGATCGCCGTCGTCTCCGGCCTGTTCGGCCTCGGTATCGGCCTGGCCTTCGCCTCGATGGCCAACCTCGTCGTCGGCAGCGTGCCGCCCGAGCAGACCGGCGCCGCGACCGGCATGAACGCCAACATCCGCACCATCGGCGGCTCCATCGGCGCCGCGCTCACCAGTGTCCTGGTCACCGGCCGGCTCCAGCCCTCGGGACTGCCGTACGCCTCCGGCTACACCCACGCCTGGGCCCTGCTCACCCTGTTCTGCCTGACCGCCGCCGGGGCCGCGCTCCTGGTGCCGGTCCGCCGCGGACAGCGCGTCACCGCACCGGTCACGGAGCGGGCGGCAACAGCACCGGCGCGCGTGCGGTAGTGTTGACCTGCGTGATCACGCGGTGCACACCGCGTGACTCCGCAGCGGGACGTGGCGCAGCTTGGTAGCGCACTTGACTGGGGGTCAAGGGGTCGCAGGTTCAAATCCTGTCGTCCCGACCGTGTTCACCAGCGGGTCTGCCGGAAACGGCAGGCCCGCTGGATGCGTTCGTGGGACACGTGATGGCGACGTGATGGCAACGCGCGTCGGCCTCGGCGGCTGGCCTCAGGCTGCGCGATCTTCGGACGCTGGGGCGCTCTGGTGGTGCTTTCGGTCGGCGCGGGCGAGGGCCTTGTCGATGGCGGTGACGGCGTCGCGGGCGGCGTAGGGCAGCAGATGGCCGTAGAGGTTGACGGTGGTGGACAGCGTCGAGTGGCGCAGCGTCTTGGAGACCACGGCCAGCGGGACCCGTGAACTGATCATGATGGTGGCGGCAGTGTGACGCAGGTCGTGGACCCCGATCCGGGGCAGACCGAGCTCCTCGGAGCGCCGACGCAGCTCGGACAAGATGCCCTGCGGACGCAGCGGGGAGCCGTCCAGCTGGCAGAACACCAGGCCCTCCAGCGGCGTGCCCGGGGGCTGGCCGGCGCGGGCGAGAGCGGCCTGGCGCTCCAGGGCGGCGGCGACGCGCGGGGACAGGCTCACCCAGTTCCGGCTCGCCTTGGTTTTCGGGTGGCCGAGGTAGAGCCGGTTGTTGTTGACGGCGGTGAGGTTCCACCGCACCAGTAGGGTCTTCTCAGGCAGGTGGACGTCGGTCCAGTGCAGGCCGAGGGCCTCGCCACGGCGCATGCCGGTACCCAGCAGCAGTTCGAACAGGTCCGCCACCTGGTCGCCGTAGTGGGTGCGGTTGTGCCGCAGGAACGCGGCTGCCTGGGTGGGATTCCAGCAGATCCGCTCCTGCGCCGCGGGCCGCGGCGTCATCGCGTACCGGCACGGGTTGTCCGCGATCAACCGGGCGCGCATCGCGGAGCCGAGGGCGCTGGAGAGGGTGGCACCGATCCGGTAGACGGTGGTGCGGCCCCGGCCGCGGGCGAGTTCGGCCTCCTGCCAGGCGGTGATGTGGCGTGGGCGCAGGTCCTGGAGGGCGATGCGTCCGAAGGCGGGGATGAGGTCGGCGCGGACGTAGTCGCCGTAGCGGACGAACGTGGTGGGTTTGAGCGCCTCTTCCTTGGTACGCAGCCAGTCGGTCAGATAGGCGGCGAGGGTGAGGTCCTCGTCGCCGTACAGGCCGGTGCGCTCGCGCGTCAGTGCGTGCTTCAGCGCGGTATGGGCGGCCGTGCGGGTGGGAAAACCGCTGCGGCAGAGGGGCCTGCGTCTGCCGTCGGCGGACGGCAGGTCGACGGCGAAGGCCCACGAGCCGTGCCGGGAGCGGCCCTTGAGCTTCGGGCAGGCCGCGCCGAACTGTCCGCCGTCGGGTCGGCGGCAGCCGCACCGCCGGTAGAGACGACCGCGCTCAGGAGTACGAGGAGCCAAGATGCTCACCTCCGGTAGGGGAAGTGGTGCGTTGGCCCCACGGTGGCGGCGACATCCTCCGGCGTATCAGCTGGCGGATCATGGCGTACGAGGGCGGATGCCATCACCCTGCCATCACGAGACACACGCCGCATCGTTGAGCAGCAGCGACCCCCTTGGGCAGCGCACCCGAGCGCGAGGGCATCGGGCTCCACAGACGCCTGCGGCAACAGGGGTTGGCGAGGACAGGAAGTGATGCCTTATCCGGACCTGCGTCTGTGCCGCCATGCTTTGTCATCTGGATCCGATGGTGATGGGCCGGGCGGCGAAACGGGAACGATTGAGGAGTATCGCCCGAGGTGAGGATTCGGCGGCGCGGCAGCCCGCTGACTATGCGTAGTCAGCGGGTGCCGACGATTCAGCAGCGAATTTGCCTGGGGTCAGAGAAGGTTCGCGATTGCCGTCACTTCCGGTATCGGAATGAGGTGGCGCTGGAGAGTGGGGGCTTGGTCGACGCGGATTGCGTCATTACCCCCTTCGCCTCGGTCGCCGTCGATTCTTCCGAAGTCTTAGCCTCGTATAGCCAACACGGGATGCATGCCATGGCAATGAGAGCTATGACGACTTTCTTGCGTGCGTTCACGTTCTCGTCTCGTTCCGCTGAGGTTTTGATCGGAATGATCAAGGGTTTTTTAGCTGAACGGATGAATTTACGCAAGTTAGTTGACAGGCGTCTCGGCTTCCCGTAGTGGGGGAAATTTTTCGTCGATGCGCGTAGAATCGACCCCAAGGAGTGGCGGGCGTGTCGGATTCGCGACAGGAACCTACTCGCACAGTTGCCTCAGGTCGCGCGGTGGTCGTGTCTGAGGTTAGTCCGGAGGCTGAGGCGGGAGGGGATCGTCGGCCTGACCTATACCTGTTCGTGGTGGTTTTGACACAGGTGTGGATTTCCCCATCATCCTGTGAGTAGGTCTCCGCTGATACTGCCCGCTTGGATGACCGGCTGGTGAAAATTCCCGTCGCTGATGGTGTTGCGGACGACGCTTGAGCGAGGGTTGGTTTCGGCGATGAGGTCGCCCAATGCGGTTGCTGCGGAAGGGACGTCGTGCAGCAGGCGGCGCAGCCGGGTCCGCCAGACGGCCTCGATGTCAGCGAGGGCGGCCCCGTCACCACTGTCCTGCGCTGCGATCACCTCGCGGCGTTCCAGCTCCAACTCGTTCTCGACGTGGAGTGTGTCCTCCTGCGCCCGGTCGCCACGCTGGAGCAGCTCGACGATGCGGGACCTGACCGCATTCCATGCATCGGTGGCCATCAAGTCGACCACGGTTGTCGCTCCTGACGCCACGACCGCCGTCAATTCGGCTTCCATGCCCCCTCCTTGGGGTCCATCCCGAGCGCTTGAGCCCACCGTAGGCGTAAGCGCTTCTCCTGCCCAGAACACCTCGTGGGTCAACAAGATGTGTGGTGGGGGCGGGCGAGCGTACATGCCTCCGGCGTCTGCCATTGCCGTTCTCTCTGCGGAAAACCTTGCTTTTCAGGCATGTGACCTCGACCGCAAGGTTTTTCCAAGGCCGGTGCAAGCCTTTCGATTCGTCCACAGGGGATCCCCGCCGTAGGTCGCTTCGAGCGACATCGACGCATGATCGGTTACGGGGAGAGAGATGGCTGGGGCTGGAAGAAACCCTGAGCAGTGGGCGACGCTGCCCGGGTGCAGGAAGGTGCTGGTGATCGTCCACACCGAGGTCTACGGGAAACGGCTGGAGGATGTCCTCCCGCTGCTGGAGGCGGATCTGCGGTTGCAGGTCGAGTTCACCGTGGCACCGCATCCGTTCAATGACGGTGCGGAGCGGTTGGTTCGCCGGCTCGGTGGGTCGATATTGCCATGGGCACAGGCGGTACGCGAACGGTTTGATCTGGCGCTGGCAGCCGGGGCACGGGGCATAGACCAGGTGCGGGCACCTGTGGTGCTGCTCTCGCACGGTGCGAGGCGCCTGAGACTCGAAAGGTCGGTTGAGGGCGTCCTGCCGACGATGCGCAAGGCCACCGGGCTCAGCCCGCGGTACCTGACGCGGGAGAACGTCGTAGTGCCGGCCTCGATCGCCCTGGCTCACGATGAGGAGCGCGACGAACTGGCGCGATCGTGCCCGCAGGCTGCGCCTCGGGCGGAGGTGGTCGGCGATCCCTGTTACGACCGGATCGCCGTCAGCTTGTCGTCCCGGGACCGCTACCGTGCCGCGTTGGGCCTGGAGGAGCGGGAGAAATTGGTCCTGGTGACCTCCGCTTGGGGCAGACAGTCCGCGTTCAGCCGACTGGACGGTCTGCTGCCCCGCCTGATGACAGAACTGCCGCGGCCGAAGTATCGGGTGGCCGTCCTCGTCCACCCCAACGTGTGGGCCTGGCATGGGAAGTGGCAGGTTCGCGCCTGGATGGCGGGCCGGGAGCGGTCGGGGATCACGTTGTTGTCGCCCGACCAGGAGTGGCGTCCGGCGCTCATCGCGGCAGACTGGATCATCGGCGACTACAGCAGTGTGACGCTCTACGGCACGATGACCGGAGCGCCGCTGCTGTTGTCGCGCTACCCCCAGGAGAATGCCAATCTCGCGTCACCAGGTGCGGCGATGGCACTGACAGTGCCCGCCTTGTCGCCGCATCATCCGCTGACCGAGCAGCTGGCGTACGCGGCCGAGGAGTACAGGGCAGAGGAATACGCGGCGCTCGCGGCACGCATCTGCTCCGGGCCGGGCGAGTTCAACCGCCGTTTCCGGCGGGTGATCTACCGGATTCTCGGCCTCGGCCAGCCTGCGTGCAGGCCGGAGATCCGGCCGCTACCGCTTCCGCCGTCGTTGTCCGCGCTGGCTGTGGCGGTTCCCGGATGACTGCCGCCGGAGCGATCGCGGTGACCGTGGAATGGCAGCTCGACGACGGTACCCGCTGGTCCACGGGGCAGTGCGGCTGTCAGCCGGCGATCCTGCTCTGTGGACCGTATGCGGCCCTGGTGCACGAGTCGGATGTGCTTCGGCCGGTCCGCTGTCCTCGGTCCTTTCGCCAGCTGGACGAGCACGTACGGCTGTACGTCGGGACCGGCGCCGACCGGGCATGGCGCACGTGTGCCGACGTGGTGTGCGGCGAGGGCCTGGTGGAGCCGAAGGCGGCAGCCCGGTTGGTCCCGCGGTTGGTGCGGGAGACGGGTTGCCTGGTGGCCGGAGTGCGTTTGGCGAGCGGCGGGTGCCTGGTGCTGGCCCGTGACGGGCGGTGTGTGATGGCAGCCGGGGCGGTGCTGACTCTTCGTGAGCACGGCTGGGTGGCTTCTCTCTGGCACGCCTGGGCAGCGGCGGGTGTTCAAACCGGTGCCGGAGGCTCGCGCAAGCTGCTGATCCGCTCGAGCAACCGACGGGTGTCCCTGGGACTGATGGAGGCGTAGACGGCGAGCGATCGCTCGAACCACGCCTGGGCGGTCGCTTGGGCACCACGGTCCAGCGCGGTCAGCCCAAGCATTTCCATGGTGCGGCCCTGCCAGTGGATGGACCCGATCGAGCGGAATTCGTCCAGCGCCGCTTCGAGGTGGGATGAGGCAGTAGCGAAGTTTCCACGCGCGGCTTGGGCGCGCCCGAGGAGGGCTAGCGCCCGTGCCGCGTCGTGAGGGTCCGGTATGGCTGCCAGTTCACGATGCGCCGTGGTCAGCTCGGCGACGGCTTGGTCCGAGCGGCCTTGAGCGATCGCGATCTCACCGAGGCACACCCGGGTGAGTGCGGCGCCTCGTATGTACCCGATGGCCTCGCGCCGAGCCAGAGCGAGGGTGAAGAACGACGTGGCCTCGGACAGGCGCCCCAGCATGTGGTGGGCCCGGCCGATGCCGTGCAACGACTGTGCCTCGGCCTTTTGGTCCTGATCCGCACGGGCGTTGTGGAGGGCCTCGGCATACCATGACAGTGCTTCTTCGGGTTGGCCGGAGTTAAGCAACGCGCCACCGCCACTCGTCAGCATGCGGCTCAGCGCGCCCGGGCGCCCGTCCCGGCGGGCTGCGGCCAGTCCCTTGTGGTGGGCTTCGAGCCACAGATCGTACGGGCGCAGTCGGTGCCATAGGGGCCACAGCGCGTCCGCCAACTGCCAGACGGCGGCGTGCCAGTCATTGTCGGCGGCGGTCCTCAGGGCCGTCGCCAGCTGGCCCTGTTCTCTGCTGAGCCAGTCCAGCGCGACGCTGGGGTCGTCGAAGGAGAGCGGTGGCGGCGTACCTCGCGGATATTCGCGGGGCAGGTTGCGGTGGCTCGGGGCGAGCAGGGCCTCCGCGGCCGTGGCGGTGGCCAGGTACCAGCCGACGGCGCGGCGAGTCCCGTCCAACGTCGCGACGGACTGGTCCTCGGAGGCCCGCTGGGCAGCATGCAGACGGACCAGTTCATGAAACCGGAAGCGGTTCGCTCCCAGGTCTTCCAGGAGGTTGACCTCGATCAGTCCGTCAGCCACAGCCTCGGCCCGTGGGATCTGCAGGTCACAGGCGGCGGCGACCACCTCGGTTCCGAAGACGGCGAAAGGCAGGCCGCCCAGGCAACGGTATCCGTGGGCCATGTCCGGCAGCAGCGAGGCGTACGACTCGTCGAGAGCGGCCTCTACCGCCGAGTGGCCGTCTGCGTGAAGGGCTGCCAGCCGGCCGCCCTCGCGGTTGAGTGTGTCCACCAGCGAGGAAACGGTCTGCCGGGGTCGCGCCGCCATCCGGGCACCCGCCAGACAGAGCGCGAGAGGCAGCCCCGCACACAACTCGGCGACGGTGGTGACGGCTTCCCGTTCGTGCTCTGCACGGTGGTCGCCAATCCTGCCGACGAGTAGTTCCACGGCAGCGTCCGGTTCCAGCAGACCGAGATCGTGAAAGGCCGCGCCGTCGGCAAGCAGACCGGTGAGCCTACGGCGGCTCGCAACCACGGACAGACTTCTGGAACCACTCGGCAGCAACGGCCGTACCTGCGCCGCGCTGACCGCGTTGTCCAACATCACCGCGATCCGCAGGTTGCCCGCGACCGAGCGCCACAGTGCCGTCTGCTCGGCCTGGTCGGACGGCAGGTCGGTAAAGCCGTAAGCACGCAGGAACTGACCGAGGGCTTCCTGCGGCGGGACCGGTGTGCCGGTTGCAGTGACACCTAGGTCGGCGTAGAGCTGGCCATCGGGAAAATCGTCGCGTAATTGACGCAGCCAATGCGAGACTAATGTCGTTTTTCCCACCCCGGCTGGTCCACTGACCACCACGAGGTGGGTGTTGTGAAGGGAGTTCAGCGCGGTGAGGTCCCTTTCACGGTCGACGAATCGATTCGGCACCGGAGGGAGCTGGCGAGGGACGGGGAGAGGGCGATCTGGTCCATGAGTGGTGAGGTGGACACCTCCGATGATGGTGTGGGCTTGGATGCTCGGTCCGTCGATCCGGGCCGACCCGCCTACCGTGTTGGAGTGGTCTGCCGTGGCTTCGCTGTGCGCCTGGAGGCACCCCTCGGTGGGGCCCGCACGGTTCACCACTGTGCCCTGAGCCGTTATCCAGCGATGCAGTCTTGCGGTCATCTCGGGCTGTCCGCGTGCCGCATCGAGCAGTGCCTCGGCCAGTGCCTCGGCCAGCGCACGATCGGCAGGTGCTGCCTCCAATGCCGCCAGGGCCAGGTCGACAGCGTTGTTGGGCTCGGATCCTGCGCTGAGGGCTGTGACCGCTACGTGTGGATTGGCGTCGGCGAGTAGCGCGGCGGCCAGCAGCGCGACCGTCACCTCAACCATCGATTGCCCCCGTCGGTCGCCCCTGGGTGGAAGATCCGCACCCGGATGGCCTGTTGGATACCCGGCACTTGGCTCCTTAAGACCGTTCGCGCAGAGAACGAAAGCGTTTTCGGTCATTTAAAGACGCTCCTGTTGACCGAAGTTGACAATATGTCACCCTAATTTGAACGGCGCCTCCGTGCGCTGCCGGCGAGGGGAGAGCGCTGGTGGACTGCAGGATTCTCGGCCCTGTCGAGATCGGCCACGATCGTCGTGTTCTCGCACTCGGTTCCACCAAGGAAGCCCTGCTTCTTGCGGCGCTGGCTTACGACGTGGGTCGGCCGGTCGGCCTGGACACCCTGGTCCGCCGAGTGTGGGACGGTGACCCTCCGGGCAACCCGCTGAACAGCCTGTACGCCAACGCGACCCGATTGCGTAGGCACATGGAGGAGGTCCTGGCGGGCGACGGAAGGGCTCCGGCGATCAAAAGACGGTCGCACACCTACACACTGGAGGCAGCTCCCGAGGCCGTTGACTGGCACCGCTTCCAACGGCTGGTGGGCGAGGCGCGTGCGCTCTCGGAGGATGAAGACGACCGTGACCTCCATCAGGCACTCGACCTTTTCCAGCAGGCGGAAGCACTCTGGCGGGGAGAGGCACTCGCCGGACTGGGCGGTCTGTGGGCCGAGGAGCTCAGGACCACGTTGCGGGGAAAGCGTGTCGAGGCCGCCGTCGCAAGGATCGCCCTCGAACTCAGGTTGGGGCACTTCGCTGACGTCATGGGGGAACTGACGGAACTCGTGGCCCGGCGTCCCACCGACGAGATCCTCGTCGGACAACTCATGATCGCTCGTCACGCACGCGGTCTGCACGCCGATGCGCTGCGGCTCTACGCGGACCTGCGTCGGCGGCTGCGCGAGGAACTCGGCTCCGAGCCCGGACCCGAGCTGGCGGGCATCCACGAACTGATCTTGTCGCACGCTCCTGTCAGCGCCCTGCTCCCTCGGGGGCGACGCCCGGTCGACCGAACCCCAGCCCCGCAGGTTCTGCCTCAGCATGCCCAACTGGTAGGGCGGGAACACGAGATGCGCACGCTGATGGACCGGATTAACAGGTCCGCCTCCGGCTCTGCATCGACGGTTACCGTCGCAGCCATCTCCGGCATGGCCGGCGTAGGCAAGTCACTCATGGCCTGGACCGCAGCCGAACGGCTCGCCGGTCGATTCCCCGACGGTCAGATCAGTCTGGATCTGCGTACCCACGGAACGGCCCAGGAGCCAGTAACGCCGCAGTCTGCCTTGACACAACTCCTCCGCACCTTGGGCACCTTGCAGAGGCCCCTACCGGGCACCTTGGAGGAGCTGACCGCCCTCTGGTACGGAACGTTACGCCAGCGGCGGGTGGTCGTCGTTCTCGACGACGCATCGAGCCCGGAGCAGATCAGACCGCTCCTGCCGCCGAGCTCGCCTTCGCTGTTTCTGATCACCAGCCGTCGTCGTCTTTCCGGTCTGCCCGGTGCGTTTCCGATCGTTCTCGACGTACTCCCGCAGCACGACGCCGCCGTGCTGTTCCGGCGGATGATCGAGGACGACCGCGCTGACCATCCCGAAGAGGTCGAAAAGATCGTCTCCTTGTGCGGGCAGCTTCCGCTTGCTGTGGAGATCGCTGCAAGCCGGTTGAATTCACGTCCCACTTGGAGTCTGCAGTATCTGATCGGACGCCTGTCACGCGAGCATGCGCGTATCGAAGAGCTGCATGACACCGACCGTGAGATAGCGGGGGTCTTCCGTCTTTCATACGCGACACTGGGCGTTGAGGAACGTAAGGTCTTCCGGATGCTGTGCCTGCATCTCGCGCCGGAATTCGGTCCGCACAGTGCCGCCGCGCTCAGCGGTTTCCCGTTGTATCGCGCCGAACGGGCCATGGACGCTCTGGTGGATGCCCATCTGCTTCAGGCCCCTGCGGCGGAGCGGTACCGCTACCACGACCTCCTCAGCGATTTCGCGGAGGGCCTCGGATCTGCCGAGGATTCGGCAGCGGACCGGAGCGCCGCGATGCGCCGCCTCGTCGACTTCTACATCGTGGCCGTCGACGCTGCCGATCGCCTGATCCGTCCTGAACGCTCCCGGCTCGACCTGATCGACACCGGTGCGGACACGGGCGGCCTCCCTTCGTGGCGGGATGCCGCGGACGCGGAGAACTGGCTCATGACGGAACAATTCGGACTCATCAACGCCGCACGCTACGCTCGTCACCACGGAATGTTTCGTCAGGCCGCAGTCCTTGGCCACGTCTTGGCGGGGTTTCTCGGCGCCGGCGGATTCTGGGCCGAGGCCGAGCGGATTCACCGGCATGCCGTCCACTACTGGCACGAGACCGGTGCACACGCGGCCGAGGTCCGGGCCCGCATCGACCTCGGGACCGTGTACAGCAGCTCGGGCCATTACGAGCGGGCGATGGCCGCGCTCAGCTCCGCGGCCACTATGGCTGCGGACGCTGGCGACGTTGACGCGGAGCTGGAAGCCCTGCATCAACTGGCCACCGTTCACTGGCACCAGGGTCGACTCGACGCGGCTCGCGCGGTCCAGCGTGACGTACTCGCGGTGAGGGAGAAACAGGGCGACCGGCGTCAAGTCGCCCGTTGCCTGAACAACCTCGGCATCACCTCCCTCTATCTAGGCCAGTACGGCATGGCACGTATTGCATTGAGTGAGGCATTGCGAGAATTTCGGGCGATCGGTGACGGAGCGGATCAGCGACGTACTTTGAACAACCTCGCCGATCTCAACGTCCGTGTGGGAGAGAAAGAGGCTGCACGCCAGATCCTGAAGGAGGCCCGGAATATCAGTCCTCTGAATATCAACAAGTCTGATCTCGCTGTTATCGATATCACGCTGGCCAGTGCACTGCCCATCCCGGGACAGTTGGACGAAGCCCTGCGTCTTCTGAGGGATGCACTCGAATCATTCCGTGAGCTCGGTGATCTGCGGAACCAGGTCATCTGTCTGAACGAGACAGGCAGGGTTCACCGCGAATCCGGTCACGCGGACGATGCGGTGAGGCTGCACGTCAGCGCGCTTGACCTCGCTCGATCCATCGGCGCGATGATGGAGGAAGCGCAGGCTCTGCTTCACCTCGGAACAGCGGAGCGCGTGCTCGGTCAATACGGGTCGGCCATCGGGCATCTGGACTCCGCGCGCGTCCTTGCCCAGCGTATTCACCTCCTTCCCGAGGAGTCGGAGGCGGCCGCGGAGCTCGGGCGTGCCCGAGCTGGAATGGCAACTGGGCTGGGAGAACAACGTCCTGACGTGAGACACACGCCCAGGAGACGGCGGCTGAGGCTGGGCGGTGAAGGGGAACCAGGAGCTGTCGGGTGACCCTCGCCAGATAGCAGGCTTCCTGCCTCGGATAGTTGGAGGGTCCAGTGAGAACACGTCAAGGGCTCGGTGCGGGCTGCCCCAGTGCTCAGTCGATTCGATCTGCCGAGGTGTCCCCGAGGGCACCGATCCTCAGATTGGTGAAGGTGTGGCCCTGAATCACCGGACCACGCTGTGTGCCTCCGGTGATGCTGTTGTGAACTGTGCCCGGTGATGGGGACGGGACCGTCGGGGCGAACCCGTCGACGAGACGCCGGAGTTCCTCTGCCGCGCCGGGCTCCTGTTCCAGGAGTCGGCGCAGTTGGAGACGTAGCGCCGCGGTTAGGTCGGCCGCGAGGGTCTCCTCGTAGGTGGTTCCGGCTACCGCGATCAGGGAGTCACGGGACTCGTCCAGCTGCGCCACCACCGTGCCGGTCTCGCGGCCGCGTGTGAGGAGACGCACCACCTGCTGCTTGACTCCCTCCCATGCGTCCGTGGCCATGAGGCCGACCATCGTGGTCGCGCCGGTTCCGATCAGCGTCACCAGTTCCGCTTCCACAGACTCCCTCGCTTCTTTCGGGCTGCGACCAACTAGTCCGGCTGTCCCCACGGTAAGCCGCGACCTGAGGCCGGTGCCAGGACTTCCTCGGCCCTCTGGCGTGCGCAGCAGGATCAGGAACCGTGGTGTTCTGCGAGCTTGCGCCAGGACCTCGAGGCCTGGACTCCGATCGTGCAACTACGCCTAGGCCTCATCGGCATGTGGGAGTACGAGGAACAGGAGTTCGTCTCCTACCGCAACGGGCTGATCCTGCGCGGGCGCAACGGTGCCGGCAAGACCAAGGTGATGGAGGTCACCAGCCCGCTGCTGCTGGACGCGCGGCTCAGCGCCCGGCGGCTGGACCCGTTCGGCTCGACCGCACGGCCGATGCGGGACAACCTGCTGCATCGGGGGCGCGGCGACCGCGTTGGATACACCTGGTGCGAGTACGGACGTGTGACCGAGGACGGTGGCTACGAGTTCATCACCGTCGGCATCGGGATGAGGGGCAGCACGTCGGCCAAGGGGGGCGTCCACAAACCCTGGTTCTTCGTCACCGCCAAGCGGATCGGCGAGGACTTCAACCTGCTGGACGAACGGAGACAGCCGTATCTGCGCAAGCAGTTGGCGGCACGGCTCGATCCCGGCGACGTCTTCGAGGAGCGGCGCGCGTACCGGACAGCTGTCGCGGAGCGCCTGTTCGGCTTCGGGATCGGGAAACTGGCAGCTCTGGTGGAACTCCTGCTGGTCCTGCGCAAGCCGAAGCTGAGCGAGAACTTCAACGGCGAGCGACTCAGCCGGATGCTGACCAACGGTCTGCCACCGGTCAGTACGTCGTTGTTGGACGGTCTGGCCGTCCGCTTCGACCAGCTGGCCCGTGATCGCGCCGACCTGGCGCAGCAGGAACGGCACCAACTCGGCATGTCCACCTTCCTGTCGGTGTACTCCCGCTACGCGCGCCGGTGGACCAGGAACATCGCCGAGCGGTTGGCCGAGGCGGATACTCAGCTCACCGAAGCGCAACGCACTAGTGCGAAGGCTGTTGAGAAGGCCGACAGCGCTGAGAAGAAGCTGGAGGAGGGGAAGAAGGAGCGTGAGCGCTTCCTCGAAGAACGCGAGACGCTCCGGATCTCCGTCGAGGAACTTCGAGCCGACCCGCTGATGAAGCAGCACGACCTCCTCACCAAACTCCAGGAACAGGCCGAGGAGGCGGAGGAGAAGCTCCCCGGATTTCGAGAGCGTGTGGGGAAGGCGGCATCCGCCACAGCCGAGGCAGAAGCCGAGGCCACCGAGCAGACCCGGCTTCTCGAAAGAGCTGCTGCCGTTCTCCTGGTCGCCGAAGAGAAGTCCTTGGCACAGGCTGCGAGGACCCGCATCCGGGACGCTCACACCGAACTCGCCGCTGCCGTCCGGGAGGATCCCGAGGGGACGGAGAAGATGCTCCTGGGCCACGTGGAAGCACGCGCGAACGTTCTCCGGCGTGCGGTCGAGCTGGCCGAGACGACGCGGGACGCCAAAGGCCTGCGCGAGCAGGCAGACGAAGCCCTCCAGAAGGCGTGGGGGCTATGCGAGACGGCGAAGCATGCCGTCGACGATCATGGGCAGCAACTCGCCGACCGGATGGACGAGTTGCGCATCGCACTCGTCGACTGGAGCGAGCGATGCCAGGAGTTGCGACTGAGCGACGTCGAACTGGCAGCACTCCAGTCACTGGTGCCGACCTTCGGCCTCAAGGGCGCCACCACCCTCTCCCAGGAGGTGGAGCGCCTCGCCCGACCCCGAGGGACCCTGCTTGTCCAGCAGGCATCCGACTTGGCTGCCGAACTCTGTGGTCTCCAGGAGACAAGAGACAAGACGGCCGCCATGCGGTTGAGCGTCGCCGAGGAGAAGGACCCCCTGCCTGCGGCCCCGGTGCACGAGCGGCGGGATCGGAGCAGCGTCGCCGACGGTGCTCCACTGTGGCGGCTGCTCGACTTCGAACCGGACATCGACGACACGACCCGAGCGGGCCTGGAGGCCGCCCTGCTCGGGTCGGGAGTGCTCGACGCATGGGTCACCCCCGAGGGATCGCTGTTGGACGGAGACACGCTCGACAGCCTCCTGGTCGCCGACCGGGAACCGGTTCCCGGCCGATCCCTCGGCGATGTTCTGCACGCGGTCGATCACGAGACGGTCCCGTCGAATGTGACCACGAGCATCCTGGCCGGTGTCGCGCTCGCCCCCGCCGGGACGGAGCACCAACCGGGTGACTGGGTGTCGACCGACGGCTCGTGGCGAATCGGCCCCGTCCATGGTCGTACCAAGGTCACACAGGCCGCCTACATCGGTACCGCCGCCCGCCAGGCCGAGCGCCGCCGCCGGCTGAAGGCGCTGGACGATCAGCTTGTCGAACTGGACGGCCGGATCGTAGGGCTCAATGAGCTGCAGCAGCGCCTCACTGAGCGGCAGGGCGATCTGCGGGCCGAGTGCGACGAGGCCGCTGCCTTCGACCAGCCGGTACGTGACTGTCAGTTGAGTCTCGCGAAGGCCAGGAGCCTGTTCCAGACGTACGACCTGGCGAGCCAGGAGGCCAAGGCCAAGCTCGACGAGCGAGAGGTCATCTGGAAGGCGGCGCGTGCGGAGCTTGAGCGATACGCCAGGCAACGTGCGACCGCCACGGGGCTGGAGGCGCTTGCCGAGGAGCAGCGGGTACTCACGGAATACAGGTCGAGTCTCGGCGATCTCTTCCGACGGCTTGGCACCTGGTCGAGCCGGGTGGAGCAACGCAACAGTGCCGAAGCACTGCTGGCCACTTGTCGAGGACATCAGAACCTGGCCGAGGCCGACGTGGACGACGCTGTGCGCGACGCGAAGAGAAAGCGCGAACGACACGATGTGCGCCGTAGCGCTGTCGGGGCCGACGTCGACGACGTACTGAAGAGACTCGGCGTCGCCCAGGCCGGCCTCAAGAAGAACGAGGCCCTGGAGAAGAAGAGCCTCGCCGACTTGGAAGGGATGATCCAGGAGGAGGCGCGCGCTCAATCCGCTCGTACGCAGGTCCGTGAACTCGTGGGGCAGCGAGAACTCGTCCTGGAGGAGCGACGAGGACAGTACCGGGAGCTCGACCGGCTCGGATTCCTCGCGCTGGTCTCCGCAGACGGCACAGCCGCCGACGCTCTCGACGCGGTCGCCGCCGCACAGGCACTGATCCGGCAACTCGTCGACGATCCTTCGGATCCGCACGCTCTCGACCAAGCACGCGACGACGTGGACCGTGCCCGGCAGGTCCTTGAGGAAGTACTGGCAGGGCCGGACTGGAAGGTGCGTGCCGGCAACGAGGACCGCCTCGTCTCTGTCCGGCTGTTCCACAACGGTCAACACCTCACCGTCGCGGAAGGACTCGCGATCGTGCAGCGGGAGGTCCACGAACGGAACCGCCTGCTCGACGCGAACGAACGCGACCTGTTCACAGAGGTCCTGCTCGGACAGGTGGGCGACCATCTACGCCGTCGCCGTGCGCGGGCCAAGGCGCTCGTCGAAGAGATGAACAGACTTCTCGCTCTGCGCCGCACGGCCTCCGGGCACGTCATGCGCCTGGTGTGGGAGGCGGATCCCGACAAGGGCGAAGAGACCCGGGAAGCCCTGGCGACCCTGGACCGGCAGGCCAGCAGGTTTCTGCCCGACGAGGCCCGCGAGCACCTGATCGCTTTCCTCGGCCGCCAGATCGCCGTGGCCAGGGAGGCGGAGGGCGGACTGGAGTGGAAGAGCCACCTGCGCGTCGCCCTCGACTACCGGGCCTGGAGCCGGATCCGCGTCCAGTACAAGACCGGCCCGCAGCAGAGATGGACCGACATCGACGCCGGCATGCACGGCAAGGGGTCCGGCGGGGAGAAGGCCGTCATGCTGCAACTCCCGCTCTTCGCCGCCGCGGCGGCCCACTACGCGGGAGCCGCACCGACCGCGCCGCGCCCGGTCTACCTGGACGAGGCGTTCGCCGGAATCGACACCGAGATGCGAGGCGAGTGCATGGGACTGCTCGTCCAACTCGACCTTGACTTTGTCATGGCGAGCCACGATGAATGGGGTTTCTACGAAGAAGTCCCCGGCGTGACCACCTACCAGCTGTACCGCGACCCACAGGTGGAGGGCGTACTCACCACCCCCATCGTCTGGGACGGGGCCGAGCGGCACCTCATGCTCGATCCGGCGCTGCTCGGCGGCAACCTCGATTTCGACGCCGACGATCAGCTCGGCGACGACGAACTGGCTGACGACGACATCGATATGGACGAAGAAATGGACGACGAGTCTGAGGCCGAGGAGGAGTACGAGGACAGGGACGTGGACGCCACCACCCATGGCCAGGCCGGTGGGCTGCTGGACGACCTGGACCTCGACTGACATGGGACATCGCGTCGCCCTTCACCCTGATCTCGCGCAGTGGGTGGTCAGCCCGGGGGGAGTCCTGTTCTGCACCCGAGTGCGTGAGCGCCTCGCCAACGGGGGAAAGCTGAACCGGCGTCTCACCCTGCGCATGACCGACCGTGAACGCGCCGATCTCATCGACCTGTTCGGTGACGCCGTCAATGCGACGGGCATCCACCTTGCACGCGCCGATACCGTGCTGCGCGCCAGTCGGCACACTCTGCCGCTCCGCATGCTGATCATCGGAGCCGGCGGGCCGATCCGGACGAAACGCGGCCAGGCCCGGTACCGGGCCATCGTCAAACGCGACCGCCTGATGCGAGAGCGTACGGAGACTCTGTGCGCCATCGCCGATGTGCCTGAGCTGGCATTCGAGTACGAGCTACTCGCGGCGCTCCCCGACGACAACAGGCGCGTACCTCCCGACGGTTCACGTGCCGCCACTTCTCACTGGATCACGTACTGTGCCGCGTTGCGGGCGGCAGCCGAGTGGTTCCGCACCGCGAGCCGCGGCTGGAGATGCAGCGAGCGTGAACTGGCAGCGCTGGCACTCGGCGGAACCAAGGCGTGGACCGATGCCGCCAAGGCCGCCTTCTCCAACCTGATCGGCCGCCCGTTCACCGAGGCCGTCCACATCAGCGACACAGGCCTGAGGATGACCGGCCCGGCCGAATGGCACCGACAAGGCCTCGTGGCGGACCTCACCCTCGCTGAACCCTTCATCGAACTCCCAGGCTGGACGGTCACGAGACACGGTCGGTTCGACCTCCAGGCCCGTGGCGTCTTCCTCATCGAAAACCAGGAGACTTTCGAAGCGGTCGCCTCGCGCACGACCGTCCCCAGGAACTGGCTCTGCATCTGGACCGAAGGATTCGCCTCCGGGGCACTGGTTCACTTCCTGGGCAAGTGCGTGCCCGAGTCCCTGCCGATCGCAGCCTGGGGAGACCTCGACCCACCAGGAATCGGCATCATCCTCGATCTCGCGGAAAAGAGCGGCCGCAGCATCCAGCCCATCGCCATGGACGCGGAACTGTACCGCCGCGGACGCAAACTCGTGGAGGAGCCGTCGCAGCTCGAAAAGTGGCTGAACGAGGCGAAGCGGCAGGCTGAAACCGTCCCGGATCACTTCGAGGGCCTGGTGGCGGCGATGATCGAACACGGTGGACTTCGCTGTGAACAGGAAGGCATGCATCAACAAATCCTCCCGAACCTGCACCTCTGGCTAGCCGAACTGAAGCCGCTCTGAGCCCGTGTCGGCGACGGCTGAAAAGTGGTTCTGGATCACTTTCTGGGCTCTGTCGCTGATTTGGGGGTGGTGACGATCAAGAGTAGGTGGGCATCACCTGGGTGTGGGGGATGTGGTTCGCCTCGCCGACCTTCTCCTTCCGGGGGTTGGGGTGTCTGTCGAAGCAGTGGTTCTTGGGGACACCGAGGTCCGGCTTACTGGCTCTAACAAAAGTGGGTTGATCATGTGACTGTGTGCTTGATCGCTCGTTGATGTGGTCATGGGGAAGCGTCAGTCGCGGCCGTGGATCGTGTCGGACGAACTGTGGTCGCTCATCGAGCCGTTGCTGCCTGAGCCGCCGCCGAAGCAGGTGGAAGGACGACCGCGGGTGCCCGACCGGCAGGCCCTGTGCGGGATCCTGTTCGTCCTGCATACCGGCATCCACTGGGTGACAGCTGTCGCCCAGACCTGCACCAGACCCGATGACGTTGTGGAAGTGGATGCGCCGGGCGGACATCGACGACGGGACCAAGCCCGGAGTGACCAGTCAGGACAGCGCGGAGCTGCGGGAGGCTCGGCGGCGGATCAAGCTGCTGGAGCAGGAGAACGAGGTCCTGCGCCGGGCCGCGGCCTATCTGTTGCAGGCCCATCTGCCGGGAAAAGGATCTACCCGCTCGTGAAAGAGCCGGCCGCGGACGGGACGCCCGTCACGGTCACGTGCCGGGTCCTGAAGCTCGCCAGACAGCCTTACTACCGCTGGCTCGACAAGCCGGTGACCGACACCGTGCTGGAGGAGGCATACCGCGCGAAAGCACTCTTCGACGCCCACCGCGACGACCCGGAATTCGGCTACCGCTTCCTGGCCGACGAAGCGCGCGGTGCCGGGGCCCGGATGGCGGACCGGACCGTGTGGCGGATCTGCCGGGACAACCGCTGGTGGAGCGTGTTCGGCAAGAAGCGCGGGAGAGTCAAGAAGGCCGGACCGCCGGTGCACGACGACCTGGTCCGCCGCGACTTCACCGCAAACGGGCCGAACCGGCTGTGGCTCGCCGACATCACCGAACACGCCACCGGCGAAGGCAAGCTCTATCTCTGCGCGGTCAAGGACGCCTTCAGCAACAGGATCGTGGGCTACTCCATCGACGCGCGGATGAAGGCCCGCCTGGCCGTGACCGCCCTGGAGAACGCCGTCGCCCGGCGCGAACCGGTCGACGGATGCATCCTGCATAGCGACCGCGGATCGCCCAATTCCGGTCCCGGAAATTCGTCCGGGCACTCGACCGCCACCGGATGGCCGGCTCGATAGGGAGAGTCGGGGCGGCCGGCGACAACGCGGCCATGGAGTCCTTCTTCAGCCTGTTGCAGAAGAACGTCCTCGACCGCCGGACCTGGACCACCCGCGAAGAACTCCGGATCGCGATCGTGACCAGGATCGAGCGGACCTACCACCGACGCCGCAGACAAGCCGCACTCGGCCGGCTGACCCCCATCGAATTCGAGACCGTCATGACCACACCGGCCCTCCAGGCCGCGTGACCGAACCTGTCACCCAAACCTGCAGCAGACCCGAACGTCTGTCCCAGGGGAACAGCACGGAGGTCTTCGTCAGTTGACAGCATGGGGGCAGGCTAACGGGCGGCACTGACAATGCCCTTGAGCTGGCGTTACTTGCGACGGCTGACGTTTCGTCAGCGCGGGTCGTACCGTGGCTAGAAGCAAGGGCACCCGCGGAGGGTGAGGGCAGACTCCTTTACTCGGCCGAGTACGCTGGACACTGACCTCGAAGAACGACCCGTCGCACGCCGCTCAGTGACTCCGCAACTGGGGGTCAAGGGTTCGCAGGTTCAAATCCTGTCGTCCCGACTTTACGAAGTCGCAGGTCAGGGGCTGTTTCAGAGGAGATCTGAAACAGCCCCTTGATCATTCTTGGGAACCGGCTTGGGGCCAGCACGCTTGACTGGGGTGAAGCGCATCTTGGCCCGGTCAAGGTGCGTCACACGGCTCGTTGTTGTCTCTGACGGCCGGCCAGGACGGTCGCGGTGAGGGCGCCTCCGGTCAGAAGGAGGAGGACGGCGGGGCCACACTCGCGGCGATCGGTACGGCTGCCCGCCACCAGGAGCGGAGTCCGGGCCGGCTGAGTGGAACGGGCGTCCTCTCACTCGCCTCTCACTGTACGAGTCGTAGGGTGGGATGTCCTCCTACGAGTTGTAGGAGTGCCCGGCTTCCCGGCCGGTTCCGTGCGACGACGAGAGGTGCGAGATGGCCGACGGCTTGAACGCCACTACGACCGGTGTTCCTCGCACCGGCGTCCCAGCGCAGGCCGTCCGGCCTCGGCGCTCGCGGGGTGAGCCCTGGCTCGGGGCGGTCGCGGTCGCCTTCACGCTCGCCCAGCTCGTCCTCGTACGGCCGGGTCTCGGTCTCGGCTGGGACGAGACCGTCTACGTCAGCCAGGTCAGCGGTCACGTTCCCGCCGCCTACTTCAGCGCGCCCCGTTCCCGTGGCATCTCACTCCTCGCCGCCCCGGTCGCGTCGTGGTCCGACTCGACCGTCCTGCTCCGGATCTACCTGGCCGTCCTGTCCGGCCTGGCCCTCTACCTCGCTCTGCGGGTCTGGCGAGGCCACCTCAGACCCGCCGTCCTGGCCTTGGCCGGCGCCCTGTTCGCCTCGTTGTGGGTGACGCTGTTCTACGGCCCCCAGGCCATGCCCAACTACTGGGTCGCCATCGGCGCCCTGGCCTGCGTCGGCTGCTTGCTGCGCGCCCGCGCGAACGCACGCGACCGGGCGGCTTGGTGGGGTGTGTTCGCGGGCGCGGCACTGATGGCGTGCATGCGCCCGATGGACGCGGTCTACGTCGTGCTGCCGCTGCTCGTGCTCTCCCTGCGCCGCCCGCGTCTTCTCGTCGTGCTGGTCGTGGGGCTGGTGGCGGGTGCCGGCGAGTGGGTGATCGAGGCGTATACGAGCTATGGCGGCCTCGCGCAGCGCCTGTCCGCCGCCTCCGACATTCAGGGCGGCCTCGGCTGGCACCTCGCTGCGGTCGACCAGCTGCGCAGTCTCGGCGGACGTACCCTGTGCCGGCCCTGCACCGGATCGCTCCCCAACCCGGTGGTGACCCTGTGGTGGTTCGCGCTGCCGCTCCTCGCCGTCCTCGGCGCGGTGGTCGCCGTCCGCGCCCGGCGCGCCCTGCCCGTCCTGCTCCCGGGGGCCTGCGCCGTCACGGCCGCGGTCCCCTACCTGTTCCTCATCGGCTA